>NZ_JACARO010000033.1:0-6748 GCF_013386585.1 Pseudomonas sp. P7548 | reverse complement strand
AGCCTAGGCGAGGTGCCGAGGGGTGGGGCGAAGCGTTTTTGGTTACTTTTGGCGCTCTTCCAAAAGTGACCCGCTGTAAGAGCGGAACCATAAGTGGCCGTTACCGCAGGAACGGATATGTACACAGACATACCGCTATCGCAGGCAAGCCAGCTCCTACAGTGGGAATGCGGGGTGTCAGGTAGAGTCGGGTTGGCTGGATGGCCGCCATCGCAGGCAAGCCCGGCTCCCACAGGGATCGGATTCCAATTATTGACTACGGTGCACAGTGCCAAGTAGGCATTTTCGGCCTACCTTGTAGGATCCTGCCACATGTTGCCGTTTGGTGATCGTGAAAGCGGCACGTATGATGCATCCCAAACTCCCGCAGATTAGAAGCCTATGTCCCTGATAGTTCTACTGCTTCTGCCATTCATTGGCAGCTGTCTGGCGGCCATGCTGCCGCACAATGCACGTAACACCGAATCCCTGTTGGCCGGCCTAGTGGCCCTGGTCGGCACCCTTCAAGTCGCCCTGCTCTACCCCCAGATCGCCCACGGTGGCGTGATCCGCGAAGAATTCATGTGGTTGCCCAGCCTCGGGCTGAACTTCGTGTTGCGCATGGACGGGTTTGCCTGGCTGTTCTCGATGCTGGTGCTGGGCATCGGCACGCTGGTGTCGTTGTATGCGCGCTACTACATGTCGCCGGACGACCCGGTGCCGCGTTTCTTTGCGTTTTTCCTGGCGTTCATGGGCGCCATGCTTGGCCTGGTGATCTCCGGCAACCTGATCCAGATCGTGTTCTTCTGGGAATTGACCAGCCTGTTCTCGTTCCTGCTGATCGGCTACTGGCACCACCGCGCCGATGCACGGCGTGGCGCCTATATGGCGTTGATGGTCACCGGCGCGGGCGGCTTGTGCCTGCTGGCGGGCGTGATGTTGCTGGGGCATATCGTCGGCAGCTATGACCTGGACCAGGTGCTGGCGGCGGGCGATCAGATTCGCGCGCATTCGCTGTACCCGGTGATGCTGGCCCTGGTGTTGATCGGCGCCTTGAGCAAAAGCGCGCAGTTCCCCTTCCATTTCTGGCTGCCCCACGCGATGGCAGCGCCCACGCCTGTATCGGCGTACCTGCATTCGGCGACGATGGTGAAGGCCGGCGTGTTCCTGCTGGCCCGCCTGTGGCCGTCGCTGTCCGGCAGCGAAGAATGGTTCTACATCGTCGGCGGTGCCGGCGCACTCACCCTGCTCCTCGGCGCTTACTGCGCCATCTTCCAGAACGACCTCAAGGGCCTGCTGGCCTATTCCACCATCAGCCACCTCGGCCTGATTACCTTACTGCTGGGCCTCAACAGCCCGCTGGCCGCCGTCGCCGCCGTGTTCCACATCCTCAACCATGCCACCTTCAAGGCTTCGTTGTTCATGGCGGCGGGGATCATCGACCATGAAAGCGGCACCCGCGACATTCGCAAGCTCAGCGGCCTGGTGCGCCTGATCCCGTTCACCGCCACGCTGGCGATGGTTGCCAGTGCGTCCATGGCCGGGGTACCGCTGCTCAACGGCTTCCTGTCCAAGGAGATGTTCTTCGCCGAGACCGTCTTTATCTCCTCGACCGCCTGGGTCGAGTTCGCCCTGCCGGTGATCGCCACCATCGCGGGCACGTTCAGCGTCGTCTACGCCCTGCGCTTTACCGTCGATGTGTTCTTCGGCCCTACTGCCACCAACCTGCCCCACACGCCTCACGAACCGCCACGCTGGATGCGTGCGCCGGTTGAACTGCTGGTGTTCACCTGCCTGCTGGTGGGGATCTTCCCGGCCCAGGTGGTGGGATCGATCCTCGCGGCGGCCGCCTTGCCGGTGGTCGGCGGCGTGCTGCCGGAGTACAGCCTGGCGATCTGGCACGGCTGGAACGCGCCGATGATCATGAGCCTGGTGGCCATGAGTTGCGGCGTGGTGCTGTACCTGGTGCTGCGCAAGCAACTCAAGCGCGGCCGCTTCAAATACCCGCCGATCATCAGCTACTTCAACGGCAAGCGCATGTTCGAGCGTTGCCTGGTGGTGATGATGCGCGGGGTGCGCAAGATCGAGAAACGCATCAGCACCAAGCGCCTGCAGACCCAGCTGTTCCTGCTGGTGCTGGTGGCGGTGGTCGGCGGCATGATCCCGATGCTTAACAGCGGCCTCAGCTGGGGCGATCGCCCGAAAATCCCGGGCTCCATCGTGTTCGTCACCTTGTGGCTGTTGGCGATTGCCTGTGCCCTCGGCGCCGCCTGGCAAGCCAAGTACCACCGGCTGGCAGCCCTGACCATGGTCAGCGTGTGCGGCCTGATGACCTGCGTGACCTTCGTATGGTTCTCGGCGCCGGACCTGGCGCTGACCCAGTTGGTGGTGGAAGTGGTCACCACCGTGCTGATCCTGCTGGGCCTGCGCTGGCTGCCACGGCGGATCGAAGAAGTGTCGCCACTGCCCAGTTCCTTGCGCAAGGCGCGCATCCGTCGTCTGCGCGACTTCCTGCTGTCCACCGTGGTCGGTGGCGGCATGGCGTTGCTGTCCTACGCGATGCTGACGCGCCAGACCCCCAACGACATCTCCTCGTTCTACCTCAGCCGCGCGCTGCCCGAAGGCGGCGGCAGCAATGTGGTGAACGTGATGCTGGTGGACTTCCGGGGCTTCGACACCCTCGGTGAAATCACCGTGCTCGGCGCTGTGGCGCTGACGGTCTATGCGCTGCTACGACGATTCCGTCCATCCAAAGAGAGCATGGAGTTGCCGCCACAACAGCGTCAGCTGGCGCCGGACGTGGCTACCGACCTGGTCAACCCGCGCCAGGCCAGCGACACCGCCCTGGGCTTCATGATGGTGCCGGCGGTGCTGGTGCGCCTGCTGCTGCCGATTGCGCTGGTGGTGTCGTTCTACCTGTTCATGCGCGGCCACAACCAGCCGGGCGGCGGGTTTGTCGCCGGTTTGGTGATGTCGGTGGCGTTCATCCTGCAATACATGGTGGCCGGCACGCAGTGGGTCGAGGCGCAGATGAGCCTGCGGCCGATGCGCTGGATGGGCTTCGGCCTGCTGTCTGCAACCCTCACCGGGCTCGGCGCGCTGTTGGCCGGTTACCCGTTCCTCACTACCCACACCTGGCATTTCAGCCTGCCGCTGCTGGGTGATATCCATATCGCCAGCGCGCTGTTCTTCGACGTCGGCGTGTACGCGATGGTGGTTGGCTCGACGCTGTTGATGCTCACCGCCCTCGGCCACCAGTCGGTGCGCGCGCACAAACCGAGCAACCAGGCCAAAGCCGTGGCCGCCACAGAAGGAGCCGCCTGATGGAAGAAGTCATCGCAATTGCCATTGGGGTCCTGGCGGCCTCCGGCGTGTGGTTGATCCTGCGACCACGGACCTTCCAGGTGGTCATGGGCCTGTGCCTGTTGTCGTATGGGGTCAACCTGTTCATCTTCAGCATGGGCAGCCTGTTCATCGGCAAGGAGCCGATCATCAAGGACGGCGTGCCGCAAGACCTGCTCAACTACACCGACCCCCTGCCCCAGGCGCTGGTGCTCACAGCCATCGTGATCAGCTTTGCCATGACCGCCTTGTTCCTGGTGGTGCTGCTTGCCTCCCGGGGCCTGACCGGTACGGACCATGTGGACGGCCGGGAGCCCAAGGAATGACGTGGATGAATCAACTGATCGTCGCGCCGATCCTGCTGCCGCTGATGACCGCCGCGCTGATGCTGATGCTCGGCGAAAAACGCCGCCCGCTGAAAGCGCAGATCAATCTGGTCTCCAGCATCATCGGGCTGGGCATCGCGATCCTGCTGCTGTACTGGACGCAAAAAGGCGGCCCCGGCTCGATTGGCGTGTACCTGCCGGGCAACTGGCAGGTGCCGTTCGGCATCGTGCTGGTGGTGGACCAACTGTCGGCGCTGATGCTGGTGCTCACCGGCATCATCGGCGTGAGCGCGCTGCTGTTCGCCATGGCCCGCTGGGACCGCGCGGGCACCAGCTTCCACGCGTTGTTCCAGGTGCAGATGATGGGCTTGTACGGCGCCTTCCTCACCGCCGACCTGTTCAACCTGTTCGTGTTCTTCGAGGTGCTGCTGGCGGCGTCCTACGGCTTGATGCTGCACGGCTCGGGCCGGGCGCGGGTGTCGGCGGGGCTGCATTACATTGCGATCAACTTGCTGGCGTCGTCGTTGTTTTTGATTGGCGCGGCGATGATCTACGGCGTGACCGGTACGCTGAACTTCGCTGACCTGGCGCTGAAAATCCCGCTGGTGCCAGAGGCGGATCGTGGCCTGTTGCACGCGGGCGCTGCGATCCTGGCGACAGCTTTCCTGGCCAAAGCCGGCATGTGGCCGCTGAACTTCTGGCTGGCACCCGCCTATTCTTCGGCAAGTGCGCCCGTGGCGGCGATGTTCGCGATCATGACCAAGGTCGGCGTGTACACCGTGCTGCGCCTGTGGACCCTGCTGTTCTCCGGCCAGGCCGGTGCCTCGGCACTGTTTGGCGGCGACTGGCTGGTGTACGGCGGCATGGCGACCATCATCTGCGCCGGCCTGGCGATGGTGGCAGCGCAGCGGCTGGAGCGCATGGCCAGCTTGAGCATTCTGGTGTCGGCGGGGATCTTGTTGTCGGCCGTCGGCTTTGCTCAGCCAAGCTTGACCGCTGGTGCGCTGTTTTATCTGGTCAGCTCGACACTGGCGTTGAGCGCGCTGTTCCTGCTGGCCGAGTTGATCGAGCGTTCGCGCTCGGCCAACGACCTGCCGCTGGATGAAGAAATCGATGCGCTGCCCAAGGCCATGGAGTCCCTGCACCCGCGTCCTGGGGTGAACCTCGACGATGAACAGCAAGCCGTGGTCGGCCAGGTGATTCCCTGGACCATGGCGTTCCTGGGCTTGAGTTTTATCGCCTGCGCCCTGCTGATCATCGGCATGCCGCCGCTGTCCGGGTTCATCGGCAAGCTCAGTTTGTTGAGTGCACTGGTCAATCCGCTGGGCTTGGGCGTCAGCATCGATGCACCGATCCGCCCTGCGGCATGGGGCCTGGTGGCACTGCTGATCCTCTCCGGCCTGGCCTCGCTGATCGCCTTCGCGCGCCTGGGCATCCAGCGCTTCTGGACCCCGGAAGAGCGCCCTTCGCCGCTGCTGCGGCGCTACGAGTGCGTGCCGATCTTCTTCCTACTGGGCCTGAGCATCCTGCTGACCTTCAAGGCCGAGCCGCTGATGCGCTACACCCAGGACACCGCCGTCAGCCTGAACAACCCGGAACACTACGTGATGGCAGTGATGGCGACGCGCCCTGTGCCCAGCCCTGAAGCCAAGGCCGCCGCGCTGGAGGTGCAACCATGAAGCGCCTGTTCCCTGCCCCGTGGCTGTCGTTGGCGTTGTGGTTGTTGTGGCTGGTGCTCAACCTGTCCGTGAGCCCCGGCAACCTGTTGCTGGGCGCGGTGCTGGGGTTCCTGGCACCGCTGATGATGGCGCCGTTGCGGCCGTTGCCGATCCGCATTCGCCGTCCCGGGGTGATCATTCGCCTGTTCTTCCTGGTGGGTCGCGATGTGATCGTCTCCAACCTGCAAGTGGCCTGGGGCGTGCTGATGTGCGGCTCCCGCCCGCCGCGCTCGCGCTTTATCAAGATTCCCCTGGACCTGCGCGACCCCAACGGCCTGGCTGCACTGTCGATGATCACCACCGTGGTGCCCGGCACCATCTGGTCGGAACTGGCGCTGGACCGCAGCATCCTGCTCTTGCACGTGTTTGATCTTGAGGAGGAAGCGCCCTTTATCGAGCACTTCAAGTCCACTTACGAGCGGCCCCTGATGGAGATCTTCGAATGAGCGCCCTGCTCTCCAATGCGATCCTGTTCAGCCTGTTCCTGTTCTCGCTGGCGATGGTGCTGACGCTGATCCGCCTGTTCAAAGGCCCGTCGGCCCAGGACCGGGTACTGGCGCTGGACTACCTTTACATCCTGGCGATGCTGATGATGCTGGTGCTGGGTATTCGGTACGCCAGTGACACCTACTTTGAAGCGGCGCTGCTGATTGCGCTGTTCGGCTTCGTCGGCTCGTTTGCCCTGGCGAAATTCCTGCTGCGTGGCGAGGTGATTGAATGATGCCGTTATGGGTGGAAGTGATCGTAGCGGTGCTGCTGGTGCTCAGCAGCGTGTTTGCGCTGATTGGCGCGGTCGGGTTGCTGCGCATGAAAGACTTTTTCCAGCGCATGCACCCGCCTGCCCTGGCCTCGACGCTGGGCGCCTGGTGCGTGGCGTTGGCGTCGATCATCTATTTTTCGGTGCTCAAGTCCGGGCCGGTGTTGCACGGCTGGTTGATCCCGATTCTGTTGTCGATCACGGTGCCGGTGACCACGTTGCTGTTGGCGCGCACGGCGTTGTTCCGCAAGCGCATGGCCGGAGATGATGTGCCGGCCGAGGTCAGCAGCCGGCGCTGATTTCTCAGGCAAACTCGTTAAAAAATGTGGGAGCGGGCTTGCTCGCGGAGGCGGTGTGTCAGTCAGTACAGGTGTAACTAATGCACCGACTTCGCGGGCAAGCCCGCTCCCACATTTGGATCGACGCTAGGCGAAAGACCGGATTCGCGCCGCTAACTCAGCGAGTTCGACATCATCCGCCCGCACATGGTCGTGGGACGAGATATAGCCTTCATAGGCCTCGAAGAACTTGTCCACCTTCGAACTCAACGGTTTGAAGGTACTGTCCGACCCGGTGCCATGCATGGGAAACAACTTCGCATGCAAATGATCCACCCCGTACCCCTC
>NZ_JACARO010000239.1 GCF_013386585.1 Pseudomonas sp. P7548 | reverse complement strand
GCGTCGCGCGTAACCGAGCTCTCATGCCGCCGCACCGCGCATCAGTTCCTCCTGGCCCAGATCAAAGCGTCCCAACACCTTGACCTTGGAGGCGCTACCCAACTCGGCAAAAGACATCACCGGCACATGATTGAACTCTTCCAACAACAACGTACGCAGCGGACTGCGCAGATCCTGCGCAACCAAAAGCACACTCTTGAGTTTTGGTCGTGCGGAAAAGGCTTGATTGAGCAGATTGATCAACGCCGCGCTGTCATCGTCGCCGAGTGCAAAGAACACTCCCGTCTGAGTCTGGCGAAGAGCTTCACGTAGAGTGCTTTCA
>NZ_JACARO010000238.1 GCF_013386585.1 Pseudomonas sp. P7548 | reverse complement strand
GTAATTGGCCGCGCCTGTTGCTCGATGACGAGTTGTTCGAGTGTGGCGAGTTGTCATTTCGCCCGGTCGAAATTCAACAACTGCTGAGCGCCGGGCAAAACGTCGACACGGTCATGGGGTTCAGCGCCGGCTGGTGCGCTGGCGTGCGCATCGCGTTACTGGGCGACGGCCACCCCGACAAAACTCTGCTCGACTCCCTGCAGCACGAACTGTTCAGCACCTTGCCCGCCGAGTTGGCCGAGGCCTGGCGCGTGCTGGCCCATTTGCCGCGCTTTAACGCGAGCCTGTGTGAGCACTTGTTTGGCGCGGGCG
>NZ_JACARO010000032.1 GCF_013386585.1 Pseudomonas sp. P7548 | reverse complement strand
GCCCTGGCCTGTGAGCACGGGGTGTTGGCAGGAGTGGACGGGTTGTATGTCTCGGCCACGGAGTCGCGCAATACCGTGGACTTTTACCTGGGCCAAGGTTGCCTGATGCTGCAATCCCCAGACCCTGAACTCTACGCACAGGAACCCCACGACATTCACCTCTACCGGCCATTTCGTGAGAAAGGGTTGTAGGTCTTTGTTACCGCAGTAATTTTTTAAGTTAATACTCTAAAAAAATCCCACGTGTGGCGAGATAGTTTCTACGCTTAGGGTAAGTCTGATTTCTGGCCCAGGGAGTCAGTCTGATGGTTCGCGCAGGCATTGCGCTTTGCGGGAGGCGGGTAATGGGCGACAGGAGTGTTTGATTGATCTCAGGAGAAACGGTCCATGACCAAGTCCTATGGTATTGCGGGTGCGGTGGCGGCTTTTCTGGGCCGCAGGTTGACCTTGCGGGGTCGAAGGTTGAGTTCCGATGAAGTGGAATTGCTGGCGCAGTACCGGGCGCTCACCGAGAACGATCAGGTGGCGATGCGCTACCTGATTGGGGCGATGAAGAGTGTTTCGCGGTTCTAAACACCTGTAGGAACTGGCTGTTGTGGCGAGCAAGCTTGCTTGCGCTGGAGTGCGAAGCGCTCCCAAGATTTTGGGGCCGCTGCGCAGCCCAGCGGGAGCAAGCTCCCTCGCCACAAGAGTCCGATCCCCTTGAATCAGGTGTACTTACGCGCCTCTGGCGCCGGCGGGAAGTACTGATACAACCAGGTCTCGCTCAAGGTGCGGTCCTGGGTACGGATGAACAGCCGCAGTTCCACCGGCTCCACGCTGTCGCTGGTCGGGTACCAGTCGAACAGGATGCGGTAGCCCTTGATGTTGTCGAGCACCAGCACGCTGAAATCCTTTACCTGGCCATGGGAGCAGGTCACCACCGGCTCGATCCCGGTGCCGGCCGGCAGGCGGTCGAGGCCGCCACCCTTGAAGTCCACGGCAAAACGACGTGCCCACACCTCAGGGTAGTGCTCGCCCGGTGCCCAACCTTCGGTAAAACCACCCATGCCGGAACGGGTCGCATCGACCTGTGCCAGCGGCGTGCTGACCGGCGGCAGGGCGCTCCAGTACAGTTTGTAGCCGTAGTTCAGCGAATCCCCGGCAGCCACTGGCGTTTTCGGGGTCCAGAAGGCCACGATGTTATCCAGGGTTTCGCCAGTCGTCGGGATTTCCAGCAGGTCGATCGAGCCTTCACCCCATGCCGTCGTCGGTTCTACCCACAGGCTTGGACGCTTGCTGTACCAGTCCACGGTGTCCTGGTAGCTGGCGAACTCATGGTCGGTCTGCACCAGGCCGAAGCCTTTCGGGTCTTTGTCGGCAAAGGCGTTGAACTGCAATTTGGCCGGGTTGTTCAACGGGCGGCAGATCCACTCGCCGTTGCCGCGCCACATGGCCAGACGGTCGGAGTCGTGGATCTGCGGGTGGATGGTGTCGCACATGCGGCGCTCGTGGGTGCCACAGCTGAACATACTGGTCATCGGCGCGATGCCCAGTTGTTCGATGGCGGTACGCGCGTTGATGTGCGCGTCGATGGCCATCACCACCTGGCTGGCCTGGCAGTCGATGTCGAAGCGGTAGGCACCCGTGGCGCTTGGCGAGTCGAGCAAGGCGTAGACCACAAAGCGGGTCGCGTCCTTGTCCGGGGTTTCGAACCAGAATTGCGTGAAGTCGGGGAATTCCTCGCGTTTTTTCGCGTAGGTGTCGATGGCCAGGCCACGGGCAGAAAGGCCGTATTGGCCGGTGGAATCCACGGCGCGGAAGTAGCTGGCGCCCAGAAACGACAGCACGTCATGACGGTCCAGTTCAGGCGCCTTGAACAGCTTGAAGCCGGAAAAACCCAGGTCGCCCGTCAGTTGTTTGGTGTCGACGGTGGTTTTTTCATAGTTGAACAGCGACGGGCGGAAATGCACCTCGCGGGCTTCGCGGGTCTTGGGGTCGACGCTGTGCATGCGCACCGGCGTCTTGAAGCCCATGCCGACGTGGAAAAACTGCACGTCCAGTTGGCCGTTCAATTCCTTCCACAGCGAGTGCTTGCCGTCGTAGCCGATGGCGTTGAAGTTCTGCGGGGTCATGGTCGCCAGGGTCGGCGGCAGCACCTGTTTGGTGTCTTTGTAAGGCGTGCCGGCCAGTTGCTTGGCCTGGGCCTTGAGCGATTCAAAATCGAAAACGATGGCCTTGCCGTCGGCGGCACGGTTGCCGGCCCAGGCTTGCGCAGCGAGCAGGCCGCTGGCCGATAAACCGGTGTAAGCCGCAATGGCCATGGACGCTTTGAGCAAATTCCTGCGGTGCATAGAGACAACCTGTCGTGAGCAAATCCTGCGCCGTTCCTGGCACGTACTGGATCAGAAATTACGGTTCGGACATGCCTTCGACCAAACGCAACGAACAATAAACAGACGCCGGATAGCTTAAGCGGTTCGATGACGTAGGAAAAATGATTGATAGCGGGGTGATGGCGTTGCAAGTGCGACAAGACATTTCCAATTGTCAGGCAGCCTTGTAGTGAGCGGGCTTGCCCCGCGCTGGGCTGCGGAGCAGCCCTAACCAGATCACCGCATGCCTTCAGGTATTTCGCGGCGCCTGGATTTGGGGCCGCTTCGCCGCCCAGCGCGGGGCGAGCCCGCTCACTACAAGTCCTCAGCTGACCTCACCCACAGCCCGGTAAGCCTCATCAATCGCCGCATGGGCATACGCGCTCCACGCGGCATCCGAGTTGGCGATGCTTACATGCCCCAGCGGTTTTTTCGCCAGTTTCATCCACGCTTCAGTCTGATCCGCATCGTCATACAAACTGTTGGAGAAGCTCGCATAACCGTGTGACCAGCGGTTGACAGTGATCGCCAGAATATCCCGCTCATGGTTGAACCCGCCCGGGCCCAGCATGCGCTGCAACTGGTCTCGCAGCTGTGCCTCCAGTTGCTCGAACGTCTGCCCATACAACTTGCCCCGCCCGGCGCGGGCCTGGTCGCGGGCGTTCATGCCGCTGTTGGGGCTGGTGGGCACGTAAACCATGTGCAAGCCGATCGGCTGCGTCGGGTCGCGCGGGTGGTCGTAGCCGCCCATGCTCACCGGGTAATCCAGCTTGATCCGGCTGTAGGGCTGGGTCGCCGCGTAAATCTCATGCACCCCCAGTGTCTGGAATGACTGCCAATTGCGGATCACCACCTTGGTGTACACCAGCGGGTATTTCACGTTCTGGCTCAGGGCGTGGGCCTGGGGCGCCGGCAAATCCTTGAGCAGGTAGGGGATCATCATGTTGTAGCAGGCCAGGATGCAGCGTTTGCCGCGCACCTGTGCGAGTTGTCCGCCACGGCTGTAGCCGATATGCACGCCGTCGCCGACGTTGCGCACGCTGACGGCGGTGCTGTTCAAGCGCAAGCGCACGGCGGCCTTGGGCTGGTCCAGCTTGGCGTAGTCAAAGGCCGCCAGCACGATGTCGTCCATGGTGTGCCCCGGCGCCACGCCCGGGATCAAGTCTCGCACCAGCAGCCGCGCCACCGACGCATTGCCATCCGGGAAGTGGTAGATGTAGGGCTCTTCCATTTCCGCAGCGGCTTCTTCGCTGATCGGCGCCAGGTTCATCCCGGCAAAGCCTGGGAAGCCTACGTTATAAGCGTCAGCCGACGCCACGGCATCAATGCTCAGGGCCATGAAGTCATTGGTGCGGCTCTGGAAGTACTTCACCGCGCCTTCTGACAAACCCACGTTTTTCAGCAGGAAATCCCGGTAGCTGGTGGCGGCGAGGTAGCGGGCCTTTTCTTCGGCTGTCTTGCCCGGCAGGTAATCCTTGGGCGCCGTGTGCAGTTCGATCAAGGCTTGGCGATCAGCCTGCGGCAACGGGAAGTCATTGATGAAGTCGCCGATGGCGCGCGCGTTGAGTTGGTTCGGCGCGATATCGTCGGCCACCATCGGCGTGGGGTCGCCGGTCACCAGTTTGTCTTCGCCGAAGTTTTCCTTGTCGAAGAACACCCCGCGCGACAGCCCCAGGCCCGGGTAGAACGGGCGGTCGAAGGCGGTTTCGAAGCGCTTGATGTTCACCCCGAGTTTTTTCAGCAGGCCATTCACCTGCTTGCTGTACAGATGGTTAGGCGACTGGAACGCCTCGCTGCCGCCGTAGCCGATGATCGTGCGGCCACCGGCCTGGAATTCATTACGCTTGGCGTGGCCGCCGAAGTCGTCGTGGTTTTCCAGGATCAGGACCTTCGCCTTGGGGTGCTTCTCGCGGTAGAACCACGCCGCCGACAAACCGCTCAAGCCGCCGCCGACCACCACCAGGTCATAGTCCTCGGTGATCGGCAGTTTCTCGGTATCGAACACCTTCTTTTCCCAGCCCATCTGGTGCGCCACTTCGAACGAGCCGACATGGCTGCCGCGCAGGCCGGTGAGGGCGGGAGGGTAGTAGCGTCCATCGGGCGCGGCTTGCAAGAGCTGCAGCGGGGTCATGCCGGCGGCAACGGTAATGGCGACGCCGTTGAGGAAGTCGCGGCGGGTGATATCCATGGGGAAGAACCTGAATTTTATTGTTATGAGAAGAGACTTGTGGGAACCGGGCTTTTTGTAGGAGCGGGCTTGCTCGCGAA
>NZ_JACARO010000237.1 GCF_013386585.1 Pseudomonas sp. P7548 | reverse complement strand
TCCGGACCGACACCCATCGCCCGCAACTGGTGGGCCAGGCGATTGGCCTGGCCATCCAGCTCGCGGTACGTCAACGTCTGGTCGCCGAAGACCAGGGCGATGGCCTCCGGTGTGCGCTGTGCCTGGGCCTCGATCAGGACATGCACGCAGTGTTCGCCCGGATAGACCCCCTCGGTACGACTCCAGCGTCCGAGGATCAGTCGTTGTTCCTCGTCGCCCAGCAACGGCAGGTCGGCAACGGGCTGGTCCACGCCCTGGCTGGCAATCGCCCGCAGCAGGTTGCGCCAGTGGCCGGCCAGGCGCTCGATGGTCCGCGCT
>NZ_JACARO010000031.1 GCF_013386585.1 Pseudomonas sp. P7548 | reverse complement strand
GCGGGCTTGTCCCGCGCTGGAGTGCGCAGCGCTCCCGTTTTATGGGGGGGCGCTGCGCAGCCCGGCGCGAGCAGGCTCGCTCACTACAGTGCACTCCGTGCTCTCGATTGGTGCACGAACAAACTTGAACTTCGCCCGGGCCCGTTTCTTCTAAGGGGATTCGAACCTGTGTGGAGCATGGCCGTGCCCAGAATCATTTCGCCCCATACGCCGGAGGCGGCGCTGACCGATCACAGCGAACACAACGCCAAGATCTTCGGCTCGCCCAAGGATCGCCTGGATTTCTACCGCCGCGAGATCCAGTACGAAACCACCATCCTGGCCAACCGCACCGACGCCTACCTCACGGCGCAATCGTTCCTGGTCATCGCGTTCGTGTCCGGCATGGGCAACCTCAACCCGGAGTGGGGCAAGTTGTTCACTCTGGTGGTGCCGGTGTTCCTGGTGATGCTCGGCATTCTCAGCTCATTGAACGCCTGGCCGGGGATCCGCGCGGCGTACGAAATCATCGACCACTGGCACTACAAGCAAAGTGAACTGCTGCGCAGCGAGCCAGTGATGGGCCTGGCCTACGATGATTCGCCGCTGTTCTGCGAGACCGAGTCCTCCCACAAGGGCTACCGCAAGTCGCTGCTGTTTTCCATGCGTGCGCCGTGGCTGTTCATGGTGTTCTGGCTATTGCTGGGGGCTTACGCGTTCTACATCCAGGTAGACAACCCCGGTTCCTAGACAAATGGAACTTCGTCGCTGGGAACGTGACCTTAACTTTACGCAGGCAATAACGATGCAGAGGTAAACCATGAGCACACACAAACAACCCGCGACGGGCGCAGACGCCCCCAAAGACCCGGCGCTGAACGCAGACCCCAAGGCCAAAGACCCCAAGGCGCGGGAAAACGACTACAGTCCAGACTTCAAGCCCGAGCGCGAGCCCAAGCCTGAAACCGATGCCGATATCGATACCCAAGGGGGTTAGGGAGAAGGTCATGTCAGAAGAACGGGAAGACGCGCCGGAAGAAGAACTCAACGACCCCGGCAATGAAGACCCGGGGTCGTTGATGGATGACGCAGAGGTGCCGCTTAAGGACGGCAGCCTGGATCAGGACTCGATCCAGGAGTGTTCGGCGCCAATCCTGACGTTGAGTTTGTACTGAAGCGGGAAGTAGTGTTTCTTCAGTTTGTCCAGCTGCATGCCCAGGGTGTCAGGCGGGACAATACCGCTTCGGATATAGGATTGACGTATATCGTGCTCGACATTGACTTTGGGTCCATGGGGCACCAGGCCGCCGTTGACTGCGTGGTATTCCCTGGTTTTGCCATCGAAACCAAGGTCATACATATCAGGTCGTTTCAGTTTCAGGTTGTCGTTGAACAGGGTCGGTCCAACCGTTTCAAAGACCTTGCGTTCATAGGCCTGGAATTCAGGGGTATATAGGACTTGGCCATTTGGGGCTCTGGTTATTGTCGGCCGGTTCGCCTGGAAGTACGGCTTGTTGGCAACGAAGCGCTGTTTCATCTCGGTGATCAGGTCGGTAATGACTGGATTGCCTGCGTGCGTGCCGAAATTACTGGTGTTATAGAACAGTTTGTAGCCTGTCAGGTTCTGGCCCACCGGCTGGTTGAGCAGTACATCATTGGCGCCCGCATTCACTGCATCCGCCCCGACCTTTGTCTGGATGACATCATCCGTATCGAGATAGAACCCCCCGTATTTATTGGCGATGGGATACCGCGCAACGTCGGAGGCAGCGGCCAGGTTCTTGCCTTGCCCTGCTCGGAAATAGTCGTACATGCCGCCGGTTTTCAACTGCTTGAATACGTCATCCTCGTGAAGGTTTTTCACCTGGGTACCTGGAACCCTGCTTTCCAGTTTCTGTTTTATCTGCTGGAAAATGGCTGGGCTGTCCGCGTCCACGTGCAGGATGGAGGTATAGCCAGGGGCTTTGTTTGCGTTGTTGACCAGGTTATCCATCAGCTTGGGAGGGATTTCCTGGCCGGCCCAGAAGTAGTGAAGGTTCTTGGGGACTGGTTTCACCGCCTTTAGCAGGCTTATGGCTGCCGAAGGCGTGACGTCAACAAACTTATAGTGATGTGTCTGGGCTTTCCTGGCCTTTATGAACTCGCTGAAGGGGCCTCGCTGCCATTTGCCCTTGGCGCTGCGCCAGAAGTACGCAGGGTTGAGCGCATCCGCCCCCGGCGCGAGGCTGGCTTCTTTCCAGGCGCCTGCCGCACTGTCGAAGACAACGTTCTGGTCGACGCCCTTGTAGTTGAGCGTGTACGGCGTGATTGAGTTTTCCACGACCTTAATGTCATCCATGGGCACCACGTAGGTGCTGTCCCCCAACCTCCAGGGCGACGTTAACTCGCTGGTGCCTCCCAGTAACCGTGCAGACCTGGCCGAGGGTTCCCAGCCCGAGGTACCCAGATCCCTGATGGGAATATCGGCCCCCGTGCCCTTGGGGTGCCGGATGATGCGCTGGCCGTCCTTGAGCCGGGACTCATACAGCACCCCATCGACCTTCACGTATTCCTTCCCGCTGCGGCCCTTATAGACGTTGCCTTGCAAACCGGTGGCCGATAGTTCGCCCGTGGCAATGTACTGGGCTTCATAACCGCGCAGTGTTGCGTCCAGCGGCCGGACTTCGCCGCCGGTGGCTACCCGGCTTGGCGTGAAGTCTTTCAGGGGCGGGCCGAAAGGCTGTTTCTTGAGCGCGTCATACCGATGCCAGTTGCCCTGGAACATCACGGCCGTGCTTTCGACCGTTTCTAGCCCCTCCTTGAAGGTACCACTGGCCGCCAGGCCATGGTGTTGGCTGGCAGTCAGGGTCTCATCCGCGCTGCCGATCGCTCGCAAGCTGTCAGAGGCACCGGTAGTCGTCGCCTCTGCGACGAAGTTATCCAGCGGTTTGCCGTAGGCTTGCCGTGTATGTGGGTCAACGGCATACCACTGGCCTGTAGCCTCATCGAATGTGGCCAAGGCTTTGCTTTCAGCCGTGGCATTGATTGCCTTGTAGCTGCCTTCGGCGATATCCGGCCTTTTGGCCAACGCCAGCAGGTCGACGCTGCGCTGTGTCCTCAGATACCGCAGCCCCCGGTACCCAGCCTTGAACACGCGCGCGGTGCCGTTGACCACTCCACGCGCCAGGTCATCCAGCCCACCCGCCGGGTTCAGTGCGCCCACCGCCGCACGCCCGACGATCTTGAGGGCATGGCCGGCCTTGGCCAGTGCGCCAAGCCCGGTTGCCGCCGCTTTCGCCCCTTTGATCGCTGTACCAAAACCGACGAGAAAACCGAATACATCCCACGACAGATCCCCCAGGCCCTGAGCAACATTGCCGTTCTGGAAATTGACGATCGCGGACCTGAACGGAATGAGGTTCAGGCCGAACTGTGCGGCCTTTTCATGGGTGGGCACTTCAGTATCGAAGGTCGTCTGGCCCCGCGCCGCCTTTTTCAAGCCGGGCAAGTCCATATCCTGGAGAACCGCGTCCGCAAGGTAGGCCGTTCTCGCGCTGCCGAAGCTGTCGGGGACACCGCTTGCGCCCTTGGATTCGTCCGCCAGCCCGGTGGGGTACTGGCCTTCGGGGGTGACGATCTTGTATGCATTGAAGGGGCGCGACTCTTTGTAATAAGGCTCGCCGGTTTTGAAGTCGCCCAGGTCAGGGCGTTGGGTGATAGTGCCTTTCAGGCGGTCCAGTTGGTAGGTGTGGACCTGGCCATCGCGTTTGATCTTGATCAGCAGGCGGCCTTCAGTTTCTTTGTCGCGTTCACTGGCAAGGACGCCGCCCCATTCGAAATGGGTTTCCCTGGCAAGGGTGATTTCTCCGAATTCGAAATGCTGACGGTCTGCCAAGGGCAGTTTCGCCACCATGTTTTTGATGTGCGCGGCGGTGGCCGTCTTGACCGCCTCGGAATAGGCCGAGAAAGCTTCATCGAACGCGGTGGGCAGGCGCGGCAGCTGTTTGAGTGTTGGCAAGAGCGCTTGGATGTCAAACCCACTCGATGAAGAAACCCAGGTGCCCGGCCTGCCATCACCCGGCAGATCGACGAGCCCGAGTGTGATAGCGCGTAGCGCGTCTCTGCCCGATTCACCCCAGTTATCCGCGGAGCTCGGTGCGTTCAGGAGGCCCCGGCCATCGATGTACAAGTCCAGGATCGAGTAAGGGCCGGGGAAATAGCGGTTGGAGGGTTCTACACGGATGCATTTTTCGTCGAAGTGCTTTGGGGCCACGTCGGGCAAGGCTTTTTTCAATTGCTCCAGTGCCATGTCCCTGGCTGTCGGCAGCTTCGCCGTGGAGGCGTGCGAGGCTTTCTCGAGCTGGCTGACCTGCGCTGCAAACGCTTCGCGTACACGTGTCATTGCAGCGTGGGTGACGGGGTAGGGCAGGCCGTTGGCAACGGCCCAGTCCTTGAGCGCTGCGCTCTGGGCTTCAAACTCGATGCGCGCTTCATCGTCGGATACGGGCGCGATGCTCGCCCGGGTCATGAGTTGGGCGTAGGTCATCGCCGCCGTCGCCCCAGGGGCGCTCGCTTCGATACGGGCAACCGCGGTGGCAAAACTCACCCAACTGTGGGTGCCCAACACCAGGTCTTGCGGTAGGTCCTTGACCAGAAATTCCGGTGCTCGGCTGGCAAGCATCAAGGTGGCTTGGATCGCGGCTTGTTCAGGTGACAAGCCTTTGCCTGCTTTTGCCAGCGCGGCTGTCAACTCCTGCATAACCGCTGCAGCGGTCTTGCCCGCGTTACTGGCAGACAACAACGTGTAGCCCGCGATCCGCAGTTGTGTAGCCTCCGGAGCCGCCTCAGTCGACGCCGAGAGGTCCAGGCTCAGGGCCGCCAACAGCCAGTCGTTGATACTGCCTTTGACCGCGCGGGCCTCGAATTGGGCCTGGATCGCCTGGCCCAGTGCCTGCCCTCTGGGCGACGCGATCAGGCGATCGATCAGGCCGCGGGGATTGGCGATGTGCTCAGGCAGTACGGGGCTGCCATTGAGCAAATAGTCCAGCACGTTGTTGAACGGGGCCAGGTCAATCCCGCCGAGCCTGCCCTGCTGGAGATCGCTGCGCAACTGTTGCTCGCTCACAGCATCCAGGGGCGTGGGCCAGGCCCGCGCACCGCCGTAGTTGCCGTTCTCGGCGGGCTTGGGGGCAGGGGCCAGCAAAGCGTCGACCAGGTTATCCAGTTGATCAAGGGTGGTGGGGATTTTCCAGCCATGGTCCTCGATGAACTGCTTGAGGCTCACGCTGTTGTGGTCGCCCGCGTTAGCCGGCCTGTAGGTGCCGGCGTTGTCTACATACACGACACGGGTCTCCAGTTCATGGGCTATTTGCAGCTGATCCCGGGTGCCCTCTCTGACGAACCCAGCCAAGTGCCGTAAATCATAGGCAGCCTGGTATCGGTTGCGGATATCGGCCAATTGCGCCTGTTGTGCCTCCAGTTGTTGTTCACTGCGGCTGTTGTGTTGAACTGAAAAGAATGGCGACGTCTTGTAAAAATGCGTCATCACCTTGAAGGGGGCGGTGTTGCTCCTCGCTGACAGCGGTGGGGAAAACGCGGGGGAGGGACCGCCGGGTGCAATGACTCGGCCCGCATTCAGGATCGGACCGCTGACGGCTGCCCAGCCTGGGTCATCGAGGCCCAGGGTATGGATGGGTTGCCCGCGCTCGGCTTTGACCGTGAAAGCAATTTGTCCGGAGGCGGGATTGATTTTTATCGAGTCGGGGTTGATGCCCTTGTCCTGTATCCACTGCTGCACATCCGGAGACTCGAAGGCCTGTCCCAGTTGGCTCCACCATTGTCCAAAGACCGAACCGGCGGGAATGGGAAGAAGCGTTGAGGCTGACTGATGAGGTGCATCCACCGCGCGTCGCTGCCGTGCAGGCTGCACCTGGAGCGTTTCGGCGGGCATTTTGTGGAGGGTATTCACACTGCGGGAATTGATCATCGTGAAGTGGCTCTTCATGTGATTGACAGGTAGGTCGTCGAGGCGCTGGCGGCCTGGCGAGTCAACCTGTGTGTCACAAAGCTTTCAGATGATTCCTATTGTCGGCGTCTGTTTCGTTGCCGTTTCTGTCGGCCCCGGCTCACTGCACGTTGATCAATTGCGAACCAATGGTTTTCATCCGGATCATGTCCATCAACTGCCGCAACCCTGGCTGCGATTGGCGGCGGCTGGGGTAGTACATGCACAACGGATCACCCAGGCAGGCCCAGTCTGGCATCACCTCCACCAGGCGGCCGTCCTTGAGTTCCTGTTCGACACGGTTGGACAAACAGTAGGCAATCCCCACGCCCTGCAGTGCAGCGTTGACGATGGTCTCGGTGTCCGCCGCGCTGAAATGCCCCGGCACATCGATGCGTTGCTGGCGCGCGCCGTTACCCAGCTCCCATTTGTAGGTGGTCTTGTCGCCCAGGTACATGCGGATGCAGGCGTGCTGCAGCAGGTCTTTGGGTTCGCGGGGTGCCCCATGACGGGCAAGGTATGCGGGGGAGGCGACCATGATCCAGCGCAACTCGCCGGTCAACGGCACGGCCACCATGTCCTGGGGCACGGTGGCGCCGTAACGGATACCGGCATCGTAGCCCTCGGCGATAATGTCGATCATCTGGTCCTGCACGATCAGGTCCAGGCGCAGTTGCGGGTAGGCTTGCGTGAATTCGCCGAGGATCGGCGCCAGCAACAGCACGGCAGCATCCCGAGGCACATTCAGGCGCAGGCGGCCGATCGGCGCTTCGCGGTACAGCTCCAAGGTATCGAGGCCGTCCTGGATCGTGGCGAAACCCTGGCTGAGTTTTTCCGCGAGCAGGTTACCGGCGTCGGTGGGCTCGACGGCGCGGCTGCTGCGGTAGAGCAATTTCACGCCCAGGCGGGTTTCGAGGTTGCGCATGGTGTGGCTCAACGCCGAGGTGGTCACGCCCAGTTCGTGCGCGGCGTGACGAAAACTGCGGCGCCGGATGATGGCCATGAACACATTGAGATCGGCGAGTTCGGAGCGGTTAAAAGCGGCCATATCAAGACTTTTTTAGGAGAATTCGGTTGTATGCGGCGTTGAGCCCTATTCAACCCGGGATGACCTAGAGTAATTGCTTTTCAAAGTATTGCTATGGGCAGCGTGATTTTTTATGAGTATCGAAACCCTCAAGATCCCCGGTATCGACAAGGCCGTGTCAAGGATCGCCCTCGGTACCTGGGCCATGGGTGGCCGTCTGTGGGGCGGCTCGGACAATGAGCTGTCGATCAAGACCCTTCGCCACGCCCTGGCCAGCGGCATCAACTTGATCGACACGGCACCGGTGTATGGCTTCGGCTTGTCCGAAGAGCTGATCGGCAAGGCCTTGCGCGGCGTGCGCCACACGGCGGTGATCGCCACCAAGGCCGGCCTGCAGTGGGATGACGGCACCACGCGCCGCAACGCCACGGCCCAGCGCATCCGCAAGGAAGTCGAAGACTCTCTGGTGCGCCTGGAAACCGACTACATCGACCTGTATCAGATCCACTGGCCTGACCCCCTGGTGGCCCAGGAAGAAACCGCCGATGAGCTGGAGCGCCTGCGCCGCGAGGGCAAGATCCTCGCCGTGGGGGTGAGCAACTATTCACCGGCGCAGATGGATGACTTCAGCCGCTACACCGCGCTGGCCACCGTGCAACCGCCCTACAACCTGTTCGAGCGCGCCATCGACAGCGACATCCTGCCGTATGCCAAGAACCACGGGCTGGTGGTATTGGCCTACGGCTCGCTGTGCCGGGGGCTGCTGACCGGCAGCATGCATTCGGCCACCAGCTTTGGTGGCGACGATGTGCGCAGGATCGACCCCAAATTCAAGGCGCCGCGTTTCGAACAATACCTGGCCGCCGTCGGCGCGCTGGAGGTGTACGCCCGCGAGTGTCACGGCAAGTCGATACTGGCGCTGGCGTTGCGCTGGGTGCTGGATCAAGGGCCGACCATCGCGCTCTGGGGCGCACGCCGACCGGAGCAACTCAAGGGCTATGAAGAGGCGTTTGGCTGGCACCTGACCGCCGATGACCTGACACATATCGACCGTATTCTGGCCAGCACGATAAAAGATCCGATCGGGCCGGAATTTATGGCCCCCGCCAAGCGTTAACCCTTACGACAGGGATGTCAGCGACAACAAAAAATGACATCCCCGTACGTTGAGGTTTTTGCATGAAGCGCGGCACCCTATTCACGATCGCTGGTGGTTTGCTCTGTGGGCTGTTAGTGGCAGGCGCCCTGAAATGGCGCGGTGATCCTAATGCCCTGTGGCACATCGTCAGCCAGCAATGCGTTCCCGACCAGCAACAGCAGCACAAGCCCGACCCGTGCCTGGCGGTGGACCTGGACCGGGGTTATGCGCTGCTCAAGGATCGCAACGGCCCGTTGCATGACTTGCTGATTCCCGTGGACAAAGTCACCGGCATTGAAGACCCCGCCCTGGGGCGCCAGCTGTTGCCGCATTATTTTACTCAGGCCTGGAAGCACCGCGCGGCGTTATCCGACGGCCTGAAAAAGCCAATCCCGGACGCCTTCGTCTCCGTGGCGATCAACTCGCGTTTTGGCCGCTCGCAGAACCAGTTGCACGTGCACATCGCTTGCCTACGACCCGAGGTGTTTGTCGCCTTGAGCCAGCAAGGCAAAGCACTGGATGAACAGTGGCAGGTGTTGCCGAGGCCGCTGATGGGGCATACCTACAGCGCCCGCACGTTGTCGGCAACCGATGCCGAGGTGCTCGACCCGATGGCGCTGTTGCACGATTACGTCGAGGCCCAGGGCAGCTCGATGAGCCACTACAGCCTGCTGATGACGCCCCGCGCCGACGGCAGCTTTGTGCTGTTGAGCACGCACCTGGCGCTCACCGAACTGAATTTGGGTTCGGCCGGTGAGCTGCAAGATTATCGCTGTGACCTGATGACCCAGTTGTAAGCCCCCCCTTTGACCTGATTCGGACCTACCTCCATGCGCTTGACTGTGTTGGCTTGCCTGTTCCTGTCTGTGGGTGTGGCCCAAGCGGCTACCCGAGAAGTGATCCCGATTCACAGCGCCACCATGGCCAATGGTGATTTGCGCTACAGCGTCACCTTGAAGATTGGCGGCACGCCGGTGGAAACCCAATTCGACACCGGCTCGGTGGGATTGCGCGTACTGCCCGGCGTGTTGAAGCCCCAGGATGCCGTGGCGCAGAACGTGCCGGCGGCGATTCAGTATGGCAGCGGCGTGCGCCTGAACGGCAAGCTGGCACTGGCCACGGTCAGCCTGGGCACTGCCACGGCACACGTGCCGCTGCAACTGGTGGACAGCATCAGTTGCAGCGATGCACGGCCTAAATGCCCGGCCTCCAAAGTGTCCGCCAAGGACTTTCTCATGGGCGGCAACCCCGAGCGGGGCGAGGGCTTCAAGGCGATCATGGGCGTTGGCATGTTGCGCAACCCCGCGACCAACCCGCTGGTGGCCATGGGCGGCCGCTGGTTGGTGGTACTGCCTCGGCCCGGGCAGAGCACCGGGCAGTTGATCCTCAACCCCACGGCGGCGGAGACCCAGGGCTTTCGCACCCTCAGCCTGCAACGTTTTGCGGTGAAACCCGGGGATGCCAGCGCCTACTGGAAAGACCACGGCGTGCAAGGTTGCCTGCAGCGTCTGGACACCCACCAGCAGGTGTGCGGCAACAGCATCCTGGACACCGGCGCGGCGGGTTTTCATATCTATGCCGATGCACTGCAAGCCAACTGGCCGGTGGGCACCCCGGCGCATTTCAGCCTGACGCTGGGGGACGGCAGCCAGATGGGCCAGCACTTCAAAGTGGATAACGGCGGCGGGCGCTATGTGCGCTACATCACCGCCCAGGGCGAACACAACTTCCACGGGATCAATGCCGGCTTGCTGACGTATTTCGATAACGCGGTGCTGTACGACCAGTCCGCCGGCACCATCGGCCTGAAAGCCCGCTGATCTCACCGTAAAACAGGGTCTATTGTGGGAGCGGGCTTGCCCGCGAATGCGTTGGGTCAGTCAACATATTCAGTGACTGACACTCCGCATTCGCGAGCAAGCCCGCTCCCACATTTGAATCTCACCTACCTGAAAATTTTCATTCACGACCTCTTTGCTCGATAAACGACACCCGCTCAAATTTAGCCATTGAACGACTGTTCAGTTTGAACTATGTTGACCGCATCCACCCGTTTGCCTGCAAACGGGTTCGCGCTTTTTCTTCTTGAACGAGAGGCTCTGGCATGCGGTTTTCCCCCTTCGTTGAGCGAATTGCAGGGCAGGGCGTTGCCGCCTGGGACATTCACCACGCCGCGTTCCACGCCGCCAGCCAGGGCGAAGACATCATCATCCTCAGCGTCGGCGATCCCGATTTTGCCACGCCTTCGTTCATCACCGACGCGGCCGTCAGCGCACTGCGCGACGGCGACACCCACTACACCGAAATCCCCGGCCGTACGTCCTTGCGCGATGCCGTGGCTCGACGCTACAGCCAGACGCTGGGCCGCTCATTGGCGGCCGATAATGTGATCATCGTGCCCGGCGCCCAGAACGCATTGTTCATCAGCTCCCTGTGCCTGTTGCAGGCCGGGGATGAAGTGCTGGTACTCGACCCGATGTACGTCACCTACGAAGCCACGCTCAAGGCCAGTGGCGCAACCCTGGTGCGCGTGCCGTGCTCGCCGGAGTCGGGATTCCGCCTGGACCCGCTGGCACTCGCCGCTGCAATCACCCCGCGCACCCGGGCGATCTTCTTTTCCAACCCGAACAACCCCACCGGCGTGGTGCTCAACCCCCAGGAACTGCAAGTGATTGCCGACCTGGCCATCGCCCATGACCTGTGGGTGGTGGTGGATGAGGTCTACGAAAGCCTGGTGTTCGACGGCCAATACCACAGCCTCGCCGCGCTGGCTGGCATGGAAGAGCGCTGCATCGTGATCGGCAGCCTGTCCAAGTCCCACGCGATGACCGGCTGGCGTATCGGCTGGATCATCGCCGCGCCGCCGATGGTCGCCCATGCCGAAACCCTGGTGCTGAGCATGCTCTATGGCCTGCCCGGGTTTGTGATGGAAGCCGCTGCGGCCGCCGTGCTGGCCCATGATGAAGTGACCGTCGGCATGCGCGAGATCTATCGCCGCCGACGTGACCTGGTGGTAGCCGGCCTGAGTGCTTGCCCGGGGATCAAGGTGCAGGCGCCCCAGGCCGGCATGTTTGTGCTGGTGGATGTGCGCGGCACGGGCTTGAGTTCGCTGGATTTTGCCTGGCGATTGTTCCGCGAGGCCGGGGTCTCGGTGCTCGATGCGGCGGCCTTTGGTGAACCTGCCCAAGGCTTTGTGCGGCTGTCGTTCACCCTGGGCGATGAGCGCCTGGCCGAGGCGTGCCAGCGCATTGCTGGCTTTGTCGGCCGACTGGCGGGCGAGCCACGGATCGCGCCGGCGCCCGTCGCAAAGATTGAAGTGGTGCAACCGGCCGAGGTCAAAAAGATGATCGAGGTGGTCGATCTGCATAAGCGCTTCGGCAATATCGAAGTGCTCAAGGGCATTTCCCTGACCGCAAACGAAGGCGATGTGATTTCCCTGATCGGCGCCAGTGGCTCGGGCAAAAGCACCTTGCTGCGCTGCATCAACATGCTCGAAGTGCCCGACCAGGGCAGCATTCACGTAGACGGTGAGAGCATCAAGCTCAACTACGGCCGCCCCGGCGCACCGCTGGTGGCGGATGCCAAGCAACTGGTGCGCATCCGCTCGACCCTGGGCATGGTGTTCCAGAACTTCAACCTGTGGCCCCATCGCACTGTGCTCGAAAACCTGATCGAGGCGCCCACCCAGGTGCTGCGCGAAAGCCGGGCCGAAGCCATCGAGCGCGCCGAAGCCTTGCTCGACCGCGTGGGGCTGGCCGCCAAGCGCAATGAATACCCGGCGTTTCTCTCCGGCGGGCAGCAGCAGCGGGTGGCGATTGCCCGTGCGCTGGCGATGCGCCCCAAAGTCATGCTGTTCGACGAACCCACTTCAGCCCTCGACCCGGAACTGGTGGGCGAAGTGTTGCGCGTTATCCGCTCTCTGGCCGAAGAAGGCCGCACCATGATCCTGGTCACCCATGAAATGGCCTTCGCCCGGGATGTGTCGTCCAAAGTGGCTTTTCTGCACCAAGGCATGATCGAGGAAACCGGCTCGCCGGACTCGGTGTTTATCGACCCACGCAGTGAGCGTTGCCGGCAGTTCGTCAACGCGCATCAAACTCGCTAACTCCATAAAAAGACGGGGCAACTCATGAAATGCAAACGCATGGCAACGTGGTTGGGCAGTGCAGTGTTGATGTTGGCCGCAGGTTTTACCTGGGCTGCGGAAAAACCCATTGTGTTCGCGGTGGCGGCCGAACCTTACCCGCCGTTCACGGTAAAAGGCGGCAATGGCCAGTGGTCGGGGTTTGAAGTAGACCTGATCCACAAGCTGTGCGAGGGCATGAAAGCCGAGTGCCAGATCAAGGAAGTGGCGTGGGACGGCATCATCCCGTCGCTGTTGGCGAAGAAAATCGACGTGATTTTTTCGTCGATGTCGGTGACCGACGAGCGCGAAAAACAGATCGCCTTCAGCCGCGCTTATTACGACTCGCTGCTGGGCGTGGCAGGGCCCAAGGGCGCCACCGTGGACATCACGCCTGAAGGCCTGAAGGGCAAGTTGATCGGCGTGCAGATCTCCACGGTCAGCGCCAACTACCTGAAGAAGTACTACGAGAACATCGCCGACCTGAAGTACTACGACACCCAGGAGTCGGCCAACGCCGACCTGATCGCCGGGCGCATCGACTACATGATGGCCGATGACACCGCCATCGCCATGATGGTCAAGACCCCGGAAGCCAGCGGCCTGGCCCACATCGCCAGCGTGCCCTACGACCCGATCATCGGCCGTGGCGTCGGTGCCGGCTTGCGCAAGGAAGACACCGCGCTCAAGGCACGCCTGGACAAGGCCATCGGCGAGCTGCTGGTGAGCAAGGACTATGACGACCTGTCCCAGCACTACTTCGGCCTGTCGGTCAGCCCGTGTAAACGCACTGATACCCCTGCGTTTGTCAGCAAGACCTGTGACAGCCCTTACCAGCAAATCGCCCAGAAGAGCGAATAATGTTCGACCTTTTAAGCTTCGGCGAACAAGGGTGGGGTAACGCGCTGCTCAAGGGGTTATGGATGACCCTGCAAATCTCCGCCGGCGCCTTTGCCGTGGGGTTGCTGATCGGGCTGGTGGTGGCGTGCGCCAAACTCAGCGCCCCACGCCCGATTGCAATGCTGATGCGCGGCTACACCACGGTGTTTCGGGCGGTGCCGGAACTGCTGCTGATTCTGCTGCTGTATTACGCCGGCGCCATGGGCCTGAATGCGTTGATTGTCAGCCTGGGCTTCGAGCAGTTGAATATCAGCGGGCCGCTGGTGGCGATCCTGGTGTTGGGGTTGGTGCAGGGCGCGTATGCCTCGGAGATTTTCCGCGCGGCGATCCTGGCCATTCCCCATGGCCAGATCGAAGCGGCGCGGGCCTTTGGCTTGAGCGGCTTTGGCCTGTTCCGTCGGGTGACGTTGCCGATCATGGCGCCTTACGCCTTGGCGGGCATGTCTAACCTGTGGATCAACCTGATCAAGGACAGTGCCCTGATCAGCGTGGTCGGCACCAACGAGTTGCTCTACACCGCCAAGCAGGCGGCGGGTTCCACCCGCCAATACCTGCTGTTCTACCTCACGGCCGCCGCCTTGTATTACCTGGTGACGCTGGCTTCCAACTACCTGTCCGGGCGCCTGGAGCGACGTATTCGTCGCTGGATGCCGGTTGTCGAGTGAGGGGCCCATGCCTGAGTGGATAAGTTACTACGCGGGGTTGATCGCCAAAGGCTTGCAGACAACCTTGTCGCTGCTGGTGATGTCGGCGGTGCTCGGCTTTGCCCTGGCGGTGCTGGTGGCACTGGCGCGCTTGTCGCGGCGCAAGTGGCTGGCCCGCAGTGCGCTGGCCTACACCAGCGTGCTGCGGGGCACACCGTTGCTGATCCAGATCTACATCTTCTATTACGGCCTGGGCAGTCTGTTCGCCCAGTTCCCGATGATTCGCGGCAGCTTCCTGTGGCCGTTCCTGCGCGACGGCTACTGGTACATCGTGTTTGCCCTGGTGCTGTCGGTGGGCGCCTATGTGGGGGAGGTGATTCGCGGTGGCCTGCTGGCGGTGCCCAAGGGTGAGATGGAAGCCGCCTCGGCCTTCGGCATGACGCCACGCCAGGCCTTGCTGCGGGTGCGCCTGCCACGGGCGATGCGCTTGTTGCTGCCGACCTTGGCCGGTGAAACGGTGATGCTGCTCAAATCCACTGCGCTGGCGTCGACGATTGCCGTGGTGGACCTGCTCGGCGCGGCGAACGTGGTGCGTGCACAGACCCTGCAGATCTATCAACCGCTGCTGCTGGTGGCCGGGGTGTACCTGTGCCTGACGTTCCTGATCGAAGGCGTCTACGCCATCGCCGAACGGCGCGGCACGCCGCTGCGCAGGTCGGCGGGATGACCAAGGACCGCTCGCTGCAAGGGATTGCCCTGTGCTCCCTGGCCTACGCGTTCCTGGCGTTGCAGGACGCGGTGATCAAGTGGCTGGTGGCCGATTATTCGGTGTTCACCATCCTGTTCTGGCGCAGCCTGGTGGTGGTTGCCGCCTGTGTGATCGCCGGGCGCCTGGGCTTGCTGCGGCGGGCCTGGACCTCGGTCAGCCGTAAATTGCTGGTCGTGCGTGGCTTGCTGTCGTTGCTGGCGTGGTTGCTGTATTACACCGCCGCCAAGGACCTGACCCTGGCGGAAATGACCACCTTGTATTTCTCGGCGCCGATCATGGTCACCTTGCTGGCAGCGCTGATTCTCAAGGAGCGCGCCAGTCGCGGCCAGTGGATCTCGCTGATCATTGGCTTTGTCGGCGTAATGATCGCCTGTCGCCCAAGCAACATGGTCGACCCGCTGCCGATTGCCCTGACCTTGGCCGCTGCCCTTTGCTGGGCGTTCACGTACATCCAATTGCGCCAGGTCGACCCGACCACCTCGGTGCTGGAGCAGATGCTGATCACCAACGTCGTTTTTGTGATCTGCATGGCGGTGACCTTGCCCTGGACCCACACCCCAGCGCCCACACCGTCCTGGCTGGGCATGCTCGCGGCGGGGTTGGTCGGCGGTATCGGCCAGTTCCTGTTGTTTGCCAGCTTCCGGCGCGCCACGGCGACCTTACTGGCACCGTTCGAATACACCGGGCTGATCTGGGCGTTTCTGTTGTCGAGCCTGGTCTGGGGCACCTCGATGGACGCCTCGCTGATCGTCGGCGCGGTCTTGATCGCGGTCAGCGGCACCCTGGCCATGCTCAGTGCGCGCCACCCGGAATCACAAGACGTGGTCGGCGCCGAATGCTCCGTGACGCAGCCCCTGTACCCAGCAGCGGCAGATGTGCAGCCCGTTGGCGGGGCTGAAGGTGCCGGGGTTGAGACACCCCTCGAGCCAGAGCCCGTCGAGCATCGCCGATAGGCCGATGGCGGCCAGGTGGCTGTCGTGGATGACCAACTGCTCGGCGCGGGCCAGGTCGTCGAGCAGTTGCTGGATCAACGCCAGGTAGGCGCGGTAGCTGTTTTCGTGGGACTGGTTCACGTGAGGCGAGTGACGGATCAGACTCCAGAACACCACCCACACGCCGAGCAGGTCCGGGTCCATCACCCGAGGTGAAAAGGATGCGCTGAGAAACGCATCCAGGCGCGCGGCGGCGCCTTCGACCTGTTCCACTTGCTCCCAGAGCGCGGTGGTCAGCTCGTTGGCCAGCTTGTGGTAGGTCTCGGCGATCAGCGCATCGATGCTGCCGAAATGGTGGTTGAGCAAGCCCACCGACACCCCGGCTTCGGCGGCGATACGCCGTACGGAAATGCCCGCGTGGCCATCGCGGCCGAGGCTGGTGAGGGTGGCGGCAATCAGCAGGTCCCGGCGTTCGTCGGGGTCGGCACGGCGCAATTTGGGAGGGTCGACGGTCACGGGAATGCCCTTGAAGAAACACCAGAGTGCCAAAGGTTAGTTGAACATCTGTTCAATCTCTAGCGTTTAAATCATCAGAGGAGGGCAAGGCATGGCAAAAGACCTTTCGTGGCAGGTGACCGGTGACGCCGGCAACCCGTTGCACATCGGCGCCTGGCAGTTCGAAGGCGACGACAGCGGGCCCCGGGTGCACCTGCAAGCGGGCGTGCATGCCGATGAAATCGCTGGGATGCTGGTGCTGCACCAGTTACTGCCACGCTTGCAGGCTTGCCAGAACCAGGGCCGTCTGCGCGGGACGGTGACGGTGGTGCCCCAGGCCAACCCGTTTGGCATCAGCCAGTTTCGCCAGGGCAAATTGCTCGGGCGTTTTCATGAGGCCACCGGGCAGAATTTCAACCGTGGCTTCGACCATTCGCTGGCCCAGGCACGCCCCGCCAACACCCTCGCACAGTGGCAAAAAAGCCTGGTGCAATTGGCGCAGGACGCCGACCTGGTGCTGGACCTGCACACCGACGATGAAGCGCTGCCGTACCTGTATATCCACCGCAGCTTCTGGCCGGAACACGGCCTGGCGCTGGCGGCGGCATTGCGCGCCGAGGTGGTGATCGTGTGGGATGAAGGCGGCGACGGCGCGTTTGAAGAAGCCATCATCCAACACGGCTCGCCGCGCTTGGCGGCCACTGTCGAGTTGCGCGGCCAGGCGGATGTCAGCGACGCGCTGGCCAAGCAGGACGCTGATGGAATCTGGGCGTGGCTGTGCATCAACGGCGTGATCGATGAAGTGGCCGCTATCGCCGAATGGCAAGGGGAAGCCGTGGACATGGGGTGTATGGAAACCCTTTTGGCGCCCAGTGCTGGCGTGCTGGTGCTTGAAATCGGTCTGGGTGATTACGTCGAGGAAGGCCAGCGCGTTGCACGGATTATCGGACGTCCAGGCGACCCGTCTTCAGAAGTGATGCTCTACGCCGCCCAAACCGGGCGCATGGTCACCGGTCACCGTGAGCGCCTGGTGGCCCAGGGTTCGGTGGTTGCAAAATTCACGGGAACGCGACTATCCGAGGGCTACAACGGCGGCCCGCTGGACCCCTGATACCCCCAACTTGTAGTGAGCGGGCTTGCCCCGCGCCGCGGCGTGCCAGCCCACTGATATTTACCTGACACACCGCCGCGCGGGGCGAGCCCGCTCACTACAGGTCATTGGTCGTAGGGGGAGCCTGTGCGTTTTAGGCGGCGCATGGCGCTGTCGAGGTGGGCCCTGGCGCTCGCTGGGTCGCCTTCGCGCATTTGCACGTAGGCCTGTTGTGCCACCGTCGGGTCAATCGGCAGCAAGGGTTGCCCGCTGGCCATGGCTTTCAGTTGCACCTCGGCTGCACGCTCCAGGTAGTACAGGTCGTCCCAGGCTTCGGCGATGTTCGGCGCGACCACCATCACCCCATGGTTTTTCAGGAACAGGATATCGGCGTTGCCGAGCGCTTGGGCGATCCGCAGCCCCTCGCGGTTGTCCAGGGCCAGGCCGTTGTAGTGCTCATCCACCGCCGTACGCCCGTAGAATTTCAACGAGGTCTGCCCCAGCCACAGCAGCGGTGGGCCTTGCAGCAGGCACAGCGCGGTCGCATTGGGCATATGGGTATGGAACGCCGCCTTGATGCGCGGCTGTTGCTGGTGCAGTTGGGCGTGGATGTAGAACGCAGTGGCTTCCGGCGTACCGTCGCCATCGATCACGTTGCCGGCGAAATCACATACCAGCAAATGCGACGCGGTGATTTCCTCGAAGGCATAGCCGAACGGGTTGACGAAGAACAAACCGTCATGCCCCGGCACCGTGGCCGAAAAGTGATTGCAGATACCTTCTTCCAGGCCATGCAGCGCCGCCAATTGCAGGCAGGCGGCGAGTTCCACCCGGGCTTCGATGGCGGCAATCGTGTCGAGGTTGAAGCGCCCGGCGCGGGGGCCGAGCGATGTGGGTGTAAAGGTGTGGGCCATGGTTACCACCCCAAGGACTTGAACAACTCGGGCACGCCGTCGAGGGTCGACAGGGTTGCGTCCGGCGTGTAGTCGGCGAGCAGTTGGCGGCCGGTACCACGGTCGATCCACACGCACCGAAAGCCGATATCCCGTGCGGCAGCGTGGTCCAGGTGCGGGCTGGCGCAGATGTGCACCACCTGGTCGAGGCTCACCCCGAGTTGCGCATGGGCATGGTCGAACAAGCGGCGATCCGGCTTATAGGCCCCTGCCTGCTGCGCGGTGATCACCCGATCGATATGCCCACCCAGTTGCGCGACATTGCCCGCAATCACGTCATCGTCGGTATTGGAGACGATGCAGAGTTTGTAACCCTGCTGCTTTAACTGATTCAGTGTGCCCAGCACCTCGGGGAACGGCGGCATGGCACCGATGCTGTCGGTCAGGATGGCTGCATCGTCAGGGCTGGCGCTCAGGCCTAGCTCTTTGAGCGCCAACTGCAATCCCAGCCCGGCCATGGTGCGGAAGCTGCGATGGGGTGGCGTTTGTTCCAGGGCGTGTTCGTGGTGGTCGTAGACGCTGATCAGTGTCTCGCGGTCCACCTGGTGGTCACCCTTGGCATCGAGAATACGGTCGACAGCGGCGCGCAGGCCTTCATCCCATTGGATCAACGTGCCGTAGCAGTCAAAGGTCAGCCAGAGCGGGCGGGGGGAGTGTTCGAGCGGCATGGGGTCACCTGTGGGGTCGTGAGCGATAGAGACAGCATAGAAACCCTGGCTGTCAGTTGGAAATTAAATTAACCTCTGCATCACATTTGTATAGTCGATATGAAGGCCGTCGCCATGTTTGATCTGGAACTGCTGCAAACCCTGGTCTGTGTCGTGGACGAAGGCAGCTTCACCCGCGCCGCCGAGCGGGTGCATCGCACCCAGTCCACGGTCAGCCAACAGATCCGCAAGCTGGAAGAGAGCGTCGGGCACGCATTGCTGGTGCGTGATCGCTCCGGCCAGCAAGTCAGCCCCACCGAGCACGGCGAATTGCTGACCCATTACGCCCGCCGCCTGTTGAACCTGTCCCTCGAAGCGCGGGATGCGTTGAATACCGAAGCCAACGTGGTGCCCGTCAGGTTAGGCGTGCCGGAGGACTTCGACGCGACGCGCATGGCCTCGATCCTTTCCGGATTTGTTCGTGCACGCCCGGAAGCGCGACTGGAAACGGTCAGTGGCATGAGTACCGACCTGCGCCGGCAACTGGAGACCGGCGAAATCGACATTGCCTTGGTCAAGCGCGAAGTCGGCAGCGGCGAGTGCCATGCCAGTTGGCCGGAGCCGTTGGTGTGGGTGTGTGGTGCTGGGCAGGATCTGCGCGCTGAAACGCTGCCACTGGCGTTGTTTCCCCAGGGTTGCATCTACCGCCAACGCGCCATTCGAACGCTGGACAAGGCGCGGCGCAGTTGGCGCGTGGCCTTTGGCAGCCACAGCCTCACCGGGATACAGGCGGCGGTAACGTCTGGCCTGGGGATCAGTATCTTGCCGAAAAACGCTGTGCTGCCCAGCCACCGTATCTGCACGGAACTGCCGCCCGTACCACCTTCGGAACTGGCATTGGTCAGTGGCGCAGAACGATTGAGTACTACCCACCGGGGGTTGATCGAGTGTCTGCGCGCAGAGCTTTCATTACCTGTGATCTAGTCTCGCCAGATATCCGAAACAAAATGTTGTGGTTGTGATTGGAACAATTTCATACACCGAAGTAACACAGAGGTGACAGCACCAATGAAGAGATCCTGCGGTGCCAGGTAATTCTTTCGTCAACCAAAATGTGACTTTGCTGACTTATGACCACTGCACTTGCTAACGCGTCCAACCGAGTCAACCCTGCTCCGACTGTGGCACCTGGTACCGTACAAACCCGTCATAGCGCTCACGCCCCCAATAGCGCAAGGGAAAAACTCAGAGCTGATATGGTTAAGGAGTTGAACAGTGGGAGAATGTCACCTGACGTCCATAGCATGGTTGAAGGGGTGTTGTTTCCGGGGCAGAAAGGACTGCCAAACGTTCAGGTGAAGACTTTGGCTGTCGCCAAAGAAGGGCTCTTGATCGAGCGTATACCGCATGATTCTTCTGGTGTGAACATCGTGCTTTATTTACCGGAAAATCAGGGACACCCATTCCATTTGTTTAACGATACGCGGGAAATGAACAGTGGGTTGAAAACACTGGCCCGTGATCCCGAGCGATTTGGCGTCAATGATAAAAATGCAATGGCCGGCCGCGATGCCGATACTGACGTTAGTCGTGAGCCTGTCGACAACCGGTATCAACTAACGGCGCCCAGGAAAAAACGCGAAACCAGTGAAACTGTTTCCGGCAAGGTAAATGAAAGTCCTGCCAACGCCCCTTCAACAGGCGGGGGCGTCGACGAAGCCGCTCAAACACTATTGGATTTAGCTGAACAGATGGACAAGGAATACCCCACCCCTCAAAAGGTGGTGGCCGAACGCGTTCGCAAAGAGATTAAAGACTTCACGACAATAAATGGCCCGCAAGTGTTGGACATTGATCCTGATCGCGTTTTTATCCAGCACTTCAGCGAAGAAGACCCTGAATATGAAAAACTTGGATTCAAACCGAAGGGTTACGTGATCGGCGATCACAAACCCACCAGTCAACCTAAGTCGTTGACACAAGCAATTGCCGATAATGACCCTTGGTCGGATGACCGTGTGAGTGGCGGACAAACTGTCATCTTCACGGCAGACCCCGCCAATCCCAAATATGATCCTGCCAACAAACTCGAACTCGATCCCGGCCTTTTGTCAGCCATTGCACGTAATCGTGATATGGCAAAATTGTACGGAAAGGCACAACAGGAGTTTTGGCAAAAAAACATGGGAAACATGCAGGCTTTGCATGAAAAAAACTATGCGCTGCGTGCAGGCATTGAAGCGGCGGAGGGGACCCTATCGAAAGAGGGGCTAGCCATGGTGGTTGAAGCCGCTGACTTCAACACGCCTGGGCAGGCAGACAGCAAACACGTGGCCCGTTCACTCTTGCAAATCGGTGATTATCGCTCGTCGGATATTGTGGTGCTCAAGCATAAGGACACAGGGCGTGTGGTGGTGTACATGCCTGCCGACGGACAGTCCTTTTTCGAGTTCAAAGACGATGTCGCGATGCGTAAATGGGTATTTGAAGTCGCAAAAAGTGAAGAGGGGCGCAATGCACTGGAAAAACATTTCACTAAATATTATTTGCGTGACGGCCCTTTCAAGGACGGTGTAAGTACCCTCCTGAAGAAAATGATCGCTGACGAGAAAAAATACTTTCCTACCGTCGTGATGTATGGGCAAGCGAGCGCACGTATCGAGGGCAATCTGTTTGAGAACTTGACCAAGCTACAGGCCTGGGATGCTATCTCGGATGGGGATGAAGTCATCAAGTCAAACCGCAAACTGCTCTTGGAAAAAATTGCCAAGCTGGCAGGGGCGGTGGGCACTATTTTTCCGCCTGCCGTATTTTTGACGGCACCGACGCAAATCGTTATTGCCGCCTGGCAGGCAAACAATGGCCACACCGCGGCAGAGCGTGGAGGCGCAGTGGCAAACATGGGCTACGCCGCAGGTGACCTGGCGCTCTCGCTCCTTCCCACAACGTGGATAACCAAGTTGCTCAAACCCGTGGTAAAGCAAGGTAGCCGGCTGGTCAAAGGATTTGCCAAGCGACGCGGCAGCTATTCACTGGCAAGCAGTCCTCCGAGCACAGAAGTGCCCAAAGGAACTGCTGGCTCCTATAAAACGTTTTCAGGTGCCCGCGACCCCATCCCCGAAAAACCGCCCGCACGGCCAAATAACAACGGCAGACGAAAACCTTTAGATGAGCCCGAAAGCAAAGCGCGAGACAAAACTGAAAATGTGCCAAGCGACAAGGTATCAACCCATGAAAACAAGGCGTCCGTCACGCCTGCGGAGATCACTGCTGCGAATGGCACCCCTATAGCGATCAAGAAAACCATGCAAGATTTGCGAAAAATTGATGACGGTGTATTTGTATTTACGGACTACACGAAAGGCGGGCAAAGAAGGCTGAATATACTCGCGCATGGAAAAAAACTAGGCACGCACGGCGCCGATACGAAAAATGCTGCAATCACGCTGCATCAGAAGTTGGTAGAGAACGGTATTGATCTTGAAAGCTATGATCGGTTTCGAGTGCTTGCGTGCTCTTCGGGCAGCAAGGGAGTGGATTCTTTCATTACGCACTTCCACGGCATTGTCAAAAAACCCGTCAAAGGCTATGACGGCGTAGTCACGACCAGTATGACGCCTGAAGTGATTCAGAGAGAGTTCGACAAGGCGCGGAATATATATACCGATCCATCGAAGGCAAACCAAGGCGTTGTCGAGAACTTTGCGCAGAATAAAAAGTTCACGCAGCAAAAAGAAACATCCTTCAACCCCTTTAATGGGAATTTCAAATACTGGTTATTCCGCTATAAACCGATCACCGTAGGTGGATGAAATATTGCCAAGGTGCTCGCTGGCCAGCACGTCCTGGGCACCTTGGGCATACTTACAGACGCTCCAAACGCTCCAGCAACAAGCGCTCCATTGGTTCCATTGGCAGCGGCCGGCTGAACAGGTAGCCCTGGATCTGATCAAAGCCGGCTCCCTTAAGGGACGCTAGTTGCGCCTGGGTTTCAACGCCTTCGGCCACTTCCCGCAGGCTGAGGCTGTGGGCCAGTTCGACAATGGTACGGGTGATCGCCGCGTCCTGGGGGTTGCTGGTCACTTCGCGTATAAACGCGATGTCAATCTTAAGCGTGTCGATGGGAAACCGCCGCAGGTACGCCAGGCTCGAATAGCCGGTACCGAAGTCATCGATGGAGATCTTCACCCCCTGGCGTACAGGCGCTGCAGGCTGGCGGTGGTGTGCTGGGTGTTTTCCATCAACGAGCCTTCGGTCAGTTCCACTTCAAGCCAGTTGGGCTCGACCCCGGTGCGTGCAAGGGTGCACGCCATATCGGCAATCAGGTCGCCTTCGATCAATTGATGGCCGGAGAGGTTGACCGCCACCTCCACCGTGCCAATCGCATCGCGTTGCCACTCTGCGATACGTTAGCAGTCCTGCTCGATCACCCGACGGCCCACGGGGACGATCAAGCCGATATCATCAAACTGAACGAGGTGAAACGTTTAATCAGTCGATAAACGGCATACGCAAGCGCTTGCGTAAGGAAATGTAACTGGCATAGAGTCGGCAGCACTCGACAACAAAAATAAAAAAACCAGGAGCTCATTCATGAGCCTTGAACCCTTGCTTGAAATGCAGGGCATCAGCAAAACCTTCAACGGTGTGCGGGTGCTCAAGTCAGTCGGCCTGAAGGTCTACCCCGGCGAAATCCACGCCTTGATGGGGGAGAACGGTGCCGGCAAATCCACGCTGATGAAAATCCTTTCCGGCGCCTACCAGGCTGACCCCGGTGGTCAGATCTGCATCGACGGCCAGCCCGTCGCCACCTTCGACCCCGCCAGCGCCAAGACCCACGGCATCGCCGTCATCTACCAGGAGCTGAGCCTGTGCCCCAACCTCAGCGTGGCCGAGAACATCTACCTGGGCCGTGAACTGCGCCGTGGCTGGACCATCGATCGCAAAGGCATGCAGGCCGGTTGTGTGGAAGTGCTGCAACGCCTGGGCGCCGAATTCAAACCGTCGACGCCGGTCAGCAGCCTGTCGATCGCCGAGCGCCAACTGGTGGAAATCGCCCGCGCGTTGCACGGCCACGCCAGGATCCTGGTGATGGACGAACCCACCACGCCGCTGTCCTCCCGCGAAACCGACCGCCTGTTTGCGCTGATCAAGCAACTGCGCAGCCAGGGCCTGGCGATCATCTATATCAGCCATCGCATGGCCGAAATCTACGAGTTGTCCGACCGCGTCTCGGTGCTGCGCGACGGCCAGTACATTGGCGAGTTGACCCGCGATGTGCTGTCGGCCGAAGTGCTGGTGAAAATGATGGTGGGGCGCGACCTGTCCGGCTTCTACAAGAAGGAACACGCCGCGTACAACCCCGGCGACGTGGTGATGCGCGTGCGCGACATGGCGGACGGCAAGCGTGTGCGCCACTGCAGTTTTGACCTGCACGCCGGCGAAGTGCTGGGCATCGCCGGTTTGGTCGGGGCAGGGCGCACGGAACTGGCGCGCTTGATCTTCGCCGCCGACCCGCGCACCAGCGGCACCCTGGAAGTGGTGGGCAAGACGGTCACTCAATTGCGCACCCCGGCCGACGCCATCCGCGCCGGCGTGGTGTACCTCACCGAAGACCGCAAGGCCCAGGGCCTGTTCCTGGACATGAGCGTGGCCGACAACATCAACGTCTGCGCCTGTGTGCCGGATGCCCATGCCGGTGGCGTGCTCGACCGCAAGCACGCGGCGCAGCGCTCCAAGGATGCGATCCAGTCACTGGCGATTCGCGTGGCCTCGGGCAAGGTCAACGTCGGCGCCTTGTCGGGCGGCAACCAGCAAAAGGTGCTGTTGGCGCGCTTGCTGGAGGTCAAGCCTCATGTGTTGATCCTCGACGAGCCCACCCGTGGCGTGGACATCGGTTCCAAATCCGAGATCTACCGCATCATCAATCAACTGGCGCTGGCCGGCGTGGGCATCGTGGTGATCTCCAGCGAGCTGCCGGAAATCATCGGCACCTGCGACCGCGTGCTGGTGATGCGTGAAGGCCAGCTGGTGGCCGAAGTCGGCGGGGCATCGGGCCACGCCATTTCCCAGGAACGCATTATTGACCTCGCCACCGGTGGCGATCAGGTGGTTGCCCATGGCTGAGTTGAACATTGCTCCAACAGGTAAGGCAGAACGCGCACGTGAACTGATGCGCACGGTGGGCATGTTGCCGGTGCTGGTCCTGTTGCTGGTGGGGTTCGCCCTGGCCAGCGAGAACTTCATGACCGTGCAGAACCTGTCGATCATCACCCAGCAGGCCTCGGTCAATGTGGTGCTGGCGGCGGGCATGACCTTTGTGATCCTCACGGCGGGGATCGATCTGTCCGTGGGGGCGATCCTGGCGGCCTCTGCCGTGGTGGCGTTGCAGGTGTCGCTGTCGCCGCAGTTCGGCATGTTCGGAATTGCGGCCGGTATCGGCTTCGGCCTGTTGCTGGGCCTGGTCAATGGCGGGCTGATCGCGTTCATGCGCCTGCCGCCTTTTATTGTCACCCTGGGTGCACTGACTGCCATGCGCGGCCTGGCTCGCCTGCTGGCCGATGACAAGACCGTGTTCAACCCCGACCTGCCGTTTGCCTTTATCGGCAACGACTCGATCCTTGGCGTGCCGTGGCTGGTGGTCATTGCCGTGGCGGTGGTGGTGCTGTCGTGGTTCATCCTGCGCCGCACCGTGATGGGCGTGCAGATCTACTCGGTGGGCGGTAACCCGGAAGCGGCGCGGCTGTCGGGGATCAAGGTGTGGAAAGTGCTGCTGTTCGTCTACGCCATGTCCGGCGCCCTGGCCGGGCTGGGCGCGGTGATGAGCGCCTCGCGCCTGTTCGCCGCCAATGGCCTGCAACTGGGCCAGTCCTATGAGCTGGATGCGATTGCTGCGGTCATCCTCGGCGGCACCAGTTTTACCGGTGGCGTCGGCACCATCGGCGGCACGCTGATCGGCGCCCTGATCATCGCGGTGCTCACCAACGGCCTGGTGCTGCTGGGGGTGTCGGACATCTGGCAGTACATCATCAAGGGCATCGTGATCATTGGCGCGGTGGCGCTGGATCGGTATCGCCAGTCCGGTGCGCGGACCTGAATTGACTCCCCTAACAATCACAAGAGAGACCGGTATGAACCTCAAACGCATCTTTCCCGTTGTCGCCTTGGCTGCCCTGATGTCCCAAACGGTAGAAGCCCGTGAACTCAAAGCCCTGGGCATCAGCATGGGCTCGCTGGGCAATCCGTATTTCGTGACCCTGGCCGACGGCGCCACCGCGCGGGCCAAGGAGCTGAACCCCAACGTCAAGGTCACGTCGGTGTCGGCTGACTATGACTTGAGCAAGCAGTTTTCGCAGATCGACAACTTCATTTCGTCCAAGGTTGACCTGATCCTGCTCAACGCGGTGGACCCGTCCGCCATGGCGTCGGCGATCAAGAAGGCGCGCGACGCGGGGATTGTGGTGGTGGCGGTGGACGTGGATGCCAAGGGCGTGAACGCCACGGTGCAGACCGACAACGTCGAAGCCGGCAAGCTGGCCTGCCAGTTCCTGGTGGACAAGCTCTCGGGCAAGGGCAACGTGATTATCCAGAACGGCCCGCAAGTGACCGCCGTGACCGACCGCGTGAAGGGTTGCAAAGCCGCCCTGGCCAACGCGCCGGAGATCAAGGTGCTGTCCGATGACCAGGACGGCAAGGGCTCCCGCGAAGGCGGCCTGAACGTGATGCAGGGTTACCTCACGCGCTTCCCGAAAATCGACGGTCTGTTTGCGATCAACGACCCGCAAGCCATCGGCAGCGACCTGGCGGCCAAACAGCTTAAGCGCAGCGGCATCATCATCACGTCGGTGGACGGCGCCCCGGACATCGAAAACGCGCTGAAGACCGAGTCGCAGATCCAGGCTTCTGCCAGCCAGGACCCCTGGGCCATGGCCCAGACTGCCGTGAACGTGGGCAATGACATTCTCAATGACAAGGCCCCGGCCGAAGCGGTTACCCTGCTCACGCCAAAACTGATCACCCGTGACAACGTCGGTTCGTACAGCGGCTGGTCGAGTAAACATTGATCCACTAAAAAAGGGGTAGCAGCGTCGTGGTCACCATGGATGACGTGGCAAGCAGGGCGGGGGTGTCGACGTCGACGGTGTCCCATGTGCTGAACGGCACCCGCAAAGTCAGCCCGGCCACCGTGCAGGCGGTGCAGCGTGCGATCGAGGAACTGGGTTACATCCCCAACACCCTGGCGCGCTCGCTGGCTCGGTCGAGCACCAGCACGATTGGCGTGGCGATCTCGGCGCTGTCCAACCACTACTTCAGCGAAACCGTGCACGCGATCGAAACCGAGTGTGCGCGGCACGGCTACATGATGCTGTTTGTCGACCCCCACGACGACCCGGAGCAGGAATTGCGGGTGGTCACGGCGCTGCACCATCGGCGCGTCGATGGGATCTTGCTGGCACCGTCTACGGGTTCTTTGGCTTTGGAGTACTTGCAGGCCAACGAGGTGCCGACCGTGCTGGTGGATCGCATGATGAGTGAGCGGTTTGACCAGATCGGCGTGGAGAACACCCAGTCCACCCAGGCTCTGGTCAGCCATTTGATTGAACACGGCCACCGACGCATCGGCTTCATTGCCGGACGTGCGGGGCTGGGCACCACCGATGAACGCGTGGCCGGCTACCGCCAGGCCTTGCACGCCGCCGGTCTGGCGTTTGATCCGCAGTTGCTGGTCAACGGCGGTTCCAGCAGCGAGCCGGCGCGGGCTGCCACCGCACACTTGCTGGCCCTGGAGACGCCGCCCACGGCGATCATGGCCGGCAACAACCTGATGACCCTCGGCGCCATGCATGCCTTGCGCGATGCGCGCATCGAGGTACCGGCGCAAATGGCCCTGGTGGGCTTCGACGATTTTGACTGGGCGGATTTCTTCGTGCCACGCCTGACGCTGATTGCCCAGCCAGTGCAGGACCTGGGCACCCGCGCGGTGCATCTGCTGCTGCAACGCATGGCCTCACCCGACGCGCCCACCCACAGCGTGCGGCTGGCACCGAGCCTGCAAATCAGACATTCATGTGGCTGTACTGGATTGGAATGACACGCGTATGAGCACACCCGTTTCCCTCGGCATCGACCTTGGCACCTCGGAACTCAAGGCCATCCTGATGGACCTTGATGGCGCTGTATTGGCCCATGCCGGCGTGCGCCTGAGCGTGTCGCGACGCCACAGCGGCTGGTCCGAACAAGCGCCAGAGGATTGGTGGCAGGCCTGCCTGCAGGCCTTGGAGCAACTGCGTGCCCATGCAGCGTTTGCCCAAGTGGCGTGCATCGGCCTGTCGGGGCAGATGCATGGCGCGGTGCTGTTGGGGGATGACAACCGAGTGTTGTACCCGGCGATTTTGTGGGACGACTCACGCGCTGTGGCCGAAGCCGAGCAGCTGGGCCCGGGCTTTGCCGACGTCACCGGCAGCCTGCCCATGGCCGGGCTGACGGCGCCGAAACTGCTGTGGCTGCAACGGCACGAACCTGAGGTATTCGCGGCCATTGACTGCGTACTTTCGCCTAAGGATTACCTGCGTTTGCGCCTGACGGGCGAGCGTATCAGCGAGATGTCCGACGCCGCGGGAACGCTGTGGCTGGACGTGGCGAACCGCCAATGGTTCACCCCCATGGTACGCGCGACGGGCCTGGCCCCTGCGCAGATGCCACGGTTGGTCGAAGGCGGCGCAGCGAGTGCTCAGCTGACGGCATCCGAACTGGGTCTGTCGTCGCAGGTGGTAATCGCAGGCGGTGGCGGCGACAACCCGGTGGCCGCCGTCGGTATTGGCGCGATCAATGCCGGCGATGGTTTCATCACCCTGGGCACCAGCGCGGCGATTGTCGCGATCACTGATCATGCGGCCGGCAACCCGGCCAGTGCCGTGCACAGTTTTTGCCATGCGTTGCCAGACCGTTGGTACACCATGGGCGCGATGCTGGCGGGTGCCAGTTGCTTGCGCTGGGTCACGCGGCTGACTGGCACGGCGGATGAGCAGACGTTACTGGATCAGGTGCAGGTGCAGTTGCCGATAGGGCACCCTGTGCCGTTGTCGACCCCGCTGTTTTTGCCCTACCTGGCGGGCGAGCGCACCCCGCACAACGACCCTTTGCTGCGTGGCGGCTTTATGAACCTGGGCCATGACTGCACGCCCGCGATGCTGGGTTATGCGGTGATGGAGGGGGTGAGCTTTGGTTTGCTTGATGCGTTGCGTGCGGTGCAATCGGCGGGCGCTGACGTCGGCGCGTGTGCCCTGGTGGGCGGCGGTGCACGCAGCGAGTATTGGGCACAGTTGCTGGCCAATATCCTGCGGCGGGAAATCTTCACCCTGCACGGCAGTGAGCTGAGCGCGTGCATCGGTGCGGCGAAGCTGGGGTTTCTGGCCGTCGGGCAGGGTGCGAACCTGCTGCAGGCGGGGATGCCGGTGAAGGCGCGGTATATGCCGGATGCTGCGCAGTACGAGGTGTTGTCGGCCCGCTACCACCAGTTCCAAGGCTTGCTATCGGCCGCCAGATCCCTGCACGAATAAACCACACAGATAAAACTGTAGGAGCCGGCAAGCCGGCGCCTACAGGTGTGTGGTGGGTTTAGCGCGCCAGTTCACGCAATACAGTCAGCAGCGGTGTGCTGCCCTTGATCACATGCTCATGCTCGAAACAGATCCAGCCTTCGTTGAAACCGTCCACCATGCGTATGCGTGGCAATGGGTTCTGCGCGCCTTGTGAACGCAACAACGCTTCCCAGGTATCACGCTCAACCACCTCGGCGCGTACGTCACGCTCGAGTATCTGCGCCAATGCCTGGGCAATATCGTTGGGGCTCACCCATTGCCCTTCCAATTCCACCACCCGCAGCCCGGACCAGTCCTGTTGCAGCAGTTGCGCCGCCAATACGCCGATGTCCGCCGTGGCAATCATCGGTATGGCCTTGTCCAAGGGGTGCAGGAAACTGTGGATCACCCCGGTTTCGCGGGCTGTGATCACGTCGTAAGCCGCGTTTTCCATGAACCAGCCCGGACGCAAGAAGGTCACCGGCAGTTCGAGGGCGCCGAGGGCTTGCTCCATCAGGGTGCGCTGGGTCAGCAGATTGACCTGCTCGGCCTGGGCGCCAATGGTGGACAGGCACAACACCTTCTTCGGTGCTGCCGCCTGCGATGCCTGGCTCACGGCGGCGATCACCGCACGGGCCTCGGGGAAACCGGGCAATGGGTCAAACCCCGGTGGCGGCAGGATAAACACGCCGGTGGCACCTTTGAACGCAACGGTCAGCGCCTGGGCGTCTTCCATCTGGGCGAATGCCACTTCACAGCCCAGATCCGCCCAATACGCCGCCTTGGCCTCATCGCGAATCACCGCACGAACCGGTTGGCCCGCCTTGAGCAGATTGCGCGCCAGGGCGCCGCCGACTTTGCCTGTAATACCGGTAATCACGTACATGAGCTTTACACCTGTGGTTCCAATGAGTGGAGCCCAGCATAAAGACCGTCGACTGTTGACAGAATAGCGATCAAGTCACTGCGCAAGTGACTTAAAATCATCAATGCGCCAGCGGTGGCAAACGTCGTTTCACCGGGGTCTTCTTGACGATGGCGGTGTTGGTTTCGGCGTAGTGGTTGAGGCGGTCAAGCAGGGTGTCCAGTTGCTCCATGGTGCGCACGTGCAGGCGCGCGATGAAGCAGTCGTCGCCGGTGACCTTGTCGCACTCGGTGAACTCGGGAATTGCCTGGATCTGGCGTTCGACTTCTTGCAATTGGCCGGGCAGGGGGCGAATACGCACGATGGCCTGCAGCAGGTAACCAAAATGCTTGGGGTCGATGTCGACCGTGTAGTGGGTCAGTACGCCGCGCTCTTCAAGGCGGCGCAGGCGTTCGCCGACACTGGGCGAAGACAGCCCGGTAATGCCGGCCAGGGCCTTGAGGGACAATCGCGAGTCGTCCATCAGGGCGGCGATCAGTTGCTGGTCGATGGTGTCAAGCATGGTGTCCGCCTAATAAGAAAAGGTGATTCTAAGGTTTTGCCTTTTTTAGTCGCTGGAGCTGCTGCCGAGCAGATTGCCATAATTGAGCCTCACTTGAGGAGCTTCCATCGTGGACACATCTATCCGTCGCGGTTCGTGGGAAATGATCGCCGCCATGCTGATCTCCGGCACCATTGGTTGGTTTGTGCTGGTGTCCGGCGTGTCGGTGATCGAAGTGGTGTTCTGGCGTTGTGTGATCGGCGGGCTGACGCTGCTGCTGGTGTGCGCCGTGCTCGGTTACCTGCGCCTGGACCTGCTCAGTTGGGCCAAGGTCGGGCTGGCGGTGCTCAGTGGCGTGGCGATTGTCGGCAATTGGTTACTGCTGTTTGAATCCTATTCCCACGCGTCCATCGCCATCAGCACGGCGGTGTACAACGTGCAGCCGTTCATGTTGGTGCTGCTGGCGGCGGTGTTTCTCGGTGAAAAAATCACCGTGTTGAAGCTGGCATGGTTGAGCGTGGCGTTCCTCGGCATGCTGGCGATTGTCACCGCCCATGGCGGGCAGCAGAGTGGCGGGGATTATCTGGTGGGGATCGCACTGGCGTTGGGGGCGGCGTTTTTGTATGCGGTCGCGGCATTGATCATCAAGCGCCTGAAGGCGGTGCCGCCGCATTTGATGGCACTGATCCAGGTGGCAACCGGCGCCGTGTTGCTGGCCCCCTTGGTGCCCTGGAACAGCCTGCCGACTGCGCCCAATGCCTGGGCGGCGTTGGTCACCCTGGGAATGGTGCACACCGGCTTGATGTATGTGTTGCTCTACGGCGCGATCCAGAAACTGCCGACGGCGTTGACTGGCGCGCTGTCATTCATCTACCCGATTGCGGCGATTTTTGTCGACTGGTTTGCCTTCGGGCACCGCCTGGGCTGGCTGCAATGGCTGGGCGTGGTGGCGATCTTATTGGCGGCGGCTGGGCTGCAGCGGGGCTGGGGTAGCCTCGCCATCCTTCGTAGACGAACACCTGCGTAACGGTATGTCCGCTAGCGTGTAGGATATTAAGAATAATTATGAGTTCATTGGAACAAACTCCCACGTAAGCACCACCCAAGAGATGGCAAGCATCGCAGTAGAAATACTGCATTGCTTTGAAATAGATCCGCCAACAGAGGGTGGAGCTTTCGCTGGATAGCGATTGCCTTATAAATAAAAGTGTCAACCGAAGTAAGCATTACGCGCGCCACACAGAGTAGTAAATAAGTTATCGGTACATCGGAATGGGCAATGCTGAGTTGTGCTGAATAGAACAACAGGGCGATCAATGATGTGAATGCCTGGCATGTAAAGGATGAGTTGACCCTTAACGCTTTAACAACGGCGCCTTGAAAAGGTTGCGTCGGCAAACCTTGGTAATCGCTAATCATGATCAATGACTCAATTGGTAATTTCGGACATTCAACTCCTTTGTTTGACTCGACAGCTTCCTGGCGTTCGGCGCCAGACCAGATCAAACCGGCGGGGGCTGCCGGACTTGACGACGTCTCAAACACCATCAAGGACAACGTTCGCGAGTACATGGTGAACGGCTTGAATACTGGCAACTTGCGGCCTGAGGTCCAACAACTGCTCGATGCGGTATTATTTCCCGGCAAACAAGGTTTACCAAAGGTTGAAGTGAGCCGTTTGAAGGCAGAGGGCAATGTGGCCAAGGACGCTATCGTTATACAGCGCGTGCCTTCTGAGTCAAAGAAGCCCAATGTGGTGCTGTTAATCCCCCATCAACTTGCGCCGTCCTTTCAAACGTTCAATAGCGTTGCCGAGATGAACACTAGGCTGAAAAAGCTGGCTGACGATCCGGCGCAACTCAATTGGCCGACGCCGGACGCTTCCGACGGCGCCTCACGCAGTAGGCGCAAACGTGAAACCCACGAGCAGCAACACCCCGCCACGGTGGTGGAAATAGTCAATACGCCAGCGAAGGTCGTTGATATTACGCCGCCTCGGATAGAGCCTGGCAAGCCGAATGCCGCAGCGCCGGGTGAAAAAATTGAACAGTCGGCTCAAACCATTGTTGATCTGGCCGATCAGATGGAAGAGCAATATCCTACCCCTGAAAAGGTAGTGGCTGAGCAGGTGCGCAAAGACATCAAGGAATTCACAAAACAAAATGGCCCATCAGAGATTGATATTGACCCCGACAAGGTGTTTATTCAGCACTTCAGTGAAGATGATCCTGACTATAAGAAACACGGATTCCATCCCAAAGGTTATGTGATCGGTGACCGCAAACCGACGAGCGCGCCCAAGTCGTTAACACAGGCAGTCGCGGACAACGATCCTTGGTTGGATGATCGTGTCAGCGGAGGGCAAACCGTTATCTTTTCGGGGGATCCGAACAATCCGAAGTACAGCCCTGATAAAAAAATCGATATAGATCCTGCTTTACTGCCCTCAATTGCACGTAATCGAGATATCGCAAAACTGTACGGAGCGGCGCAGCAAAAGTTCTGGAAGGAAAACATGGGGACTATGCAGGCGTTACACGAAAAAAATTATATGTTCCGTGCCGGGCTCGACGCAGCGAACGGTAAGCTGTCGAAAGAAGGTTTGGCGATGGTGGTTGAAGCGGCAGAGTTCGATACCCCCGGAAAGTCCGACTCGGAGCATGTAGAACGCTCGATGTTGGAAATCAATAATTATCGAGCCACTGACATTGCCGTGCTGAAGCACAAGCAAACCGGTCGGATCGTGGTGTATATGCCCGGCGATGGGCAATCGTTCTTTGAATTCAAGGACGAGGCCGCGATGCGTCAGTGGATCCATGACGTGGCAAAGAGTGAGGAGGGGCGTGCAGAGTTGGAGCGGCACTTTACCGATTACCATCTTCGCGATGGGCCTATCAAAAAAGGCGTCAGCAGTACATTAAAGAATATCGGTGAAAACACTAAGAACTATCTTCCCGGCGTAGTGGGCTATGGTCGACCTGACAGCCGTATCGAAGGAAATATGTTCGAAAACCTGACCAAACTCCAGGCATGGGATGCGGTATCGGACGGTGACGAAAGGATCAAGTCGAACCGTAAGATTCTTATATCTCGTGTATCCCACATAGCGGGGGCGGTGGGGGTGATTATCCCGCCTGCGGTGTTTTTGACGGCGCCCACTCAGATCGTGATTGGTGCATGGCAGGCCAACAATGGACACACTGAGGCAGAGCGCAAGGCAGGTCTTGTTGATGCCGGTTTTGCCGTAGGTGACGCTGCGCTGTCGGTCTTACCAACAAAATGGGTGGGGAAACTGCTAAAGCCTGTGGTTAAAAGAGGCTCAAGATTAATCAAGGGACTCGGCAACACTAAGGGCCGTTATTCACTTGGGCGCCGCGCACCAAAAGCGTATGAGCGGCAGGGTGTTGAAGGCACCTACACGCCTAAACCAAATGGCAAGGAACCCATCACGGTAACCGCTCCGGTACCTAAAGAGAAACCCATTGCCTATCCCGGTATGACAGGGAAGGTGCCGGTCGAAGAAATAACTGCCCAGAAGGGAAAATTGATCAAATTGGGCGGTACCATGGACAGCCTCACAACAGTCGACGATGGTCTCTTTACCTTTGTGGACCTCAATAAGAAAGAATCGAAAGTACGACTGAATATCCTGGCGCATGGAGAAGATCCAGGCGGTTTGTCATTGCGCACTAACACCAAAACGCCTGCCAGGATTGTCTACAACGGCAAGCCGCACACGCCACAAGAATTGCTGGATGCATTAAGGGCCAAAGGGATCAACCCGAGCGATTACGACAACGTGCGGTTACTGATGTGTTACTCCGGCAATGGCGAAAATGCATCCTTTGCTGCTGAGTTCAGTAGGCTTATTGGCAAGCCTGTCAAAGGCTATGAGGGTACCCTGTCTGCCTATATGAGCCCCGAGAAGATCAACGGACTAAAAGGCGTGGCGAAGCACCACATTGCAGAAGCCCTGGGCGGTGAGGTTGAGCTGCTCCCCGTAGAGCGTCGAGCGGTGGACCACGTCAGTACGCAACTTGTGACGGGTAAGTTAGCCAGCGAAAAGTTTAGAGCTGCAAAGAAAAATCCACATTACAACCCGATCAAGGCGTGGACGTTCACTTATCGGCCCGTGACCTTCACTCCGGCGCGTTGAGAAATAAGTAAGACGAATCAACAGAGTGCTGTAGTGAGCGGGCTTGCCCCGCGCGGCGGCATGTCAGGCGCCTCTTGTACGTCTGACACACCGCGGCGCGGGGCAAGCCCGCTCACTACAGTTAGTGGGTGCCTTGAAAGATGATGTTTTCGGGGTTGAAATGCTCTACCGAGCTGCCCGGTTGTGGCAGGCCGAGGATGTGGCCCTTGATCTTGCCGACCACGTGCATTTCGCAGGGCTTGCAGTCGAACTTGAGGGTCAGCACTTCATCACCGTGAATCAACTGCATCGGCGCGACCTTGGTCTTCACCCCGGTCACGCCCTTGGCCTGTTTAGGACACAGGTTGAACGAGAACCGCAGGCAATGCTTGGTGATCATCACTGGCACTTCGCCCGTTTCTTCGTGGGCTTCAAAGGCCGCGTCGATCAGCTTCACGCCATGACGGTGGTAGAAGTCACGCGCTTTCTGGTTGTAGACGTTGGCCAGGAACGACAAATGCGCTTCCGGGTACACCGGTGGCGGTGTGGTCTCGGCTTTGCGCCCGCCACGGGGGTGAGCGGCCACGCGGGCAGCTGTCAGCGCTTCGATCACTTCGCGGCGCAAGGCCTTGAGCTGCGAGTTGGGAATGAAGAATGCCTGCGGTGCATCCAGCTGGATGTTCGTGGCGTGGTATTCGGTAGTGCCCAACTGGCCGAGCAAGTCACGCAGTGTGTCCAGCGCCTGTTCCGGTTTGTTGGCCACGCCAAACGGGCCGGGCAGGGTGACGCTGGCGCTGATGCCTTCTTCGCTGGTGGCGGTCACTTCCAGCTGTTCTTCACGCAGACGAGCAGCCCAGGTCAGCCCGATGCGGCGTTCGGATGAGGTCTTGAGCAGCGCCTGTTGCCAATTGTGGTCCAGGTTGCGGTTCAGCGGGTGGTTCGGGCGCAACTGGTGCAGGCCAGTCGGCATTTCGTTCGGCTCGACGCGGTAGCGATAGCGCTTCTCACCGTCTTCCTCGAACTCACCTTTAGGCTCGGCGATGTTGGCGCGGAACCCCACCACTTCGCGCTTGATCAGCACGTTGAGGCCATCGCCATTGGACAGCGGCTCATGGGTGACCACTTGCAGGTCACGCTTGCCGGCTTTTTCCACCATACCTACCGGCAAGCCGGTGAAGGTCGGGGTGTCGAAGGCGCCGATGTCGACCTTGCGGTCGGTGACGAAATAGTCGGTGCTGCCACGGTGGAAGGTTTTTTCCGGGTCGGGCAGGAAGAAGTGCGCGGTACGGCCGCTGGACGCGCGGGCCAGGTCCGGGCGGTCTTCGAGCACGTCATCGAGGCGCTGGCGGTAGTAGGCGGTGATGTTCTTCACATAGCCCATGTCCTTGTAGCGGCCTTCGATCTTGAACGAGCGCACACCGGCTTCCACCAGGGCGCGAATGTTGGCGCTCTGGTTGTTGTCTTTCATCGACAACAGGTGTTTTTCGAAGGCCACGACACGGCCCTGGTCATCTTTCAAGGTGTATGGCAGGCGGCAAGCCTGGGAGCAGTCGCCACGGTTGGCGCTGCGGCCATTCTGCGCGTGGGAGATGTTGCACTGCCCGGAGAACGCCACACACAGCGCGCCGTGGATGAAGAACTCGATGGCGGCATCGGTCTCGTCGGCGATGGCGCGGATTTCCTGCAGGTTCAGCTCACGGGCCAAGACCAGTTGGGAAAAACCGGCCTGGTCGAGGAACTTGGCGCGGCCCAGGGTGCGGATGTCCGTCTGGGTGCTGGCGTGCAGCTCGATGGGCGGAATATCCAGCTCCATCACGCCCATGTCCTGCACGATCAAGGCGTCAACGCCGGCGTCGTAAAGCTGATGGATCAGCTTGCGCGCCGGTTCCAGTTCGTTGTCATACAAGATGGTGTTGATGGTGGTGAATACGCGCGCGTGGTAACGGCGGGCGAACTCGACCAGCCCGGCGATATCGCTGACGTCGTTGCAGGCGTTATGGCGCGCGCCGAAACTTGGGCCGCCGATGTAGATGGCGTCGGCGCCATGCAGGATAGCCTCCCGCGCGATGGCGACATCGCGGGCAGGGCTGAGCAATTCAAGGTGATGCTTGGGCAAGGACATAGTTTTTTTAGTCAGGCTTGTCACGGTTGAGGCGCGCATTGTAGCCGTGAAATGCCTGGGCAGCATCTACCGCAGGGCTGTCGGACCTCAGCGAAGTGGGTCAGGCGCTATCTGTACTGGCTGTGCCGCCGCCCTCGCAGGCAAGCCAGCTCCCACAGGGGATTGGCGTCAGGCCTTGGCCGCCATCGCGGTAACTTCCACGCGCATGCCTTGTACCGCCAAGGCGGCGACGCCTACGGCGGCGCGAACCGGCCATGGTTTGGCGAAAAATCGCTTGTAGACTTCGTTGAACGCGGCGCGATCGGCCATGTCGGTGAGGTAGATGGTCAGGTGCATCACCCGGTCCATGGAGCTGCCGGCTTTTTCCAAGGCGACTTTCAGGGCTTGCAGGGTGCATTCGCTTTGCAGGGTGATATCGCCCAGTTCCAGGCTGCCATCGGCGCGGGTTGGCACCTGGGTGGAGACCAGGATGCCGTTGAAACCGATCACGTCGGAAGAAATCGAGTCGGCATCAGGATCGGGCGTGAAGGACAGGTCGTGGTTGGCCATGGGGTTCTCTTGGCAGGAAAAAGGGCCGTCAGTTTAACCCCTTGGCTCAGCGCAGGTCACTGCGCAGCTCGCGCACGCCGCGGCCCAGACGCTGGCGCAACAGGGTGCGCAAGGTGGAGCCGTCGGCATAACCGACCTCACTGGCAATGGCCTCGATGTCCATGTCGCCGCCGTGCAACAGCGATTGTGCACGTTCCACACGCAGGTCCTGGAAGTACGACAGCGGTGACTTGCCCAGCACGTCTTCGCAGCGCCGTTGCAGCGTGCGGCGACTGGTGGCCAGGGCCGAGGCGGCTTCCTGTAGCGAGAAACCCTGCTTGAGGCGCTCCCGTGACCAGCGCTCGAAGCGCAGGATCAATGGATCAGCCTGGGCCAGGTGGTTGGGAATAATGTACGGCGCCTGCAAGGTGCGAATATCCGCCAGCAGGTAGCGCGACACCACATTCGACAATTCCGGGCTGGCCTGGCGGATCAGCCACAGCGCCAGGTCCAGGTGGCCCATGGCTGCGCCTGCGGTGACGCCCACATCGGTCTGCACTAGCATGCGTGATTCATCCAGTTTCACGTGGGGATAGCGCTGGCGAAACAGCGGGGCCAGCCACCAGGTGGTGGTGGCTTGGCGATGGTCTAGCAGGCCGGTTTCGGCGAAGAAAAACGTGCCCACGCATGACGCGGCGATCTGCGCGCCCTGGGCATGCCATTTCAACAGCTGCGCCTTGGCGTCTCGCACATCCGCCCGCGCCAGTGCGGGCACCAGCAGCTCAGGGCTGGCGGTGGCCGGCGCGGGCAGGACGACCCAGTCGGGTTTCTGCTGTTCATTGATCGGTTGGGTCGGAATGAGCAGGCCGTGGCGGGTGCGGACCTTCTTGCGGACCCCGACCAGGGACACCTCGAACACCGGCCCGGTGGGCGAAAGCGTGTTGGCTAGCGAGAAGGCATCTAGGAACACCGAGAGCCCGGTGTCGAACAAGCCTTCCAAGGCAAGGATGGATAAGCGCATGGCGTAAATGGTCTCAAAGTTGGCATTTAGGACGATACTGCATCGCTCTCACGACTGCCATATTGGCGACTCCAAACCTCACCGGAGCAACACTATGAAAGTCATGGCCATCGTCTCGATCCCCCAGCCACTGAGCCCCGAGCAGCAGGCGCGGATCATGCCCAAGGAAGTCCCCGCCACCCTGCAGTTGTACCTGGACGGCAAGATCGAGCAATTCTGGTTTCGGCATGACGTGCTGGGCGTGATCTTCCTGCTGGAAGTGCAGAGCATCGAAGAGGCCAAAACCCTGGTAGAAGGCTTGCCCCTGGGCGATGAGGGCCTGAGCCAGTGCGAGTTCATCCCCGTCGGCCCGCTGGCGCCGCTCGGCTTGCTGTTGCAAGGCCGCTGACCGGCAGGCGCCGTCGGTAGTCGACGGCGCCTGTTGTTTCACACCCAGCGTCGGAACAGCACGCTGGCATTTACCCCGCCAAACCCGAAGCCATTGGACAGCGCGTACTCGATCGGCAACTGTCGCGCTTCGCCGCGTACCATGTCCAACCCGTCGGCCAGTGCGTCCGGGTTTTCCAGGTTCAGCGTCATCGGGGCCACCTGGTCACGCAGGGCCAGCACGGTAAAGATCGCCTCGATCCCGCCCGCAGCGCCCAACAAGTGGCCGGTGGCGGATTTGGTCGAGCTGATCGCCGGGCTGCCTTGAGCACCGAACACTGTCTTGATCGCTGCCAGTTCGCCCTTGTCACCCACGGGCGTGGAGGTGGCGTGGGCGTTCAGGTACTGCACTTGCGCAGGTTCGATGCCGGCCTGACGCAGCGCTTGGGTCATTGCCCGACGCGCACCGTCACCGTCTTCCGGGCCGGCGGTCATGTGATACGCATCGGCACTGGTGCCGTAACCCACCAACTCGGCAATCGGCTGGGCACCACGGGCCAGGGCGTGTTCCAGTGCTTCGATCACCAGGATGCCGGCGCCTTCGCCCATCACGAAGCCGTCGCGGGCCTGGTCAAACGGGCGTGAGGCGCACTCTGGGCTGTCGTTGAAGTCGCTGGACAGCGCCCGCGCCGCCGCGAAACCGGCCAGGCTAACCCGGTGGATCGCCGCTTCGGCACCGCCACACACGGCCACATCCACCTCGCCGGCACGGATCATCCGCGCAGCGTCACCGATGGCTTGCACGCCCGCCGCACAGGCGGTCACAGGCGCGCCCAACGGGCCTTTGAGACCGTAGTTGATCGACACATGCCCGGCCGCCATGTTGCTCAGGAACGACGGAATGGTAAACGGCGACAGACGACGCGGGCCCTTGCTGTCGGTGGTGCGCACCGCATCGGCAATCGCCGGGAAGCCGCCCACGCCCGAGGCAATGATGGTGGCGGTGCGTTCCTGTTCCTCGGCAGTCTTCGGCGCCCAGCCGGCTTGCTTCAACGCCTCATCCGCCGCCGCCAGGGCGAACAGAATGAAACGGTCCATCTTGCGTTGCTCCTTGGCGGCCAACAGTCGATCCGGGTCAAAACCGGCTTGGGGATCCTGCTCCACGCTCTGCACCTGGCCGCCGATGCTGACGGCCAAATCGCCGATCAATTCTTCCGGCAGGCGACGAATGCCCGATTGTCCGTTCAACAGGCGTTGCCAGGTGGATTCAACACTGGCACCCAACGGCGTCAGTGCGCCCATGCCTGTCACCACGATACGTTTACTCATGATCAATCGACTCCGGTTGCGTTGAGGGTACAGACCCTATGGACGTCACTATCATCATGAAAGTAACATGGCGTCACACAAGTTTGTACTCGCACACAGGAACGCCGATGCAACGCAAATCCCTTGTCAGTGAAGAATGCCCGATCGCTCGCAGCCTTGAACGGGTAGGGGAGTGGTGGAGCATGTTGATCATGCGCGATGCGTTGCATGGCTTGCGGCGTTTTGATGAGTTCTCGCGCAGCCTGGGCATCGCGCCGAACATGTTGACGCGTCGTCTGAATGGCTTGGTGGAGGCGGGCATGCTGGAGCGTCGGGCCTACAGCGAGCGGCCACCGCGTTATGAATACGTGCCCACCGCCAGGGGTGAGGACTTCGGCATGGTGCTGATGTCGCTGGTGGCGTGGGGCAATCGGCATTTTGCCGAGGAGGGCAGGAGTGTCGAGGTGGTGCAACGCGAGACCGGCAAGCCGGTGCAGCCGACAATGGCCACCGCTGAAGGCGTTCTGGTGCCGCTGGAGCAGTGCGTGGTGCAAGCCGGTCCAGCCGCCAGCGCAGGCATGCGCCAACGGCTGGGCCCGGTGTGATTACAGCAGGGTGAACGGATAGTCGACGATCAGGCGCAGCTCATTGAGCTTGCCGTCACGCTGATCGGCGTTGGATGAAACCATCGCATCGCGCACGCGCAGCGACAGGTTTTTCGCCGGGCCGCTTTGCAGCACGTACTTGGCTTCCACATCGGTCTCGTGGTGGTCGCCGTCGGCACCGTAGTCGCCCACGTAGGCGCTGTTGGCCGGGGTGTGGGTGCCGTTGATGTCGGTACCGTTGACGTAGCGGGTCATGAAGCTCAGGCCCGGCACGCCGTAGCTCGCCATGTTCAGGTCATAGCGGATGCCCCAGGACTGTTCGCCCGGGCCGTTAAAGTCACCCCACTGGATCGAGTTGGCCAAGAACACCGAATCGCCGCCTTCGCCGGCGCCGTTGTTGCCGGTGCCGATGTAGTCGAAAGGCGTGTCGCCGTGCACTTTCTGGAACGACAGCGTCAGGGTGTGCGCCTGCAGGAACGAATAGGCCGCCGCCAACGAATAGGTGGTGTTGTTGATCGCACCGGCCTTGGCGCTGCCGGTGTCGAGGGTGCGGTACAGGTTGCCGTCCAGTGCCAGCGACTGGTCATGACCCAGCGGCAACACATAGTTGAGGTTGGTGTAGTACTGGCGCCAGATATCTTCCAGCTCACCGGCGTACACCGTCGCACTCAGGGACGGCGTGAAGGTGTATTTGCCGCCGACAAAACTCGCACTGTTGGCCGCGACGTTGGCGTAGGTGGCGTAGATGTCGTGCTCATGGTCACTGGTCATGCCGCTGTTGGTGCTGGTGAAGTGGCCGGCTTCCAGGTCCAGGCCGGCGATTTCGCTGCTGGTCAGGTCAAAACCGGTGGCGGTCTGCGGCAGGATCCGCGTGCCCCCGGTGGCGAAGACCGGTGCGGTGGGTTGCATGTCACCGAACTTGAGCTGGGTCTTGGAGATCTTGATCTTCACCGCGGCACCCACTGAGCCGTAGCCATCCTTCGGGTCACCATTGCGGTCGGTGGGCAATTCGCCGGTGCCGGCATCGGCGTGGGTGGCGTCCAGTTTCATCGCGCCATAGGCATAGGCATCCACGCCGAAGCCGATGGTGCCTTGGGTGAAGCCCGAGGCGTAGTTGAGCATTGCGCCCTGGGTCCAGTCGCGGTTGTCGGCCTTGCCACTTTGCCGATCGCGGTCAAAGTAGTAGTTGCGCAACAGCCCGGTGATGCTGCTGCCGTCGATGAACCCCTTGGAATCGGCCTGGTCGCTGACTGACTCGGCGAAGGCCGCTTGGCTGATACTGGCACACACGGCCAGTGTTAACAGGCTCCACTGTTTGATCATGTTCTTTACTTCCCCGGAATAATTAACGCGCGCACAGAAACACCGCACTTTATTTGGACAATGCATAAGGTTTTATGGGCAGGGTTCGAAGTGAGGCGTTGCCGTTTTTATTGTGTTCGGCATGAGTGCCGAAGCTGATTCTAAGCACAGACTGCGCGGCCTGCAGCCCTGCGGATGATTAAACTCGATTAATTAAACTTCACTATGTTTAATCGGTCGCAGGTGTAGCGTTGAACGGGTCTTAGCCGCTCTGCTTCGACAAAAACCTTTGGTTTGCCGCCGCAGGCTCTGCGGCGGATTTTTTAGGCTTAGTTAAACTGACTTATATAAATATTCATCTATAACCGTTAATCGGATGATGGCAGGATGATTGCGCCGATCATTCTGTCTGTGTAACAAGACTGTTGCACTTAACCCTCAATAATCCCGTCTCCCACGCCGTACCAGGAGATAGGTGATGCAGGTTAATCCGGTCGATAGCAAACCCGCCGCAGGCGATAACGCGAACTGGAACAAAGCGGTGTCCAGGGCGGTAGACAATCAGCCGGACGACAACCGTCTCGGTCCCGATACAAAGCGCCCCCAGGGTGACTTCCGCAGCGCCCAACAGATCATCGATGACAACCCGCTGCTCAAGAACCTCGGCAACCAAAGCGGTGTGAAAGACGAGCTGCGCGAGCGCGTGGGGGACTTTGAACATGACCCGGACGCGGCCTACCGCGCCAGCCGCGTGCTGGAGCACATCGAGAAACTCGACGAAAACGGCAAGCCCACCGTCAAGCGGGCAGAACTCAATGACGCCGGCAACGGCAAGATCGACGGCTTCACCAAAGGCGGCGATGCGCGCCACGGCACCGAGGCCGGGCGCCTGCAGGACTTCGGTAAATACGGCTGGGACACCCTCAAGGGCGAGTTGCCGATCACCAAGCCCAAGACGCCACCCAAGGGGGACGCGCCCTCCAATCACTTGCCCTTGCCGGGCGAAGGTCGCCCGGTGGGCGACACCCGCAGCGCCCAGCAGATCATCGACGACAACCCGCTGCTCAAGAATCTCGGCAACCAGAGTGGTGTGAAGGACAAGCTGCGCGAGCGTGTCGGTGATTTTGAACACGACCCCGATGCCGCCTGGCGTGCCGCGCAAGTGCTCAACTATGTCGAGAACTACGACGAGACCGGCAAGCACATCGACGGCGGCGATGTGGGCAACGGCAGGATCGACGGCTTCACCAAGGACGGCGAAGCCCGTCACGGTACCGAGGCCGGGCGCCTGCAGGACTTTGGCAAGTACGGCTATGACAACCTCAAGGGCCTGGACGGCAACAGCGCCGACGAGCAGATCAAGGACCTCAACGCCAAGGCCACCGAAGACGCCGTCAAGGCCGCTGGGGGCGATGCTTCCAAAGTCGGCGCCGATTACTTCACCACGGGCAACACCAACGCCAGTGGGGCTGACAAGACGGCAGCGATCATCGAACTGTCCACCGGCCTGGCCAACTACAAGGCCGGCGCCGACGCGTTTGCGCACCAGGGCCCGGATGGCGCCAATGAGTGGTCCGGCGAAGGCAAGTCGCCGGGCCAGCAGCGCGAAGACTTCATCAACGATGTACAAAGCCGAATCGACACGCTCAGCAAGGACCCGGACGTCCAGCAGTTCCTCAACACCCAAGGCACCGAGCAGTTGCAGAAAATGGTCGCTGCCGACCCGGCATTGAAAGCCGAAATGGAGCGCCGCCTGGAAGCGTCATCCAGCACCGACGCCCTGGAAAATGCGTTCGCCCCCAAAGGCGTGAGCACCACCGACGCGCTGTCGAGCTTTATCAAATACCCCGACTTCTACGCCCAGGCGTTGGGCAAGCAGCCGGACTACAAGAAAGCCTTTGAGAATGCCCCGCAGGCGATCAAGGACAGGGTCAAGGCTGACTACGCCAACATCACCTCCGGCAAAGAGATGAACGACCTGATCGCCAGCGGCGTGCCGGCGGACAAGGCGGTGATCCAGTCCGGCGTGAACAAGGCGATCTTCGACGCCGTACTCGATGACAAGACCGTGCAGGCGGGCACCTCAAGCTTCAATGACGCGGCCGCCAAAATGGGCCGCGAGGACTTGCTCAAAGGCCAGTCCATCGATGACTTCTACCGTGGCCTGGGCGTGACCGGCGCCAATGACCCGCGCCTCGAGCAGGTGATCAACGACAACATCGCGGCTTTCACCCCGCCCGGGGAAGCACCGCCTAAAACCGCCGATATCATCAGTGGCATTCGTGCGGTGGAAGACGCCATGCGCGGCGGCGCCAAGTTCGACGACGCCATCAAGAAGGTCCAGAGCACCTGGGGCGGCAAGCTGCCGGCCGGGGTCAGCGCGACCTACAAGGCCGGGGTGATGCATGGGGTTTCCGGCGTGTTGCTGGCCGGCGCCATCGGCACGCGGATCGCCAGCGGCAAGGGCGGCAGCACCGCGCAAACAGTGGGCCAGTCGTTCCAGGCGGCGGGCTTGTTCATGGAAGGCGGCGCCAAGTTCGTCCAGGATCAGTTCGATCGCACCAAGCAGGGCACCTACAAGTTTGATGCGCCCAAGTTCGTGAAAGACGTGGAGAACGTCGGCAAGAGCCTGGGCGGTGTCGCGGGCAACGTGCTGGGGTTGGTTACCGGGGCGATTTCGGCGAAGAACTCGGCGCAAAGCGGTGACAAGGTGGCGGCAGGTTTCCAGGGCACGTTTGCCGGTCTCAATGGGTTGTCGGCTGTGGCCGGCGCGGTAGAAGTGGCCACCTATGTGGTGCCGCGCATCACCAC
>NZ_JACARO010000236.1 GCF_013386585.1 Pseudomonas sp. P7548 | reverse complement strand
GTTGGCCGGGGTTGCTGCCCCGTCTGCTGGCCGAGGATGGCGATAGTCTGGCGCTGGAGCTGGTCGAAGGGCAGGGTTCGACGCTGAGTGTCGGCGGTGTGCAATTGACCAGCCGCCATGACCGGTTGGCCGAGGCGCGCCTGCAGGCCTCCAGCCTGCCGCCTGGCAGCGCGCAGCTGCATGTCTATGGTACCGGACTGGGCGACTTGCAGCAGGTCTTGCTGGAGGCGCCGGGTTTGCAGCGTCTCGCTGTGCATATTCTCAATGGCGCGCTGTTCAAGCAGGTGCTCGGGTTGTTGGAGC
>NZ_JACARO010000030.1 GCF_013386585.1 Pseudomonas sp. P7548 | reverse complement strand
ACCAGGGCAGTTCGCGAAACACCACCTTGCCCGACATGCAATCGCGAAGGCTGGCCTGGATCACTGTGATGCCCAGGCCCGCCGCCACCAGCCGCATCACCCCCAACAAATCATTTGCCTCTGCCTGAATATCGGGGGCAAAACCGCTCGCCGCACAGTGCTCCAGAAAACGCCGGCGGGCCGCCGGATTGAGGGGCTGAGCCAGCGAGACCCAGCGCTGGCCGTTGAGTGCTTCAGCAGAAATATGAGCCTGGGTCGCTAACGGATGGTCCTTGGCGAGTACCAGCAACAACGCTTCGCTGCTGACCGGCATGCTCGCGATATCGGGACTTTCGGCAACGGTGTAAACCAGCCCAAGGTCGATGGCCCTGCCGCGTAACGCCTCGACCTGTCGGGCCGAGTTCATCGGGTGAATATCGAAGGTCGCCGAGGGATGCCTCGCCTGCAGGTCGGCCAAGGCGTTGGGCAGCAAATTGGAATGCATCGCCCCTTCCACATAGCCCACAGCGATATGGCCGGTTTGCCCCTGGGCAATCGTGCGCGCTGCCGCTGCCACGCTCGACGCGTGCTCCACCAAGCTGCGTGCCTCGCTCAGGAACAACCGCCCTTCATCCGTCAGGCGCATGCGTTGGCGCGTACGCTCAAACAGCTGCAACCCCAACTGGTCTTCCAACTGAATGATTTGCCGGCTCAGCGGCGACTGCGAGATGTGCAGGCGCAGCGCCGCCTGTCCTACATTTTCGGTTTCAGCGACGGCGATAAAGGCAACCAGTAAACGAAGATCGAGGGTCATGCAAATCCGGTCTCAGGTGGTGCAGAACCCGTCTTGGACCCACACCGTATTGTTTGAAATCATCACTGGGCAGTTTAAAAACACGCGCTCAAGCGAGGAAGCCCATGCAGTTCATTACGTTATCACGCCGCGTTTCGGAACGATTTTCCGATGCGGATTTTGCACCGTTTCTCGACGCCGAGGCCCAACGCGCCAGAGCGCTTTACCTGGAAGGTTTCATCCGCACCCTCTGGCACCGTGGCGACATGGGCGGCGCTTGCCTGCTGGTCGAAGCCGACAGTGAGGCCAGCGTGCGCGCACAACTCGCGACGCTGCCGCTGGTGAACAACGGCATGCTCGAAGTGACCGCCATCGTGCCATTGAAACCCTATGCCGGTTTTGGTCCTCGAACCGAATAACCCCTCAAACAGGAGAACCTCCATGCACTACGTCAAGTTAGGTCAAACCGGTTTGGAGGTGTCGCGCCTTTGCCTGGGCGGCATGACCTTCGGCCAGCCCGAAGCCGGCACTCACCCCTGGACACTCGACGAGAACGCCAGCCGCCCCATCTTCAAACAGGCCGTCGAACACGGCATCAACTTTTTTGACACGGCAAACAGCTACTCGGCGGGCACCTCGGAAATCATCCTTGGCAAAATGCTCAAAGCGTTCACGCGTCGCGATGAGACGGTCGTCGCCACCAAAGTGTTCTACCCCGCCGGCATGGGCCAGGGTACGGCCCGACCGAACGAAAAAGGCCTCTCGCGCAAGGCTATCCTGGCCAACATCGACGCCAGCCTCACCCGCCTGG
>NZ_JACARO010000003.1 GCF_013386585.1 Pseudomonas sp. P7548 | reverse complement strand
TGGGGCGAAACGTTTAATCCTTAGCACGCAAAATGGGCGTTGGACGCGCAATATCAAGCCGGTTTGACCTGAGTGCGTAAGACGCCATCAAGGCTTGATGTGGGCGTGCGGAGTGGCGTGTTGAGCCGCTTACAAGCCGAAACCGTGCCTGTTTGACAAGCTTATGGGCAGTCTCTAGTGTGCTTTGGATCCAATTAGCCACACCCTTTTGAAAAGGAGGATAGCGTAACCGTGACGCAGAAGCCGAACCCTTTGAACAGCATCAAGATCAGTGGGCCTATTCCCGCGCACCTTGCGCGCGGCGTGATTGAAGAAACCCTGCGCAATGCCATCCTCGATGGCCGTTTGCCCTGTGGCACGGCCATGCGCCAACAGGAGCTGGCCAGCCTGTTCGGAGTCAGCCGCATGCCCGTGCGGGAAGCCTTGCGCCAGCTTGAAGCCCAGTCGTTGCTGCACGTGGTGACTCACAAGGGTGCCGTGGTTGCGCCATTGATCGAAGACAATTCGGCGGAAACCTACGCCCTGCGCATGCTGCTGGAATCGGAGGCGTTGCGCCTGTCGATCCCACTGTTGACGGCCGACGATATTGCCAAGGCAGACGCCTGCATCACCGCCCTGGAACAAGAAAAGGACTACACCGAAATCGGTCGCCTGAACCGGCTGTTTCATATGGCCTTGTACGGCAAGGCGCCGAACCAGCGACTGCTCAAACTGGTGGAGCACGGTTTGAACGAAGAGGAGCGTTTCCTGCGCTTCAACCTGGAAGCCATGGGGCTGGGCGAGACGTCCCAGGAAGACCATCGCGAATTGCTGAACCTTGTGGCCCAGAAGAAAACCGAAGAAAGCATCCTGACGCTACGCAATCACTTGATGCGAGGCATGGAAGTGATCACGACCTACCTCAAGGGCCTGGAAGCTGCCAGCAAGTAAGTCACGGTGGGGTTCTTTCGTGCAGAAAGAGCCCCGAGAGAAATAGCCTCCCAAACAACTATTCCTATTAAAACAACTGATATTAATGGTCCCGCTCGCCTTCAAGAAATGTCCCACCTTTAGTTACGCCCCCAACTTACAACTCAAATTATTTAGAAAAACTTCTAATAAATTCGTATACCCAGAGCCGTAACTAACCGGCTTATCATCTTTTATTACCAGACCCCACACATCTACCACCTTTGCACCACAGCGTGTGCAAGGCCTGGACCTATCTACTATTCGGCTATAAAAGCCAGACGCTGCTCTCACAGCGAACGCAACAACTTATAGGCATCAACCATGTATCAATCATTACTGGAACAGAAAAAACTTCATCTGTGCAACCACCCGCTGTTTATTGAAATAACCTCACACAGAAAGTTACAGCGTTTCATGGAAAACCATGTATTCGCAGTCTGGGATTTCATGACACTCGCCAAACGCCTGCAACGAGACCTGACATGCGTTCGATTACCCTGGCTTCCCCCTTCCGATCCACAGTCTGCTCGCCTGATCAATGAAATCGTATTGGCCGAGGAGTCCGACACGCATCCAACCGGGGGCTATTGCAGCCATTTCGAGTTGTACCTGGAGGCAATGGCCGAGGTGGGTGCCGACACGTCGAGCATCCATCGCTTCCTCGCATTGCAACGCCAAGGCGTGGACGCCCGCGCCGCCCTGCCCAGGATCGATGTGCTTCCCGAGCTTGCCCGCTTTGTCGACAGCACACTGCACCTTGCCCTGAATGCACCGACCCATTGTGTGGCAGCGGTCTTTCTTCACGGGCGCGAGTGTGTCATTCCAGGGATGTTTGAACGCCTCCTGCAACAGGATGTGCTTATGCCTGGCCAGGCACCCGCCTTGCGCAACTACCTTGAGCGCCATATCGAACTGGACGCCCAGGAACATGGGCCCGCCGCAGAACAGTTGCTGGAACGCCTGGTGACTGCCGATCCGAACCACCGGCGCGAAGCCGATGAAAGGGCACTCGCCGCCGTAGAAAGCCGCATTACGCTCTGGGACGCCTTACGTACCTCGCTGCATGAGGTACACCCATGAACACCTGCGACTACCGCTCCATCGCCGATGACTGGGAGNNCTGATCTACCCGCTGTGCCGACAGCCCTTGGTGCTCAGCGCGACGTTTCTTGAACATTGCCCACAGTGGCGCGACTTTGCGCTGGTGCAGAGCTTCTATAAGTTCATCAATGACGTGGTGATTTTCGAAACCGAGATCGTCGACAAGACCGCCCGCCGTATTGCGAAGAACCGTTTCCCACAGCCCCTCCCCCTTGCCTGCCGATACGACGCGATGACCGTCGTTGTCGACGAGGACTACCACGCGCTGGTCGCGCTGGACTTCTTGCAGCAGACCGTGGCGTTGACCGGCATTGCTCCTATCGACATGCCCGAACAGATCGAGCTGAGCCACGCCTTGCCAGCAGCCCAGGCGCAGGTGCCGGCACATCTGCGCGATGCCATGGAACTGGTGGGCGTGGCGATTGCCGAGAACACCGTGACTCATGACGTGGCGGCGTTTTCCAAGGACAGCAGTATCAAGGCATCCGTACGCGGCTTGATGGCCGATCACCTGTTTGATGAAGGACGCCACGCGCTGTTCTGGACACGCCTGGTGCGCCTCTATTGGCAAACCGCGAGCGCGGATGACCGTGACAGCATCGCCCAAGCTCTGCCTGTCTTCCTGGCACATTACCTGACCAATAACCTGCAAAAGCACTTCAACCTGCAGCTGATCGAACACTTCGATGTCAGCGCTGACGTTCGTACTGCTCTAAGGGCCGAAGTGGCGGCCATGGATTTTCCCATCGGCCGCCACCACCCGTTGCTTGCCAACATCATGGGGTTCCTGCATCACAGCGGCCTGCTGCAGACTGCGAGCGTGGCCCGGGCGCTGAACGACTATCTGCCGGTTACCGGGAGGCCAGCATGAGGCGCTTGACCATCGCGTTTGCCGGCATCAGCAAAGCCCTGGCGGCGCTGAGGCTGGAGCTGGAGCAGTATGGGCATGTGGCAGGCGACGAGGCGGTCGACCTGTTGATAGAGGACGGCAGCCAGCCGGTACCCGCCCACCGTTGCGAAGCCCCGCGAATCAGCCTGCGCCTGGGCGTGGGCCCCGTGGCCGAGTGCGGGTTGCCTGCCTTGCAACTGCGCAGCTACGACAATGCCCGGCACCTGCTGGCTACATTGGACCTGGCTGCACACCCCAGCGGTAATGGCCAGTGCCTGCGCCAGCAAGCAATCGCCGTGTTAACGGAGTGGGTGGCCTTGCAGGTCAGCGGCTTCTCACGGGACCCGGAGCATTTTCGGGAGGGCGCAACGGCCAATGATTGGCCCGAGAAGGAATTGCAGGCGTTGGATGCGCTGGCATTTGTGCATCATTTGAATCGCACGACCGATGAGACCTTGCTACAGCAGGCCGAGGTCCCGTTGATCGAACAGTTGCAGGCCAGCCTACAGGCGTTTGCGTCGCAAACAGCCCTGAACCTCTCAGGCCGCGAGGTGACGTATCGCCAATTGCAGGCTCGTGCCCTGGTGATCCAACACCAACTGTACCCGTTGCTCAAGACGTCAGAGACGGTGCCGGTGGTCGGGGTGTGCCTGGAGAAGTCAGTGGACCTGTACGCCAGCATGCTTGCCGTACTGGGCTGCGGCGCCGTCTACCTGCCACTGGCACCGGACCATCCCACGCGACGCCAACGGCTGATGCTGGAAAACGCAGGGGCGAGCGTCTTGCTGCACGGAGAGGCGCATC
>NZ_JACARO010000235.1 GCF_013386585.1 Pseudomonas sp. P7548 | reverse complement strand
CTGACATGTCGGCTCACTTCCTTGTGCGAGGGAGTGAGCGTACGAGGGGGAGCCGGTGGCAGATATTGGCTTTGTTCGATAGGGCACGTGGGAAAAGTCTGCGGGAAATCATTCCGGAGGCCTTCCATTTCTTGTTGCCAAACGATTAGCTAATAAACTAATCTTTTCGCCATGACTTCAATCCTGATCCAGACCAACGCCCTCGCCAACCCAAACCGGTTGCAGATCCTTGAATTGCTCAAGGAGCCAAAACTGCACTTCGCCGTAGGCGAGTTTGATGAGCATGAGGGGGTTTGCGGCCTGTACATCTCCGAAAAGC
>NZ_JACARO010000234.1 GCF_013386585.1 Pseudomonas sp. P7548 | reverse complement strand
GTGTGGTGGCCGCGCCGGACTACCTCAAGCGCTGCGGCACGCCGCTGCATCTCGGGGAACTGGCCCGGCACCAGTGCCTGCCCTTTGTCATGCCCAGCAGCGGGCGGGTCGGCCACTGGCTGTTTCGCGACGGTGAGCGGGAGATCGACTGGGCGCCGGCGGCCGGTATCGAGGTGACCGACGATGTGCTGGGCATCGTGTCCCTGGCCGAGCACGGCCTGGGTCTCTGCCAGACCTACGAGTTCATCGTCCGCGAGCGCCTTGCCAATGGCCGCCTGGTCAAGCTGCTGGAGCCCTGGAGCGGACGAACCCGGCCGTTCTCGCTGATC
>NZ_JACARO010000233.1 GCF_013386585.1 Pseudomonas sp. P7548 | reverse complement strand
ATTTCAATACATTCTCAGCCTAAGCTGGCACTACCCAATACTCCTGCCACTTCTTGAAAAGATCGACGCCACTTCGGACTACTACGACAAAGAGGCCGTCACTGCAAAACTCAATGGAATCCTCGAAACCAATGCGTTACATCGCCGTTCGGACGGCATGTGCTGGTCGCTATATTATTTGAAGCAGCTAGGCTCACACCCAACTACTGAAAACATCGAACTGGTTATTCAGACGGGTGATGCAACAGCGATTGCTCTGCTCAGTATTTTCGAATCCGCTACAGATGCTGTAGTTGCGTATGCTCGCCAGGTGATTGAAAACTGCACCCTGTAC
>NZ_JACARO010000029.1 GCF_013386585.1 Pseudomonas sp. P7548 | reverse complement strand
CCCCAGACTCACAAAAAATCCTCCCCCCATGGGCCCGCACGATCGATTGGGTAATCGCCAACCCCAATCCTGCATGCTCACTGCTGCCTTCACGGCGCGCCGGGTCCGCCCGGTAGAACCGATCAAACAACCTCGGCAGCAGTGCTGCGGGAATGCCTTCCCCGGTGTTCTCCACCGATAGCCTCACCCCATCCTCCAAGCGCACGCGTACTTCGCCGCCCGGCGGGGTAAACCGCAACGCGTTATCCAGCAGATTCGACAATGCCCGGCGCAACATCCCGCGATCGCCCGTGGTATGGGCAGTGCCCTCGCGTACCAGGCTGACGTGCCCGTCTTCCGCCAGCAGCGCGAAGAACTCCAGCAGCGCATCGACCTCATCCTCCAGCGCCAAGGTTTCGCGCTTGGGCACCAGCAAGCCGTGATCCGCCTTGGCCAGGTACAACATGTCATTGACCAACTGCGCCATCCATTGCAGCTCTTCGAGGTTGCTGTGCAGCGCTTCGCGGTAATCCTCCAGTGGGCGTGGCTGGGTGAGGATGACCTGGGTCTGGGTCAGCAGGTTCGACAACGGCGTGCGCAGTTCGTGGGCGATGTCGGCTGAGAACGCCGAGAGGCGCTGGAACGCATCGTCCAGGCGGCCGAGCATGGCGTTGAAGGTTTGGGCCAATTCGGCCAGTTCCGCGGGCATTTGCTGCTGCGGCAGGCGCTGAGTCAGCGAATGGGCCGACACGCTGGCGGCCACTTCGCCCATGCGCCGCAAGGGCCGCAGCCCACTGCGCGCCGCCCAGGCGCCGAGCAGTGCAGTGGCCAGGGCCGAGAGGCCGACGGTGAGCCAGATCAGGTGCTGCATGCGTTGCAGGAAATGCTGGTGGTGGGTGATGTCGAGCATCAGGGTGAGTTGCGGCGAGTTGGCTTGGCCGGCGATCAATGGCGCGTTGTAGACGCGATAGTCGGTGCCAGCATTTTGCAGGCTATGCAGGCCGGGCGCCGTCGGCAGGGCGACATCCGGCGCGCCGTCGAACCAGCGTTTCCCGGCCGCAGTGATGCGCAGGGCAAGGTCTGGTTGGCGGTTGAGTTCGGTGCGCAATTGCGCTTCTCGCTCGGCGAAAGACGCGGCGGAGTCGACCCCTTGCAACGTGCTGCGCAATGCTACCAGCTTGCTGTCGAGCAATTGTTGGTCCAGCTCGATAAAGTGCGCCTCGCTGGCGTGGTTGAACAACACGCCTGCCAACAGCGACACCACGGCGGTGCAGCCGGCAAACAGCAGCGCCAGACGGCTTGCCAGGGACAGGCGCTTGATCAATTGAGGCGCTCCTCCAGCACATAGCCCATGCCGCGCACCGTATGGATCAGTTTGTTGGGATAGTGGTCATCGACTTTCAGGCGCAGGCGGCGGATCGCAACCTCGATGATGTTGGTGTCGCTGTCGAAGTTCATGTCCCACACCTGGGAGGCAATCAGCGATTTGGGCAGCACCTCGCCCTGGCGTCGCAACAGCAGTTCCAGCAGGGAAAATTCCTTGGCGGTGAGGTCGATGCGTTGGCCGTCGCGCTCCACGCGGCGGCGGATCAGGTCCAGGCGCAGGTCAGCCAGTTGCAGTGCGGTTTCCTGGGGCGTGCTGCTGCCACGGCGCAACAGGCTGCGCACCCGGGCGAGCAGTTCGGAAAAGGCAAAGGGTTTGACCAGGTAGTCGTCGGCGCCCAGTTCCAGGCCATGGACGCGGTCTTCCACGGCGTCGCGGGCGGTGAGAAACAGCACCGGGATATCCAGGCCGGCACTGCGCACGGCCTGGAGAATTTGCCAGCCGTCGCGGCCGGGCAGCATCACGTCGAGGATCAGCAGGTCAAAGTCGCCGGTCAGCGCCAGGTGCTGGCCCGTGATGCCGTCGGCCACCAGTTCGGTGGTAAAGCCAGCCTCGGCCAGGCCCTGGCGCAGGTAATGGCCGGTCTTGGGTTGGTCTTCGACGATCAGCAGTTTCATGGGCAACTCTTGGCAACGGGTGACGACGGGCTTTATACCGTGGGTGGCGGGGTAGGGGCGCAACCTTACAAAGTTGTAATCTAGCAGTCAGCTGGCTGGCAGCGGCGCAATCTTAGAGTGCTCCCCTGGCCAGTCATACATTTTTGGAGAAGAGCGATGGCGTTGCGTACACCCCTGTTGTTGGCGGGTTGCCTGTTGGCGTTGAGTGTTGATGCGATTGCCGACGCTGCCCACACGTATTCGTTTGGCCAGCCGGCAACGGCCGATAAAGCCACGCGCACTGTGGAAGTGACGCTGCAGGATATTTCCTTTTCGCCCAAGTCCCTGGACGTAAAAGCCGGCGAAACAGTGCGCTTTGTGCTGGTCAACAAAGGCCAGTTGCTTCACGAATTCAACCTGGGCGACGCGGCGATGCATGCCGAGCATCAGAAGGAAATGCTGCAGATGCAGGCCAGTGGCATGCTCACCGCCACCGGCATGGGCACAATGGACCACAGCGCCATGGGCCACGGTGAGATGGGCGGCATGAAGCATGATGACCCCAACAGCGTGCTGGTGGAGCCCGGTAAAACCGCCGAGCTGACCTGGACGTTCACCAAGGCCACGGGCCTGGAGTTTGCCTGCAACCTCCCGGGGCACTACCAGGCGGGCATGGTGGGCAAGCTCAACGTCGATTGATCCGGCGGCGCTTAGGCGCGGGGGCAAAGGCTGGTAGACTGGCGCGGTTTATTTAGCCAGGTTTCCGCCATGCATCCCGCAGCCGAACATTCGCCGCTGGGCAAGTCCAGTGAATACATCTCCACCTACACCCCGTCGTTGCTGTTTCCGATCCCTCGCGCCGCCAAATGGGCCGAGCTGGGCCTGAGCGCCGAGACCCTGCCTTACAAGGGTGTGGATTTCTGGAACTGCTTCGAACTGTCCTGGCTGCTGCCGTCGGGCAAGCCGGTGGTGGCCATCGGCGAGTTCAGCATACCGGCCGACTCGCCGAACATCATCGAGTCCAAGTCCTTCAAGCTGTACCTCAACTCGCTGAACCAGACCGCATTCGCCGACACGGCGAGCCTGGAAGCCACCCTGCGCACTGACCTCAGCGCAGCCGCCGGCAAGCCCGTGACCGTGCGTATTCGCACACTGGCCGAGATCGAGGCTGAAGGCGTGATGGCCTTGCCGGGCGTGTGCATCGACGACCTGGATATCAACGTCAGCAGCTATGAACATCCGCGCCCGGAACTGCTGCGCTGCGATGATTCGCGTGTTGTAGAGGAGAGCGTGCACAGCCACCTGCTCAAATCCAACTGCCCGGTCACCAGCCAGCCGGATTGGGGGAGTGTGGTGGTGGAGTACCGTGGTTCGGCACTGGATCACGCCAGCCTGCTCGAGTACATCGTGAGCTTTCGCCAGCACTCGGACTTCCATGAGCAGTGTGTGGAGCGGATCTTCCTCGACCTGCAGCGCCTGCTGAAGCCGGAGAAGTTGACGGTGTATGCGCGGTATGTGCGCCGGGGTGGGTTGGATATCAACCCGTACCGCAGCACTGAGGATGTGGCGTTCCAGAACGTGCGCCTGGCTCGCCAATAAACATCACCCCAAACTGACTGTGGGGGCTGGCTTGTGTGGGAGCTGGCTTGCCTGCGATGCAGACACCTCGTTTTTTCAGTTGCGCTGAGGTGATGCTATCGCAGGCAAGCCAGCTCCCACAAAGGCCAGCCCTCACATTGAGGTCTGCGGTTGAGTTTGATCGGGATCAGATGCCGATATTGCCCAAGGTGATCATGATATTGCGCAACGTCCCGGAAATGACCGGGTGCTCAGCGTCGAATTCTATGGCGGCTTGGTTCACATCGTCGGAGATGCTGGGCGTTTGAGTTGCCGGCTCGAGTTCAAGCTGCAATTCAAACTTGGCAATCAAGGCTTCCAGCGCTTCACGTTTTTCTTCCGACAGCGGCGGTTCCTGTTCCAACTGCCCGCGCAGGATTTCGACCTGTTCTTCCAGTTTTTTGCGATCAGGCATGACGTGTTTCCTTTTATCGATAGGCACTGGCATAGACCACGGCACGCCGAGAAAGGTCTACGGGCTGACCTGTAGATTAATCCACTGGCGCCGAGCGTGCATGATCCGTGTCAGGGCTTCTCGCCTTTGAGCTGGCGCCGGCTGATATCGGCCAGGCAGGTGCCCAGTTCACCCAGGTGATCGATCACCGAATGAACCCCCAGTCCGTACAGCGCCACGGTGGCCTTGCCGCGCTTGTGCTCGCGTTGTTGCTCGGTGAGTGCCTGCCATTGCTCGGGCGCCAGGCCGCACAAGGAGCCACAGGACGCCAGGCCGATGGTCCACAAGCCGGCATTCAGGCCGGCTTGCAGCAAGCGTGGCTCGCCGCTGACCAGGACGCAGCCTTCCAGGCGCTCGATATTCAGTTCCATCAAGGCTTGCCAGCAGGCGTTTGGAGCAGGCCAGCGGATAGCGGAGGGGGAAGTGGCTTTAATCCACTTGGGCAGTGTGGCAGCCAGTGGGGTGGTGACTGTGGCGGGTAGCTCGTCCAGCCAGGCACAGGGGATGCCTTGCTCCTTGAGGCTACGCAGGATGGCCAGGGCACCGGGCGTGGCTTGGGAATCGGGGGCGGGGGCGTCGGTGCGCGCCTGGGAACCGAAATCCACCAGGCAGCCACTCAGTCCAAATAGCACGGCAGTCAATGAGGGAGCGCTGGCGACGGCAATTTCGGCGTGAGGCATTTCGAGATCCCTGAAATAGCTTTGACGCTATCGGGATCGGATGACAAGGGGATGACACTTATGAGTAATTGTAGGGATTTTGTGCGTTTATCATTAAGACAATTCCTACCGACTGCCTAATTTGACACTTCCGTCATATACTGACGGTCTTATTCAGGGCATAGCGCCCATGACAGACTATTCAAGGAGCCAAAGCTATGCGCTGGAGCCACTACATCGCTCAGCTATCTGTGTGTGCCACTGTTCTATTGGCCCCATTTGCCGCCCAGGCCGCGTCGGAAGACGACCCATGGGAAAGCGTCAACCGCCCGATCTTCACCTTCAACGACACCGTTGATACCTACGCGCTCAAGCCGTTGGCCCAGGGTTACCAGTTCGTCACCCCGCAATTCGTGCAGACTGGCATCCATAACTTCTTCCGCAACATCGGCGATGTCGGCAACTTTGCCAACGACGTATTGCAGCTCAAGCCTCACGCGGCGGGCGTCGATACGGCTCGTTTGCTGGTGAACACCACCTTTGGCGTGCTGGGTTTCATTGATGTGGGCACCAAAATGGGCCTGCACCGCAACGACGAAGACTTCGGCCAAACCCTCGGCTACTGGGGCGTCGGCAGTGGTCCTTACGTGATGCTGCCACTGCTGGGCCCAAGCACCCTGCGTGACGCACCGTCCAAATACGTCGACAGCTACACCCAACCGTACCGCTACATGAACGACATCGGCTGGCGTAACAGCACCTTCGGCCTGAACATTGTCGATACCCGTGCCAGCCTGCTCGACAGCGAGAAGCTGATCACCGGCGACAAGTACACCTTTATCCGTAACGCTTACCTGCAGAACCGTGAGTTCAAGGTCAAGGACGGCAAGGTGGTCGACGACTTTTAAGTCGTGATGTTTTGAAATGAAAAAGGCGACCCCAGTGGTCGCCTTTTTTGTGTGCGGCTTTTTAGTGCATCTTCAGGATCTTCAGGCCCAGGTGCTGGTCTTCACCGCTGGCCTTGGTCCAGACCACTTCGGTATCGGCCTCCAGGCCCCTGAGAGCGGCGTGCACCGAGTCGATACGCACGGTGAGCCTGTCACCCACCTGGAACTGGCGAGGAGCCTGCACCTGCATGCCGGAGCTGGAAAGGTCCACGCAAACCCCGGCAATCTCCTGCCCGGCGTGGATCAGTGACACATCGGCATCCACTCGCATGCGGATGAAATCGCGTTTTTCGGCGTAGTCGCGCTCGTGTTCGCTCACAGGTTCCATCCTTACTTTGTGTTGTGGTTGTTGCTGTTCTTATAACTCCCGGTGATTTGCGGTGTAAAGACGCTCGGCGACCATCGGCATGAGCTTGAAACCCCTGGCGGATGGGAGTACCGTCTGCGCCTTAGAAGGGCACCTCTGCTTTACTGTTGTGCGTGGGCCAAAAGCCCGTGCTTTGTAGGACAGAGTGGCTAGAAAGCGAATCCAGTACGTGAGCCCGGCCATTGTCGAGCCACCTACGCCAACCTAATTCTGGCGCCGTTTGCCCACATGCAAAAAACCAGTGCCACGCTGCTGATAATCGATGACGACGAAGTAGTGCGCGCGAGCCTCGCGGCCTATTTGGAAGACAGTGGCTTCAGCGTCCTGCAGGCCGGCAACGGCCAACAGGGTCTCCAGGTGTTCGAGCGCGACAAGCCCGATCTTGTGATCTGCGACCTGCGCATGCCCCAGATGGGCGGCCTCGAGCTGATTCGCCAGGTGACCGACCTTGCCCCACAGACGCCCGTGATCGTTGTGTCCGGTGCCGGGGTGATGAACGATGCCGTCGAGGCCTTGCGCCTGGGCGCGGCCGATTACCTGATCAAGCCTCTCGAAGACCTGGCTGTGCTGGAGCACTCGGTGCGTCGTGCGCTGGACCGTGCACGCCTGCTGCTGGAAAACCAGCGTTACCGCGAAAAGCTCGAAACCGCCAACCGCGAACTCGAAGCCAGCCTGAACCTGCTCCAGGAAGACCAGAACGCCGGTCGCCAGGTGCAGATGAACATGCTGCCGGTCAGCCCCTGGACCATCGACGACTTCCAGTTTGCTCACCAGATCATCCCGTCGTTGTACCTGTCGGGTGATTTTGTCGACTACTTCCGCGTCGATGAGCGGCGTGTCGCGTTCTACCTGGCCGACGTGTCCGGCCACGGAGCTTCCTCTGCTTTTGTGACCGTGTTGTTGAAGTTCATGACCACACGGCTGCTGTTCGAATCCAAGCGCAATGGCACCTTGCCGGAGTTCACCCCCTCCGAGGTGCTGGGCCACATCAACCGAGGCCTGATCAGTTGCAAGCTGGGCAAGCACGTGACGATGGTCGGCGGCGTGATCGATGAAGAAACCGGTCTTTTGACCTACAGTATTGGCGGTCACCTGCCGATGCCTGTTTTATACACTCCTGACAGTGTGCGTTACCTGGAAGGGCGTGGCCTGCCGGTGGGCTTGTTCAATGAAGCCACCTACGAAGACCACATCCTGGAGCTGCCGCCGACCTTCAGCCTCACGCTGATGTCCGACGGTATCCTGGACCTGCTTCCAGAGCCTACACTCAAGGAGAAAGAAGCCGCCTTGCCTCAAAAGGTCAAGTCGGCGGGCGGCAGCCTGGATGGCCTGCGGCAAGTGTTTGGATTGGCCACGCTAGGGGAGATGCCGGATGATATCGCCCTATTGGTGTTGAGCAGGAATCTTTGATGAGTACCGGAAGAATCCAATTCGCCGAGCAAGACGGGACCTTCGTCCTGAAGTTTGTCGGTGAAGTGCGCCTGACCTTGTGTTCGGCGCTGGATGCGACGATTGAGCGGATCTTCACAGCGCTGAATTTCTCGGCGATCGTGATCGATCTGACCGAAACCCGCAGCATCGATAGCACCACCCTTGGGCTGTTGGCCAAGTTGTCCATTCTGTCTCGGCAGAAGGTCGGCCTGTTGCCTACGGTCGTCACCACCCACGAAGACATCACCCGTCTGCTGCAGTCCATGGGCTTCGACCAGGTGTTCAACATCGTTGACCGCCCGATCCCTTGCCCGGAATGCCTGACCGACCTGCCATCCCAGGACCAGTCCGAGGAAGTGGTGCGGGTCAAGGTGCTGGAAGCGCACAAGATCCTGATGGGCCTCAACGAGTCCAACCGCGAAGCCTTCCACGACCTCGTCAACGCCCTCGAGCGCCACTGATTTTACTGTTGGAATACATTCCAAATGTACTGAGTTCGACTTCAGGTCGGTGAAAGACAAAAAAGGGCGGCACCCGCAAAGGTGCCGCCCTTTTTGCAACCGCCGTCTTTTACAACTTGGCAGTCAGCAATGCCTCCAGCTTCTCCTGGTCCCGAGCAAACTGACGAATCCCCTCCGCCAGCTTCTCGGTCGCCATCGCATCCTCGTTGGATTCCCAACGGAACTGCGCTTCAGTCAAATGCACCCGCGCTTCACCGGCATGGCCTGGCGACAGCTTGCGCTCCAGCTTGCCTTCGTCGGCAGCCAACTTCTCCAGCAGGTCCGGGCTGATGGTCAGGCGATCACACCCGGCCAGCTCTTCGATCTGGCTCAGGTTGCGGAAGCTTGCCCCCATCACCACGGTCTTGTAGCCATTGGCCTTGTAGTAGTTGTAGATGCGCGTCACCGACTGCACGCCCGGATCATCCGCGCCGGTATAGTCGTTGCCGTTGGCTTTCTTGTACCAGTCGTAGATACGGCCCACGAACGGCGAAATCAGGAACACGCCTGCTTCAGCACACGCCACGGCCTGGGCGAAGGAGAACAGCAGGGTCAGGTTGGTCTGGATGCCTTCTTTTTCCAGCTTCTCTGCAGCGCGGATGCCTTCCCAGGTGGACGCGATCTTGATCAGCACGCGGTCACGGCCAACGCCGGCCTTTTCGTACAAGTCGATCAGACGGTGCGCACGCTTGAGAATGGCCGCTTCGTCGAACGACAGGCGGGCGTCCACCTCGGTGGAGATGCGGCCCGGCACTACCTTCAGGATCTCCTGACCCACAGCTACCGCAAAACGGTCGCTGGCCAGGCCCACGTCACCGTTGCAGTCCTTTACAGCCTCATCCAGCAACGGCGCATACGCCGAAATCGACGCGGCCTTTAGCAGCAGGGAAGGGTTGGTGGTGGCGTCTTGAGGCTTGAGTTTGGCGAGGGTGGAAAAATCGCCGGTATCGGCTACGACAGTCGTGAATTGCTTGAGTTGTTCCAGCTTGGAAGTCATGGGCGTGCTCTGTCCTATGGGTCTGATGACATTACCCGAGCGCCGACAGGCGCTCAAGGGCGCAAATGCGTTCGATCGTTTGCGAGGGCAACATCCTGAAAACAGCCGTTTGAAACACCGGCCTACCTGCTCAATAGGAGGCCAAATCGGCCAGCAGGTTCAACCCAACTGCCCTCCAGACAACCCGCCCCCCCCTGTAGGAGCTGGCTTGCCTGCGATAGCGCACTCACCGTCACCGCAATCCTGCCGTCATAGGGGGTTGAGTTACGACAGCTTCAACTTCCGCTTGGCAACCAGCAAGGCACTGATGCTAAGTGCCGCCGCCAGGATCAGATAAAAACTCGGCGCCAACTGCGACCCGGTCAGCGCGATCAGCCCCGTGGCAATCACTGGCGCAAAGCCCCCAAAGATCGTCACTGAGAGGTTGTAGCTCAACGACATGCCCGTCACCCGGGTACGGATCGGGAACACATCGGCCATGAGTGAGGCCAGCGGTGCAAAGTACACGGCCTTGATCAGCGCCATCATCGAGACGACGAGCAATAACGACGTTGCACTCGGCACTTTGTTCAGCCAGACGAAGGCCGGGAAAATACTCAGGATGTAGATGATCGAAGCCCAGAGCATGATCTTGATACGGCTGACGAACCCGGCGATGAAACCGACAACGGGTGTCACCAGGGTCAGGATCAGGCCGCCGGTCAGCGTCGCCAGAAAGCCTGACGACTGTGGAATGTTCAACGTGGTTGACGCATAGGACGGCATGTACTTCATCATGAAATTGGACGCCGTCGACACGATCAGCACGCCCATCGCGACCAGCAGCAATGTCTTCTGCGAAACAAACACCTCCCTTAGCGGCTGTGAACCCGGCTCGCTCTCCTTGAAATCAGGCGACTCATCCACCGTACGGCGGATATAAAGCCCCACCGGGCCCAGAATCAAACCGAAGAAAAACGGCACCCGCCAACCCCATTCGAGCATCTGATGATCATCCAGATTGGTCGTCAGGAAGTAGCCGAACAACGAGGCGATCACCACGCCAAAGCCTTGACTGGCAAATTGCAGGCTCGCGACAAAGTTACGCGTCTTTTGCGGCGCGTGTTCCATCATGAACGCGGTTGAGCTACCGAACTCGCCGCCGGCGGAGAACCCTTGCAGCAGGCGCGCAAACAGGATTCCGAGGGGGGCGATGACCCCGATAGCGGCATAGCTGGGCATCACCGCGATCATCGCCGTGCCGATCAGCATCAGCAATATGGACAGGCTCAAGGCTTTCTTACGACCTTGCCGGTCGGCATAGGAGCCCAGTACCGCAGCACCCAGCGGGCGAATCAGAAACGAAATGCCGAACGTTGCGAACGCCAGAAACAGCGACACTGCCGGGTCCGTTGCGGGGAAGAATACCTTGCTGATGGTTAACGCAAAGTAGGCGTAGACCGACAAGTCAAACCATTCAAGGGTGTTGCCGATCAAGGCGGCACCGACCGGTTTCCATAGGGGCTGTGCTTGTTCGATGGCCGGTGTGGCGGGTGTGGACGACAGCGCTGTCATGTTCGACGCTCCTGGTTTTTGTAAGTGTGTGAGCGGCAGGGATAAAAGGTGGATCAGGGCCCTGTTTTTTATGCGCGGGCTTGCGCCCTATCGCCCAGTTCCCAGAACAGTGCGGTCATGATTTGCAGGCCTTCCAGCACCACCGAACCCAGCAGGTGTTCATCCGGCGCATGTTGCGAGCAGCCGGGGTAGGAATGTGGAATCCACAAGGTCGGCAACCCCAATACATCAGCGAAAATGTCGTTGGGCAGCGTACCGGCAAGGTTCGGCAGTACGGCGATCGGCCTCGGTGTGGTGTCGCTGATGACCTTTTTTGCGAAGCGCACCCAGGGATTGTCAGGGTCTAACCGAGTGCTGGGTGTGCAGCGATCAACGACGATGTTGACGCCGTGAAAGCCCTCAGCATCCAAGTGCTGGCGCAGCAGGTGCTCCAGGTTCTGCCAGTCTGTACCGACCACAAAGCGCAATTGGCAATGCGCAATCGCCGACGGTGGAATGGCATTCACCGGCTTGGCCGGATTGCCCGCCGTGAACGCGAGGACTTCCAAGGTATTCCAGCCAAAGAGCCGTTCACCCAAGGTGAGGCCAGGCTCACCCCAGTCAACATCCAGAGGTCGGCCGAGGGAATGTTGATCAATGCCCAAGTCGTGGATGGCTTCGCGCACTGCGTCGGGTATGGAGGAGGGCACCAGCCCCCGGCACAGAATACGGCCGTCCTGATTCACCAGGCTGGCCAGTGCGTTGGCCAGCACCACGGCCGGGTTGGACATCACGCCGCCCCAGTTGCCAGAGTGCAAGCCCTTGTCGCGTGCCTGCACCTCAAGGGAAAACAGCGCCGAGCCGCGAGAGCCGAGAAAAATCGTCGGGCGGTTGTCACTCAGGCGCGGGCCGTCCGAGGCGATGAATACATCGGCTTGCAGCAGTTGGCGATGCTCCGTGCAGGCCTCGCGCAACCCGGGCGAGCCACATTCTTCGCCGGTCTCGAACAGCACCTTGACGTTAAACCCCAGCCGTCCGTCGCGGGCCTTGATCACCGCCTCCAATGCCGTCAGGTTAATGCTGTGCTGGCCTTTGTTGTCGGCGGTGCCGCGGCCATACCAACGGTCGCCTTCCACGGTCAGCGCCCACGGGTTAAGGCCTTCACGCCATTGCTCGGCATAACCGAGCACCACATCGCCATGCCCATAGGTCAGCACCGTTGGCAAGTCCGCGCCTTCATGACGCGAAGCAAACAGCAGTGGGCCCGCGCCCTTCGGGTTCTCAAGGGCCTGGCATTCAAAGCCCATCCGCTCCAGCGCCGGTTGTATTTCCTCTTGCAGGTACCGTGTCAATTCCGGCGCTTGGCCGGGGGCCTGGCTTTCACTGCGAATAGCGACCCGGCGACGCAAGTCGGCTTCGAAATGACCGTCAGTGAAGGCGTGGCGAACACTGTCGAGGGCGTGTTGCTTGGACATGAGCGTTCCGATAAGGGCTGAGTGATTCAGGCCAATATAGAAGTCGCCCATCGCACTGTATATTGCTGTTTTTTGAAGACTGGCTTCTAATTAATAGATGTCTTTATGCGCGGGAAACCCATGGATTATCGTTATTTTCTGGCCGTGTTTGATTCAGGTTCGCTGGCGGCGGCGGGTGAGCGCCTGCATATCGCCCCCAGCGCGGTCAGCCGCCAGATCGCCCTGTTGGAGGAAAGTATCGGCGTGCCCTTGTTCGAGCGTCGGCCACGGGGCATGGAACCGACGGCGGCGGGCAGCGCGCTGGCCCACCACGCAAGGCGCGCCTCGTTGGAGGAACAAGCGCTGCTGTCGGAGTTGCGCGGTGGAGATTACCCCGGCGCGCGCGTGATTCGCCTGGTCTCGACAGAAGGGCTATCGCGCTATTTTCTGCCGAACGTGCTGATCCAGCATTACCGGCAACACCCGGATTTCCAGTACGTGTTGGAGGTGATGTCGCCGTTCGAATGCGCAGAGAAAGTGAAGCGTGGTGATGCCGACGTCGGGTTGACGTTCAGCACAGAGCCGACCGATGGTGTCGAGATCCTCTATTCAGGCCGCTCAGCGATACGCGCGATCATGCGCGCCGGCCATCCGCTGGCGACGCACAAGCAATTGCCCCTGCGCGCGCTCGCGCCGTTCCCCTTGGCGCTCACCCCCAAAGGCACGACCCAACGGCAGCTATTCGACCTGGTCTGCGAAATGGAGGGACTGGCCTTCAACCACGTGATGACCTGCAACTACTCCGGAGCCATCCACGAGTTTGTGCGCCACACCGACACCGTCGCCTTGGGCGGCGCAATCAGCCAGCGGGTGAATGGCAGCGATGAGCTGGTGTCGATCCCGCTGACAAACCCTCGATTTGCCGACCGCTCCGTTCAAGTCCTGACCATGCCCAAACGCACACTGCCACCCTCGTTGCAGCGGTTTATCGAGACCTTGATTGACTGCCTTGAGACCGTCGGCTGAGAGCGGTTACCGTCCTTCCAACAACGCCCCGGCCTGATCCAATAGCGCCAGCGGATCACTCGCCTTGTGAATATCCACCGACAACAATTGCCTGAACTTACGCGCTCCCGGAAACCCAGTCCCCAATCCCAAAATATGCCGAGTGACATGGTGCATCGAGCCACCGCTCGCCAAATGCTCGGCAATATAAGGCCGCAACTGCACCAACGCCTCAGCTCGGCTGATCACCGGCGCCGCACTGCCAAACAACTGCTGATCCACTTCCGCCAGCAAATACGGATTGTGATAAGCCTCCCGGCCCAGCATCACCCCATCAAACGTCTGCAAATGCTCATGGCACTGCTCCAACGTCTTGATCCCACCGTTGAGAATGAACTCCAGCGCCGGGAAATCCCGCTTCAACTGCGCCGCCACGTCATAGCGCAACGGCGGAATGTCACGGTTCTCCTTCGGCGACAACCCCTCCAGGATCGCAATCCGCGCATGCACCGTAAAACTGGTGCACCCCGCATCCCTCACCGTCCCGACAAAATCACACAGCTCGGCATAACTGTCCCGCCCATTGATCCCGATACGGTGCTTCACCGTCACCGGAATCGACACTGCGTCGCGCATCGCCTTCACACAATCGGCCACCAGGGCAGGGTGCGCCATCAGGATTGCGCCGATCATGTTGTTCTGCACCCGGTCGCTGGGGCAGCCGACGTTCAGGTTCACTTCGTCGTAACCGGCGGCCTCAGCCATACGAGCGCAGGCGGCCAGGTCGGCGGGGACGCTGCCGCCCAACTGAAGTGCAAGCGGGTGCTCGGCTTCGTTGTGGCGCAGGAAGCGGTCGTGGTCGCCGTGGAGGATAGCGCCGGTGGTGACCATCTCGGTGTAGAGCAGGGCGTGTTTGGAGAGCAGGCGCAGGAAGAACCGGCAATGGCGGTCCGTCCAATCCATCATAGGTGCAACGCTAAAGCGCCGAGACAGTGCGGGGCTTGATTCTGCTGGGCTAAAGCTCTGTTTATCTAGCATTTTACTCAACGTGTTCTTGGCGAGTTTCAGGGCGTTTTCAGGCGTTTTTAGAGGCTCGGTGGTACGATGTACCACCTCAAAACTGACGCGTACCACTTTCGATATGGCGACTATCAGGGCAAGAAAACTGGCGGATGGGACTGTGAGCTACACGGCTCAAATCCGCATCAAACGCGACGGAGTGCAAGTCTACCAAGAGAGCCAGACCTTCGCCCGGAAACAGGCCGCCCAGGTGTGGACGCGCAAGCGTGAATCGGAGCTGGACCAGCCTGGCGCGATCGAGCGGGCCAGTCGGAAGGGCGTCACCGTCAAAGACATGATCGACCAGTACCTGCTGGAAGTAGGAAAGGCCCGGCCGCTGGGCAAAACCAAGAAGGCCACGCTTGAAGCCATCGGCAAGATGGACATCGGCCAACTGAGCGATACCGACATCACTACCCAATGCCTGGTCGACTTTGCCCTGTTTCGGATGAGCCGTGAGGGCGGGGGCGTCCAGCCGCAAACCGCCGGCAACGACCTGGCGCATCTCGGCGCCGTTCTGGCGATCGCCAAAGACGCCTGGGGCTATCAGGTAGATCCGCTCGCCATGGGCGGCGCCCGCCGGGTGCTGCGTAAGTTGGGCTACAACCTGAAAAGCCGCGAGCGTGACCGCCGGCCGACTTTGGACGAGCTGGACAAGGTTCTCACGCACTATCAGGCCATGCAGGCGCGGCGCCCAACGGTCATCAATATGCTCAAGGTCGTGGGCTTTGCCCTGTTCTCCACGCGCCGGCTGGATGAAATAACCCGCATCCGCTGGGCCGACGTCGACGAGCCTGGCCAGCGGGTGTTGGTGCGCGACATGAAGAACCCCGGGCAGAAGATCGGCAACGACGTGTGGTGCTACCTGCCGGACGAGGCTTGGCAGATCCTCCAGACCATGCCGAAGGCCGGCGAAGACATCTTCCCCTACAGCCCTGAATCCATCTCCACATCCTGGGCCAAAGCCTGCAAGTTCCTAGAAATTGTGGACCTGCACTTCCACGACCTTCGGCATGAAGGCGTCAGCCGCCTGTTTGAAATGGACTGGGACATTCCACGCGTGGCAAGTGTGTCGGGCCACCGGGATTGGAATTCAATGCGGCGCTACACCCACCTGCGTGGCAAGGGTGACCGCTATATGGGCTGGGAATGGCACGAAAAGATACTGAGGGCGCCCGTCCAACTGGGCGCCGCATCAGAGAAGTGGCTCAAACGGCGTGTTTTATCCCGTTGAGCTGGTTGTGTTCCTTCACAGCGGCGGCGCGCTGCAAGTCGAGGTAGACAGCGAGGTCGGTGAGGTGGATGCCTTTGGCCGACTTCTGGCTCGGTTCCAGTCGGGTGATGGGCAACTTGATCTGACCGCTCATCACCTTGCGCTGGAACATCTCCGGCGTCAGGTGTGTGAAGTAATCCCGGCACACTACCTCCAGCGAGATAATCGCCTGGCCGTCGTATTGGGCCATAAGAATGAAGGCTGTATTCATCAAACTTCTCCAAACAGAGACAGGCGATTTAACTGACTGTGGCAGTAAGGGTTGACCCATATGCATTCAGTACGTGTCGCGGAGCCGCGCCCAGCGCTGATACGGGCGGAAGTGCCATAACTGGCCCAGCCAGGTAGCAGCTCGGCATACAGATCACTTGGGTAACCAGACAGGACCACCATCCCTTCCAGCTTGAGCAAAACAGCGAGCAACTCGCGGTGCGCGGCGTCATCCATTTCGTGCTTGTAGTACCTGCCGCTTGATGCACCCTTGTATCTGGTGTCGTGCACGTAGGGCGGGTCAACGTAGTGCAAGGTCTGCGGTCCGTCGTGCGCCTTAACAACCTCGATCGCCGGCCTGTTCTCGATCAACACTCCTCTCAGCCGCTGGCCAACCCCTGCAAGTTGATCGGGATAGGCAGCCCAGAGTGACTGGGCTGTCCCGTATTGACGTTTGGTGTCAATACGAAAACCCGTGACTCCCTTGGTAGCGCCGGCAGAGCCAAAACCCATCTGAGCCCTGATGATCGTTCGGCGGGCGCGTTCTATCGGATCGGTGCAAGGCTCCCACGACAACTCAAATTCTTCTCGCGAATAAGGTGTGAACACCAGGCGTTCGACAAGTCCCGATCGGGAATTTTGATCCTGCAGCACTCGGAATAGGTTCACGATGTCGCCGTCCAAGTCGTTGTAGACCTCGGCATATGATCGTGCCTTCTGCATCAGCACGCCGGCGGCGCCACCGAATGACTCGACGTAGCAAGTGTGCTGAGGGAAGTGTTGCAGCACCCACGGTGCGAGCCGGAACTTGGCTCCGTGGTAACGGATGACCGGTGATGTAATCGTCATTGGTTACCCCCCCTCACATCCGAAACGATTGATGAGTGAACGTAGGCAGAGCCTTATGTTCTGCGGGTTTGGCCTCGTCCACATGGATCTCGCAAACGAATCGATGCCGCTTCCGGTTGGGTGCAGTCAGTGCCTTGGTCAACCCTGGTACGACGTCGGTGCATTGCTCGTAGGCGTGGGGGCCGCTCCAGCTGTCAGCCTTCACCACCCGGCAATCAATTCGTGCCGCATCCGCGCATAGGTAGAGCAGCAGGAATACGGTCACGACTCGTCTCCCGGAAACCCTGGAAATTTATCGCTGGCGTCAAGTTCTGCGTAAGCAAACACTCTCCAATGGATACCGCGACGAAGGTAGTGGCCAAGCATCCAATGGATGACAGCGGTTTGCTCATCTTCACTACGTTCCCCAATACAGTGCCCTTGCTGCCGCAGTAGCTGGGCTGTACTGGCTAATTTGGTGTGAGGAATGCCAAGGATGTAGCGCAGATCAGCAGTCAGTTGCAGTGGTGCCGATACAGGTGTCACTGGCTCAAAAGAGTGAAACGTAGTGCTGTTTGAGTTTTGATTTGAATGCATGGTGCTTCTCCTTTCAGGCAGTGGGGGAGTTGCAGCTCCCCGTGTCCCGCCCGTGTTGGTTATCAGTGTGCGTAACGACGCGGTTTGTTCTGTTTGGTCGCTTCGCGCTCGGCCATGTATGCAGCCCATTCCGCTGATTTGCGTTGCTGGCGTATACGGCTACAGGCCTGGTGCTTGCGGGTGGAGCGTGCGTGGCCGCAGATGTCGCAGCGGCTCGGGAGGTCGAGTCGGTGGCTTGCCATAGTCGGCCGCTTGCGCTCAGGGATAGAGTTCTTAGCCATTTGCCACCTTATTCGCCTTCAGTTTTGCTAGGCGGGCGGTCTCGTACTCGCTGGCCAGGATCTCAACTGCACCGTCGATCCATCCGCTTGTTGGTTGGCCAGCTGCGACCTGGGAGTGGTGCTCGGCTTTGTTGATCTGGAAGCCAAGGTGGAAATAGGCAACTCCGTCGAGTTCGAACTTGATACCGCCACAAAGCCAAAGGTTGCCGCTATTCACGCCGAGACGATCCCAATACTCGGTGCAGCTCAAGCGTGCTGGGCAATGTTCGTTCCACAGCGCGACAAGACGTTCATGTTCCGCCCGGATGTCAGCTCTTTCCTCTTTCGATTTGCCTTTCCCAGGCTTGGCAGCAGTGCGCAGTGCCCGATAGCCATGGTCATCAGGACGGCACCAGTGCACATCAAGCTCGGCGCCACCGCTGAGTTTCACGCCGCCTGCGAAGTGGGAGTCGACATCACGCATTGGTGCGACTTTGCCGCCGAAATGCTCACCCAGCGCAATCAAGAGAGCGCTGAAAGCATCCTTCATGACGTAAAAGCTCTGAACAATGGCGACGGTTTCTGGCTCGCTGGACTTGTAAAAGTAGTCAGCCATGATCACTCCCCCCCATGAGCATGCGCGTCAACGCATTGGGCTGGCCGTCAGGTGTCAGTTTGTTGAGCGGTTTGGTGATGAGCCGACCGTTCGAGGCTCGCAAGGTGGCAACGCTGCCATCGATCGCTTCTATGACGCCGGTACGAGCACTTAGCCGGTATTGCTGTCCACTGCCGCTCATAGCGACGTAGCCGACCTTGTCACCGACAGTCAGCGGGGTTGTGGTAGCCTCTGCGGTGCCGCCTTTGGGTTGATTCACTTGCATGGTGCTTCTCCTTTGGGTGGTCGGTGTCGAGGGGTTGCAGCCCCTCGGCACCACCTTTTTACTGGCTTTCGCCGGTTGGGTTTTGCTTCCGCACCAGGTGCAGCAGCAGGTTTTCAAACTCAACAACCTCATCAGTTGCTGACTGCCATTCCAGGACTGCCTGGATCTGATCCCTGCTGCACTCAAGCACCAGAATTTCTTTGTCGCTTACCGCACGAACCTCCAGGATCGCGATCAGGCCGGTTGGGTCGTATGCTTCGGCGTGAACGATTTTTCCGGACTCGTTAAACCATTCCTTGAGCTCTTTCAGGTGCCGAAGGCGGTTGGTTTCGCCTTGTTGGCCGTCACCGGTGATGACTTGTACGTGCACGGTGCTTCTCCTTTGGGTGGTGGCCGGCGTTGCAGCGCCTGGCGGGTGTTGCTGTTGATTGGTCAGGCCTGGAAGTGCCAGCACTTCACGATGGGTTGCTTGGTAATGACTGCGTTGCTGGTCTTGGCCTGGTGAGCCCGTACCGCACTGTCAGTGGCTTTGTTGATGTCGAGCAGCTTCCGGGAGCGGGAGTCTTTAAGGCGCTCGCGCAGCTCGCTGACGTCGGCAATCTTCTGGCGATGCTCGGCCGCGCACTTCACAAAGTCGTTGAGGTTGATCGCGATGATGTTGTCTTTCTTGCTGTGGTTGACCACTGGGCCGTCGGCGTCGAGGCCTTCCAGGTACTCGTAGACTTCCCAGAATTCAGCCACCACCGGATGGTCGGAGCTGATCGAGGACTGGCGCTCGATCGCCATGCGGATGATCTGCGTGCGGGTGTGGCTGACTTGCGGTTCAGTGAGCGGCACCACCATGAGCAGGCAGTCGAGCAGGGCGAGCAGTTGGGCGTGGTTTTTGTTGATCCGCTCCACCCGGATGTACCCACGCAGCTTGTTGCCGCAGTGCTGACAATCGGCTTGCTCGTCCTGAAACGGTGCCTCGCAGGCAAAGCAATGCGAATGCAGGTTGCGCAACTTCGCCTCGTAGCCTGGGATGCGCTGGGCGAACAGCTCCATCACTTCCAGCTCTTTGCGAACCGCCTGCAAGACAAAGTTACTGAGCTTCGAGCCTTCCAGGGCATTGAGGCGATCTGCCGCCGCTCGGCTCTCTGGCGTCACGTTCGGGCGAACAAAGTGCAGTTTCACAATCCGGGTCATGATCGCTTCAGACGCCACCACAGGGGCGTTCTGGCTGATGGCGATCGTGCCGCGAAATGGCGGTTCGTAGGTTTCGTTGCCGGCGGTTTTGACGCCCTTGGTCGCAAGCGTGCCGCCGCCGTAGTAGTCCTTGAGTTCGTCCCATTCGAAGGTCTTGGCGTGGGCCTTGTCATCACCGCTGCGGTCCGACTCCAGCAACACGATGGGCATGCCCGATACCTGACCCATCAGGCGGCTACGGCCGGCCTTGGTGGACTTGGACGGGTCGAACCCTTCGTATCCGTCCCGGCCTGCTAGTTTCCAAAGCAGGGTAAGCAAGGTGGTTTTGCCGGCGCCAGCCTCACCCGTGGCTTCAAGGAACGGAAACGACTGGTAGCGGCTGCGGATCTGTTCGGCAAACAGTGAGCCAAACCAAAACGTCAGCGCGACGATTCCCTGGGCGCCAAAGCACTGCCACAGAAGGCCCTGCCACTGTGGGTCGTAGTTTTTACTGTCCTTCTCCAGATCGATCTTCACACCCTTTTGCAGAGTTTTGAGCTTCAGCTTGCCCATCTCAAAAAACTCCTCTTCGTTGATGTGGATGACCTGGCCTTCGCGGACGGCAACGTCGTTGAACACGTAACAGTGGTATTCCTTGCTGTAGCCCACGTAGTCGATGGTCTGAACTGTCTTGATGCCGAAAAGCTGGTCTTTCATGAGTTTGTCCAACTGTTGTCCACTCCCGGTGAACACGGCCCCGGCGCCCATGCCGAGAAGTCTTTTTTTGAATTCGCTGGCAGCGGCGACCTGGCCCCCGGTGAAGGTGTTTTTCACTGACCCACCGTCGTGGGGGAAGTCGACGCGGAAGAAGTACCAGGACTCGTCGGTAATCTCGTTTCGCTGGAAATAGAGGGCTTTGGGGTAGCAGTTGGCGATTTCGACGACGCAGCCGGCCACGTTCAGGGCCTTCTCCCGCAGTTGCTTTTCGTTCAGCACCTGGGCTTCCTGGTCGTCGCTTTTCTCCAACGCCTGCTTGGCGCTGTTGTATTTCGCAAGGTCCAACTTCCACCAGTACAGGCGGGAGTCGAAACAGAAGTGAAACTCCTCGCGCTCGCGCCACTGGTACATGAGCAACGCCTTGTCACTCGCACTGTCTGCGATCAGCAGGGCGCCGTGGTGCCGGGCTTCCTTTAGGTCTTTTTCAATGCGTTCCGCACGGACCTTCTCGTCGTCGATAAATGCCCAACGCTGATGAAGATCGTTCCAGTCAACCTTGCGTGCGTCCGGCTGTGTGATCTGGGCGGCTTCGCAGGTAAAGCCAAGTTCACGGGCCCGTTTCACCCAGCTACGGGTGTATTTGTGAGCGCCTGGCTCGTTGTCCAAGGCCCAAACCAACTTGGGAGTTTTGCCACCGCGAGCGGTGATGAGCGCCTTCAGCGACTCTTCTGGAAAGGCGTTTGATGACAGAGCGGCGACAGCCGAGATACCGTTTTGAATGAGCGCAATCGCGTCGAAGATGCCTTCAACGATCCACAGTTCGTTTACTTCCAACAGGTCCAGACACGGTGGGCACCACCAATGCCCTCTGTAGCTCTGGAGCGGTTGGAACCGGGCCTTCTTCTTGCCGAAGCGGGAAGGTTGATCAATCAGGCGCTCCCAGTACCCGCCATGCTCAAGCGGAAACCGCACGGTTGCAGAGCCGATATTCAGGTCGCGATCGAAGTAGCTTTCCTGGGTGTACCAGCCCTCAATCAGCTCCACACGTAAACCCCGGGCGAACGCCAGGTAAGCCTGGGCACTAGCGGCTGGCTGGTCACTGGTAGCCGGTGCGCGCTTGCTCCAGTCGTCGAATAGGTCCGGGTACAGCTCTTTTGTGGGAGCCATGTACCGGCACTTTTCCTCACGGCCACAGCGTATGAACCACGGCTCATCGTGACGCGAGAACAGGCGTTTCTGATTGCACTGGGGGCAGGTGCCCTTGCGCATGTAATGCGTGCCGGTCATGTGCTGAAGGCCGTAATCGGACTCCAGACGCTGAAGTACATCAGCCCGGATCTTGTCTTCCATAGGCTTACGTATCACTGCGGACGCTCCGCAGTCGGCACAACGAGCTGCTTCTTCAGTTCGTGGCGCGTCTTACCAATACCTGCCAGGTGCGGGTAGTCGGCAAGCACTTTTGGCCCGCGCTGGCCGTTCGGTACATTCCGGTAGCGATCGGAGTACCAAATATCAGCCATGGTGACTTCGTACTGGCTGGTCAACCACAACAGGTAGTGCTGCGCCTGCTGCTCGTCCAGCTCAAGTTTTATGGTGATTTTGCTCATTTCGGCCACCAGTAAGTTGCAAATTTCCCCTACCCACGCGGTGCGGGCATACATCAGGGATTGGTTTCGGGTTAGTGCGGGAGGTTGCGAGTCAGCAGCAGGCGCGTGGGAAGCAAGCGCGCTGAAACGGGGTGTCGCTGTTGGGTGCAGTTGTCGAGCAGCCAGATGACCGGTCGAAACGGGCTGCTATTGGGGTGAACGCCAAGCCATGCAACGCGCTTGCAGGTCATGCTTTCGAACTCGGCAACGGCCAGTTCAGCGATGCGTTGCACCAGGTGCTGAGGGACTTCAAGCGACAGCGTCAGATAGCGGGCGCAGTTCTCAAGCAACTGCGTGTCACCGGCCAGGTGCTGGCAGCGATGGCGATAGAGGTAGGCCACCGCCGCTTGTTGCATAGCGGCGCGGTAGTCGCTGGTGGGGTTTGTGGTCAAGGCGATGGCGTTCATACAGTTGCACCCTCCATTTCCATCTGGTCCAACAGATCAGGTTGATCATTGGCGGTTTTCATTGCCTGGCGACGAATGACCACGTCCGCAATCGGCAGCTTCACAGCCGGATTGGGCATGCCGCTGGGGCTCAGTTCGTGGGTCATTTGAAATTCAGCACGCACCGACCAGCCGCAGGCTTCGTTGGTGCATTGCATGTAAGTGATACGCAGGAAAATGTGCTGGCCTTCGCTGGTGCGGATGCGCATGCGGCCTTGGCAGTGGGGACAAACCAGTTTGTAGGTACTCACTAGACAGCTCCCTGGCTGTAGAGCTGGATGGTCGCGAACACTTCGGCGTAGCGAGCGGACATGTAGGTGATCAGTGCGGCGATGATTGCGTCGGCTTCCTTCTTTTCGATAACGCCGTCATCGAGGGCTGCAGACATGATCTGATCGACCTTGCCCCGTTTGGCGGAAGCCTTGAGTGAGCGGCTGTACAACTCCACGTTGTCCAGGTTCTCCGGGAGGCTCAACGGAACGAACATGCCTCCGTACAGTGAGGCGATGTAATCGGCCAGGAACGTGGTGCCGGCGACCTGCTCCAGGCGGTGAATGTGCGCGTCGGTGAGCGGGCGACTGCCGGCGTTTTCATAGGCCTGGTTGTCGAACTTCTTCAGTGGCATGCCGAGGTCTGCCGAGGCGTATTCCCGGCCACCTGGGTAGGCGCCGATGACGGCCATCACAACGCTCTTCCTGCTGTCTAGAACTGGGCGTTTCATCTTCTGGTTTCCCCTTGGAGCCAGAGGCCCTAGTTTGTGATCTGGCCGTCTTTGATTCCGAGCAGTACAGCTGCTCGATGCGCTTCACCGCGACGGCCCTTCTTTCGGCCGTTCAGCAGGTCACTGACCAGATTTTTGTTCAAGCCATGTTGGCGGCTGAATTCGGCAATGCTTTTACCCTCGCGATCAAGAACCGCGCGGGCTTGCTCGGGGGTCTGTAGGGCATGCATAGTGTTCGTCCGTGTTTAATCGTGTTCGACGAAAAGGATTCTTGGTCAGTTTTCTGCTCAAGTCAAATTATTTTGATCAAAAAAATGCTCATTTCTTCTGGGGTAGGTGAACGTCTGCGAGAAGAGCGCGAGCGGCTGGGCAAAAACCAGACCGACTTTGGCGTGGCTGCAGGCGTCAGCCGTGGGACTCAAAAGGCCTATGAGCTTGAGTCCAGTTCCCCTGACTTGCGTTATCTCTCCGGGCTTCAGGAGCTGGGGGTTGATGTGCATTTCGTACTGACGGGATCGCGAGCTGACGCCAACCTCAATAACCTCAGCGAGGTAGAAGCGGCCGTATTGGGGAGCATGCGTCAGATGTCAGAGCCGGACCGCAATGTGTTGTTGCGGACGGCATCGGCATTTGCGAGTGCAGCAGGTCTGGAAGGATCGAAGCCGCCCAATTAGTGAGTCATAGCTTTAGACGCGGATTTGACATGCCGACCATGAAGGTCGGTTTTTTTCGTGGGAAAAGAAAGGAGCGGTTCGGATGGCGTTAACACCCTGTAAATCATGCAAACACCAGGTGGATACAAGCGCGGAGGTCTGCCCAAGTTGCGGTGTTCGCAGTCCTGGTGTGACCTTTTTGCAAAAGGTATTCGGATTCGTCCTGCTGGTGCTCATTGTCGTCGTAGGTTTGTCGATGTGCACCAGTAGTAAAAAGGCAAAAGCTGCTGAGGGGCCTGCACAGCAATCGGCGGCCTACTCGATTACCAAGGATGATTTCCGAGAAGGCAGGCCTCGGAAAGTCGAAGTCTTGCTGCCACAGCGTTTAAGCGACGCCGATCTGGCTGAGGTGGCTAAAGCCATTCGCGCCAATACCAAATTCAAGGCCGACAAAACCTTCATAGGGTTCCGCGTTGAAGGGCAAACCGAAAGCACCTATTGGGCCAATGCCAGTTTTGACCCTGATTACAAATCCTCTTTGATCGGTTTGAGCGTGCAGGATTATCAAACCCTTAAAGGGCTTAATCTGAAAGCCTATCCGAACAGGATTGGCAGCTGGTTGCAGGATGGGGCGCTGGGCCATGTGATGGTCTTGTACAAGAAAAACGATAAGTATTTGATGGATTCCATCTTTGCCAGCGGTGGGAAAAACACCGAGCGCTATGTAGGGAAAAAGCAGGCGGATGGTGGGCTACGTCTTGATGATCCTGAGACCAGTTTCAACGAGCATTACGTCGTAGATGCCAAGGGCAATTTGCAGGCGTGGGGTGAGAACGGCGTTTACATGACGCTCCCCCCTTTTAAGCCAGTGCAGTGACGTAGCAGCACACATATTTTTCTGCTTGCTGTCCGATGACACAGCAATACGTGAAGGAAATTAGCTGTTCCCCGGGAAGCTTTAACGGCGCCATGTAGGCGCCGAGTCCCCGTTGCGTGTGAAAGGAGTATTCGCATGATGGAGAACAGCGGTGTATCGGAAAGCGAAGTGTCAGTCGTAGATGCGGACTGCCTTAGCGAACAGGAAGTGATGTTGCTGGCAATGTTCAGGTCAATCAGCCACCAGCGCCAGAAAGATGTGCTGCGGTTATTGGAGATATTCACCCAAGCACCTGAGTAAATTGTTAGCAGGCCCCGGATACGCTCCGGGGTTTATACATTCCTGTCAGCCTGAGCTTTCTTCCACTCCCGATCCACGGCCCGCTTGGCCGTCCTCTCGCTGGCATACAACCACTGCAGCCGCCTCGGCTTCGTCTGATCTCCCGCAGTAATCGTCTTTTCCTTCCCGGTTTTCTGGTCGCGGTAGTGCGCGATGATCCCCGTGTAGTCCCCCTTGTTCTCTTCTGCCAGATCCTCAACGTTGTCCTCCGGCAACTTGCTCTCCAGCTCCAGGCTCACCGTATATCCGCCGTCCGGACTCAGGCTGTGCTGCACATTCCCGCCATACCAAATGATCTCGTCGATTTCCGCCTTCACGCCCTGCAGCGTGTAGGTGAGTTCGGGGATCAGATCCGGCCTGCCCATCGCCAGGGTGTAACTGAGCGTGGCGCTGCCGCGTTGTAACCGCCGGAACTCTGCACGGGCGGCGCGCAGAGCTGACTGATGGTCGCTGTAGGTATGGCGCAGGTCTTTGAGGTTGTCGCCACCGCCGGCAATGGCTTCCTGTTTCTTGGCGCTGTTCACGTCGTAGAAGTAGGCGCGCACGCCGTCGTAGCTGTCGCGGTCGGCTTGCAGGTAACGGTGTTGGTCGCCGTCGGCGCGGGTGAGGACGATATGGGGTAGGTCCATGCCGCTGGCGGTCTTGCCACCGCCCGCCGGCAAGCACAACAGGCAGCCAGCTTTTACGCTGGCCACCGCGTCGAATTCTTCACCCAGGCGGCTGATCAGGTTGGCGTCTGACTCGTTGGCCTGGTCGAGCTGCAGGATAGGCAAACCATCGAGGGCGCCGGCGATGGTCGCGGTGAGGCCGTTGCCGATGGCGATATCGCCCAGTACGTCGCCGAGGGTGGTGTTGCTCCAGCTGCGTTCGCGTTTGGTTTTGAGGCCTTTGCGCAGGTCTGCTGATCGAGCGCGGATGCTGAGCACGTCCGGTGCGCCGTTGTGTTCGGTTTCGTCGACGGTGTAGGTGCCTTTGTCCACCAGACCGGTGTCGCTCCAGCCGAGCCACAACCGCAGCACAGCGCCCTTGGGCGGGATGGTTAGCAGGCCGTCGTGGTCGCTGAGGGTGATGCTGAGCTGGTCGGCCTCGACGCCGCGGTTGTCGGTCAGCTCCAGACTCATCAGCCGCGGACTGATCAATTGGGCGATGTCCAGGCCGTCGACGGTTAGGCGGTAAGCCGGCACGGGATAGGCCGCATCACGCACATAGCGTTCGGCGGTGTTGCGCAGGTAGCCGGTGACCTTGGATATGACGGACTCGATCACAACAGGCCTCGCAGAATGTTTACACCTAGCCGGGTACCGGTGCCGAGCAGGTCAATGCGGTCGTCGTCGGTGCGCTTGAGGCTCAGGGTGAATTCAATGCGCCGTGGGGTGCCGTCGCTGAAAAAGAGGGTCTTGGTCTCGCTCAGGCTTTCGATCACCCACAGGCCATAAATTCGGCCGGTGCCCTCGACCATAGGCCAGGCTTTGCCGGTGTTCGCCATCAGGCGTATCGCGTCGAGGCTGAGGGTGGTGCCAGCCAGCTCGGGGAAGATGATGCCGGGGAGGGTGATGGCGTCGTCGCCACGGCCCACGAACTGCCGCGCAGGCGCCGCGCCGATACGGTTGTTGCTGGCATGGCGCCAGTCGGTTTGGCGTTGCAGCTCCTGGTAGGCGGCGGTGCTGAGGCTGAACACGAACATGCCGAGGGCCATCATCATGGTGGTTATTCCAGGTCGGAGAGTTTGCTGCGCTGACGCGCTTTCTTTTCGTTTTCGATGCGGGCCATCAAGGCGCGCACGTTCTTTTCCAAGCTCTGCATGTCGGTGCCTGGCCCAGCCTCAATGTTGATATGGTAGACGTCGTGGCTGTCGTATACCGCTGCAGCCGGGCCACTGCTGATGGGTGGGGCGTTGTCGACGGCAAACGCCGGCATGGCGGTAGCGCCCAAGGCCAGGGCGCCTGCCGCTGTCATCTGCTTGCCTACGCTGGTCAGGGCATCCAATGGGCCTTTCTGCCCACCTTCCAGGCCTTGTGTGAGGCCGGCCATGGTGAACCCACCCAACTCGGCGAACACGCGCGATGGGCTGTGGATACCGAGCTTTTCCTTGAACCACCCAATGCTGGCGTCGCCGATGGAACTGATGGCGTCTTTGACGGCGCCGAGCCCGGCTTTGAGGCCGTTGACCAGGCCATTGACGATCATGTTGCCGAACTCGGTGAAGCGGTTGGGTAGATCCACGCCCAGGTAGCTCAGCACGGCGGCGAAGGCTTGGTAGATCAGGCCGATGGGGCTGAAGTTCGCCAGGGCGTTGATGATGCTGATGATCCCGCCGCTGAACCCGGCTTTGATCTCTGTCCAGGCGTTGGAGAAGTAGTTCTTCACCGCGTCCCAGTTTTTGTAAATCAGGTAGGCCCCCCCGGCCAACGCGGCAACGACGGCGGCAATAACCAGGACAATCGGGTTGGCCGATAGCCCCCACAGCGCAATGCTGACTGTGCGAAGCGCGGTCACCAGCGGACCGATCAGAATGCCGCCCAGCGTGCGCAGTACCGTGCCGAACACCTTGAAGATCCCGATGATTCCGGGCAGGCGAAGGCCGAACATTGCGAGGCCGAATCGCAGGAACAGGAAGGGTGCCATTATTCCGGCAAGGGTGAGGGCGAGCCCACCGAATACCGCAGACAGCACCACCACACTGGCTACGATTTTCAGCAGGGTGGCGGTCAATGTCGGATTGGCTTTGACCCATGCATTGACCTTGTCGAGCACGCCACCCAAGGCGTCCATGACGTCGACCATAGTTGATCGTACAGCTTCGCCTGCTCCGCTTTTGGTGTTGAACAACTTGTTCTGCAGCACCTGCCAGCGACCTTCGATGGCATCAGCGCGGATGTCCATTTCGCGTTGCATGGAGCCATTGCCGGCAGCGTCATTGACCAGGTCGAGTTGACGTTTCAGCTCGTCCAAGTTATTGACCAATTTGCCGGCGTCCTTGCCGAACTCTTTGCCGAAAATCCGCGTCGACGCCTCTGTCTGCTTTTCTGGCGATAGTTTTTTGATGCGCTCCAGAACGCCCATCAACGTGCCCATTGCGTCCTTGCTCATGCCGCTCTGCACGGCTTTCGAGTCAAGCCCTACCATGGACATACCTTCCTGAAACTTCTTGCCCTGCATGGTGGCGATGGACAGCTCACGGACCATTGCCCGGGAGGCGCTCGCAGCAACCTCTGGTGCGGAGCCGAGAGACAGGAAGGTACTGCCCAGCGCCGCCGCCTTGCGGTAGTCGAGCTTGTCGGCCACGTCGCTCATGCGGGTCAAGGTTTCAATGATGTCGCCACCCTTGGAGCGGGTGTTGTCGTCCAGGTAGTTGAGCGCATCACCCAGCGCGGAGATGTTCTTGATCGGCACCTTGTACAAGCCGGCGATCCGGCCCATGTCCTCGCCCACTTGTTCTGCCGGCAGGTCGAAGGCCACGGCGGCAGTGGCTGACACCTTTGCCATGGTCAGCAGGTTTTCCTTGCCCTGGATACCGGCCCGGGCCTGTGCCTCGACCAGGGCGGCAAACTCAGTGGTAGCGATGGGCATCTCGTTGCTGGCCGCTTTGATCGCGTCCGCAAACTCGTAGTAGGTGGCGGTGAGCTTGCCGTTGTTGTCACGCGCGCCGTCGACCTGCTTGGCGACGCCCATCATCGCTGACTCGAAGTCGACGTAGTCTTTGACCACGCCCATGACTGGGCGGCTGGCAGCGTAAGCCACTCCTAGGCCGGACCCGCCGGCCACAGCTGCACTACCGGCGAGCTGTTTGCCCTTGTCGTAATTCCCTCGGGCAATCGCCGCTCGCTTGTGTTGAGCGGTCAGTTCCGCCATACGCTTGCTCTGGGCGCTGATGCTGGCGTTGGTTGCGGTGATTTGCTCGCGCAGCTGGCGCTCGTGGGTTCCCAAGTTCTTGGTGCTGATACCGGCATCGTAGAGCTTTGAGCGCAGCCCTTGCAGTTGGATGCTTTGCTCCTGATGCTTTTGCTTTAGCTTTTGGGCCTCGCGCACCGCTGATTGAAACTCTCGCGTCATGGCCCTGGTTGGCGCGCCGGTTGCTGCGAACTGCTGGCCCAGCGCTTTGACTTTGTCCCGTGCGGCGGTGAGGGCCGTACCAGTCTGTTCAGCGGCCGCGCGTTGAGCCCGCCAGGCGCTGACGTCCTTCTGCTGGGTGTTGAGTTCCTTCAGGCGATCGCGGGCTGCCTTGAGCGCGCGGGCAGTCTCCAGGCTGCCATTGTTGATTTGCTTCAACGGGCGGGTGGCTTTGTCGATGGCGTCCAGTACCACCTGTAGCCGCAGATCATTTGCCATCGGTGGAACTCCGCACCCTGGCACGCTCGCGCCAGTCCATCAGCTCTTGCAGGCCTAACTGATCCATGTCAGTCGGGGCCCAGTGAAAAACCACAGCCAGATCGGCCATGGCGTCCTCTACGCAACGAGGGATGCATCCGTCTTCGTCGATTTCTGTAGCAAAAAACCGGTGATCTTCGTGCTGAGCGCGACCAGGTCGGCCGGGTCCATGGACGTGACTTCCACAGTGGTGAGGGCTGGTGAGCTGATGCGTGGCAGCACCTTGATCAAGCTGTTCACATCCATCTGCAGCAGTTCGGCCAGACTCACACCACGCAGTTCGCCGGAGTTGGGCTTGCGCAAGGTGATGCTGTCGATGGTGGTGGTGCCACGGCGGATCGGCGTGTCCAGGGCGACAGTGTTGTCGTCGGCCAGTGGTTGTACGTCGGGTTGCTCTGTAGCTGCGGTTTTCATGGGTAAAGCTCCTGGTGATGAAGTGGGTTAGCGATCGAGAACGACGGTCAGAGGCCGATGGCCTTGCGCTGCTTCTCCAGCATGTCGACGCCGCCGACCTTCTCGATGAAGTTGAGCAGGTCGATTTCGATGATGTCTTCGTTGTCGACGGTCAGCTTGTAGTAGGTGCAGGTGGTGGTGATGGAGTGCTCGGTGTCTTCGCCGGGCTGGGCGTCGCCCATTTCGATGGTCTCGTGGCGACCGCGCACAGTGATTTCCACGGCGCTGACTTCGCCGGTGTCGTCTTGCTCGAAAGCACCTGCGAAACGCAACGGCACCCCCGACGCATTCACTGCGCCGAACTGCTTGAGTACGATCAGGTCCAGGCCGCCGAGCTTCCATTCCAGTTGGATGCCGTCGTCGGAGAAGCCCAGGTCGGCTTTGACGGGGCCATTCATGCCCCCGCCGCGATAGGCTTCCATCTTGCGGCCCAGGGCGGGCAGCGTGACGGTCTTGGCTTTGCCGGTGTAGCTACCGCCGTCGTTGAACAGGTTCATGTTTTTCAGTTTGTGGGGCAGGGCCATGGCGGTGTTCTCCGGGGTTATGGCACGGGGTTCGCTCCCCTCGCGGGGAGGCCCGGTTTACGCGTTGACGGCGGCGGCGAACTGCATCAGGTAACGGTCGGTGATGCGTTGGCGCAGGGTGAGGTCTTCCAGGGGCGGCACAGGGGTGTAGTCGTAGTCCAGGGTCAGCTTGCCGGCCTTGAGGGTGTCCTTGTCGTTGATGTCTTCCGGGTACCAGCAGCTGCCGCCGATCAGGTAGCCCTGGGCGATCAGCTCGCGGAATTTGGCGTTGATCCCGTTGATGATGTCTTTGACCAGGGACGCGTGCATGGGCTTGTCCATGGCCCACATGTGGGCCTCGGCCATGGTGTCGGCGAGGATCTGCGCAGTTCGGGTGTAGTTTTCGAATGCGAACAGCGGATCAGCGCTGCACGTGCGGCTGCCCCAGAAGCGGAAGCCGCCTTCGTTGATGAGCGTGGTGACCTCGTTGCTGTTGAGGTAGTTGGCGTCGGTGGCAGGGTTTTGCAGATCCCAGAACACATCGGCGCTGATGCCGGTCACGCCGTTGACCGCGACGTTGGAGAGAGTCTTGTGCCAGCCGGTTTCCTTGTCGATCTTGGCTCGCAGGCCTAAGGCGCGTGCCACCGCCGATGCGGTAACGGTCGCGCTGGTGACCGTGTCCCAGTTCTGGAACTCTGGCCAGATCACCATGACCTCACGGGCGCCGAAGTTTTCGCGGTAGGCGACCACCTCTTCCTTGGTTTTGCAGTCCCAAGCGCTGACGTAGGCGAAGGCGCGCAGGTCCTGGGCAATCGATACCAGGGCGGTGGCCACCGGCTGGCTGTCGAGGCCTGGCACGCCGAGAATGCGTGGCGTCATGCCCACTCGGGCCTTGGCCGCGAGCAGGGCTTTCATGCCGGTGTACTTGCCGTCAGCGGTGGTGGTGCCGATCAGGGCGGTGGTGGTAGCAGCTGCGTCTGCGCTTTCCTTCACCCGCACCACGATGGTGTAGGGCTTGGTCTGGTCCGCGATGGCCTGCAGGCTCTTCGCCAGGGTGCCTTTGACGCCCGCTTTGGCGATGGCAGTTTGCACATTGGTCAGCAGGACGGGGGTGTCCAGCGGGAAAGCGAGCGGGTCTGCATCTTCAGCCGTACATACCAGGCCGATGACTGCGGTTGCGATGGTGCGAATGGGGCGGGTGCCGTCGTTGAGTTCGAGAACCCGCACGCCGTGGAGATAGTCTGAACCGGCCATGGGTGGTTGCCTGCGCTGTGATGGAATGACAGTGCACAGGCTGCCGCGCGCGCGCCGGATGGGCGAGCGGCGGAAGTTGTAGTGGACGAGCCTACAGGTGCGCAGCGAGTTCAGGCGGCTTTTCGTCAGGTGATACAGGCCACTGAATTTCCGCTGGGAATCCGTCTTGCTGCTCAATGCGGTTGAGGTCGATCCTGTAGGCCTTCCATAGCTTCAAGAGGGCCACCTCGTCATCGGTAACCCGTTCGACATCTACCGCGTCTTGCAGTGGTCCCATGCGGTTTGCCGCGATTGCCAAAAGCTCGTTACGCTTTGCGATTGCTGCCGTTGCAACCTCTGTAGCAGTGGGTGGCAACGGAACAATATCAATCGGAAATTGGCTCCAGTATTCATCAGACCCGACATCATCACGGCTGCCGACAGCGCGAAATGCTTGTTTGTCATTACGAATTGCATAGTTCATAGCGTGTCTCTCCATCCGACCAAATTAAGCAAGTTGCCGGCACCCTGCGACACCCAAGCGATGCTTGTCCCTTTGAGCATGATCTCGACCACCATGGATGAACGGAACACGCCAGAGTTAGCCGGGCCAGAGCCATAGCTGTAATCAGTCACCAGCGAGTAAGCCGTAGACGGGAATACACCAACCGCATTACCAGCTGCGGAGTCAGCAGAAACAACGCACTTGATATGGCTTGCGGTGGGCGGCACATGGTTGGATACGGAAACGGCTGTCAACACACCGCTAGTGCTTCCGCCAGCCATTGCTGGCAGTGTGGAGACGTTGGTACCTGGTGCTTTATCAACTTCTACAAAGCAATCCGTTTGGTTGAACCGCCACGGGAATTTGTTAGCAGTCGCATCGGTACGAATGCTCCCGACCCTGGCCTTGTCTGTGTAGCCCGCCGGCATAGTCGGCGCAGTTGCGCTCAAGGAGAGCAGGCCCGCGCTTCCAGACTCGTTTGAGATAACCCAGACGTTGTACAGCGTCGACGCCGCCAGCACTCCGGCATCAAGTCCGTTTGCCCCAACAGTCAAACCACTGAAACTCAGGTTGATCCCGCTCACAGAGCGAACTCTGTCACCCGTACCGACAATCAATTGGTCAGCTGAAACGTTCACCAGTGCATTCAGTCCAGAGGAAGAAAGCTTCAAGTTTTTATGGGTACCGATAATTGCCAATTTCTTTTGGCTCTGCACTTCCAGAGCCAACGCCGCAACATCAATGTTTCCCTGATTGATTGGCGCGTTCCAGGCCTTGATGCACCACATAACGGCCAAGCTACGCGAGCGGGTTTCCGATCCAACACGGGGCACGCCGTTCACGCCATCACTTACGAACGCGCCCGTCAAGTTACGTGGTCTTGTGCCCGGTGTGACTGTGCCAAGCGGCGGGCCGACCGCTGGATCACCAGCGCCGGCGTCATCGTTACCCCAGGCTGTTCCAGCCTTAGTCCGCATCGTCTCCATGCGGAAGCCTTGCAGACTATCGAGCTGCATTGAGCCAATCGCACGCGCTGCATCCACGCCACGTCCATGGTCCCAGCCCCGCAGGAACTCACCGCGCGATTCCGGGAGACGAAAGTTGCCTGCACCTTCATCGCCCTTATTGAACGCCCCTCCCAGGAACGTCGCCAGGTCAGGATAAAAAGCCTCATTTTGGACGCTGCCGTCCAACTCCAGAAAGCCCGGCGCTAGCTTATTCACCGGAAACGCGATTACCGAGCCCACCGGCAACGCCGAGGCCTGGGCGATCATCGCTGTAACTTGGTCCTTGGTAAAAGAGTCAGCAATGCCATACCCAGCCAGAGTGGTTGGGGTGGTACCGGCAATCACCCGGCCGTACTTGTCGACCGTCACTTTGGTGTAAGCCCCTGCGCTTACACCCGTGCGTCCGGCGACCATTTCGAAGGCCAGCGCAGTGGTGCCCAAGACAATCGGAGCATCCGTCACCAGCTGCCATACGCCATCGCCGTTGACTGTGCCCTTTTCAACGCTGACAAACAGCCCAGGCGTCACCTCGACGCTGGTGTCAGCATCCTGCGCACGTTTCCAGGCGCCCGCTGCCGGGACAACGTAGATGCCGTTTTCCCGGGCTTGAGCCTGATCCTTCACCAGGACTCGCGCACCGGCTGGCAGCAGCTCGCCGTCGATGGCCTGGATACCGCTCAGCGTGATATTGGCTGTTGTTGCCGCCAGTACTGAGTGCTTGTAATCCAGCTTTGATAGCGCCTCAACAATGACGGTGTCGACGTATTCGCGAGTCGCCAAGACAACGCTGGGGTCGATCTTCAGCTCAATGTTCGCCGTGCTGCTGACTATCAGGTTGATGCGAATCACCTGCGTCCTGCCAGAACCCTGGTTGAGCAGCGGTTTGTATGTGGGCGCGCAGTTGGCAACCGCCACCATGTCGCCGTCCGCGTCATACAGTGCGATCTCTCGCACCCACCACCCGCCGACGCTCTCGGGGATGATCTGCTCAGTGATGATCACGCTGGCATTGGTTGGATCGACCTTCACCTGGTTCAACGGTGCCCGTCGGCGCTCGTTGATCAGTTTGGTTTGTGTGCGGCTGGGGATAGGATCGGTGCCGTTAGCGTCACCCACGGCCATCTGGGAGAACGTCCAAGATGTGCCGAGGGCTGCGGCGTTCGCCTGCTTGGCTTCACCGACGGCGGTGAGAATCGCGAAGAACTGGCTGTTTTGGTCGGTCATGAGTAAATGTCCATCGTGTCGATATGGTGTTCTCGGCCACCGATGCGGTACACGCCGCTGACGTCGATATCGCGCTGGGTCGGTGGGTAAACGCTGAGTTCGTCGCCTTCGTACACGCAGGCCCCGATGAACACGGTGCCAGTGCTTTCCAGGCTGATGGCCAGGCCAGTCAGTGGGCGGGTGAGCGGCTTGGCGTCATCAATCAGCCAGGTCAGCTCCTGGTACATTTCTTCGGTGATGCCGGTGTCCAGCACTCCGACCTTCAACGCAAAGGTGCCGGGCACGCCTTCCGGTGCGGTCTGCCACCATTCCACTACCTCAATTAAGTAGCCCAGTGGCTCGACCACGCGGCGCAGAGCGCCGATGGTGCCTTTGTGTGCGTGGATGTAGCGGGAGGAGCGAATGGCCGCGCGCTTGGTTGCTTCGGTCCAATTGCTATCCCACCGGTCAACGGAGAAGGCCCAGGCTAGGTAGGGCAGCACTGCCACCGGGCAGGTATTCGGGTTGCACAGATCCCGCAGTGGGATCGGAACGCGCTGAATCTCAGCGAGCGCCTGTGCCGCCTGGCGCTCAAGCGGTGTGGAGTTGTTCGGTAGCAGCTGCAGGGCGCCCATTACTCCGCGCCCCTTGTGATGGTGACGCCGGTGCAGAAGGGCGCCTGTTCCTTGGTGGCGACGATATCGACCCAGTCTTCCAGCACGACCTTGCGTACACCTTCGACGAACAGCGCCGCGTGCAGGGCGGATTCCGAAACCTCCATAGCCAGGCGGCGCCGTTGGTTCACGTAGGCCCGTAAGCTCTGTTCAGCCGCAGCAAGGATTGGCTCAGACTCGGGGCCACTGGTCAGCAAGTACAGCTTGGCTTTCACCTGGTACCGAATGATTTCTGCGGGCTTCACGGTCAGGCGGTCGGCCACGGGCCGGCGGTCATCGTCGCTCAGATACTTCTTGACGGTGGCAACCAGGTCGGCCGACGCGGTGCCGTCGCCGAGCAGGGCCTGCACGGTGACCACTGCCACAGCGGGTGATGGGCTTTCAGCGGTCGCGTCGGCGACACGGCCGTCGGCTCCACGGGCATGGAATATGTAGCTCTGGCGCGGGCCGGCGGTGCTAAGCCCCTCCCAAGCCATTTGCGCTCGTTCGCGCAAACTGTCATCGCCCTCCATGATCCGCGCGACAGGCGGGACAGCCATGGGCTTGGCTTCCTGAACCACCAAACGCTTGACGTTGAAGTTGCCCGCTAGTTGGTCCAAGTCGGGGCCTTTGGCAAAAGCCAGCAGGTTCGCCATCGACGCCTCATTCACCCGCTGACGCCAGATGGTTTCGCGGTAGGCGTTCTCCTGCAGCAGCTTTGCCAAGGGCTCCGACTCCATGTCGAGGCGCGCGGCAATCTGCTCCTGTTCCTCGATCGGCCACAGGCTGATCATGTAGGCCTTGCGCTCGGCCAGGATCAATTCGAAGTCGATCTGCTCGACGATCTGCGGCGCCGGTAGTTGGCTGAGGTCAATTGCGGCAAAGGAATTCATACGCTTCCCCCCAGTTGCAGCGGCAGGCTCAGACTCAGGGGTTCATTGGTGTCGACGACGGAGCCTTCCAGCTCGAGCACGGACTGCCCTTGCAGGTTCGCGCCGAGGAACTGCACTCGGCTTAGGCTGATGCGAGTTTCCCAGCGCATCAGCGCCATGACGGTGCCCGCGTACACGCGCAGGCGCGTGGCGTCATTGAAAGGGTGGTCCACCAACTCGGGCAGCAGGCTGCCGTATTCGCGACGCATCACGCGCGTGCCGATGCGGGTGGTGAGAATGTCCGTGACGCTCTGGCCGATGTGGTCCAGGTCGCTGATGGTTGCGCCGGTTTCTCGGTTCATGTTGGTAAAGGCCTCCCGGACTGATCGTCGCCCTGCTTAACGCCTGTGGTCAGGTGATTGACCAGGCTTACATTTGCCGCGACCACGTCTTCGGAGACTGTCACCAGGCCGACCACGTTCTGGTTGCCGGTTTGGTTGTAATCGCCCTGGTGATTGATGGGGCCGATGATGTTGATCCCGCCCTTGCTGACCAGGCTGGTGGTGCCGCTTTCGGGCAGGGTGGCGTTCAGGTGATGGGCGACGCTGTCGTATTCAATTACTGCGCCGTCGGCGTAGGTGCGACGGTGCAGGCCGGCGCGGTCGCCGTTGGCGGGGATGTGGTCGCTGAAGAGACCGGTGACGACGACGCCGTTGGCGAGCTGGCCGGATGGGCTGAACAGGATCACTTGTTCGCCTTCGGTGGGCGGGTCCCACTCTTGGTCGGCACCGGCGCGCAGGGCGAGCCACGGCAGCCAGGCGGTGGTCAGTGATCCGGTTTTGACTTGCACGCGCGGGGGTTCCATCTGCACGGCGGCGATGACGCCGAAGCGGATGAGGTTTTCGAGCATGCGGGAGAGGGCGGCGAAGTCGTTCATGGCGCTGATGATGGCGCCACGCGCGTGGGGGTGCAGTATTCTCGGGTTGTAACGACGCGGTCTACATGACTTAGTGCCGTCCTATAGGTTTTTGATTGAAAGGTTTACTCTTTTGATGTGATGCCAGAATAGTGGCGACTTGGGGGGCGCGCAGTTATGATCTGAATAGGACCAATGCCAACTAGGGGGGATCATGGCAACCAAAAATCAGTCTACAGGCTTGTATCGGATTATGGACTTCTCGCGAGTTGTCCAGATTTTTGAAAGACAAGAACTCTATTTTGCAAATCCCAGTACTTGGGATGACCCCTATGAACAACTAATTAGGCATTCTAAGGATCATGCGCTTTTTGGGCAGTGCTGGAGTCGTACACATACTTCCGATGCCTTGTGGCGAATATATTCTAAAGATGGAATGGGTGTGCGGATATCTACTACTGAGGAAAGGTTTAGGCAGGTTATAAGATCGGGAATCAAGGATAAAAATTATAATTACCGACTTCGCAAAGTTGAATATGTCTCTCAGACTAGACTTAATGAAAAGGCTGAAAAAGTCGCTGAAAGTTTGAACGATTTTTTTGTAATTGGTGAAGCGGTTGATATGCTTTACATGAAGCGAGAGGCCTTCAGTCATGAAAACGAATGGCGTGCCACGTTGTTTTGCCCGGAAGAAGTTAGAGCGGATGGAAAAAAAGGTATAACTATACCTGTTGACCCTCATCGTTTTATCCAAAGCATTGTTCTGGATCCAAGGGCGCCTGATGAACTAGTCGATGCGTTTATTTTTTACTTCAAACTTAAGTTGGGATTCGTAGGGCCAATATTTAGGTCGGTGTTGTATCGGAAGCCTGAGGGTTTTGAAGTTGATGGTGAGGTTTTCAGTATCGAAGATCTTTAGTTTACGTGCGAAAGTATCTTGTCTCTGATTAAGTTAATGTCTGCATCAGTGAAACCTAATATTTCACGCTGTTCGTACCTCACATCTGGAGCACCACGCTCCGCACGATCCTTCAAACCGTATTGGTGAACCCTGGCGATCCGGGCAATGCGCCCGGTGAACCCTACCGTCACATTATTGCTATCCCCGCGAACCTTCAGATACGACGCAGTCCGCAGCTTCTTGAACATCGCTAACTTCCGCTTTATCCGACCTTGCTTCCCTCGCAGATCCCGATGCTTTCGAGGGGCGTACTTGCTCCCGTCCGGGTTCTCCTGAGCCATCACGCGCTTCTGCTGACTGCGGCGCAGCTCCTGGCCGATGCTCCGCGCCAGTTTGCTGCGCTCCCCTGGCTCAAGCCGATCCAGCAGCACTGCCGCCCAGGTCTCCAGCGCTTCCAGGTCATTCGCCACTAGGCACACTCCACTCACTGGTATTGCCCTGGGCCCCAGGCTTCCAGTTCGGATCGAGGTAGCCCGCAACGTACTGCGGTTCGTTCGGATGCTTCACGGTGGTGTTGCCCTGGTCATCTTCTCCGACCACAACCCGTTCTGTCAGCGGCAGGGTAATGCTGAGGTCCACCTTGTTCTTGTCCAGGATGTCGGCTTCGAACTGAATGCCGTCTTTGACCTTGTCGAGGTTTTCCAGCAGCTCTGACTGGTTGACGCTCAGCCAACCCAGGATCGGCAAGATCACGCTGTCAGGGTGGCCGGCGAACTCTGTAAGGATGATCTGCAGGTCAAAGCTGTATTCGAACGACAGGGTGTGGGCAGCAGTGCAGCGGACTTTGCCGTTGTCGATGAATATCAGCAGACGGTCGGGGTTGTGTTTGAACTCGGCGACGGTGGCCAGGAGGTGGGCGCGCAGGCTTTCCGGCTTATTCATGGGTTGGCCTGCTGGTGTTTGTAGATCATGTCGACTTGCGCCGCGCAGTCAGCCCAGGCGGCTTCGGCGCGGTCCTCGTCGGTCAGGAGGTCACCGTTATTGAGCGGGCTTGTCGCCGGCAGGTGGCACGGCAATACGGCCGGACAGCCAGTCACGATAAGCTGCGGCGCCGGTGAGGGCGGGGCGCTCGCGCAGCCGGCGAGCAGCGTCAGGCAAAGGCTGATCAGCCCATTTCCGAAGGTCGTCATTTTCACGTTTCAGCTCCTCTATTGTTCGCTCGCGTTTGGCCAGGCTTTGGCGCAACTGATCCTGTTGGGCGCGCAGGGTGCTCTGTGCATCGCGTTCCTGCTTAAGGGTGTCGGTGAGGGTGTTGGCCGTCTCCAGGTTGCGGTCTGCGTCCTCGCGGGCGGTCTTGGCCGCATCCTGCGCTCGTTCGGTTTTGCCTTCAGCGACGTCGATGCGTGTTTCCTGGACCCAGATCAGCAGCACCAGGGCGCCAAGCAGGGCGAGGCCATACAGGGCCTTGCGCAACGTGCTCATGCGCGGTACCAGCCGAGCTTGTTCATGGTCGCGGTGTCGAGCTGCTTGATTGGACCGCGCACGATCACGGCGCGAGCACCGTTCATGATCTGGATGGATTCGGCCAGCAGCTCCATGTCGCTCTGTTCCGTCGACTCCGGCACCACGAGCAGGTCACCGTCCTCTACCCGCAGCTTTTGCAATGCGTCGAAGTCGATCATGCCGCCACCCCATTGCCACACTCGCAGGCTGCGTGCCGCTCGTAGGCGCGCTGGAGCTTGGTGTCGTAGAGGTTCCGCAAATAATCTGGCCCGTTGTAGAGCCTGGCGAACTCGGCCCATTTGCGGCCCTTCAGCGCCTTGTGCAGCACCGGGTCGGTTTCGATGAAGCGGGTGAACGCGTCGAGCTGCTGCGATTCGCTGGCAGCCATTGCCGCGACGAAGGCCTGCACGCTGGCGTAGCCGAGGCGCTTCCAATGAAAGCCCATGATCTGGAACGCTCCCCAGGAAGCCGACTCCAGTGCGGCTGTGTCGTCGATCAGGCGGGCCATGGCCAGGCGCTGGTGTTCGGAGGTACCGCCGATGTATCCGCCAGGCTTCGGGTTGACCAGGGCAGGGTTGGCGGTGGCGAGCTGGTCCGCGTGACGCTTGAGTTCTGCCGCGTCATCGCCGGCATGTCGCGCCGTGGCGAGCTGGCGGTACATGATGTGCCGTTCGAACAGGATCACCGGCTTGCCGTTGTCGAGAAAGCCCTTGCCCTTCGATTCCACTTCATTGACCGCGTAGATGCTCGCCAACGGAACGTCGAGGCGTTTGGCGGCGGCCACCAGGTCATTGTTGCGCAGCATCTGCGTGCAGTCGCCACCGGCCAGGCTGGTTTGGGTCTTTTCGCCGGCGGCGCCATCGACGACCAGGCCGACTTTCAGCTGGTAAGCGCGAACAGCCGATTCAGTGTCGTCGCCGAACACACCATCAGGGTAGAGGTTGGCACCGTGCTTGTTGAGGTTCTTTTGCAGCATCAGCACTGCTTGCGAGCGGTCGCCGTGGCGAAGGGTGGTGGTCATGCGCTGGGTCTCAACAGGGCGGCGACGTTGCCGCGTGAACGGAAAATCAGGATGCAAAGCAGCACGATGGCAGCGGCCTGCCCGAGGCTGGTGGGCTGGCGTTCCAGCAGGATCTCCAGGCCGCAGATGCACAACGTGGCGCCAAACAGGCTTGCCAACAGCGAGATGCTGCGCCGGTACCGCGCATCGCCTCGGGTGTAGCAGGCCAGGCGCAGGGCACTCAGCAGGTAAGCGATCGCCGTAATCAACTGCACGGCCAGTTCGATGTTCGGCATGTCAGGTGCCCCCTCTGATGCGACGCCATATGTCCCAGATGTCCGCTTTCTCCACCCACACCATCAGCTTGATGCTGATCGGGATGACCACCAGGGCACAAACAAATGCACTGCCGCCGCTGGTGATAAACGGAATTGCCTGTAAAGCCATAGGCGCGAACAGATAGCCCACGCCGGCCGACAGGAACAGTGAGCCCAGCCGCTGCCAGACTTTAAGGTCGCGCTTGGTACTGGTAACCAGCCAGGCGCCGAGGATGGCGCCGAATAGCGCCCCGTCGTCGATAACGGGCGTTACGGTAGACAGGCCCAAACCAATGAGCAGGCCAGTCACAACGCTGGAAGTCGGATCAGCCATGGTGTGGTTTTCCTTCGATGCAGGGGGTCAGTTCCATAGCTGCACCATCTGCCGCTGGGGCGCGCTGGTTTGGGCTTCGGGCATGTTGACGACAAGGCCTTGCGGCAGGATCGGACCGTGCTCGGCCAAGCCGGGGTTGGCTTCCAGCACGGCCTCGGTGACGCCGGCGGTGCGGCCGTAGAACCGCCAGCAGAGGGCGTCGACGGTGTCGTTTTGATTGGTGCGGATGGCTACGGGCATCAGATCAGCTCCACTGTGGTGCGGCTGATCCCGAGGAAGTCGCGGACGGCCCAGCGCAGATCGCGGCGGTAGTCGTCGATGGTTGGGGTGGTTTCTTCGGCTTTGTCGCTGCCGGTGTTGGTCGCGCTGTAGTCGCGGTACCGCTCGCAGACTTCGGCGCCGGTACCGGCCTCGATCGCGCGGCGGTACAGGTGAGCCTGGACTGACACGTCGTTGATCATGTCGTCAGGCACATCTGCCAACGTGGCGTAGCCGGCGGCCTGTTGTTTGGCCTTCCACAGCCTCAACTCACGGTTGAGGTTGATGGCGGCAGCGATCACGGCAGTCTCCAGGCGGGCCGGGGTGACGCTGGAGTCGATGCGCAGGGTGGCGCGCAAGTCGTCCAGATCGATCGAAGGCCAGAATGGATCGGTGTTGATGTGACCGCCGGTGACTGGGCCGCTGGCTACAAATGCGCTCATGGAACGGCACTCAAAAATAGGTCGCCGGTGGTCGGGGCTTCACGTTCAGGAGGAGCGGCCTGGCCGATCCGCCCCGAGCCGGCGGGGTGCGTGGGGACGCTCGGTTAACTGCCGGTGGCAGTATGTTTTTTCAGGAGGCGTTCGGCGCCGTCCAAATCCTTCTTGCCGCCGCAGCTGTCGTGCAGCTCGATGGCGCGCTTGAGCAGGTCGATACCGGCTTGAACCTGCCCCGGCTGGCCGGGTTCCTCCGCTGTGATGCCGTGCACCGTGGCGCGGCCCGTTGCCAGGTAGAGCTTGGCGCGGGCTTGGTCTGGCATGTCTTCGTCGTCGGTCAGCTCAACGGTGCGATGCAAGATGTTCAGGTCGAAACTTCCGTTGGTTTTTTGCGCTTTCAGTGCGGCGGTGGCGATTTCTTCTGCGACGAGGCAACCGGTGGTGCGCTCGAAACGGTCGGGCATGATCAGCTTGTGCTTGAGCACGTAGTCGGCGATGTCCAAGGCGCCGCTGTATTCACCGGCATCGATCCGCCAAACCATGATGGTGGTCAGAACGTCGTCCTGGGCACCGTTGCCGGCTGCAAGCACGCCCTCGACATAGGGGACGTACTGGGGCAGCAACTGTGGCTTGAGTGCTTCTTTTGCGGCGGTGGACTGAATCGCTTTCAGACGAAGCCGATCCTGAAGCAACTGATTCAACTGATGCTCGTAGGCGGTGGCGCCGGCCATGGATTGCTGTGGTGCCGTTTTCGCTGCCTCCATGGCCGCGCGTGCGCGGCGCTGGTGGGCTTGGGCGATGCTAAGTGCCATGGGGTTAACCCTCGCTGCCTGCGTCTTCAACCGGCTTGATGTTTTCCAGCAGGCAGCCCAGGCCGTATTCCTCGACCACGTACGCCTCGTTCGACGATTCGAAGTTGCTCACGCGGTTCCACTCTGGCTCTTCCTTGAGGTAGCGGCGGCGACCGCCGATCTGCCAATACACCGACAGGTTGGCGAAGGTGGTGATAAGGATCGTGCCTTCGGGGATGTACGGCACCTCGTACAGCGGCAAACCACCGACGCGGCGTTGCGAGATGATGAGGTCGCTCGCCAGGGTGTTGGTTGCGTCCTGGTCTTTGTTGACCAGGGCCAGGAACTTGTCGTGGACCAGCTCGCGGCCGGTCAGCACCACCAAGCCAGGGTTGCGGCGGTACCAAGGGTCAAGCAACTGGATGGCGTCGTAGACCAGGGCGTCGATGTTCTTGAAGTCGCCGGTTTTGCCAATGGTGATCTTGCCGGCGACGGCGCCTTCCTTCAGCACGCGGTCGGGTGCGTGGGTGCGGTACTGCTGGAGCCAGCCGATGTTGACGTCTTCCAACAGTGGGTGCGTGGTGCGGTCGGTTTGTTCTGCGGCCGAAACGCCGTAGAAACCGATCTGGATACGGTCGAGCGCCTGACGTTGGGCGATGGCGCTGGACAGGCGGGTTTGGAAGTCCGGGAACTTGGCCCAGGCGTCGAGCTGTTTGTAGCTGACGAAGGTGTCGAAGTCGGTTTGTTCGGCCTTGTACTTGTCGCTCGACAGAGTGCCGATGCTGCGCGGCTCACGTTTTTTGACGTTGGTGTTGGTACGGCTGGCAACGGTGCCGCCCACGCCCAGGCCGACCTTTTCGCCTTCCTGTTCATCGACGCCGATGACGTTGACCTTGGTCAGGAACTCGCTCGATTCCTGAATCTTGGTTTCCAGACGCTGCTGGATGGTTGGGTCGACGCTGAACGTGGCGGTGGCCGATTCAACGCCGTTGAGCTGTGCGACCTGGCTGAGGTAGCCGGTGAAGAGTTTTCGAGTGTCGTTACGCATGGGTGTCTCCGATAGTGGGCTGGGCGGTGTCGGCCGCAGGTCAGAATTCAGCCAGGGCTGTTTTGCCGCCGCCGGTTACCGGTGGGCGCTGGGTTTGGGAGTGGTCTTGGGTTTTACCGAGGGTGGTTTTCAGCTCGACCAGGTCCTTGCTGAGCTGCTCAATCTTGGTGTTCAGTTCACCGGAGAATTTCTTCTCGGCAGCCAGCTGATCGGGCAGATCCTTGACGTGATCGGCAATCGCTTCGACGGCCTGGCCGATTTGGGCGAACTCGGCGTCGTCCTTCGCCTGTTTGCCGCCGAGTAGTGCCTGCACCTTGCTGAAGAGCTGGGCGCCGAGGCTGGGTTTGTCCTCGATCTCCTCAAACTGCAACTCGGTTTCCACCGCCTCGGTGAACATCGACGTCGCGGAATAATGACGGTCTTTGAATGGGCTGGATTCTGGCTTTTGCGCCGAGAAAGACAGTACGTCGGTGCCTAGGCTGGCCGGTGAGTCGGTGACGGCCAACCCGACGATGTACGCCTCGCCGGTGTCGGAGAAACTGTCGTCAATCTCGATCGAGGTGTAGATCTTCTGCTTGGCCTTGTTCATGGCGATCAGCTCAGGCGTCGGCTCGACCTGGGCGAACAGGGCCAGCTTCTTCTGGCCGTTGATTTCCACTTCTTCGGTCTTGACCGCGAGCACGTCGCCGTAGGCTTTGAACGGGCTGTCTGGCAGCAGGCTACGGAAGTGCTCCAGCCAGATGCGGGCGCCGTAGGTGGATGGGTTGAAGTTCTTTGCGGCCTGTTCCAGCCAGCTGCGTTTGATGGTGCGCTTGTCGGAGGTAGCGCCCTCGACGGCGACGCGGAACCAATTGCTGCGAAATTTCTTCATGCCGGGAATCCTCAATGCGTAGGGCGCTAAGTGCGTTGCAATGAGGGGCATGGTCGTGACGCGCGCGAGTTGCGGCAACGAGATGGGATTGTAAAGGGCAGGACTACAAGGGGAGGCGCTACTGACTCGCGGGCGCGGGCGGCAGCATCGCGGCCATGACTACGACTGAACTGCTCCCAATCGATCCCCGGCGCCAATCCAAGTTTCTGTATTGGATGGGTTGGCGTATCTGTGAGATTGCCGAGGCTACGGGCGAAAAGGAAAAAACGCTACACAGCTGGAAGGCCCGCGACGAATGGGACCGGGCGGATAACGTCGAGCGCATCGGCGGAGCGTTGGAAGCGCGCTTGGTGCAGTTGATCCTCAAGGAAGGCAAGAGCGGCGGCGACTTCAAAGAGATTGACCTGCTGCACCGCCAGTTGGAGCGACAGGCACGCATTCAGCGTTTTCAGGGCGGTGGTACCGAAACCGAACTCAACCCCAACCTTGCCAACCGCAACGAAGGTCCGAAGAAAAAGACTCCGAAAAACGACATCAGCGAAGAGCAGATCGAACTGCTGCGCGAAGCGTTTATCGATGGGTGCTTCGACTACCAGAAAGATTGGTACCGAGCGGGCAACCAGCGAACTCGCGTCATCCTCAAGAGCCGGCAGATCGGCGCTACTTACTACTTTGCCCGCGAGGCGTTCATTGATGCCCTGGAGACCGGGCGCAATCAGATCTTCCTGTCGGCTTCGAAGAACCAGGCCTACCTGTTCCGGGGCTACATTCAGGCGTTTGCCCGCGAGGTCATCGGCGTCGAGTTGACCGGTGATCCCATCGTGCTGCCGAACGGCGCCGAACTGTTTTTCCTCGGTACCAATGCGCGCACTGCCCAGGGTTACCACGGCAATTTCTATTTCGACGAATTCTTCTGGACGTTCAAGTTTGAGGAACTAAACAAGGTTGCGTCAGGTATGGCGATGCACAAGAAGTGGCGAAAAACCTACTTCTCGACGCCCTCGACCATGGCCCACGAGGCGTACACCTTTTGGACGGGCGAGCGTTTCAACAAGGGCAAGCCAGCGGCGCAACACACCAAGGTCGATGTTTCCCACGGCGCACTCCAACAGGGCCGTTTCTGTGAGGACCGGTTGTGGCGCCAGATCGTCACCATCCTCGACGCGGAGGAGGGCGGCTGCGACCTGTTCGACATTGAAGAACTGCGCCGGGAGTACAGCCCCGAGGCGTTCGCCAACTTGCTGATGTGCGAGTTCGTTGACGATGGCGCGAGCATCTTCCCCCTGACGGTGCTGCAACCGTGCATGGTCGACAGCTGGGTCGAGTGGGCTGAAGACTACAAGCCGTTTGCCATGCGGCCGTTCGGTGATCGCCAGGTGTGGGTGGGTTATGACCCGGCGGAAACCGGCGACTGCTCGGGGCTGGTGGTGGTCGCTCCGCCACTGGTGCCAGGGGGCAAATTCCGGGTGCTGGAGCGTCACCAGTTCCGAGGCATGGACTTCGCGGCGCAGGCGAGCGTGATCAAAGCCGTCTGCGATCGGTATTGGGTGACTTACATCGGGATTGACGTCACCGGCCTGGGGAGCGGCGTGGCGCAGCTGGTGCGCCAATTCTTCCCCAATGTCACCACGTTCAGCTATTCGCCTGAGGTCAAGACCCGCCTGGTGCTGAAGGCCTACGACGTGATCCACCGGGGCCGGCTCGAGTTCGACGCCGGCTGGACCGACATGGCGCAGTCATTGATGGCGATCCGCAAGACCATAACCGCAGGCGGTCGCCAATTCACCTACACCGCCGGCCGCAACGACAACACCGGCCACGCCGACTTGGCGTGGGCACTCTTTCACGCATTGCACAACGAACCGCTGGAGGGGCAGACCACTGCCAATACCGGTCGGATGGAGATTTTTTGATGTCGAACCGCCGTAGAAATACCAAGCAGGTAGCCCAGACCACCACGGTTGCAACGCAGGAGTTCATTCCGCGCAGTGACAGCAAGATGGAGGCGTTCAGCTTTGGCGATCCGTCACCAGTGTTGAGTGGCCGGGAGGTGTTTGATTATCTGGAGTGCTGGTTTAACGGGCGCTGGTACGAGCCGCCGCTGTCGTTGGATGGACTGGCGCGCTCGGTGGGGTCCAGTGTGCATCTGCATTCGGGGCTGATGTTCAAGCGCAACCTGTTGAGCAAGACGTTTATCCCGCACCGCCTGTTGTCGCGCGCGGCGTTTGAGCAGTTCGCCCTGGACTTCCTTTGCTTGGGTAATGGCTATCTGGAAGGGCGACGCTCAATGCTCGGCCCGGTGCGCGAGCTGGTACCGCCGCTGGCGAAGTACATGCGCTCGGGCAAGGAAGGCCGACAGTTCATGGTCCAGGGCTGGAAGGAGGAGCATGAATTCGAACCGGGAACGGTTTTTCATCTGCGGGAGGCGGATCTGCACCAGGAGGTGTACGGGCTGCCAGAGTGGATTAGCGCGTTGCAGTCGGCGTTGTTGAATGAATCGGCCACGCTGTTTCGCCGCAAGTATTACGAGAACGGCAGTCATGCCGGCTTCATCCTCTACATGACCGACGCCGCGCAGAACGAAGCGGATGTCGATTCACTGCGCAAAGCGCTCAAGGATTCCAAGGGGCCAGGCAACTTCCGCAACCTGTTCGTGTACTCGCCGAACGGCAAAAAGGACGGGTTGCAGATCATCCCGGTCAGCGAAGTGACGGCGAAGGACGAATTCAACTCGATCAAAAACCAGACCCGCGACGATGTGCTGGCCAGCTTGCGCATTCCGCCGCAGTTGATGGGCATCGTGCCGCAGAACGCGGGTGGGTTTGGGTCTATCAGGGAGGCGGCGCAGATTTATGCGGCCAATGAACTGGAGCCGATTCAGGCGCGTATGGCGCAGGTGAATGAGTGGCTCGGGGAAGAGGTCGTGCGGTTCAAACCCTATGAAATTCCGGTCGGCGCATAATCGATTTAGTGACGAGCCTAACCAGCCAGGAGTGGAATAGGCTCAGAATACATAAATATCGCACCGATCTATAAGTTTTTTCTTGTTTTGCAGAGTCTATAACCTACTTGGTCCTTGCAATTGCTCGGTTTCCCGCTTCAGCAAAGTAATGATAAATATTTTTCCCCTCTTTATCTATTAGATCCTCATCCATGGTCATTTCATAAGCGGGTATTCCAAAAGAGTGTGCAATCCAGCTAAAAGCCATAATTGATTGAACTGCCAAATCATCAACTGTTGATAATGCGCCATCATCTATTTCAATAAAGCTCTCCACTTCCGTCCCTAGGGGTGTGGTGATGTGGCTAGTCAAACATAGAGGTAGTCCATTTTTTTTGAAATGGTTAACAATATATTCGACGTCGACAAAGGGGATTGTGCGCCACACGTTGATTAGTTTGAATTTTATGTTAAAGCCAGTTGGCCACTTCGCAAGCGATTGTAAGGTTTGCTGTGTTTCAATTACGCTCATTAAAATATGGATAAGAGTGTTGAAGTCAATTATGTGTGCTCTTTCATAGTTGCTTGATATTAACGTGCCCAAGAAGGACTCTAAATGCTCATACCCATATAAGTATTCACGAATATCTTCAATTCCGCCATTAACCGTTTGCAGGGGAATTAATATGTCCCCTGAAAGATCGTTCGCGACGTCCCAAGTAAGAGTCAATTTGCTCGGATCGTTGTTCCGGCACTGTCTGGCAACAAACCCCCCAGACCTCGAGTAAACCGTGTCAAACGGTATGTGGCATCTTCGCTGTACAGTTGGATTCAAAGTCTTTCGGACGAAATCGGTTGATAGCGTGAAGGGTGGTCGTGGAGTGCCCCAAAGGTTAGGCTCAATCATTATTCTCAGGAACGCTAGATTTGATTCTCCTTTTGAAAACTCAGGATCTCTGTCATGCCATTTTTTGTAATATTCGGCTTTTTTTTCTGAACGACTAAATAGCTTTTCAAGCATATATCTATCAGCTTCAGGAACAGGGTCTGAAGAATCAGCTACACGTCGGTAAATTCGTCCCGAACGATGAACATGTGGCGCTTGCTGACTTTGTGGGACAACTACACAGATTATCGCGGAATCGCTCCCGAGATTTATAGGGTCGAATGGGCCATAAATCACTTTTATATCAAAGTGGCATGTAGGGTTCATATGTTGCGCTGCAGAATTTCGAATTGCTTGTAGAGAGGGATCTATCTTGTTTTTTGGTATCCCAACAAAAGTTCCTGCAACTGAATTGTGTTTGGACTCTTCCTTTATTCCGTAAAATAGCCATCCTCCGTAAGTGTTCGCTAATGCTGAAAGAGATTTAGCTATAGATTCACCGGAAGATATTTCTTGTTTGTACTCTATGTACCAGCCTTCATTTATGGATTTTAATGCGGTTAGATCTTCGGTAACTAGGTCGTCAAGGCTTTTGTTGAATGGGTTGAATGGTTTCATTTGATTCCTCCATGAATTTTCGATGCGAAGATTAATAATAAGCAGGAATTGATATTCTGACTACATAATAGTCAGATGCACGGTATCCAATTGGGCTAACCATCTCGTGGCGTGCTTGGCAGCGTTGTGATTTCCATTACTTAGTTAATAGCCTAAGGAGACGGCTTGATCAGATCAGCTCCTCTATTCCTGACGTTGCCCACCATCGAACTGACCTTGAACCATTCAAAGGTTTCGACCGGCTCGCCCTGGTGCAACACCATCTGCTCAGCCCGCTCTTTTGGCGTTGCCGGGTCCAGCCATTCGCGGGCAAGGTCCGGCGTCAGTACCACGGGCCTTCGGTCGTGAATGTCTACCATGCCGCCGGCACTGTCGGCGGTGATGATCACAAAACCGTCATGCTCACCTGGGCCTTCGTCCGCGTCTGGCAACTGGCCGATGGCCGCGCACAGGATCGGCGCGCCGTCCCGCCTGCGGATCAGATAGGGCTGTTTCTTCGGCCCACCTTCATCCACCCACTCAAACCAATTATCGATAGGCGTGATCGCCCGGTGCGGCCAGATAGCCCGGAAAAATGGACCGTGGGCGACCTTCTCAACGCGTGCGTTGATCGGTGCGGCGCGGTCTTTCGCCCAATGCGGTCGCCACCCCCAGCGAACTGGATCAGCGTGCAGCAGTTCACCTTGCAGGTGCAGCAACGCCACCTGGGTCGTCGGAGCAACGTTGTACCGCTCGATAGGTTGGTCACCCACCGAGTTTGCTAGGGCGTTGGGCATGCTCAGCGCCGCAACAAAGTCGTGGATTCCCCTGTACTGCGACAGCCTTCCGCACATAGCCAAGCCCTCCTTCCGTTTGATCTTAGACAATCGTGGTCGGTCGAGCTCTCATCTCGTTGACGATACGCTTCAGGCCTTCGGCTTCACGCTGACTTACGTTCAGTGATGTCGTCAGGGTATCGATCTGCTTTCGCATTTCAGCCGCTTCGCCGCCTCTCTGACGGAGGTATCCAGCGAACTCGGCATTCTTCGCCTGGGTAGCCAGCAGCATCTCGCTGATTCCGAAGACATCCTCCCGTGCTTTGCGTAGTTGCGTGTTCAGCTCCTGGATCTCGTTCTCCAGAAGGCGGCAGTGCTGCCGGTACATTTGCAATGGGGTAGGGAGGCCAAGCCAGCCGAGGGTGTCTTCATTGTCATTCATGGGGGCGAATCCAATACTGTATGCGCATACAGTAATCGAGGTTTGCCTATGACACGATTTGAGGCGACGAACTGTAGGAGGGAGGGGGCTTTGGGTCAGAAAAAGTCAGCTGGGATAGATGAAAGTTTACCCTTCAGCAGCATGAATAAACCCATCTCAACATAGCATTTGCAGGGTGTCACGGCAAGCCAAAGCGGCCGCGCGGACCAATAAACACGGGGCTTCGGGGGCTGCGCTGGCGGAACCCAGCGGGCTGTCGGCAGCGCGGGGAATTGGCGTGCCACAATACGGGCCACAGGCGTGCTACACGGGGGCAGTGACGTGCTTCACCACCCGGCGCGCGCCGTCGTCCCCCCACCACGCCTGCGGGCTAAATGGGTCGTTTTTTCTGCACACCTGCGGACCATTCACAGCGGCCCAGGCTGGGGCTCTGCTCGGCGTTGTAGGGAGGTTAAAAACCTGCGGAACCCTGCGAAGGTGGGTAGTTTTCGCAAAGCTCACAGACGTGCATGGGCAGCCGGGTCCAGTTGGTGCCTAGGGAAAAGGGTTAGTTTTTTTTTGAGTGGGGTGTGTTCGGCTGGAGACCCCGTATTTGTTGGGCTCGAGACCTAACTCTGATGGGTTAGGTTGGGTTAGATTAAAAGTTAGGAGTCTGTAACTATCTGTTTTTAAAGGATTTAGCATATTGAATATTTAACATCAATAAAGGTTAGGTAATTACCACTGCTAACCAGAAGCTAACTTTGCCAATCCATCGCAAACCCGTACCAGATAAGGCTTTCCTAGTACCCAGTAAAAAACTAACCTTCCTTACCTGATTCCCGTGGGTCAACATGAAAAGGTGAAAGCAGCATAGGTCGCGTCGGAGGGCGTTCTTGATGCCTGACGATAGGGATTCGTTCCTTTACACGTCGAAGCGTGCGAGTTGAGAGATTTCAGGAGAGATCAAATGCTTTGTTATCACGGTGATTGGCGTAGCTATCTGCTGGTATCGTGCCGGATACCTGACATGCGTGGCTTTGGGACGGAGTTTGTAAAGGCGCATAGCCTCCGTAATTAAAGAGAATTGAGATCGGATTTGGAGGTCGTGCGCCAGTCCCTATCGTTTAAAAGTGAAATGTCAGGTCATCGAACATTCCAACCAGAAAAGCGATGGAACTTAGAAGGCTGACCAATTAGCTGGATGAAAGTATTGCAGGAGCAATAAATAGTGTCCGTTTTCAAAGCTAAAGTAACAAGTTGGATAATTAAATTTTCCTCAAGGTTTCCCTATCTCGTTTCTGCTCGGTTACGGTTTTTTGCGAAAAGCGAGTCTGCCGGGGAAAGTAAGTTGCTCGGCGAAATTTACTCTAAAGAAGACCTTATAGTGAGGGCCAGTCTTTTCGAAGGAGATGTGTCATGGAAAGGCGTTAGTTTTGTCACTTCTGTAAATAAGTCAGAATTGTCAAAAATCCACAAGTGGATGAAAAGTCAGAGCCGCTCTCCAGGAAACTACAGTGATAGTCATGGGGAGGGTATTGGAAGTACTAATCTGATCGGTGCTGGCTTAAATAATTTGGGTATTATTTCTTTTAATAAACCAAATATGTTCGCTGTCGGTTCTGTGAGTATAAGGGCTGAGCTACCTAGCAGTTGTTATGTGACCTTGCTGAGACTAAAAAATGGCGTTTATTATATATCTCTATATATTTATTTTGATAAAAAAGTTAAAGGTCGTATTGCCAATTTAGATGTGAGTAACGCCTCTCGCTACAAGATTTTTCAATCATTAAACCCATTCTCGCCTCGTTTTTCGATAGTGGAGCATCACGACAGGATCTCGGTTATAGAGGAGACGGTTCTCGCGAGCGCCAGAGAAGTGGTTACAGAGGCTACACAGGCTGCTTGTGCTCTACTTCAGCTTTGGGGGGTGAAAAAGTCTCGTGAAGAGCTGGCGACGGTCGCTGATTTTTTCAGAGACGGGGAAGGGTCTTATTTTAGTGATCCGTCTTTGGATGGTTTAGAAAACTCTGAGTCTGAAACCTCTGTGGTCAAACCGTGGCAAGGACGTTCTATGTGTTGGACGTTAAGTAAGGATGCCAGTGAGGATTACATAGGCGACTACATTCCGGAGAAAATTGGTGTTGACGCCATTTTTATAAAGAGTCAGGTTTCCTCGCTTATAGATAGAAATGATAGATATATGAATTCGTTAACTGGTGTGACTCATCATTATGGATTTATTGTGATGTTGCAGGAGATTTATGCGCGATTTGAACGGTGTATGCATAAAGTTAGTCCTGTTTTTTTAAGTTGCAATAAAGACACTGAACGAAATTTGAATATGTTGCTGGAGGCTAGTCTAGAGCTTAACACGATAGAGGAAAGGCTTACGGCTGTTGAGGATGGGTTGCATTGGAGTGAAGGAAAATATCTAAATTTTACGCGAAACCGTATAGCAGGAATGCGTTCTCATGTCGTCAATCTCCGAGCCGACATTGAGAGGCGCAGAGGATTGAGCGACGGACAAGTACAAATGAAAAATTTAATTTGGATGAGACGCTATTCAATAATGGTTTTTGTACTGGTAATTGTTCAAATTGCATTGTCTTTGTTGAATGTCAATTGGGCAGAGAATGCTAGGAACAATAATCCGATATATATGAATTTGTTTAATTTGGCAAAACAAACCTGGGATTTCCTTCTGGGGCTGCTTTAGACGTTGAGGGCGCGGTCAAGGGAATGGTACGAAAGTGGTACGCGGTTTTCATAGGGGCGCTGTAGGGCATGTATATCGTGGCATCTAGAGCTAGTAGATCCAATCCATCATAGGTGCAACGCTAAAGCGGCGAGAGAGTGGCGCAATTTGTAGAGACATGGGCAATCTGAGTCAACGAGGCGAATGGCGCGCAGTTTATCAGGGATGCCTCTTGGGTGTGGCAGAGGCATTAGCTGCGTTTTTCACCGTGTTGAGAGTTGCGTGAACATTGGAGGCAGCCCCCGATAGCCATTCACCTCGAATAAGCAGTCCGCCGCGGCAAGCTGTGTTCAGCGCGAATGCTATTTTCACTGAATTTCTTGCTCGCCGAATCACCAATACCCGTCGCGCGGGTTTCTTCCTTGATGTTGCTGCCCCCCAGGTAAGTGCCGCGCAGAATGCGATAGGCGTGTACCAGTTCGTGGGCCAGGCCAATGAAGCTCGTCGAGCTGTCTTCATAGCTCATCCCGGTGGGAACGCCTTGGGCGTCCAGGGCGAGGCTGGAGTAGGGGTTCCATGTCACTTCGACACTGGTGCCGGGCCCTTTGAAAATCCACTTTTTCAAGGCGTCGGTTGCATTGCCGACGGAGGCGCAAGTGTTCGGCGTCGTCGAGTAATCGCTGGCGATAGCGACGATCTTGATGGTTTTACCGGTACTGGGGCCGCAAAGCTCATTGATTTCCTTGAGCAGGTCGCGCCCGGTGTTTCTCGACTCGATCCTTTGCAGCGCGGTGATCAGGTTGTTCATGAATTCAAGGCTGGCTGACTCCAGGGTGATGTTGGGGAAGGCGCTGTAGTTTTGGATCATCACCTGTGTTCCTTATGATCTTGAAATGACTAGGAACACAACACGCAGCCGCCGACTTTTATTCCATGGCGTTTGGGCTGGGTAAGTCCCGACGCGCCACGAGGGATAACCTGAACCCACCCTGTCCCCTCGCAAAGTTTCATCATCTCCCACGCCTTTGAGGTCTACGATCCTCTTCAAGAGAGGACCTCCGTGCCTCCGGTCCATAGGGAACTGAAAACATGATCTCGAACCTCGTCAAAGTCGTGATGGTCGCTGGTGCGTTGCTGTTGAGTGCTTGTTCGTCGGGGTCGTCGGGCGGTAGCAGTGACCCTTGTTTCTCAGGGGGATGCCAGGCGTTTGGTGACCACAGTCCTGGCAAAGCCGCCAAGATGAATTTTGGTGGCGGCAGTGGGTTGGGGAGCAGTTTTGGGGAGTATGGGGC
>NZ_JACARO010000232.1 GCF_013386585.1 Pseudomonas sp. P7548 | reverse complement strand
GGACAAGATCGTCACGCATCTGCCTCAAAGAAAATTGGCCTGAGAACAGCATAGCGCGTAGGTGTGCCTCAATCGCTGACTCACTAAAGAAGCCCCTTGCAGCATCCCAAATAACACAGACTTTTTCATACCCGAAACCTGAAGCGCACGCCAAACACGCGTATATCCGGTCAGGCTCCGCTCGCATCAAAAAATCGAAGCCATAGACCCTTGCGTCTTTGTACGGAAAAAATGCAGGCGAGCGACCATAAATCCTTACGTATCTTTTCCTAGCCTTCATTTGCTCACCTCATCACTACCC
>NZ_JACARO010000028.1:1962-4061 GCF_013386585.1 Pseudomonas sp. P7548 | reverse complement strand
GTGCTGGCCGGACGGTTACGGTAGGGATGTGATCGGTTCCAGATAGAGGGCGTAATCATCAAGTGTCTGAATACGCTCATCCGGATCTACTTGCATCTCTACGAGCTCGCAGTAGAGGTCCCACGGCAAGTCAGTAGCATGAGATCGAGCCTCTTGATCGGCTGCCTGCATCCACTTGGCTAAGGTCTCCAGCGCTTTTACTGCACAAGCCATGATGTAGCCCGCATGAGCATCGCGCTCTGACGCCGAGTAGCAATTGCTGTACATGCGGACCCAATGCGCGAGGCGTGCCTTGGTATCGGTAGAGGCATACTGAAAAATCGTCTCCTCATGGATCGTCGTCTGAATGCACATGCTGGCGAGATCTTTGTTGATATCGTCACCATGAATGCGCAGACAGCATTGGTCGATCAAACGGCAGGCGTCAGCGACCTGCTCACGACAGAGGTCATAGAGCGGTTGCGCTGAGAGATAACTGAGCAGGCCGCGGCTTAACGCCAAATGCAAGATGGGGTGGTGATCAGTCATCGCGAAGTGTCATAGGTACCGTGTAACGAAGAATCCCACGCCCTGTATTCAAAGCGTGTAACCAGCGAAAGCCGCTTTGTAGGCATAGGTGCAGAACGCTTGCCCTCAGCAGTCCTGGGCTGGCTTTGGCGTTACACGCATGGGCAGCGTTACATCGGATGTACGCTAAGCTGCTGAACTGTGTAACGCAGTTAAAAGCCAATGAAATTGGGCGTTTGGCGATGGGCGTTACACGAGTAACACCCGTTACACCGGTTTTAGAGGGGGGGTGGGTATGTGCTCTCATATTGCCTTTCCAAATTGGCCCTGCACGACATTTCCACTCACTAGCGCATCAAGGTGATCGGCGTACCACTGCATCATCACTCTGCGCTGAGGTAGGTACACCGCTTTGTTATAGACCCCGGCAATCCCCTCCTTTGCATGGGAGAGTTGGGCCTCAATATGATTCTCATCGAAACCCTGCTCATTGAGTATGGTGCTGGCAATGTGACGAAAGCCGTGGCCTGTTTGCCGACCGGCATATCCCAGTCTGCGTAGCGCCATTAGAAATACGGTATTGCTACGGGGGATTGTCCTGTCTTTCCTGCCTGGAAATAGGAGAGGGTACGCACCTGTCAGTGTTCGTAACTCAGCGAGCGCTTCGATTGCCTGTTTAGAGAGAGGCACCACATGTTCGCGGCGACGTTTCATTCGTTCGGCTGGAATCGTCCATAACTTTTTGGATAGATCGATTTCTGACCAGCGTGCTTCTCGAATTTCGCTCGGGCGCGATGCTAATAAAGAAAGCAAGCGAAGCCCTATGCGAACGTCCTTTGCGTGTGGGTAGGAGTTGATTGCTCGAAGCAGCGCAGGCAGTTCTTCAATCGAAACGTGTGCATAGTTTTCAGCGCTACGCGATTGTAGGAATTTACTGAGACCTTCAAGGGGGTTATGGACGGCTCGTCCTGTTACGCGGGCAAGGTCATAGATCTCTTTGCAAAAGGCGCGAACCCGGCCCATTTGTTCAATGATTCCCTTCTGTTCCATACCGCGTAGAAACTCCATCCATTCCAGGGGCAGTATTTCTGTGTATACGCGTTTGCCGAAGACGGGGAAGACGTGAAGCTCCAGTGCGCCAAGCACTCTTCGAGACGTACCTGACTCCCAGCTTGTGCGTCTGGCCTCAAACCACTCGCGACCTAACGCCTCAAAGGTGTTGTTCGCAGCAACCTGGTCTGCGACCTTGCGAGCTTGTTTGCTCACCAATGGATTTTTGCCGGTCGATGCGTCTTCACGCAGTTGCGCTGCTTTCTGTCTCGCCAAGGAGCCACTGATTTCCGGGTAGCCGCCGAGACCTAGCCAAGACCATTTCCCGTCTGGCTTTTTGTAGCGCAGCTCCCACGATTTTTGCCCGTTAGGTTTTACCCGGAAGTACAGGCCATTCCCATCCTGCTCCCGATATGTAGCCTGCTCAGACTCCAGGCCTGCAAGCGTGGTGTCTGCTAAGGGGCGGCGTTTGATCTCAGAGCGCTTCACTTCCTGTATGCCTCCAGTTATAGGAATCTCAAAGCATACACGTGGGCATACAC
>NZ_JACARO010000028.1:0-1915 GCF_013386585.1 Pseudomonas sp. P7548 | reverse complement strand
TCTATCCAGCTGAGCTACGGATGCTTGTGCGGGCGACATCATACCCATGTCGGTTCAAGGCGTCCACGCCGGTGTTTTGTGTCGCCAATGCTGGCGTTTTCCCTGTATTCACAAGTCCGCCGGTCGGACGTCCCTTTGTTTGCTTTGCTCCGTAGGTGTTAAAGCACCTTTCTGCGCCTCGCGCGCAGCATTTTCCCGTCAGACCAGGTGAACGCATGCATTCCAAAGGAACCGTGATGCTCGATCTCCCGTTGCGACAAACCCTGCTGGCCCGTTCCGATTTGTTTCGGGGTATGCCGGAACACCTGTTGCACCACGTCGCGACCCATATGGTGGAGCGCACGCTGGATGATCGTGAAGTGCTCTATTTCAAGGACGACACCCTCGAATTCATCGCGTTGGTGGTGGACGGGCGGATTTATTCGATGATGCAGGNNTGAGCTGGTGAGCCTGCATCGGCTGGAGTCGCGGCTGGCGCGATTCCTGTTGGCGAACATGGACGACATCGACCTGGCCCTGGCCATGCCCAGTGTGTCCTTGCCGGCCAACCAGGGGGTGCTGGCGTCCATGCTCAACACCAGTCGCCCCAAACTGAACGTGCAACTGCAGCTTTGGCGCCGCAGTGGCCTGATCAGCGGCAACTTGGAGCGGATGGTGATTAATGACCTCGAACACCTGCGGCGCAAGGCTTTTTCGTTGAATTAGTGTGTGCTGTGTTCCCCAGGTAACAGCGTTGCTTCGTTGAATCCTCTCAGACTGGCCCCTCATCAAAAATGCAAGGGAGTGCGCGTGATGGGGATGACTTTTGAGTTGAACAAAGCAGCCGTGGCTGACGACCGGTTGTTCGAAGCGAGTTGGCGTTCGGTACAGGGGGAACTCAAGCGCCGGGCCTTGCGCCGGGCTAAGGGCAATCAGGATCAGGGCCAGGAATGGCTGTCAGCGACGGCCATCAAGGCCTTGCTGTTTTTTCGGCGTTCACCGGAGCGTATTCGCGATCCCCAAGGGTTTCTGTTCCTGGTGCTCGACCACGTGTTCTTTGACAGCCTGCGGCGCAGTAAGCGTGAGGGGCGAGTGTTCGATGATTCGGTGGTGCTTGAACACGATCACCTGGCCGAACTCGCCGCCCCCTGTGCCTCGGTGCTAGAGCGCGTGGAATGCTACGAACGCCTGGAACGGATCGAGGCGCACCTGGCGCAGTTACCGGTTTCACAGCAGCGCCTGTTCGAAATGCGTTTCGTGGATGAGTTGCCTTACCCGCAAATCGCTGCCGAGTTGCAGGTGAAACTGCCGCTGGTCCGCAAGCGTGTGCAACTGCTGNNATTCACAACGGTCGGCGGGGGGCGTTCAAGTTCTATGAGCACACCACGCCGCCATTCAATACGCCCATGTCCGGGTGCATTTCATCAAGGAGAGATGTATGACAGAGGTCAACAGTCAGATCACCGACGCGGTCACCCAAACCAACGTCAAGGTGGTTGCGGAGGCGCCAGCCCAGGCCATCGCGTCGCTGTACCAGGTTGCCAGCAGCGCGGCGGGCTTGTCCTTGCAGAACGCGGTCAACAGCCAGCAGGCCATGAACCAGATCTCCAATGCGGTGATCTCCAAGGCGGTCGCGCTGATCATGCAGATTGGCGAGAAGGGTTGAGCCCTGGGGAGACGAATCATGTCATGGTTCAGCAAGAAGAAACCTGCTGCCGCACCCGCAACCCCCGCCGCCGAAACCCCTGCACCCGCTCCAGCGGCACCGCCTTCGCGCTCGGTCATGGCGCGCATGAACGAACATTTGCTCAACCAGGCCGGCACGCCTTCCACGGACAGCACTGCGGCGCTTAATAGCCAGATTGTGCAGGCCGTGCAGTTCACCAATGCGCAGAACGTGGCCTATGCCCCGGCGCAGATCGCCGTCCCCGCCGAC
>NZ_JACARO010000231.1 GCF_013386585.1 Pseudomonas sp. P7548 | reverse complement strand
GGGGAAAGTCGTGCCTCGGGTTCTGTGTTTTCCATGCTTTCGAACTTTTGCCGTCGGCCTGGTTGTGCCAGGAGACAGGTTTTTTCCGCTCGACCGGAAAAGCCGTGGACAGGAAATCAAACCAAAAGGAGCAAAAGCATGAAGATGTTCAAGTCTGTTATTTCGGTACTGGCCCTGGCCACGCTGACCGCCGGATCGGCCTTTGCCGGTCCTCCGGTAGCGGTCACCTTCAAGAACCTGGGCACGACCGATGCGGCGTACACGATCATCACCAGTAACGAAGCCAGCACCAACGTCAACGCGGTGCCAAAGCCCGTGGCGACGGTCCGTGCGGGTGGGGCCGATACCTATAC
>NZ_JACARO010000230.1 GCF_013386585.1 Pseudomonas sp. P7548 | reverse complement strand
CCAACGCCTCCGCCGTCCGCTGCACCGACTCCCCCTCGGCCAAGCTCTGCAGCGCCACGATAATCTGCCACTGCTTGCGCCACTGCCCAAACGTCAGCCCCGTTTCGCGCTTCACCAACCGCGCCAGTGACCGTTCGCTCATCGCCACTTGCTTCGCCCACTCGGCCATGGTGCTGCGATTGTCTGGCGCCTGGGCCAGTTGGCGGGCAATGGCGCGCAACTGAGTCGAGGCGGGCAGGGGCAGGTACAGCTGTTCCGAGGGCGCCTGTTCCATTTGTTCGATCAGCACGCCCGCCAGGCGGGCGGTGGGGCTTGCGGGGGGGTAGTC
>NZ_JACARO010000027.1 GCF_013386585.1 Pseudomonas sp. P7548 | reverse complement strand
CACACGAATTGCTTGATTCAGTTGTTAAAGAGCGGTTGGTTAAGAGCTTTCGTCTCAACCGAGGCGCGCATTCTACAGCAGCCTCATTTGCTGTCAAGTGATTATTTTCAGAAGTTTTTGAAGATTTCTTCAACAACTTCAACCACTTGCGCTTCCGATCTCTCGTTAGCGGGAGGCGAATTCTACAGATTTAAATTATGCGGTCAACCCCGTTTTAGAAATTCTTTTTACTCATCAAAGAGCCGAAGATTGCCGCTATAAAAGCCTGCTTCAGCGGGCCATCCAATCAATAGTTGTCGCAACCAAAGATAGGGCGTGAAATCGCGCACCTGCCACGCATCGTCTCACCGAGCGATCACATCACAGCATCCACAGACTTATTAAAGAGCCATAGAGAGCAAAATCTCGCAAAACAGCATGGAGGGAAGAACAGACTTAAAACAGAAACCGCAGAATGCAAAAAGGCCCCATAAATGGGGCCTTTAAGTACAAGTATGGCGGAGAGATAGGGATTCGAACCCTAGGTACCGGTGAAGGTACAACGGATTTCGAATCCGTCCCATTCGGCCACTCTGGCATCTCTCCAACGGCGCGCATCATAACAGCGTGTTTCGCAGAAGCAAACCCCAAAAGCGATTTTTTTCCGTGCTATCAGATGCTTGCGTCGATTAAAGCGGTACACCCAGACGATTGGCGACTTCTTCGTAAGCTTCGATCACATCACCGAGGCCCTGGCGGAAGCGGTCTTTGTCCATCTTCTTCTTGGTGTCCTTGTCCCACAGGCGGCAACCGTCCGGGCTGAACTCGTCACCCAGCACGATAGAGCCGTCGTGGAACACACCGAACTCCAGCTTGAAGTCGACCAGCAGCAGACCGGCGTCGTCGAACAATTTGCTCAGCACGTCGTTGACCTTGAGGGACAACTCCTTCATGCGAGCCAGTTGTTCAGCGGTGCCCCAACCGAATGCCACAACGTGGGATTCGTTGATAAACGGGTCGCCCTTGGCGTCGTCCTTCAGGAACAGCTCGAAGGTGTAAGGGTTGAGCTTGAGGCCCTCTTCCACGCCCAGGCGCTTGACCAGGCTGCCGGCTGCGTAGTTACGTACAACGCACTCGACCGGGATCATGTCCAGCTTCTTGACCAGGCACTCGTTGTCGCCCAGCAGCTTATCGAACTGGGTCGGGATACCGGCCGCTTCGAGCTTCTGCATGATGAAGGCGTTGAACTTGTTGTTCACCATGCCTTTGCGATCAAGTTGTTCGATGCGCTTGCCGTCGAACGCCGAGGTGTCGTTGCGAAACAGCAGGATCAGGCGGTTGGCGTCGTCGGTCTTGTACACCGACTTGGCTTTACCGCGGTAGAGTTCTTCACGTTTTTCCATGATGGGCTCCGCTTACTAAAGGGTGGGCTAGGCGATGTGTCGCCAATCGAGCCCTGAATCTTGATCGGCCAGTTGCAGCCAGTCCGGGTCGCACCCAAGGGTGTCGACAAAACATTGCCGGGCAAGCTGCGGCAGGTTGTTCTTGCTGCTCAGGTGGGCCAGGACCAGGTGTTGCAGGTCTTGCCAGCCCAACTCATACACCAGGTACGCCGCCTGGTGGTTGTTCAAATGTCCCAGCTCGCCGCCCACCCGCTGCTTGAGAAAGTACGGATAGTGACCGCGAGCCAACAGGTCTCGGCAGTGGTTGGACTCGATCATCAACGCATCGAGGTCACGGTAGCCCTCCAGCACCCTAGCGCAGTACGAACCCAGGTCGGTGAGCACACCGAAGCGCCGCTCTCCCCCATTGAAGACGTATTGCGTCGGCTCGTGGGCATCATGCGCCACGGCAATCACATCGATACTCAAGGCACCGACTTGCAGTTTCTCGCCACCGGCCAGGAAACCAGTAGGTTCAATGGGCTTGCGCATCCCGCGCAACGTGCCACGACTAAGGTACACCGGCAGATTGTAGCGCCGAGACAGCAAACCCACGCCATGCACGTGATCGGCATGTTCGTGGGTCACCAGAATCGCGCTCAGCTGCGCGGGGTGAACCCCCAGGCGCAGCAGGCGCCGCTCGGTTTCTTTTAACGAGAAACCACAATCGACCAGCACATAAGTGTCGTCATGTGCGACCAGCGTGCCGTTCCCTTGGCTACCGCTGCCGAGAACGGCAAAACGCATTGGATCAGCCCAGGTTGTCCTGAATCACACCCAACACTTTGCGCGCTGTTTCAGCTGGCGCAACGGTATTGATGTTCTTCTCGACGGTCACTTGTACGCTGTCGCCCACCTTGCTCAAACGAACCTGGTAACGCTCGGCACGGGTCTCGATCTCTTCCTTGGTCGGCTTGCTGCCGAACAACTTGCCGAAGAAACCTGGCTCTTCATCTTTCTTCTCGGCCTTTTCAGCCACGTTGATGTAGTACAGGCCCAGGCTGCGGTTGATGTCTTCAACACGCCAAGGGCCCTGCTCCAACGCGCGACCGACACTGGCCCAGGCACGGTCCAGGTCTTCGCCCAGGTTCAGCACCACGTTGCCGCTGCCGTCTTCGGTGAGGCTGACACGGTTTGGCGTGTCGTAGTCACGTGCGGCAAGCAGGGACACGGAACCGCCCTTCTCAGAGATACGGCTCATGCTGGCAAGCATCTCGTCGACCAGCGCGGAGTCCACACCGGTGTTGACCGAGCGGTTGGTGAAATCAACATTGGCGGTGCTGCCGGCAGGACGCTCGGCGCTGACCACGTAGACTTCACTGGTATTGCGCTGCACGCCAGGCTCGATGCGCACACGCACACGGGCTTCGCTGTCAGCGGCTACGCCACCGGCCTGCAGGCGCTTGGCCATGCTGGCGGACAGCTCGCTACCCTGCTGCCAGGCGGTGGTAAATTCACCGGTCTGTGGGCGCTGCTCGTCAATGCGAAAACCATTGTCCTGGAAGAACTGCAGGGCCACCGGCCAGACTTCGGCAGGTGGGCGCTGGGCCATGATCCAGCGGTTGTCGCCGCTTTTTTGCAGACTGTAGTCGCTGGCATCCGCCACGGCCGAAATCGGCTGCGGGCGAGGTACCACGTACTCACCCTTGGTGGTGTCGTCGGCAACGTTACGCGGGATCGGCAGCAACGGGTCAAGGCGCTTGGCGACGTTGACGTCCGGCGGCAGTTGCATCGGTTTGGTTGCTTGGGCTTCCAGGTAATCGCTACCGCGGTCACGGAAGTAGCCTTCCGGGCCCCAGATCCAACCGCAGCCACTGGTGCTGGAGATAATCAAGGCAAGTGCGGAAAGTCCGGCCAATCGCTTCATGCGTAGTGCTTCCTCAATTAAACCAGGACGCCGGACTGGCGCAGGGCCTGTCGCAGCGGTTCGTGACAGGCTTCGCTGAGACGGGTGAGCGGCAGACGGATACCGTCCGGCATCAGGCCCATCTCGAACAGCGCCCATTTCACGGGAATAGGGTTGGATTCAATGAACAGTGTCTTGTTGAGCGGCATCAGCTTCTCGTGGATCGCGCGGGCGGTCACTGCGTCGCCGGCAATGGCGGCGGCGCATAGTTCGCTCATGGCACGCGGGGCCACGTTGGCGGTCACGGAGATGTTGCCCTTGCCACCCAGCAGGATCAGCTCGACAGCGGTGGCGTCGTCACCGGAGTACACCAGGAAGTCGCTGCTCACGCCGGCCAGGATGTCCTTGGCGCGTTGCAGGTCGCCCGTGGCTTCCTTGATGCCGATGATGTTCGGCACGGTGGACAGGCGGATCACGGTCGCAGCCTGCATGTCGCATGCGGTGCGGCCGGGTACGTTGTAGAGGATCTGCGGGATATCGACCGCTTCGGCAATAGCGCGAAAGTGCTGGTACAAACCTTCCTGGGTCGGTTTGTTGTAGTACGGAGTCACCAGCAGGCAGGCATCGGCGCCGGCCTTCTTGGCGTTTTTGGTCAGTTCGATCGCTTCGCGCGTCGAGTTGGCGCCCGTGCCGGCGATTACGGCGATGCGGCCCGCAACACGCTTGACGACAAATTCGATGACCTGGATGTGTTCTTCCACATCGAGGGTGGCCGACTCACCTGTGGTGCCGACCGCCACGATGGCGTTGGTGCCTTCTTGCAGGTGGAAGTCCACCAGTTTGCCCAGGCTGTCCCAGTCGAGATGACCTTGTGCATCCATGGGTGTGACCAGTGCCACCATACTGCCCGCAATCATGCAACCGCTCCTGCCGGAAAAAGAGAGCCGTAATGGTACTGGCGCCAAGATGCTTGTACAAGCGAAGTACCGCGTGAGGATGCGTTCTGGGGCAAGTAAACGATGGGCAATGCCATCATTGGGCCAAAGCATGACTTCAGACGGGATGAAATTCGACCGATCACGCAATGAAAACGCCACCTCCTAGCCCTTGGCGGCGCTTTTCGCTACCCTTCATCCTTTGATCGATACAGCCCACACAGTATCGACCGCTCATCGCTTTAGGAAGGCTGCATGTCCACCCCCACAGTTCGCGAACAATTCCTTGTTATCAGTGCCCTCGGCGCCAACCCCATGGAGCTGACCAACGTCCTGTGCCGCGCCAGCCATGAGAACCGCTGCGCCGTCGTGACCTCCCGCCTGACTCGCCATGGCGAGTGCAGTGCGCTGGTCCTGCAGATCTCCGGCACCTGGGACGCCCTGGCGCGCCTGGAAACCGGCTTGCCGGGCCTGGCCAAGAAACACGACTTCACCGTGAATGTCGTGCGCAGCGCCGCACTGGAAAATCGCCCGCAGGCGCTGCCGTATGTTGCCTACGTCAGCTCGGCCTACCGTTCGGACATCGTCAACGAGCTGTGCCAGTTCTTCATCGACCACAACGTCGAGCTGGAGAACCTGACTTGCGATACCTACCAGGCCCCGCAGACCGGCGGCACCATGCTCAACGCCACGTTCACCGTGACCTTGCCGCCCGGCGTGCAGATAAGCTGGCTGCGTGACCAGTTCCTGGATTTTGCCGACGCGCTGAACCTCGACGCCCTGATCGAACCATGGCGCCCACAGAACCCAATGTAAGGAAAACCTCATGCCGGTAGCCCTCGACACACCCGTGGCCGATTTCGAAGCCCAGGCCACCAGCGGCCAGACCTTCAGCCTCGCAGCCCTCAAAGGCAAGCAAGTGGCGATCTACTTCTACCCCAAGGACAGTACCCCGGGTTGCACCACCGAGGGCCAGGGTTTTCGTGACCAGTACGCAGCCTTCAAGGCGGCCAACACCGAAGTCTTCGGCGTGTCGCGCGACAGCGTGAAATCCCACGAGAACTTCAAGGGCAAGCAGGAATTCCCTTTCGAGCTGATCAGCGACAAAGACGAGGCGGTTTGCCAGCTGTTTGACGTGATCAAGCTGAAGAAGTTGTACGGCAAGGAGTACGTGGGCGTGGACCGCAGCACTTTCCTCATCGACAAGGATGGGGTGTTGCGCCAGGAATGGCGCGGCGTGAAGGTGCCCGGACATGTGGATGCCGTTTTGGCAGCGGCTCAAGCCTTGAACAAGGCTTGATGGCTGCGGCAACCTTTTGATCACATCGCCGGCAAGCCGGCTCCTACATGTGGAACGCATTCTCCTGTAGGAGCCGGCTTGCCGGCGATAGCGTCTTCAATTCCACCACAACGTTTAAAGCAGCGGCGCAACCACAGGCTCTTGTCGTGGCCACGCATCCAGCACTGCCTTGAACAGCGTCGCCAGGGGGATCGCAAAGAACACACCCCAGAACCCCCACAGCCCACCGAACAGCAGCACCGCACAGATGATCGCCACTGGGTGCAGGTTGACGGCCTCGGAAAACAGCAGCGGCACCAGCACATTGCCATCCAGGGTTTGGATGATGCCGTAGACCGCCATCAGGTAGATGAACTGGTCGCTCCACCCCCACTGGAACAACGCGATCAACATCACCGGCACGGTCACCACCACTGCTCCCACATACGGCACCACCACCGACACCCCCACCAGCAATGCCAGCAGCGCTGCGTAGTTCAGCCCGAGGGCGACAAAGGCGATGTAGGTGACACCTCCGCAAATCACGATCTCGATGACCTTGCCACGAATGTAATTGGCAATCTGCCGGTTCATTTCCTCGGCCACCCGCGTGATCAGCGCCCGCTCGCGCGGCAGGTAGCCGCGCACCCAGCGGCCAATCATCGCGCGGTCCTTGAGAAAGAAGAACACCAGGATCGGCACCAGTACCAGGTAGATCATGATGTTGACCAGCAACGGCAGGCTGGACAGGGAAAAGGTCAGCGCCCATTGCCCGAACTTTCCGATCTCACCGCGCGCCACCTCGATGGCCTGCAACACCTGTTCATCCGACACCAGATGCGGGTACCGCTCTGGCAGCAGCAGCAACAACGATTGCCATTTGGCGAGCATGCCCGGCAGTTCGTTGAACAAGGTGATCAACTGATGCCACAGCAACGGCACGACCACCACAATGAAGACCAGTAACACGCCCATGAACAACGCAAACACCAACCCCACTGCCGCCCCGCCTGGCAGACGCAGGCGCTCCAGCGTGGTGACCAAGCCTTGCATCAGATACGCCAAAACCATCCCCGCCAGCACCGGCGCCAACATCCCTCCGAGGGTGAGAACTGCGGTAAAGGCCAGGAACAGCAGGACAGCCAGCACCACGGCCTCCTCATCGGAGAAGTAGCGCTGAATCCAGTCTCGTAACACTTTGAACATCAATCAACCTCGGCGGGTGGGGCAAACGGTTCAGGCCTTGCGTAACCAGTAGCGGTACACACCGCCAGCGTCTTCTTCGTGCAGCAGCGTATGACCGGCCAGCTTGGCAAACGTCCGGAAATCCCGCTGGGAGCCAGCGTCCGTGGCAGTTACCTTGAGAACCGCGCCACTGGCCAGCCGATTGAGTTCCAGTTTGGCCTTAAGCAAAGGCAACGGGCAATTGAGGCCACTGGCATCAAGCTCGGCATCAAAGGCTACAGCGTCGGTCATGAATTTACTCCGGGCGTGGGTTCGGGCTGCTTAGAATATCTGGTCCGAAGCTCAGTGTCCGGCTACAGTAAGCTCTTTGTCGAAAGGCTTTGTGCATGACTTTTTTGCGCCCTACCCTGCTGACGCTGGCTTGCCTGCTGGCCTCTCCGGGCTTTGCTGACGACCTGCCGTCACTTGGCGACGCCAGTTCTGCCATTGTCTCGCCGCAACAGGAATACCAACTGGGTCGCGCATGGCTCGCTTACCTGCGCGGCCAGGTCTCGCAACTCAATGACCCCCAGCTCAAGGACTACGTCGAAACCAGCGTGTACAAGCTGGTAGAGACCAGCCAGGTCAATGACCGGCGCCTGGAGTTCATCCTGATCAACAGCCCGCAGCTCAACGCCTTTGCCGCACCTGGCGGGATCGTGGGCGTCAACGGCGGCCTGTTCCTCAATGCCCAGACCGAAGGTGAATACGCCTCGGTGCTCGCCCACGAATTGGCTCACTTGTCCCAGCGCCACTTCGCACGGGGCGTGGAGGCACAATCGCGCATGCAGATCCCGATGATGGCAGCCCTGCTCGGCGGCATCATCGCGGCGGCGGCCGGTGCGGGCGATGCAGGGATTGCCGCGATTGCCGGTAGCCAGGCTGCGGCCATCCAGGAGCAACGTCGGTTTTCCCGCCAGAACGAACAGGAAGCAGACCGTATCGGCATCCTCAACCTGGAAAAGGCCGGCTACGACCCGCGCTCCATGCCCACCATGTTCGAGCGCCTGATGCGTCAATACCGCTTCGACGCCAAGCCACCGGAATTCCTGCTGACTCACCCGGTGACCGAGTCCCGGATTGCCGACACCCGCAACCGTGCGGAGCAGGCCAAGCCAGGCGGCAAGGAAGACAGCCTGCGCTATCAGTTGATTCGTGCACGGGTGCAGTTGCAATACGAGGATACGCCCGGGCTCGCGGCCAAACGCTTCCAGGCGCAACTGGATGAAAACCCGAAAAACGATGTGGCGCGCTATGGCTTGGCCATCGCCCAGATCAAGGGCACCCAGTACAAAGAGGCACGGGAAAGCTTGGCGCCGCTGCTGGCGAAAGCGCCCAACGACATCACGTACAACCTGGCGCAGATCGAACTGGATATCGCCAGCAGCCGTTTGCCAGACGCCCAGCAACGCACCGACCGCATGCTCACCCAGTACCCCGGCAACTATCCGTTGAACCAGGTACGGGTAGATTTGCTACTCAAACAGAACCGCACGGCCGATGCAGAGAAGGCATTGGATGGTTTGCTCAAGTCGCGCCCCGATGACCCGGACGTGTGGTACCAGGTCGCCGAAACACGCGGTTTGTCCGGCAACATCATCGGCCTGCATCAGGCGCGTGCCGAGTATTTCGCCTTGGTGGGCGACTTCCAGCAGGCCATTCAGCAACTGGACTTTGCCAAGCGCCGCGCCGGCAACAACTTCCCGCTGTCTTCGCGGATTGACGCGCGCCAACGTGAGCTGATCGAACAGGAGCGCCTGGTAAAAGGGATGATGAGCTAAACCCATCGCCCACAAAAAAGCCCCGCCTTCGCTTAGCGAAGGCGGGGCTTTTATTTTACTGGCGGCTTACTCGGCCAGCTTGAAGGTGATGAAGCTCGCACGCCCCTGACGCAGGACGCGCATCGACACCGAACGGTTCTTCGGTAGCGCCTTGGCGATGTCGGTGAACTCCTTGGTGGAGTTGATCGCCTGGTTGTTCAGGTGGGTGATCACATCGCCAGGTTGCAGGCCGATCAGCGCAGCTGGGCCGTCCTGGACCTCCTTGATCACGACACCGCTCTTGAGGTCGAAGCTCTTCTTCTGCTCATCGGTCAGCTCGACCACGGCAATGCCCAAACGGTTGCTGCTGCGCTCGGCGCCAGGTTTGGCGTTGCCCAGGGCATCCAGGGTTGCGCCTTCTTCCGGAATCGCACCGACGGTCAGCTCAACGGTCTGGCGCTTGCCTTCACGGATCACCTCAAGCTTGGCCTTGCTGCCAGCCTTGAGCGCACCCACCAGGTGCGGCAGGTCAGCCGACATGATGATTGGCTGGCCGTTCATGCTCAGGATCACGTCACCCACTTGCAGGCCACCCTTGGCAGCCGGACCATCGTCCTGGATCTGCGCAACCAGTGCGCCGGCCGGCTTATCGAGGCCGAAGGACTCAGCCAGGTCCTTGTTCACTTCTTGGATCACGACGCCCAACCAGCCACGGCTGACCTTGCCACCGCTTTTCAGCTGGTTGGAGACGTCCATGGCCACGTCGATCGGGATCGCAAAGGAAACGCCCATGAAGCCACCGGAACGGGTGTAGATCTGCGAGTTGATCCCCACCACTTCGCCAGCCAGGTTGAACAGCGGACCACCCGAGTTGCCCGGGTTGATCGGCACGTCGGTCTGGATGAATGGCACGTAGTTTTCGTTTGGCAGGCTACGGCCAATGGCGCTGACGATGCCTTGGGTGACGGTATGGTCAAAGCCGAATGGCGAGCCGATGGCGACGACCCACTGGCCGGCTTTCAGGTCCTGGGATTTACCCAGCTTCAGCACGGGCAGGTCCTTGCCATCAATTTTCAGCAACGCCACGTCGGAACGCGGATCGGTGCCCACCAACTTGGCTTTCAGCTCGCTGCGGTCAGCCAGGCGCACGAGGATCTCGTCTGCGTCGGCGATCACATGGTTGTTGGTGAGAATGTAACCGTCCGGCGAAATGATGAAGCCGGAGCCCAGGGACTGCGCTTCACGCTGCCCACCACCACTGCGAGGGGAGCGCTGTTGCGGCGGCATGCCACGCTCGAAGAACTCGCGCAGCATGGGTGGCAGGCCCTCCAGGTCTGGCATCTGCTGGTTCGACACTTTGCGATCCGGCAGTTTCTGCGTGGTACTGATGTTCACCACGGCGGGCGAGGCCTGCTCAACCAGTTGGGTAAAGTCAGGCAGTTCGGCTGCTTGCGCAGACACGGCCTGACCCAGCACCAATACCGTGGCAACTATGGATAGGTAAGACTTCAAACGTGGTATCGACATACAGCTCCCGTTACGACGAGCAGGGTTGAGCGACAGGGTTCAAGAAACGCCGGAAACTGCCACCGACATCTTTGTTCCGCGAACAAAACAAGGCCAGAGCCAACAGGCCCTGACCTATAAAAAACATAGGGGATTTTTGCAAGTGAAAATACTGATCCGGACATTTCATGCTCTCGGCAACAGACCTGGCATGCAACGACATTGAAAGATCAGGATGAACATAGGATTAACGGCTCATGGTTTTGCAGCGGTCTTTTCACCGCGTACCGAGAGCGCAATGCGCTCGGCCGTGCCGATGGGCACTTCGCCGACGACCGTCACCATCACCTCACCTTCTACCGTATTCAGGCGGCGAGACACCGCGACCGTCGGGCCCAGCTGAGTGCGGGTCTCGGTGACGCTCGCACCGTCGGTCGACTCAAGGAACACTGAAAAGCGTGCGAGCCCATCGTCATACATCAGGCTGTCGACCGTGGATTTGGTCTCGGCGTCTTTACGCGCGCTGCTATTGGTGAGCTGGAAGCCAGGGGGCAGCCAGTCGAGATGCCATGCCTGGGTCGCGGCCACCTGTGGGGCCTTGCTATCAGAAACGGCCACAGGCGTGCATTCGCTGCTGGGTTGCAGGCTGCGATCATCCGGAACTACGGACGTATTCAAGCGTGTGAACTGGAAGCGCTCCAACAACTGCCCCTGGTCATTGAGCAGCAACGACTTGAGCGGCAGTGCGGTTTCACGATCCAGGTGCAACTCAAAGCCATAGCGGTACTGGTCGCGAGGGGTGATTGAGACAATCACGGCATTACGACCGGCCACGCGGGATTTGCCGATGACGGCCAGATCATAGAATTGAGTGAGTTTTTGTGGATCAAGCGCAGGCGAAGAGCCATCCCGCGAGGTGCCAAGGCCGGCAACGAGGGTGCCACTGACGCATAGGGTTCGGCCATCTACCCGCACGACTTCTTGGGCGGACCCATCAAGCTGCAAAAGTCGCTCGCGGACCTGGCCATCCTGGACACGGTGCCAGATATCATGGGTAGAGAAACTGCCATTACGTTCATAGACGAACGTACCTTCGAAGCTTTGCTGCTGCTCTGCACGCCCAAGTCGAGTCAGCCAGTCTTGGGCTTCATCGGCGTGGGCGGGGAGTGCAAACCAACCACTGAGCAAAAGCGTAAGGAGCGGTATGGCGCGCATAGAGCTCCTTACGAATCAGCGGTTTTCCAGGCTTGCGGCACGCGCATAAGGCAGAGCGCTTTCAGTGCCTTTCAGAGCCGATTCCTGTGCATGTTGGCGCAGGTAGCCTGGAAGACGCTGGTCCTGCCAGCCGGATTGCCCTTGCAGTACACCGTTGGCCATCGGGCCGGTGCTGTCAGAGCTTTCCTTGTAGCCGGCCAATACCGCAGGGCCTTTGACCTGAGGACCCGCCATCACCGGCTGCTGGGTCTGTTGGGCCAGTTCGGCACCGGCGATTTCGTCCTGGTTGTACAGGCGAACACCGGCCAATACTGCAACAGTTACCGAGGCAGCAACTGCCAGGCGACCCAGACTACGCCAAGGTCCACGAGCAGCCTTTGCCGGAACGGCTTCATCAGCCAGCGCAGCAGAAACGGCCGCAGCAATATCCAGACGAGGGATTAGAAGATCCTTGTGCATCACCGCCCGAGCGACTTGGTAACGAGACCAGGTATCACGGGTTTCGGCGTCGTCAAATGCGTTGAGCACTCGACGAAGTTCCAGTTCATCCGCTTCGTTATCCATCACTGCGGACAGCGATTCCTGCAGGGCATCACGACTCATGGCGGTTCCTCTCTTGGCTGTCGCCGCTGTCTTTAGTTTTCCTGCAACAACGGTTGCAAGGCTTTATCGATGGCTTCCCGGGCCCGGAAAATCCGTGACCTTACAGTCCCCACCGGACACTGCATGACACTCGCAATGTCTTCGTAACTCAGACCATCGAATTCACGCAAAGTTAACGCCGTGCGCAAATCTTCTGGCAGTTGCTGAATTGTGCGATGAACGGTGCCTTCGATCTCGTCGCGCAGCAATGCACGCTCCGGCGACTCGAGATCCTTGAGGCCGTGATCACCATCGTAAAATTCTGCATCTTCTGAACTCACATCACTGTCTGGTGGGCGGCGTCCGCGAGACACCAGATAGTTCTTCGCCGTGTTGATGGCGATGCGGTATAGCCACGTGTAAAACGCACTGTCACCGCGGAAGTTACCAAGTGCACGATAGGCCTTGATAAAGGCTTCCTGTGCAACGTCCTGCGCTTCATGGGTGTCGTGCACAAACCGCACGATCAACCCGAGAATTTTGTGCTGGTATTTCAGCACTAGCAGATCAAATGCCCGCTTGTCACCGCGCTGAACGCGCTCGACCAGCTGCTGATCCTCTTCCTGGGTTAGCATGAACACTCCTCGTTGTACTTGAAGGAGGCTTGCATAACTAAACGATCAGGCTTGCAAACATAGACTCGGGCTTTTCGCAAAAGTTCTCCCCCTTCAAGCAAGTTTCCGGCACGCACTGATTTGGCACACACGAAAAGCGCAGCACGGGCATCGCCGGCTGCGCGAATAATCTTGTCGCCGGTTTTCTGACGCGTCCAATGCTCCCGACGGGCCAATAAACTCAACGTTTTCCCAGCTTTCGGGCAACCTGCTATTGAGTTCGGGCCTATGCAAAAAGTTCCGTTTCAATAACTGGCCGATCTGACCCAAGCCGTGCACCGCAATCTCATATTGCCACGAATGCCCGGCTATTGTGCCGCTCCCCCCCTCTATATACTAGTAGCCCGTGTGACCCTTTGATTCGCCGATCCAGGCGTCCTGTTTGCGCCCCCTTCGGATCGCTTTTTGCGGAATCCTTCAAATGAGCCAACAGTTTCAACACGATGTCCTGGTGATTGGTAGCGGCGCGGCCGGTTTGAGCCTTGCACTGACCCTCCCCAGCCACCTGCGGATTGCGGTACTGAGCAAAGGCGACCTGGCCAACGGCTCGACATTCTGGGCCCAGGGTGGTGTCGCCGCCGTGCTCGATGACACCGACACCGTGCAATCCCACGTCGAAGACACCCTCAACGCCGGCGGCGGCCTGTGCAACGAAGAGGCCGTGCGCTTCACCGTCGAGCATAGCCGCGAAGCCATTCAATGGCTGATTGACCAGGGCGTGCCTTTTACCCGCGACGAACACGCCAGCAGTGACGATGGCGGCTTCGAGTTCCACCTGACCCGCGAAGGCGGCCACAGCCATCGCCGCATCATCCACGCGGCCGACGCTACCGGCGCTGCCATCTTCAAGACTCTGCTCGATCAGGCCCGCCGGCGCCCCAACATCGAACTGCTGGAACAGCGTGTCGCCGTCGACCTGATCACCGAAAAACGCCTGGGCCTGGAAGGCGAACGCTGCCTCGGCGCCTACGTGCTCAACCGTGCCAGCGGCGAAGTCGACACCTATGGTGCACGCTTCACTATTCTTGCCTCGGGCGGCGCAGCCAAGGTCTACCTCTATACCAGCAACCCCGACGGCGCCTGCGGCGATGGCATTGCCATGGCCTGGCGCTCGGGCTGCCGGGTGGCCAACCTGGAATTCAACCAGTTCCACCCCACCTGCCTGTATCACCCGCAAGCCAAGAGTTTCCTGATCACCGAAGCCCTGCGCGGTGAAGGCGCCCACCTCAAGCTGCCCAACGGCGAGCGCTTCATGCAGCGCTTCGACCCGCGCGCCGAGCTGGCGCCACGGGATATCGTCGCCCGCGCCATCGACCACGAGATGAAGCGCCTGGGCGTCGACTGCGTCTACCTGGACATCAGCCACAAGCCCGAAGCCTTCATCAAGACCCACTTCCCCACCGTCTATGAGCGCTGCCTCGCCTTCAATATCGACATCACCAAAGGCCCGATCCCCGTGGTGCCGGCCGCGCACTACACCTGCGGCGGCGTGATGGTCGACCAGCACGGTCGCACCGACGTGCCGGGCTTGTATGCGATAGGCGAAACCAGCTTCACCGGCCTGCACGGCGCCAACCGCATGGCCAGCAATTCCTTGCTCGAATGCTTCGTCTACGCCCGCTCAGCGGCGGCCGACATCCTCGAACAATTGCCACGCATTGCGGTGCCCGCCGCCCTGCCCCGTTGGGACGCCAGCCAGGTGACCGATTCGGACGAAGACGTGATCATCGCCCACAACTGGGACGAGCTGCGACGGTTCATGTGGGACTACGTAGGGATCGTGCGCACCAACAAGCGCCTGCAACGCGCACAGCATCGGGTGCGCTTGCTGCTCGACGAAATTGACGAGTTCTACAGCAACTATAAAGTCAGCCGCGACCTGATCGAACTGCGCAACCTGGCCCAGGTGGCGGAGTTGATGATCCGCTCGGCCATGGAGCGCAAGGAAAGCCGGGGCCTGCATTACACCCTCGACTACCCGCAGATGCTGCCCGAAGCCCGGGACACTATCCTGGTGCCAACCACCTACGGCGGCTGAACTTCAGGCGTACCCGCAGGCGCCGGTGCACATCGGCGACCTGCGAATCCCTCGGCACACAGATCGAGCGCACCCACCACCGCCCCGGCACCCGATAGCGCAGCACCACGATCAACGGCAACGCCAGGCTGTCGGGGCGCAGTTGCACGCCGTACCAACCACGCTCGGCACTGAACAACTGCCAACCGTCCTCGTCGCGACGCAGGCCACAAACCGACGAACGGTGAGTCAGCAGGATGTGTCGCGGTAAAACCCAGGCGGCATGCGCCAAGCACAAGAGCAGGCCGAGGCTCGAATAAGGTAAATCAACAAGAAAACAGGCGCCCAGCGCGAACAGCTGGGCAAAAAGATACGCCGCCAGCAATAGCCGTGAGGCCTGCCAGCGGCATTCGAATCGATTACTTGGGCTGGACACGATCCAGGATCATCCGAACCATGCGCTGCAGCTCAGGGTCTTCGGATTCGGAACGCTCCATGAACCAGCCAAACATGTCCTGATCTTCGCAGGTCAGCAAGCGGACGTAGAGGTCGCGATCGACCTGGTTGAGGGTCGCGTAGACCTCTTTGGTGAAAGGCACCAGCAACACGTCCAGCTCCAGCATGCCACGACGGCTGTGCCAGAAGAGACGATTGATTTCTACATCTTCGACCATGGAGCGCTCCTCAAATAGGCGGCAAGTATACAGGCCCGACGGCACCGGAACAGTCGGCTTTGGTCGCCCCATACGGAAACTATCCATTTGCCGGGCGCCCCTCTATGATGCACCCATGACTTTTTGACCTGCGATGACCCATGGCTGACTCTGCTTTCTTCTGCCCCCTGTCCCACGAAGGCGTTCTCGCCGTCCGCGGCGCCGACGCTGCCAAGTTCCTGCAAGGGCAACTGACCTGCAACCTCAATTACCTGAGCGACACCCAGGCCAGCCTCGGCGCGCGCTGCACGCAAAAAGGGCGCATGCAGTCGAGCTTTCGCATCCTGTTGCAAGGTGATGGCGTGCTCCTGGCCATGGCCACCGAGCTGCTCGAACCGCAACTGGCCGACCTGAAGAAATACGCCGTGTTCTCCAAATCCAAGCTCACCGACGAAAGCGCCGCCTGGGCACGCTTTGGCCTGGCGGATGCCGATCAAGCCCTGGCGAGCCTCGGCCTTGAGCTGCCGGCTGACACCGACAGCGTCGTACGCACCGATGCCCTGATCGCCATCCGCGTCTCCCCCGGCCGCGCCGAGCTCTGGGTGCCAGCCGAACAGGCCGATGCCGTGCGCGGCCAATTGGCCGCCCACTTGAACGAAGCCGACTTGAATGACTGGCTGCTCGGCCAAGTGCGTGCCGGCATCGGCCAGGTCATGCCGCAAACCCGCGAGCTGTTCATCCCGCAGATGCTCAACCTGCAAGCCGTAGGCGGCGTCAGCTTCAAGAAAGGCTGCTACACCGGCCAGGAAATCGTCGCGCGCATGCAGTACCTGGGCAAACTCAAGCGTCGCCTGTATCACTTGAGCCTCGATGCGCCGCAAATGCCCGAGCCAGGCACCCCGCTGTTTTCCCCCAGCCATGCCAGCTCGATCGGCGAAGTGGTGCTGGCAGCAAAAGCTGACCAGACGATTGAACTTCTTGCTGTGCTGCAAGCCGAAGCTGCCGATAGTGGCGATGTGCACTTAGGCACACTGGAAGGCCCCGGCCTGCACCTGCTCGACCTGCCTTACACGCTCGACCGTGACCGAGAGATCCAGCGTTAATCGCCGTACCTTTTTGCAACACCCTAGAGATCATGAATGAACAAGCTGGCGGAAAAAGTCCAACAGGCTTTAGTGAGGGCCATCGACAACGATGACCTGGTTCTGCCGACATTGCCGGAAGTGGCCCTGAACATTCGCCAGGCCGCAGAAGACCCGGAAATCAGCATCAGCCACTTGAGCAAAGTGATCGGTCGCGACACCGCCCTGTCGGCGCGCCTGATCAAGGTGGTCAACAGCCCCTTGTTGCGCGCAACGCAGGAAGTCACCGACCTGCACACCGCCATCACCCGGCTAGGCACCAACTACAGCAGCAACCTGGCGATTGGCCTGGTGATGGAGCAGATCTTCCACGCCCGCTCCGACGTGGTCGAACAAAAAATGCGCGAAGTGTGGCGCCGCAGCCTGGAAGTGGCGGGCGTGAGTTATGCCCTATGTCGTAGCCACAGCCAACTCAAGCCAGACCAGGCGGCCCTCGGTGGCCTGGTGCATCAGATCGGTGTACTGCCGATCCTGACGTACGCCGAAGACCACTACGAGCTGCTTTCGGACCCGGTCAGTCTCAACCACGTCATCGAGAGCATTCACCCGTTGTTGGGCGATAAGCTGCTGAGCGGCTGGGATTTCCCGGAGATGCTCGCCCGACTGCCCGGCCAATACCTCGACCTGGCGCGCGATTCGGCCAGCCTGGACTACATCGACCTGGTACAAGTCGCCGTGCTCTATTGCCATCGCGGCACCGATCACCCATTGGCCAGCGTGCCGGTCTCTACCCTGCCGGCGATCAAGAAACTGCGGGTCGATCCTTACAGCGACGCCTTGCGCGTCGAGTTGGACGAAGCCCGTTCGATGTTCTATTGATCAACCCGCGATAAAACTCACCCGCACTTTCAGCCCCGCCTGCTCGCCATCGTGCAGGCTGATCTGTGCCAGGTGCGCCCGGCAGATTTCACCCACGATTGCCAGGCCCAACCCCGAGCCCATGCCCTGCTGACTGCGGCGGTAGAATCGCTCGAACACCCGATCCCGCTCATCCAACGGGATGCCTGGGCCATCATCTTCCACTTCCAGCACCGCCGGCGCCGTCACCCGCAAAATCACATTGCCACCCGGTGGCGTGTGGGCCAGGGCGTTGTCCACCAGGTTGCTCAGCAGTTCATTGAGCAGCGTCGGCTCCCCGCGCAACCACACGGGTTCATCCGCCTCCAGGGCCAGCGCAACACCGCGTGCGTGGGCCAAAGGCGCCATGGCCATGCCCAGCTCACGGGCCAATTGGCTGAGGTCGAGCAGTTGGGCGCCGCCTTCGGCAATGGCCCGGGCCCCGTTCTCGATACGGGCCAGGGACAACAACTGATTGGCCAGGTGCGTCAGGCGATCGGTGCCTTGGGCGGCGGTTTCCAGGGTGCTGCGCCAGGTCACCGGGTCTTCCGCGCGCAGACCCAGTTCGAGCCGGGCCTTGAGCGCCGCCAAGGGCGTGCGCAACTCGTGGGCCGCATCGGCAATAAACTGCGCCTGGCGCTCAAACTGCCCGCGCAGGCGTTCGGTGAAGTGGTTGAGGGAACGCACCAACGGGCCAAACTCATGCTGCACTTCCACCAGCGGCAACGGGCGCAGGTCGTCGGGCTGACGTTCTTCCACCGCCGTTCGCAGGCGCTCCAGCGGGCGCAATGCTGCACTCACGGCGAACCACACCAGCAGCAAAGCACCAATGGCCAGCATGCCCAGGCGCAACAAAGTGTCAGCCATCAGGCTACGAGCCATGGCCACCCGTGCTTCATCGGTTTCTGCCACGCGGATTTCCGCCATGCCGTTCATGTTCGGTTCGGAGACGGCCTTGAGCAGGCTCACCACACGCACAGGCTGGCCCTGGTACACCGCATCGTAGAAGCGCGCCAGCGCCGGGTAGTCATCGGTGCGCGGCGTGCCCGGCGGTGGGCCGGGCAAGTGCTCGTAGCCCGAGATCAGCTTCTGATCGATGTCATTGACCTGGTAATAGATACGCCCGGCGCTGTCGTAGGCAAACGTATCCAGGGCCACATACGGCACGTTGGCGCTGAGGGTGCCGTCCACCTGAGTCAGGCCCGCTGCGATGGTGCGCGCCGACGCCAGCAACGTACGGTCGTAGGCCGTGTCGGCCGCTTCGCGACCGTTCCAATAGGCACTCATGCCACTGGCCAGCATCAACAGCACCAGCAACAGCGCCAGGTTCCATAGCAGCCGCCAGCGCAGGCTGCTGGGCTTATGCATCGCGGGCTTCCAGCAAATAGCCGAGGCCGCGGAACGTCACGATGGCGATGGGTTGGCCATCGAGTTTCTTGCGCAGGCGGTGCACGTAGATTTCGATCGCGTCGGGGCTGGCTTCTTCGTCCAGGCCAAACACTTGTGAGGCCAGTTGCTCCTTGCTCATCACTCGGCCCGGGCGGGCGATCAATGCTTCGAGCACCGCCTGCTCGCGGGAGGTCAACGTCATCAGCTCGCCGCCGACGGTGAAGCGCCTCGTATCCAGGTCGTAGACCAACACGCCGCATGCCTGCTGGCGCTCGCCCCCCAGCACACTGCGGCGCAGCAGCGCCTTGACCCGCGCCTCCAGCTCCGTCAGCTCAAACGGCTTGGCGAGGTAGTCGTCGGCGCCCAGGTTCAAGCCGTGCACGCGGTCCTTCACATCACTGCGAGCCGTCAGCATCAACACAGGCAAGTTTTTCCCACGGGCGCGCAAGCGTGCCAACACCTCAAAACCGTCCATGCGCGGCAGCCCCACGTCGAGGATCGCCGCCGCGTATTCCTCGCTGCTCAAGGCCAGGTCAGCGGCCACCCCATCGTGCAGCACGTCGACGGTCAAACCCGTGCTCTTGAGCGCTTGGGCAACACTTTCGGCGAGCTGCAAATGGTCTTCAACCAGGAGGACACGCATGGTTTTTTACCTCATTCGGGCATGGTCGACGCCACGCTTTGCCGGGCAGTTTACAGGCGCTACCTGCCCTGTGAAGCCCGAAAACAGTGAAAGGCAACTGAAAGGTTAGTGAAAGCTTCGCCCTTTAGCATCGGGTAACGGTGGGTCCTGCCCGCCCAGCTACCTGATCCGTAGCGCCCGAAAAACGCCTCGAAGCGTTTTCGCCAAAATAAGAACAATAACGGAGTACACCACGATGCTGTCGACACAGCCCCAGGCCTTCTCGCCTGTTCGTTTTTCCCGCCTGACCCAGACCGCCCTCGCCAGTGCCGCTGCCCTTGCCGGCTTTTCGCCGCTCAGCCAGGCTGCCTTCTTCGAAGACAGCAGCGCCACCCTTGAAACCCGCAACATGTACTTCAACCGCGACTTTCGCGACGGCACCAGCGCGCAGCAATCCAAGCGCGACGAGTGGGCCCAGGGCTTCATGCTCAACCTGCAATCGGGCTACACCGACGGCACCGTCGGTTTTGGCGTGGATGCGCTGGGCATGCTCGGGGTCAAGCTCGACTCCAGCCCCGACCGCACCGGCACCGGCCTGTTGCCAACCCACGACGACGGCCGCGCCGCCAATGAGTACTCCAAACTGGGCCTGACCGGCAAAGTGAAGATCTCCGCCACCGAATTGAAGATCGGCGCCCTGATCCCGGAACTGCCGATCCTCAAGCCCAACGATGGCCGCATCCTGCCGCAGACCTTCAACGGCGGCCTGCTGACTTCCAAAGAATTCAAGAACCTGGTGTTCACCGCCGGCCGCCTGGACAAAGCCAAGGACCGCGACGACACCAACTACGAGGACATCGCCCTCAACAACAAGAACAGCCGCTTCTTGACCGCTGCCACCGGCAAGCATTTCAACTTCGGCGGTGCCGACTACAAATTCGCCGACAAGATCACCGGCAGCTACCACTTCGCCCAGCTCGACGACGTGTACCGCCAGCACTTCCTCGGCCTGGTCGCCGCGCGCCCGATGGGCCCCGGTACCTTCGGCACCGACCTGCGCCTGGCCATCAGTGATGACACCGGCAGCGCCCGTGGCGGCAAGATCGACAACAAATCCTTCAGCAGCCTGTTCAGCTACGGCCTCAATGGCCATAAGCTCAGCGCCGGCTATCAGCGCATGTTCGGTGACAGCGCCTTCCCCTATGTGGATGGCAGCGACCCGTACCTGGTCAACTTCGTGCAGATCAACGACTTTGCCGGCGCCGAAGAGCGGTCCTGGCAGGCGCGCTACGACTACGACTTCGCCAAGCTGGGCATTCCCGGCCTGAGTTTCATGAGCCGTTACCTGTCGGGTGACAACATCAAGCTCAAGAACGGCGAGACCGGCAAGGAATGGGAGCGCAACAGTGAGATCCGCTACGTGGTACAGAGCGGCACGTTCAAGGATGTGGCCGTGCGCCTGCGCAATGCCACCTACCGCACCAACTACTCGGCCCGTGATGCGGATGAAGTTCGCTTGCTGGTCAGCTACAGCGTAGCCCTCTGGTAAGTAGCCACTCATAACAACAAAGACGGAGATAAACAGATGACCTTTTCACTGCGTAAATTGGCCCTCGCCGCCGGCTGCATGATGTTCGCCGGCCAACTGTTGGCCGCCGACGAGCCCAAGCGCCCGGAATGCATCGCCCCGGCCTCGCCAGGCGGTGGTTTTGACCTGACCTGCAAGCTGGCGCAAAGCGCGCTGGTCAACGAAAAGCTGCTGAGCAAGCCGATGCGCGTGACCTACATGCCAGGCGGCGTGGGCGCGGTGGCCTACAACGCAGTGGTCGCACAGCGCCCTGCGGACGCCGGCACCCTGGTGGCGTGGTCCAGTGGTTCGCTGCTGAACCTGGCCCAGGGCAAGTTCGGCCGCTTCGATGAAAGCGCCGTGCGTTGGCTGGCGGCCGTCGGCACCAGCTACGGTGCCATCGCGGTGAAAAGCGATTCGCCCTACAAGACCCTCGACGACCTGGTCAAAGCCCTGAAGAAAGATCCAGGCGGCGTGGTGATCGGCTCCGGCGGCACCGTCGGCAGCCAGGACTGGATGCAAACCGCCCTGATCGCCAAGGCCGCCGGGATCAACCCACGCGAGCTGCGCTACGTGGCCCTCGAAGGCGGCGGTGAAATCGCCACGGCCCTGCTCGGTGGTCACATCCAGGTCGGCAGCACCGACATCTCCGACTCCATGCCGCACATCCTCAGCGGTGACATGCGCCTGCTGGCGGTGTTCTCCGAACAGCGCCTGGACGAGCCGGAAATGAAGAACATCCCGACGGCCAAAGAGCAAGGCTACGACATCGTCTGGCCCGTGGTGCGCGGCTTCTACCTGGGGCCAAAAGTCAGCGATGCCGACTACGCCTGGTGGAAAGACGCGTTCGACAAACTGCTGGCTTCCGACGAGTTCGCCAAGCTGCGTGACCAGCGTGAGCTGTTCCCGTTCGCCATGACCGGGCCGGAGCTGGACACCTACGTGAAGAAACAGGTGGCTGACTACAAAGTGCTGGCCAAAGAGTTCGGCCTGATTCAGTAAACGCCCCTCTCTAATGTGGCCATGCCCTCCTCGACTGAGTGCGTGGCCCAGGAGTTTCACATGCTCTTACAACGCATTTTCGCCAGCGTGATGCTGCTGGTCTGTGCCGGTCTCGCGCTGATGGCCTGGCCGTATCAGGCCGCGTTTTCCTACGAGCCGGTGGGGCCACGCGCCTACCCGCTGCTGATGCTCGGGCTGATGAGCCTGGGCCTGATCTACATGCTGTTTCGCCCACAGCCCACCAAGCACACCGAAGACGAACCGGCGCTGGACCGCGAGACCCTGATCAAGATCGGCATCTGCGTAGCGTTGCTGGTCGTGTTCGCCGGCACCTTCGAACCCCTGGGTTTCATCCTCAGCAGCATGCTGATCGGCATCCCCATGGCGCGCTTGTACGGTGGCCGCTGGTTGCCGAGCGTGGTGATCGTCACGTTGATGGCTATCGGCTTGTACCTGCTGTTCGACAAAGCCATGGATGTACCGCTGCCCCTCGGCCTGCTCGACGTTCTGGAGAACTGACATGGATACTTTCAGCTATTTGGGTCAGGGCTTCGGCGTTGCACTGTCCCCCTACAACCTGGTGACTGCTCTGTGCGGCACCCTGATCGGCACCGTGGTCGGCCTGTTGCCGGGCTTGGGCCCGATCAATGGCGTGGCACTGTTGATCCCCATCGCCTTCGCATTGGGCCTGCCGCCTGAGTCGGCGTTGATCCTGCTGGCAGCCGTGTACCTGGGCTGCGAGTACGGCGGCCGCATCAGCTCGATCCTGCTGAACATCCCGGGCGAAGCTTCCACCGTGATGACCACTCTCGACGGCTACCCGATGGCCCGCAAAGGCCTGGCTGGCGTGGCGCTGTCGTTGTCGGCGTGGAGTTCGTTCATCGGTGCGTTTATCGCCACCTGCGGCATGGTGCTGTTTGCGCCGCTGCTGGCCAAATGGGCGATTGCCTTCGGCCCTGCGGAATATTTCGTGCTGATGGTGTTCGCGATTGTCTGCCTCGGTGGCATGGCCGGCGACAAACCACTCAAGACGTTTGTGGCGGCGCTGATCGGCCTGTTCCTCTCGGCAGTGGGCATCGACGCCAACAGCGGCGTGTACCGTTTTACCGGCGACAACATCCACCTCACCGACGGCATCCAGTTTGTGGTGCTGGTGCTGGGCCTGTTCTCCATCAGCGAGATCCTGTTGCTGCTGGAAAAAACCCACCGTGGCCAGGAAGCCGTAAAAGCCACTGGCCGGATGATGTTCAACCTGAAGGAAGCGGGTGCGGTCTTCGTGGTGAACATCCGTTGCGGCCTGCTGGGTTTCATCATGGGCGTATTGCCCGGCGCCGGCGCCACCCTGGCCTCGGCCGTTGCCTACATGACCGAAAAACGCATGGCCGGTGCCAGCGGCAAATTCGGCCAGGGCGACATGCGTGGCCTGGCCGCCCCGGAAACCGCCATCGGCGCCTCCGCCTGCGGTGCCCTGGTGCCGATGCTGACCCTCGGCGTGCCTGGTTCGGGTACCACGGCGGTGATGATCGGCGCCCTGTCGCTGTACAACATCACCCCAGGCCCGCTGCTGTTCCAACAGCAACCGGACATCGTCTGGGGCCTGATCGCCTCGTTGTTCATCGCCAACATCATGCTGGTGATCCTCAACATCCCGATGATCCGCATCTTCACGCGCATTCTCGCCGTACCTAACTGGGCGCTGGTGCCCGTGATCGCCATCATCACCGCGATTGGTGTGTACGCCGTTCACGCCACCACCTTCGACCTGTTCCTGATGGTCGGCATCGGCATCTTCGGCTACATCCTGCGCAAGCTCGACTTCCCGCTGTCGCCGGTACTGCTGGGCTTTATTCTCGGCGGCCTGATGGAGCAGAACCTGCGCCGTGCGCTGTCGATCTCCAACGGTGACCTGCAGATCCTCTGGTCGAGCCCGATCACCTTTGGTGTGTGGGTACTGACGGCGCTGATGCTGGCCTTCCCGCTGGTGCGCATCTACCGCAAGCGTGCCCTGCAGCGTCGTGCCCTGGCCGATGTCTGAGGTCACCTTTAAACACTGGTGGGGAACACCGCTGGTCGGCCTGGCCGGCGGTTACTTGGCCAGCCTTGTCGGCTGGCCTTTGCCGTACATGGTCGGCTCGTTGCTGGCGATCATCCTGGTGCGTTGCCTCACGCCGTGGCAGTTAGCGGAGATTCCCGGCGGGCGCAAATGCGGCCAATGGGTGGTGGGCATTGGCATCGGCCTGCACTTCACGCCGGTGGTCATCGAACAGGTGATGAGCCACTTCGGGCTGATCTTCTTCGGCGCGCTGGTCACCAGCCTGTCGAGCATTGTCGGCGTGTGGTTGATGCGCCGCAGCGGTGAAGACCGCGCCACTGCGTTTTTCTCCAGCATGCCGGGCGGTTCCGGTGAGATGGTCAACCTCGGCGCACGCAATGGTGCCGTGCTCAGCCGTGTCGCGGCGGGGCAGAGCCTGCGGGTGTTGGTGGTGGTGCTGTGTGTACCGGCGATCTTCAAGTACCTGCTCGAAGGCGGTACGCCGCAGTTTCATCCGGCGCCGGTCAGTTGGCCTTGGCTGTTCGCATTGTTTCCGATGGGCGCACTGGTGGCCTGGGGTTGGCAGCGTTTGCGTCAGCCAAACCCGTGGCTGTTCGGGCCGTTACTGGTGAGTGCGACTGCCAGCGTTGTGTGGGATCTGCATATCGGCTTGCCTGATGGCGGCAGCCAGATCGGCCAATGGTTGATCGGCAGCGGCCTGGGTTGCCACTTCAACCGGCAGTTCTTTCGCCGGGCGCCGTCGTTCATGGGGCGCACCTTGATCGGCACCGCGCTGACCATGGCGCTGGCCACTTTGGCAGCAGTAGGTCTAAGCGCCATGACCCACCTGGACTTACGCTCGCTGACCCTGGGCATGATGCCCGGCGGCATTGCCGAGATGAGCCTCACGGCCGAAACCCTGCAGCTGTCGGTGCCGTTGGTAACGGCGATGCAGGTGATGCGGTTGTTGTTTGTGTTGTTTCTGGCGGAGCCTTTATTCAGGCATTGGGATCGCCAGCCGGAAAAACGTTAAACACGCGACACAATTCAAATATGGGAGCGGGCTTGCTCGCTCCCACATTCGATCACGGATGACCGTTATGCCGGCGGCAGCCGCCATTCGATAGGCGTCTCGCCATTCTGCTCAAGGTACTTGTTGGTGCGACTGAAATGCCCGCACCCCAAGAACCCGCGATACGCCGACAACGGTGACGGGTGCACCGAGGTCAGCACCAGGTGCTTGGTGGCGTCGACCAGCTTCTGCTTGCCCTGGGCATGGGCCCCCCACAGCAAAAACACCAAGTGCGGCTGATGCTCGCTGACCACTTCAATAATCCGGTCGGTAAAGAACTGCCAGCCCTTGCCCGCGTGGGCGTTGGCGTTGGCGCGCTCCACGGTCATGGTGGTGTTGAGCAGCAGCACGCCCTGGTCGGCCCAGCTCTGCAGGCAGCCGTGGTTGGGAATGTCGATGTTCAGGTCGCGCTTGAGTTCCTTGTAGATGTTGACCAATGACGGCGGCGTCGGCACGCCCGGTTGCACCGAGAAGCACAGGCCGTGGGCCTGGCTGGGGCCGTGGTACGGATCCTGGCCGAGGATCACCACCTTGACCTTGTTCAGCGGCGTAGAGTTGAGCGCATTGAAAATCAGCGGGCCCGGCGGATAGATCTCTTTGCCGGCCGCATGTTCCTGGCGCAAAAACTCGCGCAGCTCGCCCATGTAGGGCTTCTCGAACTCGTCGCGCAAGGCATGCTTCCAGCTGGGTTCGAGTTTGATACGGTCGCCGTCGGTCATGTTTGAATGGTCTTGTAAAAAAGAATGAGGCGAACCCTAGGAAAGCCGACCCCGCTTGTCAATTGATCTGACACACAACCGCCACTTTCCTGCGAAGGGATCATACTGATCCTTCACTCCCCCGAATGAGGTCATGATGAACCTGCACTTCGAAGAGCTGACCGGCAGCGACGGTGCCCGCCTCGGCATCGCCAGCCTGGATGCTGAAAAATCCCTGAATGCCCTGTCCCTGCCCATGATCCTGGCCTTGGGCGAACGCCTGGACGCCTGGGCCAAAGACCCCAACATTGTTTGCGTTCTGTTGCGCGGCAATGGCGCCAAGGCGTTTTGCGCCGGTGGCGAAGTGCGCAGCCTGGCCCTGGCCTGCCGTGAACAGCCCGGTGAAGTGCCGGGGCTGGCCGCACAGTTCTTTGCGGCGGAATACCGTCTCGACTATCGCTTGCACACTTACCCCAAGCCCGTGATCTGCTGGGGCCATGGTTATGTATTGGGCGGTGGCATGGGCTTGTTGCAAAGTGCGGCGGTGCGCATCGTCACGCCGAGCAGCCGCCTGGCGATGCCGGAGATCAGCATCGGCCTGTACCCGGATGTGGGCGCCAGCGGGTTTCTGTCGCGCCTGCCCGGCAAGCTCGGCCTGTTCCTCGGCTTGACCGGCGCCCATATCAACGGCCGAGACGCCCTGGACCTGGGCCTGGCCGACCGCTTCCTGGGCGAAGACCAACAAGACGAATTGATCGAAGGGTTGCTGCAACTGAACTGGCAGGAACAGACCGCGATGCAGCTCAACAGCCTGCTCAAGGCCCTGGCCCAGGAAGCCGTCGGCCAGCAACCCGAGGCCCAGTGGCTACCGCGTCGGGCGCAGATCGACGAATGGCTGGACGTGGGCGATGTGCGCTGCGCTTGGCGGGCCTTGAGCCTGCTCCAGGAGCACGCCGATCCGCTGCTCAAGCGCGCCGGTACTACCTTGAGCGAAGGCTGCCCGCTGACCGCGCACCTGGTATGGGAACAGATCCAGCGCGCCCGTCACCTGTCGTTGGCCCAGGTGTTCCAGATGGAATACACCCTGAGCCTCAACTGCTGCCGCCACCCGGAGTTCGCCGAGGGCGTGCGGGCGCGTTTGATCGATAAAGACCAGAAGCCTCACTGGCATTGGCCAGACATCAACGCGATTCCCGACGCCGTGGTGCAAGCGCACTTCCACAAGGCCTGGGAAGGTCGCCACCCGCTGGCGGACTTGTCCGACATTTAGCGGCCGCCATGGCCGCCGTGCCCGCCACGGCCACCACCGCCGTTGTGGCCACCGCCATTGCCCCAGCGGTTGCCCCAGCCCTGGTTCGGGTAGGGCCGGTAATCGGGCCTTGGGTAATAGCGCGGCGCCGGTTGGTAGTAGCGCGGCGCCGAGTAATAGCGCGGTTGCGGCGCGTAGTAACGCGGCGCCGGGTAGTAACTGCGCCCGTATTGATACGCCGTGCCGCCGCCGTAGTAATACACCGGCGCCGGTGCGGTGTAGACCTCGGAACGGTAATAGCTCTGGCCGCCCTCGTAATAGGGCACACAGGCAGAAAGGGTCAGACCGAGTAAAGCGCTGAGAAGCAATCGTCGATACATGGCGGCCTCCTGGACCGCGGAAGAGCACCTCCAGCGACGCTGGAGGGCGGCATTCGTCTTTCACTGAATGACGAAATATCTGACATCAAAAACTGAATCTGGTGCGTTTCCGACACAGGTTGAAACATCTGTTTCAGACGAAACGGATGCCTCATCTCAGTGCGACCGCGCACCAGCACAACGCACCACCCAGCCCTGCCTGTTCACGTGTATCGCGCAAACCCGCGATCTACAGGCGCGCCTGCCACTTGGCACGACTCTCGCTTTGCCTCTGGCGTGCAGGATTGAAAACAGGTTCGCGGCACCACAATTTGCAATGGCCGACTAGGGTTCCGGCTCGCCAAAGGCGAGTGGCTGGTCCGAGAGTTGGCGACCTCCAGTTGAGGTTACACGGCGGGATAAAAGCCCGGGAGACAAGCCACCGTTCACGGTGCCGCGTTGCTCCTGCTCGCCCTTGATCAACTGGAGAAGCCCCATGCCCTCACTGCGTTTACCCGCCTTGCTCGCCGCCGCCTTTGCTGCGGTGTTGAGTGTTCAAACCCAAGCCGCCCCCAAAGACCACTTCAGCGTGTGCTGGACCATTTATGCGGGCTGGATGCCGTGGGAGTACGCCGGCAGCCAGGGCATTCTCGACAAGTGGGCCAAAAAGTACGGCATCAAGATCGACATGGTGCAGCTCAATGACTACGTCGAATCCATCAACCAGTACACCGCCGGCCAGTTCGACGGCTGCACCATGACCAACATGGATGCGCTGACCATTCCTGCCGCAGGCGGTGTGGACAGCACCGCGCTGGTGGTCAGCGACTTCTCCAACGGCAACGATGGCGTGGTGATCAAGGGCACCGGCAAGACCGTGGCCGACCTCAAGGGCATGAACGTCAACCTGGTGGAACTCTCCGTGTCCCACTACCTGCTGGCCCGCGCCCTGGAGTCGGCTGACCTCACGGAAAAAGACCTGAAAGTGGTCAACACCTCCGACGCCGACATCGCCGCGGCCTTCAACACCGACCAGGTGCAAGCCGTGACCACCTGGAACCCGATGCTTTCCGAGATCAAGGCCAAGCCTGGCGTCACCCAGGTGTTCGACTCCAGCAAAGTGCCCGGCGAGATCATGGACATGATGGTGGTCAACACCCAGGTCCTCAAAGACAACCCGGCCTTGGGCAAGGCCCTCACCGGCGCCTGGTTCGAAACCGTCGCGCTGATGAACGCCAAGGGCACCGCCAGCACCGAAGCACTCGAGCATATGGCCAAGGCCTCTGGCACCGACCTCAAGGGGTTCCAGGCGCAACTGGACACCACCAAGCTGTTCGCCACGCCCAAGGAAGCCCTGGCGTTTGCCACCAGCGCGCAGTTGCCCGCCACCATGCGCAAGGTCGCCGAGTTCTCGTTTGAACACGGCTTGCTCGGCGAAGGCGCCAAGGACACCAGCGCCGTGGGCATGAGCTTTGCCAACGGTGTGACCAGCGGCGACACCGCCAACCTCAAGCTGCATTTCGACCCCCGCTACGTGCAGATGGCCGCCGACGGCACGCTGTAAGAGGACCCGGCCATGCGCCTGATCAACCGTCACCCGGAACGCTCCAGCCGCCTGTTGTTGGTGCTGCTGCCCTTCGCCCTGCTGCTGTTCGCCTACTTCGTGGGCTCGGCCGAGCGACTGGCGAACAATCCCAACGACAAGTTGCTGCCAGGCGCCGTGCAAATGGGCGACGCCATAAAGCGCCTGGCGTTCAGCGCCGACGCCCGCACCGGTGAGTACGTGCTGTGGCAAGACAGTGCGTCGAGCCTGCGCCGCCTGGGCATTGGCCTGGGCATCAGCGCCCTCGCCGGCCTGTGCCTGGGGATCGCGGCCGGTACCTTGCCGCTGTTCGGCGCGCCGCTGTCACCGTTGCTGACGGTGTTGTCGATGGTGCCGCCACTGGCGATCCTGCCGATTCTGTTCATCGTGTTCGGGCTGGGGGAGTTGTCCAAAGTGATGCTGATCGTGATCGGCATCACCCCGGCACTGGCCCGTGATTTGGAACAGCGTGCACGGGAAATTCCCGTCGAGCTGCTGGTGAAAGCGCAGACCCTCGGCGCCTCCACTTGGACCCTGATGCTGCGCGTGGTCTTGCCGCAACTGTTGCCGCGCCTGCTGATCTCGCTGCGGCTGATGTTGGGCTCAGCATGGTTGTTCCTGATTGCCGCCGAGGCCATCGCCTCCACCGACGGTTTGGGCTACCGGATCTTCCTGGTGCGCCGCTACCTGGCGATGGACGTGATCTTGCCCTACGTGGTGTGGATCACCCTGCTCGCCTGGCTGATGGACTGGGGCCTCAAGGCCCTGACCCGACGTGCGTTCCCCTGGTACGAAGGAGCGCGGCCATGAGCTTTATCAGCGTCAACAACGTGTGGCAGCGCTATGGCGACCAGGTGGTGCTCGAAGGGCTCAACCTGCACGTCAACGAAGGCGAGTTCTGCACCTTGGTCGGCACCTCCGGCTGCGGCAAATCCACCTTCCTGCGCCTGCTGCTGGGCCAGGAAACCGCGAGCAAGGGCCAGATCCTGCTCGACGGCAAAGCGCTCGCAGCCGAACCGGACGCCAGCCGAGGCGTGGTGTTCCAGCGCTACTCGGTGTTCCCGCACTTGCGCGTGCTCGACAACGTTGCCCTCGGCCTTGAACTGCCGCGTTCACGTTTACTCGGGCGGCTATTCGGCAAGGCCAAGCAAGACGCCCGCGAACACGCCGCAATCCTGCTGCAGAAAGTCGGCCTCGGCCATGCGCTCGACAAGTACCCGGCGCAACTCTCCGGCGGCATGCAACAGCGCCTGGCGATCGCCCAGGCACTGATCATGAAACCCCGCGTCTTGCTGCTGGACGAACCCTTCGGTGCCCTCGACCCGGGCATTCGTAAAGACATGCACCAGTTGCTGCTGGAACTGTGGCGCGAAACCCGGCTGACCGTGTTCATGGTTACCCACGACCTCAGCGAGGGTTTCAGCCTGGGCACCCGCCTGCTGGTGTTCGACAAGGTCCGCGTCGACCCGCACGCCCCCGGTGCCTATGGCGCCCGCATCACCTACGACATCCCTTTGAACAGCGAACGCCGCAAGGCGCTCGCCGCTGAACTTGGAGCCACGTCCAAATGACCGAATCCACCCCACTGTTTCCCCCCTTCGCCGAGGAAATGCTCCCCGGTGGCGGCCACCGTTCCTTCGTACTCAAGCGCGGCCAGCTGTTGCGCCTGACCGACCTGCGTGGTGGCGCCAACGTGAGCTTGACCTTGCTCAACGCCAACGAAAAAACCGAGCGCCTGAACCTGCCCGACAGCCTCAAATGCCAGCACACCGCCAAGCTCACCACGGGCCACTGCCTGTACTCGGACATGGGCCGCGTACTGGCTGCCATTACCGCCGACACCTGCGGCTGGAGTGACAGCATTGGCGGCGTGCTGTGCGCCGCCGAAGTCGCCGAAAAGTATGGCCAGGGCCGCTACCAGGAACTGCGCAACGGCTTCTTCCGCAACGGCACCGACAACTTGCTGGTGGAGTTGGGCAAGTGGGGCCTGGGGCTATCTGACCTGCTGATGACCCTCAACCTGTTCAGCCGCGTCAACGTGGACAGCGAGGGCGGTTTGCATTTCGTGCCGGGCAATTCCAAAGCCGGTGACTACGTCGAACTCTATGCACCGATGGACACCCTGGTGGTGCTCACCGCCCTGCAACACCCGATGGATCCCAACCCCGACTACGCACCCCAACCTCTGAAACTCAGTTGGATGAACGCTGACCCCAGCGTCGCAGAACACTGCCGCACCTCGCGCCCGGAAAACGAGCGCGGTTTTATCAACACTGACCGCTTGTTCGCCTGAGGAGCTGCCATGTCTATCGCACTGAAGCAACCGGATGCGGCCGTGTACCGCGCCACCATTCCCGCCGGTGAACCCTGGCTGATGGAGGTCAAGGCCGGGCAGACCCTGCGCATCCTCGACCTTGAGGGCAACCAGGCCGTCGACACGCTGTTCTACAGCCTCAAGAACCCGCGCGAACGCTACGATGTGCAACGCACGTTGCGCCGACAGAACAGCGTGTACCTGGGCACTGGCAGCGTGCTGTATTCCAACCTCGGCCAACCGATGCTGACCATCGTCGACGACACCTGCGGGCGCCACGACACCCTCGGCGGCGCCTGCGCCCAGGAGAGCAACACCGTGCGCTACGCCCTGGAAAAACGCTACATGCACAGCTGCCGCGACAACTACCTGCGCGCCTGTGCCCACGACGGCCGGCTGGGTAAAGGCGACATTGGGCCGAACATCAATTTCTTCATGAACGTGCCGGTCACGGCCGACGGTGGGCTGACCTTTGAAGACGGTATTTCTGCCCCCGGAAAATACGTCGACCTGCGTGCGGAAATGGACGTGATCGTGCTGATTTCCAACTGCCCGCAGTTGAACAACCCGTGCAATGCGTACAACCCCACCCCTGCGGAGCTGCTGGTATGGAACTGAAGATAAAGCGGTTGCGTAAATGGCTGTTTGCCCTGTGCCAGGCCCGCGCCGGGCAGTGCCTTAAAAAACAATGACGTTCAAAAATGTGGGAGCGGGCTTGCTCGCGAATGCAGTGGGTCAGCAAATGCATCTGTGACTGAAACTCCGCTTTCGCGAGCAAGCCCGCTCCCACATTTGGATCTCCACTGTTTTCGGAATTTGCGCCACGGACGACCGTGGGCGCTTGCCCCATTGTGCGGGACGGCCCGCAGGGTTTTGCCATGTTCGAAAAAGTCTTGATCGCCAACCGTGGCGCCATCGCCTGCCGCATCCTGCGCACCCTGCGCGAGCTGCACGTCAAAGGCGTCGCCGTGTATGCCGAAGCCGACGCGGCCAGCCTGCATATCCAGCAGGCCGACGAAGCCTATTGCCTCGGTGAAGGAGCGGCGGCGAACACTTACCTGGCGGTGGAGAAAATCCTCGCCACCGCCAAGGCGACGGGTGCCCGGGCGATTCACCCGGGCTACGGGTTTCTCTCGGAAAACGCCGCCTTCGCCGAAGCCTGCGAAAACGCCGGCATTGCCTTCATCGGGCCAACGCCGGAGCAACTGCGTGTGTTCGGCCTCAAGCACACGGCGCGGGCCTTGGCCAAACAGCATCAGATCCCACTGCTGGAAGGCACCGAGCTATTAGACAACCTTGAAACCGCCTTGCTGGCCGCCGACAACGTGGGCTACCCGGTGATGCTCAAGAGCACCGCCGGCGGTGGCGGGATCGGCATGCGCGTGTGCCGCAGCGCGACGGAGTTGAGCGAGTGTTTCGAGGCGGTCAAGCGCCTGGGGCAGAACAACTTCAGCGACGCCGGTGTGTTTATCGAGAAGTACATCGAGCACGCACGCCACCTGGAAGTGCAGGTGTTCGGCGATGGCGCAGGCGAGGTCATTGCCCTCGGTGTGCGCGACTGTTCGGTGCAGCGGCGCAACCAGAAAGTCCTCGAAGAAACCCCGGCACCGAACCTGCCTGACGGCATGGCCGAAGCCCTGTGCGCGGCCGCCATCACCCTGGCAAAAGCGGTGAACTACCGCAGTGCCGGCACCGTGGAATTTATCTTCGACAGTGCCGACGGGCGCTTCTATTTCCTTGAGGTGAACACGCGCCTGCAGGTGGAACATGGCGTCACCGAACAGGTGTGGGGCGTAGACCTGGTACGTTGGATGGTGCAGCTGGCGGCGGGTGAAATGCCGCCGCTGAGCGAGCTGGCGTTGACGCCTCGGGGCCACGCCATTCAGGCGCGCCTGTACGCGGAAGACCCAGGTCGGGATTTCCAGCCCAGCCCCGGCTTGTTGACCCAGGTGGATTTTCCGCTGGCCGAGGGTTTGCGGGTCGACACCTGGGTGGAGGCTGGTTGCGAGATCCCGCCTTACTTCGACCCGATGATCGCCAAGCTCATCACCTGGGCACCCACCCGCGAACAGGCGCGCCTGGCCCTGCATCAGGCACTCAGCGACAGCCAGTTGTACGGCGTGGAAACCAACCGCGACTACCTGCGCCAGATTCTGCTCGCGGCCCCCTTCGCCAGCGGCCGGCCATGGACGCGTTGCCTGGAAGGCCTGGTCTACGCCGCCGACACGTTCGAGGTACTTAGCGCCGGTACCCAGACCAGCGTGCAGGACTACCCCGGGCGCCTCGGCTATTGGGCCGTGGGCGTGCCGCCGTCGGGCCCGATGGACAGCCGCGCACTGCGCCTGGGCAATCGCCTGCTGGGCAACAGCGAAGGCGCCGCCGCGCTGGAAGTCACCATGAGCGGGCCGCTGCTGCGCTTCAATTGCGCGGCGGTGGTGGCCGTCACCGGGGCTGAAATCCCGCTGCTGCTGGACGATCAAGCGGTGCCGATGAACACCGCATTGCTGATCCCGGCCGGGTCGGTGTTGAGCCTCGGCGCGATGGCCGGCGCCGGTGCGCGCAGCTACCTGTGCCTGCGCGGCGGGTTGCAGGTGCCGGACTACCTGGGCAGCAAGAGCACCTTCACCCTCGGCCAGTTTGGCGGGCACGGCGGCCGCGCCTTGCGGGCCGGGGATGTACTGCACCTGCTGCCGTTGCAGGACACCAGCGCCGGGCAACAGATCGTCCCAGAGCCCTTGGCAGGCGTGCGCAGGATCCGGGTGATTTACGGCCCCCACGGCGCACCGGAATACTTCCTGCCCGCGTACATCGACACCTTCTTCGCCACTCAATGGGAAGTGCATTTCAACTCCAGCCGCACCGGCGTACGGCTGATCGGGCCCAAGCCATTGTGGGCACGCACGGATGGCGGTGAGGCCGGCCTGCACCCGTCGAATATCCATGACAACCCTTATGCCATCGGCGCAGTGGATTTCACCGGAGACATGCCCGTCATCCTCGGGCCGGACGGGCCAAGCCTGGGCGGTTTTGTGTGCCCGGTCACCGTGATCGAGGCCGACCTCTGGCAACTGGGCCAGCTCAAGGCCGGCGATAAAATTTGCTTCGAACCGGTCGATCTCAAAACCGCCCGGGATCTGGCCTTGGAATGGGATCAACGGTGGGAGCCGGGCTTGCCCGCGATGCAGGCGACTCGGTCCCACAGCCACACCGAGGTGATGCCATCGCGGGCAAGCCCGCTCCCACAGTTGACCGAGTCACCTGTGGTGCTCGATAGGGGTGAAGACAGCACCCGGCTGGTCGCGCGCGTTGCCGGCGACACCCACCTGCTGCTGGAGATCGGCGCGCCTGAGTTGGACCTGGTGCTGCGCTTCCGCGCCCACGCCTTGATGCAAGCGCTCGAGGCCCGCGCGCTGCACGGCGTGATCGACCTGACGCCGGGCATCCGCTCGCTGCAAATCCACTATCAGCCCGAGCAATTGCCCCTGGCTGAATTGCTCACGCTGATCGCCAGCGAATGGACCGCCGTGTGCGCCACGCCAAACCTGCAAGTGCCATCGCGCATCGTGCATCTACCCCTGTCGTGGGACGACCCGGCGTGCCAGTTGGCCATCGAAAAATACATGACCACCGTGCGCAAGGACGCGCCGTGGTGCCCGAGCAACCTGGAGTTCATCCGCCGCATCAACGACCTGGCCAATCTCGATGAAGTGCGCCACACGGTGTTCGATGCCAGCTACCTGGTGATGGGCCTGGGCGACGTCTACCTCGGCGCGCCCGTGGCCACGCCGCTGGACCCGCGCCATCGCCTGGTGACCACTAAGTACAACCCGGCGCGCACCTGGACGGCGGAAAACTCGGTGGGCATCGGCGGCGCCTATTTGTGCGTGTACGGCATGGAAGGCCCGGGGGGTTACCAGTTTGTCGGGCGCACCTTGCAGATGTGGAACCGCTATCGCGAAGTGGCGGCGTTCGAGGGCAAGCCGTGGTTGTTGCGCTTCTTTGACCAGATCCGCTTCTACCCGGTGAGTGCCGATGAGTTGCTGCGCATTCGCCGTGACTTTCCCCTGGGGCGCTTTGACCTGGCAATCGAGCAAAGCCAATTGAACTTGGCGGATTACCAGGCCTTTTTGGCGCGCGAAGCCTCGGGCATTGACGCGTTCCGCACACAACAGCAGCAGGCGTTCAACGCCGAACGCGAACGCTGGATCGCCAGCGGCCAGGCGCATTTCGACAGCGAGGAACTGGCGGCACCGCAGGCTGCGGACACACCGTTGCAGGCCAATGAACACAGCATCGACAGCCCTATCGCGGGCAACCTCTGGCAGGTTCAGGTGGTGGCAGGTGAACGTGTTTCAGCGGGGGATGTGCTGGTGATTCTGGAGTCGATGAAAATGGAGATCCCGGTGCTGGCGCCGTTTGCCGGCGTGGTGCGGGAAATCCCGGTGCAACCGGGCAGTGGCATCGGCGCCGGCCAACGGGTCGTGGTGCTGGAACGGGACTGACCGGCGCTGTATCGTGCAGGCTCTGAACCGTCCTGCACGATACCCCCCATGACCACACCCAGCCTCTGCCCGGCCTGCGGCGCCCGCAACGATTGCACCCTGGCCGACCCACGCACGGCCGACCAGGCGTGCTGGTGCTACAGCGTCACCATCGACCCTGCGGTGCTTGAAGCGTTGCCCGATGAACTGCGCAATAAAGCGTGCCTGTGCCCGCGCTGTGCCCAGGTGGACGCACAGTTGCGTGGGGCCGAGCGCTCGTAATGCGCGTTGATCGGTTCCTCAGCAACCTGCCGCGTTTCAATCGCAAGCAAGTGCGCCTGTTACTGGTGGAGCGGCGGGTGACGGTGGATGGTGTAGAGGTCAGCGATCCTCACCATGAGGTGCGCGCGTTCAGCCGGGTGTGCGTGGGCGATGAGGTGCTGCAGGCGGGTAAGCCAGCGCGGTATTTCATGCTGCATAAACCCCAGGGATGTGTGAGCGCCACGTCGGACCCGCAACACCCGACGGTGCTGGACTGGCTCGATGAGCCGGATAAGGATGAGCTGCACATTGCCGGTCGTCTGGATTTCAACACCACCGGTCTGATGGTCATCACCAATGACGGCCAATGGTCGCGCCGCCTGACCCAGCCCCAGACCAAGCTGCCCAAGGTCTACCTCGTGGAGACCGAACAGGCCATCGGCGCCGAGTACGCCGCGACCTTTGCCGGGGGCCTCTATTTCGCCTTCGAAGATCTCACCACCCAGCCTGCCGAGTTGGAGGTGCTGGGGCCGACCACGGCGCGGTTGAGCATTGTCGAAGGCCGTTATCACCAAGTGAAGCGCATGTTCGGGCACTTTGATAACAAGGTGATTGGCCTGCACCGCGAACAAATGGGCCCGCTGGTACTGGACGCCGCCCTCGCACCAGGCGAATACCGCGCATTGACCGACGACGAAATACGACAGGTCTGATGACCGTTCGGCCGGTGATGGCAAAAACCCATTTGTGTGACTTGCGACATCCCGGGTCTGCTGCTTGAATCAAACCGTCAGCCAAATGATGACTGGCGAGTCGCCATAACCTCCAAGAAACACCTTGCCCCGCCCGCGCTTGATCTACGGGCCTCTCAGGCAAACAGCCCGCCATAACAACACCCGTCGGCCAGCCGTCATCGGATCGACATGGGCCCTCCTTTTCCAGGCGTATGCCTACCTGTCACAAAGCTCGTGCAGAGTGATCTGCGCGCCCTACCCGCTTGCCAGGAGTCTTACGACATGAGGCCAGAAATCGCTGTGTTGGATATACAGGGTCAGTATCGGGTTTACACGGAGTTCTATCGCGCGGACGCTGCTGAAAAGACCATCATCCTGGTCAACGGCTCGATGGCCACTACGGCATCCTTCGCCCAAACCGTGAAAAGCCTGTACCCGCAGTTCAATGTGGTTTTGTACGACCAGCCCTACGCTGGCCGCTCCAAGATCCATAACCGCCATGAGCAGATGCTGACGAAGGAAGTCGAAGGCCAGATTCTGCTGGAACTCATCGACCACTTCGCTGCTGAACACGTGCTGTCATTTTCCTGGGGCGGCGCGGCCACCCTGGTCGCCCTCGCCCACCGGCCACGCCGCGTCGAGAAGGCGGTGATCAGTTCGTTCTCCCCGGTGATCAACGCGCCCATGCGCGACTACCTGGAGCGTGGGGTCGACTACCTCGGCAACCTCGATCGCGACCGCGTCGGCCACCTGGTCAACAGCACCATCGGCAAGCACCTGCCGTCGCTATTCAAGCGGTTCAACTACAAGCACGTGAGCAGCCTGGCCGAGCATGAGTATGGGCAGATGCACTTTCACATCAGCCACGTGCTCAACAGCGATCGACTGTGCTACCTCAGGGCGGCCAAGCAGATCGACATCCCGGTGCTGTTCCTGAACGGTGAATGGGACGAGTACACCAGCGCCCAGGACGCCAAGCTGTTTGGCCAGCATGTGGCCAACAGCAGCTTCAGCACCATCCAGGCCACCGGGCATTTCCTGGACATGGAGCACAAGGCGGCGTGCCGGGATAGCCGGGACGCGGTCGTCGGTTTCCTGAAACCGCAGCGCCCGGCCAGTCGCTTGCGCTACCACCAGGGCCAGACGCAGCATGCCTTTGCCATTTGAAAGGCACGATCGGAAAGTTACCTGGTTATGCAGGGGCCAGGTTTGTGTGGGAGCTGGCTTGCCTGCGATAGCATCACCGAAGTGTGACTGACACACAGAGGTGCCGGTATCGCAGACAAGTCAGCCTCTGCACCTGTAACCCACACATTTTTGAAGAAAAACTTCAAATCCCGGCGAACATCTGGTACAAAGTCAGCCGCTCTGAGCGGGTATAGTTTAATGGTAGAACAGTAGCTTCCCAAGCTTCCGACGAGGGTTCGATTCCCTCTACCCGCTCCACTCAGATTCTGCTCTCGCGCCAGGTTGGTTTTGGCGGGGGATGCATAAAAAAACCGGTCCTTGGTGGCCGGTTTTTTTGTTTCTATCTACCTGAAACTCAGCATTCCAGGGTTACCTGTATTTCAAGGCTGCCAGTACATGATCAGGATCATTATGGAGCGCACGTAATAACGCCCTTGCAGGCCCCTCCGGCTCGCGTCGCCCTTGCTCCCAGTTTTGAAGCGTCCCTACCGGCACATCGATCGCCTTAGCAAACCGTGCTTGTGACAGTCCCGTGGCTTGTCGAATCTCTTTTACCTTCAAAGCATCAACAAAAAATTCGCGAGAGGGGGCGCACTCACCTCTTACGATTTCGTCCATCTGGGTCATGCTTTCGACCAGACGGTTGAACAGCTTTTTATCCATCACTCCCACCTTCGGTTTATCTCGCTCAGAATTCTCTTTTCTGCAGGAGATAGATCATCTTTGATGCCTTTGCGATAGATCAGAATCAATCTAATTTGATAGGCCACGCAGAAGTGGTAATAGATCACTCTGACACCACCGCCCTTGCCCTGCACAGCCCAGCGGATCTTCCTAAGTCCATTGGTGCCTTGAATCACATCACCCGCCGTGGGATTTTCGGCTAGAAATGCCTGTAATTCACCGTAGCTTTCCTCACTCAAAAGCGTTGCCAGGTCTTCTGTAAATGCGAGCGACTCGATAAATATCATACCCACGCCTATACGTCATTGGCGCACACAACGCTTAATCGGGTCGTTTCCTATCATGCAACTGCCGCTCGTCATTCATTGATAGGCATACGAAAAATGCGCCGGGATTGATGAAGGGCAGACTCTACCTCCAGGCAACCTGTGTCATGACGTAGGACGGAACTGAGTTTTCAATCCGAAAAAGCTCCATCATCTTTCCATCTCTATGCCCTTCTCCACCCCCCACGCCAACGGCAACGTCACCGACAACACCCCCGCCAACACCATCACCGCCACCGGCACGCCCAGCGCATCCCCCACGCCACCAAACACCACTGGCGCCAACGCTCCGCCGCCGATGGTGCCTGTGTAGAACAGCGCAAACGCCTGCTCCCGCTTACCCGCGCCGGCCAGGTCGGGCACGGCGCCGTACAGCACCGAAGACGTGCCATTGAGCACCAGGCCGAGCGGCGGCAACATCAGCATCAAGCCTTCCAGCGGAAGGTACACCGCCATAACAATCAGCACGGCCGTGCTGGTTTCCGTCAGCCACACGGTCTTCATCATGCCGATGCGCGCGCCCAGGTAACCACAGAACAATTTGCCGAACGCGCCGCCGACAAACAGCAGGGTCAGGGCCAGGCCGATGCCGGCGGTGCCCGCACCTTTGGTTTGCAGCAGGAACGGCAGGAACGTGAGGAAACCCATGCGCACTGCGCTGTCGAGGGTGCCCAGGACAATCAATGCGCGCAGGCCCGTCACGGAGCCGGTTCCGACATGAGGCTTGGCGGCCACTGGGGCCGTGGCGGTGCGCGACTGGCGGGGAATCAACCACCACAGCAACCCGGCCGATGCGAGCCCCAGCACGCCCAGCAACGTGGCGCTGGCACGCCAACTGATCACCGTCAGCAGCAGGCCCACCAGGCCGGGCACCAACGTCTTGCCGATGTCGCCGGAAAAATTGTACTGGGACAAAGCCTGCTTCACGCCCCCGCCGTCTTCATAGGCGTCGGTGATCATCGAAGAGGCCAAGGGATGCTGGGTGCTGGCGCCCAAGCCGCCCAACAGCAGCGCCAGTAGCAGCATGACCAGCCCCGTAGCTTGCCCGACCAGCATGTAGGCAACCCCGGCCAGGGCAGTCCCGCCCACCAGCAACGGCACGCGGCCCCAGCGCCTGGCGGCTCGGCTGGCCAGCAGTTGGAACACCGCCATCATCCCGGAATAGGCGCCGCGTAAAAGCCCGATCTGAGCGTAGGACAAGGCAAACTGCGCTTGCCAGATCGGCAGCAACACGTAGATCACATCGGTGAGACCATCGTGCACGGCATGGGCGCCGCAGCCGGCGATCAAGTGGCGACGGCGGGTATTTGTTTCGCGGGCAGTCAGGGTCATGGTGTTGGAATCGGTTCAGGTTTGAGGGGTTTCCAGCCGGTCAGGGCGATCAGCAGGGTCAACAGTTGAAAGGTGATGATCAGCACCACGCAGCCACCCCAGCCCCAACGCTCCCAGATCAACGCCGGGACGATGGCACCGCAACTGCCGCCCAGGTAATAGCAGGTCAGGTACACGCCCACGGCGCCGGCCTTGTTGTCGCGCGCAGTGGCGGTGGTGAAGGCATTCGCCGCCGCCTGGGCCAGAAACACACCCGTAGAACTGAGGGCCAGGCCCAGCACGATGCACCACAGGGATGGCACCAGGGTCAGGGCTGACCCGACGACGCCCAGCACGGCGGCCACGCCGAGCAGTTCGGCATGGGGCCGCGCTTTGCTGAGACGGCCGGCGATGGGGATCACGATCAGCGCCAGCAGGAACACCATGTAAAGCGTGCCTAATGCGGCAGGCCCCAGGTTGAACGGCGGCAGGCCAAGGTACAGACCTGCGTAGGTAAACGCGGCAACCTGGGAGAACAGCACGCAAAAACCGACGGCGTAGGCGGCTAGCAGCGGCCTGCGAAAAACACTCGAAACCGACGCCTTGACCTGCACAGGCCGAGGACGACTGGGCGGCAACAGGAACTGAATGAACCCGCCCACCATCAGGCTCAGTACTGCCAGCAATTCAAAGGCTTCGCGCCAGCCCACGTATTCGGTCATCACACCGGTCACGAAACGCCCGGCAAACCCACCCAATACGGTGCCTGCCACGTACAGGCTGGTGACTTCCGTCACAGTGCCGCCGCTCCAGCGATCACCGATGTAGGCCACACTGGTGGCAAACACCACCGGAATCAGCATGCCTTCGACAAACCGCCACACCAGCACCTCGGTAAAGCTGCCGGCCCTGGCGGTCATCAAGGCCGGAACCGCCAGCAGCAACGCGGCCACGCTGATCACCGTCCGCTGCTCGAAACGCCCGGTCAGGCGGCTGACAAAGGGCGCGGTGATCGCCACGGCCAAGGTGGTGACGGTGATGCTCCACCCCGCCGCCCTGGCGCCGATATCGAACTGTGCAGCAAACACCTGGAGAATGCTCTGGGTGGCATAGAGGTTGAGAAACGCCGCGCAGCCACAGAGGAACAGGGCCAGACGGGCACAATGCAGGCGCAGTTTCATGAAACCTCTCGTTTTATTTTGTGAGGTCTTTATAGAATGGCGGGCAGGTTCTGAACCAATACCGAATTCGGACCGATCAATACCCTGGGGCCAGGATGCTCGACCTACGCAAGCTGCGGTACTTTCTGACGGTCGCCGAAGAATTGCACTTCGGCCGCGCCGCTCTTCGCCTTCACCTGGCCCAGCCGCCGCTGACCCGGCAGATTTCTGCGCTGGAAGCCGAGCTGGGTTTCAAGCTGTTTGACCGCACCAGCCGCACGGTAACCCTCACCGCGCAAGGCCGATCATTTTTGCCCTACGCGCGCGGAGTACTGGAGCAAGTGGAGCTGGCGCAGGTGATTGCCGGCAAACTGGCGGCGGGCACGGCCGGGCAACTGTCGCTGGGCTATGTCAGTTCGATCGCCTTGTCGGACCTGTTCAGCCACGCCATCCAGGCGTTTGCCCAGCGCTTCCCCGACGTGCAACTGACCCTGGTGGAATGCGCCTCCGGCAGCCTGGGTGCCCAGGTCGCAGATGGCCGATTGGACATTGGCTTGAGCCGCTTGCTACCCCAGGGCAACGAGGTGCAGGCGCTATCCTTGGGCGAGGAACGCCTGGTAGCGGCAGTGTCCACCGACAGCCCGCTGGCCGAGCTCGCTGAAGTCAATCTCGCGCAACTCAGTGCCTACCCCTTGATCCTGTTTCCAACGGATTACGGCTCGGGGCTGAACCAGTCCATCGAACAGCTTTACCGCCATCACGGCCAGCCCCTGCGCCCAGGGCCGACCGGACGGCAGATCACCTCGATCATTGCGCTGGTGGCGGCCGGGCAAGGCGTGGCATTGGTGCCGGCATGCACGCAGAGCCTGATGAACAAGGGCGTAACGTACAGGCCGCTGTTGGAGGTCGATGCGTGTGCGCAGCTGTTGGTGCTGACGCCAGCCAAGACTAAAAGTGTGTTAGTCGATGCGTTTCTCAGCGTGATCACCGACGCCTTACACATCCGCTAATACCTTCGAAAAACCTCGCAATACCTCTCTCCGGCGCCATTCCTGCGCGCTCATACACTGCATTGACCCCCTACCGAAATACCGGCCAACGACCGCCGGTAGGTAGAGTGTTGATAAATTATTTTCAGTGGTTATAGTCACCACCAACACACACCACAAGGAGGTGTTGTGGATAGCCGATATTTGATAGGTCACATCGTTGCAGACGGCTGGTATCTGGTGCGCATACGAGGCAGTCATCACCACTTCAAGCCCCCGACAAAACCGGGGCTGGTGACGATCCCTCATCCAAAGAAGGACCTGCTGGACAAGACCGCCAAGAGTATTTTGAAACAGGCGCTATTGAGTTGAGCGTCCCTGGAGGACAACAGACATGCTTTACCCCATCGCAATTTCAACCGGCGACGACGAACACGCCTGGGGCGTGGAAGTACCCGACATCCCTGGCTGCTACTCGGCGGGTGACGACTTGGATGACGCCATGGCCATGGCTCGCGAAGCAATCGAAGGGCACTTCGAGATCCTTGCCGAAGATGGCGCACCGATTCCCACCGCGCAAAAAGTCACCTTGCATGCCGCCAACCCGCAATACGCGGGCTGTACTTGGGCTGTCGTAGACATTGATGTCACCAAGTACCTGGGCAAGGCGCAAAAGCTCAACATCACGCTGCCGGGTTATCTGCTCAACCGCATTGATGAATATGTACTGCACCACCCCGAAGAAAAAAGCCGCTCGGGCTTCCTCGCTTCGGCTGCGCTCAAGGTGCTTCAGCAGGGCAACTGACCAGACCGAATTCAACCGCAAGAAACGTAGTTTGCCGATGTGCCCGTCGCCCTAGACTGCAAGGACACCTCACCCAGGAGCCCGACCATGCTATTCCACTACACGCTCATGCCCTCCCCCGTCGGCCAGCTCACCCTGGTGGCACGCGACGGCAAACTCAACGCCATCCTGTGGGAAAAAGACCGGCCCAACCGCGTTCGCCTGGGTGATTTGCACGAGGTGAATGACAGCCCGGTGCTGCTGGAAACCCAGCGTCAGTTGAAGGAGTACTTCGCCGGCACGCGCAACCATTTCGAACTGGAATTGGACTTCACCGGCACCGACTTTCAGAAGCAGGTCTGGCAGGCATTGTTGACCATTCCCTTCGGCGAAACCCGCAGCTACAGCGACATCGCCCGGCAGATCGGCAACCCGAAGGCCGTACGTGCGGTCGGGGCGGCCAATGGGCGCAACCCGATCTCGATCATCGCACCCTGCCATCGGGTCATCGGTGCTTCAGGCGAGCTGACCGGGTTTGCCGGAGGGCTGGAAGCCAAGCAATATCTACTCGCGCTGGAAGGTACAGGCCAGGCGCGGTGGGCGTTCTGAGCCACCCACCGGCCTAAATGTAAAAAGAAATTTCAGAGCGACCCTGCGGTCCATACTTTCATCACCCCCTTGTTCAAGGAATTACGGTCATGAAATTCTCCGCAGTGTCGCAATCCCTGTCCCGCTGGGCAGGCAGCCCCCGTACGTTCTACGCGGCGGTGGTGTTGATTCTGGCGTGGAGCCTGAGCGGGCCGTATTTCCATTACAACGACACCTGGCAGCTGATCATCAACACCTCGACCACCATCATCACCTTCTTGATGGTGTTCCTGATCCAGAACACGCAGAACCGCGACAACGACATCCTGCACATCAAGATCGACGAACTGCTGCGGGTGACCAAGGATGCACAGAATGCGGTGTTGAGCCTGGACGGCCTGGACCGCAAGGAGCTGGAAAAACTGCGCCAGGAATACCGCAGCATCGGCAACACCGGCACCGTGAGCCTCAACAGCAGCTGCGGGCAGGCTGCCGATGATGCGGCGCCGAACAAGACTGATTTGAACCAGGCCTAAAAAAACGGCGGCTGGAGAGATTCCAGCCGCCGTTGTTCATTTCAAGTGACGTGATCAACCGTCGCCTTGATGACCTTTGCCATAGGTCGATGCGAGGGCACGGGCCTTTTGCAGACGCTCTTCGAGCTTGGGCAGCGTCTCATCCACCAATGCTTTTATTTCTGGCACGTCCGACGCCGCGCCTTCCTGTTTGAACAGGGCAATGGCGTCTTCGTTTTCCTTGACCTGCTGGGCGGTGTAGGCGGCATCAAAGGAATCACCGTCCTTGAGTTCAGGCATCAAGGTCTCGGCCTTGTCGACGATCTTTTCCCGGGGTGCCACGGGCAAGTCGAGCTTCTTGGCGATCGCCGCCAAATGCTGGTTGGCCAGGGTGCGTTCGTTGATCACCTCGATGGTGTAGTCCTTGATTTCCTGGGACGAGGTTTTGGCGTGGGCCATGCGACTGGTTTCGATATCGGCCATACCTTTGGCCGAAGCCTGCTCGATGAATTCGGCAGGCGACTGGGCGAAAGCATTGCTGGCGCCGAGGCCCAGCAGCATCGCGAAACTGGCGGTGCGTAACCGGATAGCCAAGCGGCTCATGATGGGTTCCTCCAGGGCAAAAATAGGTGCGGGGGGAATATGCCCCGCCCTGAATTCGAATTTTCAGGGCGGCAAAGGTTTAGAAAAAACTCGCCAGTGCGACGAACGGTCGTCGGTCCGTCAGGCGGGTTTGCTTCCAAACAGGCCCGGCAACGCGTGTGCCAGGGCATTGATGGCGAAGCCGATGAACATCACACCGCAGAGCTTGGTGATGAGGATTTCATGACGCTGGTACACCGTGCGCACGCGCTGGGCACCGACCACGCCGATGAGGATGGCGTAGGCCAGCAGGCCGCCGACAAAGCTCAGGAAGATCAGCGAAGGCAGCATCGCCCAGGTCAGCAATTCGGCACGGCTGGACAGCAATGCCGTGAAGGTTGCCACCGCCACCGGGTAAGCCTTGGGGTTGGTCAGGCCAAACAGGATCCCGTGCCAGAACGGGTGGCGGGCCGCGCCCTGAGGCGCATCGCTGCTGCGACGCTGGGTGCGGATCGCGCGCCAGCCGAGCCAGAACAAGTACAGACCGCTGAGCACGCCCAGCACATCAAACGCACTGCTGCCGACTTCCCGCGCGCCCACAATGGCGATCAGCGCGGTACTGCACCACACCACATCCCCCAGCAAGTGCCCGCACAGGAAACCCGCACCGGCACGACGGCCGCGAGCGGCGCCAATACCGAATACGGCCAGCACCCCCGGGCCGGGTGTAATACCGTAGATAAAACCCGAAGCAAGGACGGCGAGCAGCAAGGATGGGGTCATGGGCGCGACTCAAACAGACGGTTGGAAGGTCAAGGGATTCTGCACGTTCTGCCGAGGAGCGCAATCCTGAAAACACCCCCGATCCACTGTCGGAGCCGGCTTGCCGGCGATTGGGGACTGTCAGGCAATACGTGGGCAAGCTGACCCGGCGCAATCGCTGGCAAGCCAGCTCCTACAGTGAGGAGGTGTTATACAAGACGCCTCGCACCTGCCCGATCAACCACTGCAAGCCCGAATCCCCTCCTCGCCGCGCATGCCACGCCAGTTCAACGGCAAACGAAGGAATATGAAACGGCGGCGGCACGGTCACCAGCGCCGGGTGATCGATGCTGAGCAAGCCCCGGGACGACACGGTCAGGATCAGGTCCGTGCCCTGGATCAACTGTGGCGCCACGCCCCAATGCGGCAGGCTGATCGCCACATGTCGACGCTCACGAATGGCACTCAGGGCGCGCTCGATTTCCGGCGTGCCGCTGCCGCGCATTTCCAGCAGCACATGGGGCCGCGCCAGGTAAGCGGCCAAGTCCAGCGCGCCATCCACCGGCAGGCTGCTGCGGTCCACCAGGCAGGTGTAGTGCTCTTCAAACAAGGGCGTGGTGCGCAGCTCAGCGGGCATGTCGGGGAACACGCCCGCGGCCAGATCAAGGTCGCCATTGAGCACGCCATCCACCATGCCTTCGCGGCTGGCCTGGACAATCTGCAAGTCAATACCCGGCGCTTCGCGGCGCAATGTGCGCACCAGATCCGGCAGGAAAATCGCGGCGCTGTAGTCCGACATGGCCACCCGAAACCGGCGCTTGGCCGACGCCGGATCAAACCGGTTCGGCGCCAGCAGTGCCTGCACCTGGGCCAACGCTTCGGCCAGTGGAGTTGCCAACTCCAGCGCACGTGCCGTGGGCACCAGGCTGCCGCCCTGGCGGACCAGCAGCGGGTCGTCCAGCAAATCCCTCAAGCGCGCCAGCGCGTGGCTCACAGCCGGCTGGCTCAGGTGCACACGTTCGGCCGCGCGGGTGACGTGTTGCTCGGTGAGCAAGGCGTCGAGGATCACCAGCAGGTTGAGGTCGATGCGACGCAGATCATTCATCAGCTGCATATTCATCATATAAACTTGGAATTTAAATGTGCGCGACGAATACCTTAGAGTCCAGCAAAACCTCTGGGAGATTCGACATGACGACGTTGCATTGGGTGGGTTTGCTGGTGCTGGCGGTGGTCGCCGGCGCGGTGGTGCCGTTTCAGAGCGCGATCAACGCCAACCTCGGGCGCGGGCTTGGCCATCCGTTGTGGGCCACCCTGGCCTCCTTGCTGGTGAGCATCATCGTGTTGCTGCCGGTGATCCTGGCACTGCGCCTGCCGTTGCCGAGCCTGGCGTTTATCAGCAAAGCGCCGCTGTGGATGTGGGCCGGTGGTGCATTCGGTGTGTGCTTTATTTCCCTGGCATTGATGCTGTTGCCCAAGCTAGGGGCCTCAGGGTTTATCGCGCTGGCCATGGCCGGGCAAATTCTCGCCTCGCTGCTGCTCGATCACTTCGGCCTGTTCGGCCTGGTGGAGCGCCAACTGACGACGCCCCGCGTGTTGGGGGCGTTGCTGTTGATCGGCGGCGTGGCGTTGATTCAGTTCAGCGCCACACCGGCCAGGGCCTTGGCAACGGCGGGCTGATCAGCCCTTGTCGAGGGTGCGCAGTTTTTGCGGCAAGCCCCACAGCAACAGGGCTGCTGCCAACAGCGCACACACGCCGATCACGTACAGCGCCGGGGTGGTGCTGCCGGTCAGGTCCTTGATGCGCCCCACCATCACCGGGCTGACGATGCCGCCGAACTGCCCGAGGGTATTGATCACCGCAATACCGCCCGCCGCACCGGCACCGGCGCCGGCCAACAATTTGGGTGGCAAGGTCCAGAAGGTCGGGATCGAGGCGATGATGCCCGCGCCCAACATGCCCAGGGCGATGATCAGGAAGGTGGTGTGGTCGGCAAAGATGCCGGCACTGAAGAAGCCCACGGCGCCTAGCAACACCAGGCCGCTGACAAACTTGCGGCGCTCGCCGGTAGCGTCCGACAAACGCCCGATCACCACCATGCTGATGGCACCGCACACATAGGGAATGGCCGTGAGCAAACCGATCATCACCGGGCTCTGGGTACCCGCGCTGCGGATCAGCTGCGGTGCCCAGAAGTTGAGGCCGTAGGACGCCACCTGGATCAAAAAGTAGATAAAACCGAGCATCAGGAAACCGGGAATACGGATCGCCGACAGCAGTGAACCACCGTGCGAGTTCGGCTCATGCTTGGCGATACGGCTCGACAGCAAGGCCTTCTCCGCCGATGTCAGCCAATGGGCGTCTTCGATGCGGTCCTTGAGCAGCGTCAACACCATGAAGCCCAGGCCGATGCACGGCAAGCCGCCGAGCAGGAACAACCAGTGCCAGCCACGCATTTGCAGCACGCCGTCGAGGTGCTCCAGCACCAGGCCGGAAAACGGTGCGCCTACCAGCCCGGCAAAGGCCGAGGCCAGGAACAGCATCGAGGTGATGCGCCCACGAAAGTGCTGAGGGAACCACAACGTCAGGTAATACAGCACGCCCGGCGCAAAGCCCGCTTCCATCGCGCCGATGATGAAGCGCAAGCCGTAGAACTGCCACTCGGCGGTGACAAACACCATGGCCGCCGTGGCCAAGCCCCAGGACATCATGATCCGCGCGATCCAGCGCCGGGCGCCGACCTTGTACAGCATCATGTTGCTCGGCACTTCGAAGATCACATAGCCCACCACAAACAACCCGGCACCCAAACCGTAGGCGGTGTCGCTCAGGCTCAGGTCGGCCTGCAACTGGAACTTGGCGAAGCTGATGTTGATCCGGTCAAAAAACGCAAACAGGTAGCACACCATGATCAGTGGCATCAGGCGCCAGGCGACCTTGCTGACCAGGGCTTTTTCCGCGTCGATCTCATTGGCCGTGCGCGCGCCGGCCTCTAACGTATTAGTGCTCATGGTTTCTCTCCAGCGGGCTGCTCACAGGCGCCCGATTGTTTTTGTTGTCTGGTGCGGCGTTACAGCGTGGCGATGTACGCCGGTGGCGGATGCAGGTCGCAGTTGCGCCCGGCCTTGGCCACCTGGCCGGGTAACTCATGGCCCAGCAGGGCCGGCAAGCGGCGGGACATGTCTAGCAGGTGCGGCAGGTCGATGCCGGTGGGAATGCCGACTTCGTCGCAGAGGTTCACCAGGTCTTCGGTACAGATATTGCCCGAGGCTCCTGGCGCGAACGGGCAGCCACCCAGGCCGCCAAGGGCCGCGTCAAAACGCCGGGCGCCGGCTTCAAAGGCGGCCAGCACATTGCATAGACCCAAGCCCCGCGTGTTATGGAAATGCAGAGTCAGGTCACTGGCCGGCACACGTTCCAGCACACGCTTGACCAGGCGCTGCACCTGACGCGGGTTGGCCATGCCGGTGGTGTCAGCGAGGCTGATGCCCTTAATGCCCAGTTCCAGGTAAGCGTCGACAATGTGCAGCACGCGGTCCTCATCAATCTTGCCCTCGAACGGGCAACCGAAAGTGGTGGCGATGCTGCCATTGAGACTGACCGGATGCCCGGCAGCAAAACTGACGATGTCGCCAAACGCTTCCAACGACGCTTCACAACGCATGCGCATGTTCGCCAGGTTGTGGGTCTGGCTGGCGGACATCACCAGGTTCAGCTCATCGGCGCGGGACGCGATGGCGCGCTGGGCGCCCTTGAGATTGGGAATCAGCGCCACGTAAACCACACCCGGCTTGCGCGCGATGCCGTGGAACACCTGCTCGCCATCGCGCAGGGCCGGTATGGCCTTTGGCGAAACGAACGAGCCGGCTTCGATCCGCGAAAAACCGGCCTGGGACAGCCCGTCGATCAGGGCGATCTTGTCGGCGGTTTCGACCCAGGTCGGTTCGATCTGCAGACCGTCACGCGGGGACACTTCCTGCACGATCAGCGCGTCGGAATAATCAGCAATCATTGCACCACTCCCGCAGTTTTCAGGCGTTGGATATCGGCCCCGGTCAGGCCCAGGCTGCCGAGGATATCGTCGGTGTGCTGGCCCAGGGTCGGCCCTTGCCAGTTCACGCCGCCAGGGGTTTCGGACAGCTTGGGCACGATGCCCGGCATCTTCACCGACACACCACCGGGCAACTCGGCATTGAGCAACATGTCACGCGCCTGGTAGTGCGGGTCGCTGACGATATCGGCCACGGAGTAGATACGCCCGGCCGGCACTTCGGCGGCTTCCAGGGCGCTGAGCACCTGCTCGATGGGCAAGCTGCTGGTCCAGTGGGTGATTGCCGCATCGAGCAGACCGCTCTTGGCGGCGCGGCCATCGTTGTGGGCGAACTCGGGCGCGTCGGCCAGGTCGGCGCGGCCGATGGTGGTCATCAGGCGCTTGTAGATCGGGTCGCTGTTGCCGGCGATCACCACATAGGCGCCGTCGGCGGTCAGGTAAGTGTTGGACGGCGCAATGCCGGGCAACGCCCCGCCGCTGCGCTCACGCACATGGCCGAGCATGTCGTATTCGGGCACCAGGCTTTCCATCAGGTTGAACACGCTTTCGGCCAGGGACACATCGACCACCTGCCCGTCGCCCTGCCCGGTCTTGACCCGCAGCAGCGACATCAGCGCGCCGATCACGCCGTGCAATGAAGCCAGGGAATCGCCCAGGCTCACGCCGACCCGCGCAGGCGGTGAGTCCGGGTTGCCGGTGGTGTAGCGGATGCCGCCCATGGCCTCGCCGATGGCGCCGAAGCCAGGGCGGTCGCGGTAGGGGCCGGTCTGGCCGTAGCCGGAGATGCGCACCAGGGTCAGCTTGGGGTTGATGGCCTGCAGCACATCCCAGCCCAGGCCGAGTTTTTCCAGGCCACCGGGGCGCAGGTTTTCGATGAGTACGTCGGCGTCGCCGAGCAGTTGCTTGATCAGGCCCAGGCCTTCCGGGGACTTGAGGTTCAGGGCCAGGGATTTCTTGTTGCGCGATTGCAGGTACCACCACAGCGACGTGCCTTCGTGCAGCTTTCGCCATTTGCGAAGCGGGTCGCCCTGGCCCATGGCTTCGATCTTGATCACCTCGGCGCCAAACTCGGCCATCAGCCGCGCGGCGAACGGCGCGGCAATCAGGGTGCCGATCTCGATCACCTTGATACCGCTCAGGGGAGCCGTCATGGGGTGTACCTCTTGTTCTTGGAATGTGGGGCCAAGACTAGAGGGCAGCCACAGGAGAAATCCAACCGTCAGTTGGCAACGAGCGTTCGCCAAACACGAATACTGTAGTGAGCGGGCTTGCCCGCGCTGGGTGGCGGAGCCGCCCCAATAAGGCCGACGCGGTATTTCGGAAAGACCGCGGCGCTCGGGTTTGGGGCGGCTTCGCCACCCAGCGCGGGGCAAGCCCGCTCACTACAACAACGGGTGCCGTTTAAATCAGAGGGTTGTGGAGGTGGTCGAAGAGCAGACAGCTCACCGGCGACAGTTGCGCCTCATCGCGCACCACCAGGATCAGGCTGCGATCCGACCAGGCATCCGTCAACGGCACCGCGTGCAGGCCCAGCGCCCGGCCGAACAATTCATAGGCCTTGTGCGGCAGGATGCCAATGCCCATGTTCGCCTGGACCATCCGGCACATCGCATCAAACCCCGGCACATGAATGCGCAGGCGCAGCATCTTGCCCGCCTCGCGCGCGGCGGCGTGGGTGCGCATGTTGATCGAACTGGCGGCGTGCAAGCCGACATAATCGCTGTCCAGGGTCTCGGCGAACGCCAGGCTGTCGCGCGTGGCCAGCGGATGATCGGCGGGCATCAGCACCACCAGTTTGTCGAGACGGTAGGTCACGCCGGGCAAGCCTTTGGTGTCGGTGTCACTGGAGCAGATGCCCAGGTCGGCCACGCCATCGAGCACGCCTTGCACCACGCCGTTGCTGGGGCGCTCTTCCAGATCGGTTTTCACTTCGGGGTGCAGCTGGGAAAAATCCCGTAAATCTTCAGGAAGAAACTGAATGATCGCCGACAGGTTGGCCAGCATCCGCACATAACCGCGCACGCCGTGGCTGTGCTCGCCCAGCTCCAGGCCCATTTTTTCGACGTTGAACAACATCTGCCGGGCGTGGTGCAACAGGGTTTCCCCGGCGGCGGTCAGGTCCATGCCTTTGGCACGGCGCACGAACAGGCTCACACCCAGCACTTGCTCCAGCTCCATCAAGCGCTTGCTGGCCGCCGACACGGCAATGGCTTCGCGGTTGGCGGCACGGGTCAAGGTGCCCTCCTCGTAGACCGCGACGAACAGTTGCAAAGTGATCAGGTCCAGCCGGCGCACCAGGCTTTTGTGCAACATCAGTGACGCTCGTCAGCCAAGCGATTAATCCCGGCCTGTTCCACCACCGGCTGCGGCGCCCCCACGCTCGCCGCCTGCAACATCGCCCGGCCGACGGTCTCGGTGCTCACTACCCAATCCGGTTTGATCCGGCGAAAGAACGACAGCAACGGACCGAGTGCGGTGTAGAACGACTGGTACAACGGCGTTTTGGAACGCACGCCATGCAACGGCTGGATCACCCCCGGCCGAAACAGGTACACCGCCTTGAACGGCAGGCGCAGCAAGGCGTTCTCGGTCTTGCCCTTGACCCGCGCCCACATCGACTTGCCGGCTTCGGAACTGTCGGTGCCAGCGCCGGACACGTAGATAAACGTCATCTGCGGATTGAGCCGCGCCAGGGTGCTGGCCGCGACCAGCGTGAGGTCATAGGTGAGGTGGGTGTACTTGATCTCGTTCATCCCCGCCGAAGAAACGCCAAGGCAGAAGAAGCAGGCGTCGAAGCCTTGCAGCAGGTTTTCCAGTGGCTGGAAATCCAGCATGTCGCTGTGCAACACCTGATGCAGCTTGCCGTGTTGCTGGGTCAACGGCGTGCGGCCGACGGCGACGACTTCCTGGACATCGGCGGCCAACAGGCACTCACGCAGCACGCCTTGGCCGACCATGCCGGTGGCGCCGAATAGCAGAACTCTCATAGGGGGACCTCAGCGGCAAGCCGCAAGCTTCATGCTCAAGTTGAATGCAGTGCGAGATTCACACCTTACCAGCTTGTAGCTTAACGCTTGCAGCTTGCCACTGCCCGGCTCAGAACGCGCTGCGAAAGATCTCCTCGATCTGACGCTGATCGGCGCGCCGTGGGTTGGTCAACCCGCAGGCGTCCTTCAAGGCATTGGTGGCGAGCAGGGGAATGTCCTGCAATTTGGCCCCCAGTTCCCGCAGGCCGGCCGGGATCTCGACGTCGTGGGACAAGCTGCGGATCGCGGCGATGGCGGCTTGCGCGCCCTCTTCCGGGGTGCGGCCCTTGATGTCGGCGCCCAGTGCGCGCGCCACATCGCTCAAGCGTTTGGCGCTGACGCTGGCGTTGAAGCTTTGCACATGAGGCAGCAACACCGCGTTGCACACGCCGTGGGGCAGGTCATACAGGCCGCCCAGTTGATGAGCCATGGCGTGTACGAAACCCAGGGACGCGTTGTTGAAGGCCATGCCTGCCAGGAATTGCGCGTAGGCCATGTTTTCCCGCGCCGCCTGATCGCTGCCATCGCGGACCGCCAGGCGCAGGTTGGCGCTGATCAGCTCGATGGCCTTGATCGCACAGGCGTCGGTGATCGGCGTGGCGGCGGTGGACACGTAGGCCTCGATGGCGTGAGTCAGGGCGTCCATACCGGTGGCGGCGGTGAGGCCCTTGGGCATGCCGACCATCAGCGCCGGGTCGTTGACCGACAGCAGTGGCGTGACGTTGCGGTCGACAATGGCCATTTTCACGTGGCGGGTTTGGTCGGTGATGATGCAGAAACGGGTCATCTCGCTGGCGGTGCCGGCCGTGGTGTTGATGGCCACCAGCGGCAGTTGCGGCTTGCTCGATTGATCGACCCCTTCGTAGTCGCCGATGTGCCCGCCGTTGGTGGCGCACAGGGCGATGCCCTTGGCGCAGTCATGGGGCGAACCGCCGCCCAGGGACACCACGCAATCACAGGCGCTCTGCTGCAACAGCGCCAGGCCGTTCTCGACGTTCTCAACCGTGGGGTTGGGTTTGGCGCCGTCGTAGATCACTGAGTCGATGTCCTGCATGGCCAGTTTCTCGGCAATCATGCTGGCAACGCCGGCCTTGGCCAGGCCCGCGTCCGTGACGATCAGCGCCTTGCGAAAACCATAGTTGCGGATGGCGGTCATGGCTTCGTCGAGGCAGTCGATGCCCATGATGTTGACGGCGGGGATGAAGAAGGTGCTGCTCATGGTCAATCCTCAGAGGCGTTATGCCAACAGAATCCACCTCTATCGCGCGGCGTATCTTGATCAGGATCAACGCCCGCTCGTGATAAAGTCACCGCCCAGCCGATTTCGAGTAGACCCGCCGCAATGAAGGATTTCCAGGATATTGACGCCCACCTAGACGACTGGAATGCGCTGCGCAGTGCCGTCGACTTCAGCGCGATTCTGATCGGCAACGGTGCCAGCCGTACGATCTGGGAAGACTTTGCCTACGACTCGCTGTTCGAAAACGCGCGCACCGTCGAAGAAAAACCCCTGAGCCAGTCCGAACTCAGCGTGTTCGACGCCCTGCAAACCCGTAGTTTCGAGCAAGCCCTGGGTGCGCTGAAAACCACCAGCCGGGTCAACAAGGCCCTGGCCGTCAGCTCGGCGGCGCCGCGCAATCGCTACTATGCGATCAAGGAAGCGCTGATCAATACCATCCACAGCGTGCACATCCCCTGGCGCCTGGTGCAGCCGTCGACATTGGCGACGATCAACGCTGAACTGGCGAGCTACGCCACGGTATTCACCAGCAACTACGACTTGCTCAACTACTGGGCGATCCTGCACACCCCGGGCATCGACGACCTGTTCGGCAGCGCCGACGCCAGCTTCGACCTGCGCAACACCCGCACCGAGGCGACGCGCATCCTCTACCTGCACGGCGGCCTGCACCTGGTGCGCAACCTCGACGGCACCGCACGCAAATTGCCGTCCACCGACAGCACCCTGCTCAGCAGTTTTGCCATCAACAACACGCTCAAGACCCTGGACGATGTGCCGCTGTTTGTCAGCGAGGGCAAGGTTGAAGAGAAGCTCAAGACCATCCGCAGCTCGGATTACCTGTCGTTCTGTTATGAACAATTGCTGACCCATGAGGGTGCGCTGTGCATCTTCGGCCATGAGCTGGGCGCGCAGGACAAGCACCTGGTGGACGCGATTCGCCAGGCGAATGTATCGACCCTGGCGATTTCGGTGTCGGGGCGCAGTGACGGGTTTATTCGTCAGCAGAAACGGCGGTATTCGGCGTTGTTCGATGGGACTGGCGTGGAACTGAAGTTCTTCGCGGCGCGCACGCATCCGTTGGGCAATTCAGCGCTGTCAGTGCCTGTCGAACGCTGATCAAAATGTGGGAGCGGGCCCCTATTTCAATCCTGCATCGTGGTCATTCTTCCGAGCTGTGCACCACGACCAACAGCTGCGCCTGCACATCGCCCACCGAACGCAGCCGATGGGGCTTCTGCGCATTGAAATGCAGCGCATCACCGCGTTCCAGAATCACCCGCTCGTTCATGAAGTCCACCTCCACCCGGCCTTCATGCACGAACAGAAACTCTTCCCCCACGTGCTCCTTGAAGGTCTTGTCGGTGAACTCCGCCGGCGGGTAGATGATGAACGGCAGCAGGCTGCGCTCGCTGACCTGATGGGCCAACACCGCGTAACCCGGCGAGATGTCCGGGCGCTCGTGGCTGCGCACCAGACTGTAGCTGTCGAGGCTGACGCTGTCTTCGCTGAACAGCTCTTCGACCTTCACGTTCAAGGCCTTGGCCAGCTTCAGCGCGGCGGCAATCGACGGCGTATTGAGCCCGCGCTCGACCTTGGACAGGTAGCTCTTGGTCATCCCGGATTTTTCAGCCAGGGCTTCCAGGGTCACGCCAAGTTTTTTTCTCAATAGTTTCAAACGGATAGACATGTGCTGCGGTTAATCCCTGCAGAAAGGCAAGAGCCATGCTTGCCAATGACACAAAGTGTCATATAGCATCGTTAGTGTCATTTGCAGCCACCGAGGGCACCCGATATGGCCAAGACATTAGCACTCCCCAAAGACCAACTGGTCAAGCAGGCGCTGATCCAGATGCAAAACACCCTGGCGGATAATACGTGGACCGACCGGCAAAAGCTGGCGCTCACGTGTCGCATCCTGTTCGAGCACGGTCACGATTCCGGTCTGGCCGGGCAGATCACCGCACGTGGGCCGCAGCCTGGCACCTATTACACCCAGCAATTGGGCCTGGGCTTTGATGAGATCACCGCCAGCAACCTGTTGCTGGTCAACGAAGACCTGGAAGTGTTGGAAGGCCATGGCATTCCCAACCCGGCCAACCGTTTTCACACCTGGGTGTACCGTGGGCGGCCGGATGTGAATTGCATCATCCACACCCATCCTACCCATATCGCGGCACTGTCGATGCTGGAAGTGCCGCTGCAGGTGTCCCACATGGACCTCTGCCCGTTGTACGAGGATTGCGCGTTCCTGGAAGCCTGGCCCGGCGTGCCGGTGGGCAATGAAGAGGGGGAAATCATCACGGCGGCACTGGGCGACAAACGCGCCATCCTGCTTTCGCACCACGGCCAGTTGTCCACCGGGGCGAGCATCGAGGAGGCCTGTGTGATCGCGCAGTTGATCGAACGCGCAGCCAAGTTGCAGTTGCTGGCGATGGCCGCCGGCACGATCAAGCCGATCCTGCCAGAACTCGGGCGCGAGGCCCATGACTGGATCTCCAAGCCCAAGCGCTTCGGCGCTGCGTTCAATTACTACGCCCGGCAGAACCTGCGCCAACACGCCGATTGCCTGAACTGATTGCCCCTTTTTGACCGGAGACTGTTTATGTCCAGCCCAACGATTCACGGCATCATCGGCTACACCATCACCCCGTTCAGCGCCGACGGCCAGCGCATCGACCTTGATGCCCTGGGCCGTTCCATCGACCGCTTGATCGACAGCGGCGTGCACGCCATCGCGCCCCTGGGCAGCACCGGCGAAGGCGCGTATTTGAGCGACGCCGAGTGGGACGAAGTGAGCGCCTACAGCCTGGCCAAGATCGCCCGGCGCGTACCGACCATCGTCAGCGTGTCCGACCTGACCACCGCCAAGGCCGTGCGCCGCGCCCGTTACGCCGAAGCCAACGGCGCCGACGTGGTGATGGTGCTGCCGGCGTCTTACTGGAAGCTCAGTGAAGCGGAAATCCTCGCCCACTACGCGGCTATTGGCGACAGCATCGGCGTGCCGATCATGCTCTACAACAACCCGGCCACCAGTGGCACGGACATGTCGGTGGATCTGATCCTGCGCATCATCAAGCAGGTGGCCAACGTGACCATGGTCAAGGAAAGCACCGGGGATGTTCAGCGCATGCACCAGTTGCATCGCCAGACGGACGTGCCGTTCTACAACGGCTGCAACCCGCTGGCGCTGGAAGCCTTCGCGGCAGGTGCCAAGGGCTGGTGCACGGCAGCGCCGAACCTGATCCCGCAACTCAATCTGGCGTTGTATGAGGCGGTATTGGCCAATGACCTGGCCAAGGCGCGGGAACTGTTTTATCGCCAGTTGCCGTTGCTGGAGTTCATCCTCAAAGGTGGGTTGCCGGCGACGATCAAGGCGGGTTTGCGTTTGACGGGGCTGGAAGTGGGTGATCCACGGTTGCCGGTTTTCTCGCTGGGTGAAGCGGCGATCGAGCAGCTGAAAACATTGCTGCGCTAACCCACAATCCCCTGTGGGAGCGGGCTTGCTCGCGAATGCAGTGCGCCAGTCAATGGATAAATCGACTGGCACACCGCTTTCGCGAGCAAGCCCGCTCCCACATTTTTTGCTGTGTACATCCGTAAAATAGAGACAAATGACAATGGTTCTCGATACCATTCACGACTTTTCTACGTCGTGCTTCCTCAAGAAGGATTCCCATGTCTCGTCCCAAGCCCGACCCGTTGTCGGCCGATGCCTTTCGCGGGTTCTATACAGATATCCTGTATTTCCTGCGCAAACGCACGGACAACGCCAGCGACGCCGCGGACATGACCCAGGATGTCTTCACCCAATGGCTGGACTACCGCGACCGGGCCAAAGTCGAGCAGCCACGGGCGTTTCTGTTCCAGATGGCGCGCAACCTGCTGCGTGATCACTGGCGCAAGCAGAAGGTACGGCAGACCGTCCACTCAGACCCGGCCGACATGGACACCGAGCCGGTCACCGATGAGCAAAACGATCCCATGGCCGCCGCGCAACGCTTGCAACGCCTGGAACAGTTGAAAGAAGTCCTCGCCGAACTCTCGCCCCGAAGGCGAGAAGCCCTTATGCTGCACCGCTTCGAAGGCTTGAGCCAGGCACAGATCGCCGAGCGCATGGGCATTTCGACCAGCATGGTGGAAAAGCACATCGCCTTTGCCCTGCTGCACTGCAAGCGACGCCTTCAAAACGAACCCGGCACGGAGCAGCCCGAATGAACCGCCTGAGCGACATCGACGCCCTGGACATCGAGCATAGCGATTCCATCGATGCCCAAGCCGCCAGCTGGTTTGCCCGCAACCGCAACGAGGCGGGGCGTGCCGACCGCAAAGCCTTTGCCGCCTGGCAAGCGGAGCCTGCCCATGCCCGCGCCTATGCCGAATTCGAACAACTGTGGGCAGACCTCGCCCAGTTGCAGCAACTGAACAAACCCGTGGCGCTGCCCAAGCGCAAACCGTCGGTGTGGCGCCCTGCCCTGGCCGTGGCCGCAGCCCTGGTCTGCGCCGTGATGGCCAGCGCTATCGACGCCCCACGTGCGCTGTACCACAGCCAGGTGGCCGCCCATGCCAAAGGCATGCGCACCCTGAACCTGCCCGATGGCAGCACCTTGTATGTGAATGCCAATACGCGGGTGCGGATAGACTTCACCGCCCACCAGCGTATCGTTCATCTGGACAAAGGCCAGGTGTATATCGAGGTGGCCGCCGACAAGGAGCGGCCCCTCTACGTGCAGGCCGGCGAGGCGAATGTGCGGGTGGTGGGCACCGGTTTCGATGTGCGCCGCAGCCAGCAGCAACTGGTGGTGAGCGTGGCCCACGGGCAGGTGGCCTTCGAGCCAGACCCCAAGAGCCCGGTAACCTTGCTCGGCGCCCAGCAGCGCGCCACCTACAGCTATGCCAAGGGCACGTTGCAGCAGCAAAGCCTGAACGCCGAAGAAGTCGCCGACTGGCGCAGCGGGCACCTCACGTTTCGCAATCGCGAACTGGCCAGCCTGATCGACGAATTGAGCCTGTACCGCCCCCAGGCACCGCTGCAGGTGAGCCGCGCGGTGGCGCAGTTGAAGGTGTCGGGCAACCTGGATGTCAATGACCCGGACGCCTTGCTCAACGCCCTGCCCGCCCTGCTTCCGGTGAAAACCGTGCCGTCAGCGGATGGCATCGTACGGATCGAACCGAGCAAGTAACCCCGCAAAACACCGTACTTGAGAATATTTTGCATTCGCATGTGTGGATTTTTTTGCCTGCCCCGTCTTCCCCCCGTCTGCGTTTGATACGCACGCCTTTTTGGCCGTTTGGCCACACCGGGGGATTTCATGTTTCGCGCGCCTTGCCACGTTTCACACCTGTTTCTTCGACCGTCGATCATCGCCACCTGCCTGGCATTCAGCCTCAGCGCCCAGGCCGAGTCGCTCACGCTGCAACTGCCCGCCCAGCCGCTGGCGACGTCCCTGAGCCAAGTGGCGCAACAAGCGAAAATCCAGCTGTTGTTCGATGAAACCCTGCTCAAGAACGTGCAGGCGCCGGCGCTCAATGGCGAGTTCACCCCGGAAGTGGCGATCCGCACCCTGCTGAAGAACGGCGAGTTCACCTTGATCAAAGTCGGCACCACCTACGTAGTACGCCCTGATGAAGGCAAAACCACCAACAGTGGCGCGATCCAACTGGACGCCCTGAGCGTGATCGGCACCGGTACGGAGGTGAACTCCAGCACCGTCGGCCGCTCGACCCTGACCCAGGAAGACATCGACCGCTACCAGTCCAACAACATTCCCAGCCTGTTGCAGACCTTGCCCGGTGTCAGCCAGGGCGGCTCGCTCAAGCCCGGTGGCCAGACCATCAACATCCGGGGTTTCGGCGATGCCGAAGACGTGCCGTTGACCGTCGACGGCGCCACCAAGAGCGGCTTCGAGCGCTACCAGCAAGGCACCGTGTTCATCGAGCCCGAACTGATCAAGAGCATTGAAGTGGAGAAAGGCCCCAACTCGCCCTTCACCGGCAATGGCGGGTTTGGCGGCACGGTCAACATGACCACCAAGGATGCGCCCGACTTGCTCAAGGACGGCCGCAACAGTGGTGCCATGCTCAAGTACGGTTACTCCAGCAACGACCACGAACAGGTCTACAGCGGCGCGGTGTATGGGCGTACCGACGACGGCCGCTTTGACGCCCTCGCCTACCTGACCCAACGAGACGGTGGCGACATGAAGGTGGCCGCCGAACTGCCCAACGAGAACAACCAGTACCCGATCAACCCCAAGCGCCTGCCCAACACCGCCCAGGATGTGGACGGCAAGCTGTTCAAGGTCAACGCCCATCTCACCGATGAACACAGCGTCGGCCTGTCTTATTCGCGCTCCCACAGCAATCGCTGGACGCCATTCTCCGCCGCCAGCTACCCGACGCCACCCACCCAGGCCAACATCGACCGCTACGGCTACGAAGGGGCGTTGAAGCGTTTTCTGGCCCATCGCGACACCGTCGACACCACCTGGTCGGGCAAATATGAATTCACCCCGGTGGACAACCCGCTGGTGGACCTGACCGTCAAATATTCGCAGTCCAACACCGACCAGACCGACGAGCGCGACGCCACCGCGTTTTTCCAACTGGCCACCGGTGGACGCAAGATGGACACGTCCTACACTGACAAGAACCTCGATGTCCGTAACGTCAGCCTGTTCGACACCGGCTCCTTGCAACACGCCGTCACTGTCGGCGGTCAGATCCGCAAGCACATCCGCGAAACCGAGATGTGGATGCCCGGCGCCACCTACAACACTCCGCGCTACAACTATGGGCACTTCCAGCCAGGCTTCATGCCCCACGGCAAGGTCGATACCAACAGCTTCTTTATCCAGGACGCGGTGACTCTCGGCGATGTGACCATCACGCCGTCCCTGCGCTACGACCACGTGCGTAACCGTGGCGAAGGCAACGACGCGCCGTACTACAACAACCCGGACCCGGCCGTCGGCCACGACTACAGCGACCGCACCTACACCGGTTGGTCGCCACGCCTGGCGCTGTTCTGGACCGTCAACCCGAACCTGGGGCTGTTCGCCAACTGGAGCCAGACCTGGCGTGCCCCGGTGATCGACGAGCAATACGAAGTGCAGGGCCTGGGCAGTCGCACCGCCACCAGCGTCGACCTCGACCCGGAACGCATCACCTCGATCAGCGTGGGCAGCGTCAGCAGCTTCGACAACCTGATCACCCGGGACGACAACCTGCAAGTGCGCACCACCTTCTTCCACAACAAGGTCGAAGATGAAATCTTCAAGGCCACCGGCGTCGGCTGCCAGAACCAGGCCATCAACGGCGGCACCATCTCCAGCGCCTGCCCACCCGGCGCGATGTCCAACTACCGCAACATCGGTGGGCTGACCATCAAGGGCTTTGAGCTGGAAACGTTCTACAACTCCACCTACCTGTTCGGCTCGGCGTCGTTCGCCTACGCCAAGGGCGATCACGAAGGCGCCTACACCAACCCTTGGGGGCCGGATGTGGCCGCGCGGGATATTCCGCCGACCAAATGGGTGCTGGTGTTCGGCACCAACATCCCGGCGTTGGACGCGCAGGTAGGCTGGATGGGCCAGTTCATCGGCGCCACCAAACGCCTGCCCAGCGACACCTATTCCGGCGGCCCGGGCAGCAGCGTCGGCGACCTGTTCTACGACCAGTACGGCAACAAGCGCTACAACACCCAGGGCCTGTTCGCCAAATGGAAACCGCAGCAGGCCTACCTCAAGGGCACCGAGGTGAACTTCACCATCGACAACCTGTTCAACAACAACTTCCGCCCTGCCCTGAGCGGCGACCGTGCCTACACCAAAGGCCGCGATGCCAAGATCAGCGTCACGCGCTTCTTCTAAACCCGCACACCTGTAGGAGCTGGCTTGCCAGCGATAGCATCTCCTCGGTCCAACTGATACACCGAGGTGTCTGCATCGCCGGCAAGCCAGCTCCTACAGTGGATCTTCGGCGCGGCACAAACCTCTTGTAAGAACCGAGCAGTTTTTGAAACTGTACGGATAAATCAACCACCAGCTGTAGGCCCGCGTTTGCCGGGGGTTGTGGCTAGATGGGCTTCCCTTGAAGCCCTCTTGATCCCGGTCCCCTCACCATGAGCTCGCGCGAAAACACCGGCATGGCCCTCGGCCTGCTGGGCGTCATCATCTTCAGCCTGACTTTGCCGTTCACGCGCATCGTCGTGCAGGAAATCCACCCGTTGCTCAACGGCCTGGGCCGTGCGCTGTTCGCGGCGATCCCGGCGGCGGCGTTGCTGCTGTGGCGCCGTGAACGCTGGCCGACCTGGCGCCAGGTGCGCGGGCTGTGCCTGGTGATTGCCGGTGTGATCCTGGGCTTTCCGGTGTTGTCGGCCTGGGCCATGCAAACCCTGCCGGCGTCCCATGGTGCACTGGTCAACGGCCTGCAACCGCTGTGCGTGGCGCTGTACGCCGCCTGGCTGTCCCATGAGCGTCCGTCCAAGGCCTTCTGGGCCTGTGCGGCGCTGGGCAGTGCCTTGGTACTCGGCTACGCGTTGATCACCGGTGCCGGCAGTATCCAGGCCGGCGACTTGCTGATGCTCGGCGCGATTGCCGTGGGTGGCCTGGGTTATGCCGAAGGCGGCCGGTTGGCCAAGGAAATGGGCGGCTGGCAGGTGATCTGCTGGGCGTTGGTGCTTTCAACACCGGTGTTGATCGGCCCGGTGTGGTACCTGGCGGCGCAGCATCAAGGTGCAATCTCGATGCGCGCATGGTGGGCGTTCGGCTATGTGTCGCTGTTCTCGCAGTTCCTGGGATTCTTTGCCTGGTACGCCGGGCTGGCCATGGGCGGCATTGCGCGGGTCAGCCAGATCCAGCTGTTGCAGATCTTCTTCACCATCGCGTTTTCGGCGCTGTTCTTTGGTGAACATATCGAGCCGATTACCTGGCTGTTTGCGTGTGGGGTGATCGTGACGGTGATGTTGGGGCGCAAGACGGCGGTGCAGCCAGCCCCGATTCCCAAGCCAAATACAGTCTAAGTGTGGGAGCGGGCTCCTACAGGGGGTGTGTTCAGCTCAGGAAACCGTCGGCGCGCAGCAGGGTTTCCAGGCAGTGCTCGGTTATGTGGTAGAAGGCCTTCAATTCCTGGATTTTCTCCAGCAACTGCGCGTTGTCCACAGGCTCGGCGCGCTTGACCGCCAGGATCATCTTGTTCTTGTTGGTGTGTTCCAACGAGATGAACTCGAACACCTTGGTCTCGTAGCCACAGGCTTCGAGAAACAGTGCGCGCAGGCTGTCGGTAACCATTTCGGCCTGCTGGCCCAGGTGCAAACCGTATTGCAGCATCGGCTTGAGCAGCACCGGGCTCTGGATCTGCAGGCGAATCTGTTTGTGGCAGCACGGCGAGCACATGATGATCGACGCACCGGAACGGATGCCGGTATGGATCGCGTAGTCGGTGGCGATGTCACAGGCATGCAACGCGATCATCACGTCCAGCTCGCTCGGCGCCACGCTGCGCACATCACCACACTTGAACACCAGCCCCGGGTGCTCCAGGCGCGCAGCGGCGCTGTTGCACAGGGTCACCATGTCTTCGCGCAACTCCACACCGGTGACTTCGCCCTCGGCCTTGAGGGTGTTGCGCAGGTAATCGTGGATGGCGAACGTCAGGTAGCCCTTGCCCGAACCAAAATCGGCCACGCGCACCGGCTGGTCCAGCTTCAACGGTGACGAGGTCAGCGCATGGCTGAACACCTCGATGAACTTGTTGATCTGCTTCCACTTGCGCGACATCGACGGGATCAGCGCCTGCTTGGCGTCGGTCACGCCCAGGTCGGCGAGAAACGGCCGGCTCAGGTCAAGAAAGCGGTTCTTCTCACGGTTGTGCTCTGCCGACGGCGCTTCGCGCAACTGCTGCGGCTTGCTTTTGAACAACGAGCTTTTGTTCTTCTTGCTGTATTCCAGCTGGGCTTCATCGGTCAGCGACAACAGGTGCGCGTTCTTGAACTGGGCCGGCAACAACTCGGCAATCGCCGCCACGCCGTCAGCCAGGGGCAGGTTCTTGGTGATGTCGCGGGTCTTGTAGCGGTACACGAACGACAGGCAGGCCTGCTCCTTGACCACCACCTGCTTGATGATCAGCCGCTGCAACTCGGCTTCGGCACCGACGTACTTGGCCAGCACCAGCTTGATGAAAGCATTCTGCGCAAGGCTGTCGCTCAGCAGTGCGATGAACTGGGCGTGATGATCCGGTTGAACAGTGACAGACATGAACAAAAACGCCTCGGGCAGGGAATGCCGGGCATTTTAGGGGGGATGGGGCTTGAGGGCACGGGGTTATTTGACTAACGGTACTGCGTCTGGATAACACACATGCAAATGTGGGAGCGGGCTTACTCGCGAAAGCGGTGTGTCAGTCGATTTATTCATTGACTGGCGCACTGCATTCGCGAGCAAGCCCGCTCCCACATTTCGAACCGCATATCCAGGATCACTCCAACACGATTAACCGGTTGGGCAGCTCATTACGCGTCTGCGTCAACGGCACATGCACCTTGAGCAGTTCGCCACAGGCCTCGATGCACGCGATGAACCCCGCCAGCGTCTGCCCCTGCTTCACCTGCTGGGTAAACGCCTTGACGATCACCTCCCAGCTGCTGTCATCCAGGCGCTGGGAAATCCCGTCATCCACCAAAATCTCCACGTACCGCTCGGCCTCGCTGACGAAAATCAGCACGCCGGTGCTGCCCAGCGTGTGGTGCAGGTTCTGCTCCAGGAACTGGCGCCGCGCCAGGTTGGACGCACGCCAATGGCGAACCGAACGCGGGATCAATCGCGTGGTGACCGCCGGCATACGAAACACCAGGCACAGCACGATGAACGTCGCCCATTGCGCCAGCAGCAAGGTGTACATGGTCAGGTAGCCGGACAGGTAATGCACCACGCCTGGCACCACCAGGGCGATCAGACTGGCCCACAACAACGGGATGTAGGCGTAGTCGTCGGCACGCGCCGCCAGCACGGTCACCAGTTCGGCGTCGGTGGTTTTCTCGACGCGGGCGATCGCTTCGGCGACTTGGCGCTGCTCGTGTTCAGTCAGTAATGCCATGGTTGTCGATGCTCTTTTCTCGTTATTGTCATTACCACCCGCCTGAAGC
>NZ_JACARO010000229.1 GCF_013386585.1 Pseudomonas sp. P7548 | reverse complement strand
ACCCGTACCCGACTTTCCGTGCCGTTTCGCCCCACCCTGCTCGCCCTTTGCTGCTCCTTGAGCCTTGGCGCTCACGCTGCCGCCCCCGTCACCCCGCAGGATGCGAATAACCGTCAGGACGGCAACACACTGGAATTGGGCGCCACCAACATCAACGTCGATGCGCCAGCGCCAAGTGCCCTGCCCCCAGTCTATGCCGGTGGCCAAGTGGCAAGAGGTGGCCAGTTGGGTGTGCTGGGCAACCAGGACATCATGGACGCGCCGTTCAGCATGGCGTCCTACACCGAAAAACTGATCCGCGACCAACAGGCGCAAACCGTCGGCGATGTGTTGCTCAACGA
>NZ_JACARO010000228.1 GCF_013386585.1 Pseudomonas sp. P7548 | reverse complement strand
GTCGGGGCGGTGAGCAGGGGCGGGGTTGGGGTGCGCGTCATAAGTAATCTCCTTGATGCAGCCAGCAGCAACCGTTCCGGACCGTTGGCGCGGGTGCGCAAGGGGGCCGAAAGGAACGATTCAGTGAGTAGCCGGGATAGGATCCAATCCTCTGGGCGCTAGATAAGAGGGTTGATCGAGGAGCGTCAATGGCGGCACGGGGCTAAACGGCAGGTTGGGGGAGATTCAGAAAGGTCTGACTGGCGCGGGGATATTCGGAGGGTGATGGCGGTGTGTTTTACAGGCTGGAATGAGCATTCCCTGTGGGACAAACTGACCTGTAGTGAGCGGGCT
>NZ_JACARO010000026.1 GCF_013386585.1 Pseudomonas sp. P7548 | reverse complement strand
ACACTGATATTGATTTTCCTAGCGTAACAGTAGTCTAAGTTTTGTTAAGTGGCGGTCGTCTAAAATTAACTATCACTAAAGATGACTTAGTTTTTGTCCTCAATGGGGCCTCATTACAGAGACCCCATTCTTCAATTGTTTAACTGGTCGGCATTAAACACAGTAACCGTAACGGGTAGCTGGATTATCATTACTACGAGATGCTGTTATGAAAGCTGACAAGCTATGGATAATCATAATTTTGACTTTGATGATCAATGGCGGAGCGCTCTTGGGTTTTGGACAAGCTTCCACCGGTGCTATCGCTCGTAGCATCGAATGCCGGCATTGGATAGCACGTACCGCAGAAATGATGAAAGGTTCTATGCTTGGAGTCGGAAGCTCGCCAGCCAGATGTTGAAAATGCTTAATAAGTTCACAAAAGGTCAGCAATGTGTGACCAACAGACGGTTATGGACAAAGCAAAAGCCGCTTTGCCGACTTATGCTTTATCCAGTCATACTTTATGCTTGAATGGCCTCTTTTCAATAACGAAACGAGGTACGCAACACCACGATTTGCGAGTTACTGCCTCCGGCATTCTTGTTCGCCGAACCGATGTCATAGAACAGATAGTCGAGACCGACCGTGATATTGGAGATAGGCGTCCAGTTGACGTTGGCTTGATACAGGTGCCCAAGTGTTTGTCGCTACCGGTAGTGGTTCCGGAAACGGTCACCATGCCGGGCAGGCACACTCCGTCATCACTGTTCTGGCGCCACGCGGCAAATACCCCTGGCTCGAATGTGCTTCGTGTACATGTCGACTGGAATCAGGCCGAGTCAATCGCTTGGACACTCAGTCCTGGATGAGGGTGACGTAGAAGACGGCTGGTTGCTGGTCTGTCGATCATTTGCAGACAGCTAAGAACTTATCGTTCGGTTCCTTTGATACCTTGGCGGGTTTACCGGCAGGAGACACCTATGAACGCTGAGCTTAATGCCAGTAACCATATATCGCTCACAAAAACGACGGAGAACTCGAAAGTGCACTGCCGCAACCTGACGACATCGATCTCAACAACCTCTTCACCGAAACCAGTTAGGTGGAAGTCGTTAACGCACGTATGAGCGATTTCGGCGACCCGTGCACTCGCCAGGTGATGGGCGTTATCGTGAAGCACTTCCATGCTGCCATCAAGGAAATCGAGCCCACGTATGCGGAATGGCACGCGGCCATCGAGTTTCTCACTGATGTAGGGCACATGTATAACGACCGGCGCCAGGAGTTCATTCTGCTGTCCGACGTGCTGGATGCGAGCATGCTGGCGGAAGTCATCAACGATCGTCCTCACTCGACAGGACGTCAACCGCCGACCTTTAACACCGTATTGGGGCCGTTCTACTTGCCCGGAGCACCGCACTATCCCAACAACAGCAACATCTGCCTGGATGAGAAAGACGAACCTTTACTGGTTAGCGGGTACGTAAAGGACACTGAAGGTCGGCCTATCGTGGGCGCGACGCTCGATATCTGGCAAACCAACGAAGACGGTTTCTATGACTTGCAACAGCGCGGGATACAGTCCGACTTGGTTCTGCGTGGTGTATTCGTTTCTGAGGCTGACGGACACTATGCATTTCGCACATCCAAACCGCGTCATTATCCTATTCCCAGCGACGGTCCGGTCGGCAAGCTTCTAGGCCGGATTGGACGGCATCCTCATTGGGCAGCGCATATTCACTTTATCGTCACGGTGCTTGGATACGAACTGGTCACCACGCACATCTTTGCTCCGGATTGCCCTTATCTGCGCGAAGACACCGTGCTCGGAGTTAGGCCCGCCCTGATTGCCACTATCGACAGGCTAAGCGATGCGGATATGGCAAAGTGCCGTGGCCTGAAAGCGCCATTCCTCCATATCAACTGGGATTTCATTCTGCAATCTACCACATCAGTGGGTGAGTAACGGCGCTCTATCGCGCGAGTCCGCTCTATGCTTAATAGGTTTACTATATGATCAAACACATTGTTATGTGGAATATAAAGGGTGCCAGCTCTGCTGAGAAGCTCGCGAATAGCCTTCGGGTAAAAAACCTGGTCGAAGGTCTAGCGGGCAACATTCCTGGCATGAAGACTATCGAGGTTGGCATCGAGATCAGCCAGATCGAGTATGCCTGCGACGTTGTGCTCTACAGTGGGTTCGATAGTCACGAAGCGCTGGAGGGATGCTCTTCCCATCCGGCACATCTGAGCGTTCGCCAACAATTGGAAGGCGTGCGGACAACTCGTCACCAAGTGGACTATTTGCCCGGTGGACAGGCGGTGTCAGATCGAGCGGCGGTTGAGGGTGGCTAGGAGTTAGAAGTGTGAACTTCACTTTTGAACCCTGTGCACAACGCGTTCTGTTCGGACACAGACTCACTTGCTTGCAAAAACCAGGATGGACTCCAAGTGGATTTGATGTCTGTGCACGGAGCAGAAGAGTAGACAGCGACGTGATGTGTTGCGAACACCCGTGACACACGAATAGTTCATCCTATCATCTTTGGGAGGGACCGAAGCTAGCTGTTACGGCCCCTTTAGTTTTTAGCATCAGAACAAACCAGCAGCCTCACTATTGGTCCGCTTTGTAAAAAATATGGTCACTCAGATCAGTCTAAGTCCAGTCATGCCGCACATAATTGCCACCGAAATCAGCGAGCTTATCCCTGCTCCCAGCCACCAAATCCGATTTGCATTCGATTGACTTACCTCATGCGCGAGCAGCACCACGCGTAACCCTGAAAACAGGTGAGTCAACACAAAAAACACACCAAGTGCGTAGTGGGGCAAGAGACGGATGTTCCAAGCGTCGTGTATCAAGCCGGCGGGCAGTCCTGCGGCGAAAGCCCAGTCGGTGGGAATGTCGAGAAAAGTACGCGCAAAGATGAACACAGAATTCATGTGACCGAGAATAAACACTGACATAAACACACCTGATGCCACCTGAAAAACCCGATAACGGTCAGCTGTTGTTTCTGTCCAAGTCCACGCTAGTCGTAGGCCGCTGATAATCTGGAACAGCATGACCGTCACCAACAGCGGTTCGATAGCTGCAGCTCTATAGACGGTACGGCCTATATCCATCACTGCTGCATGCGCTTGAGGGCTTATAAGCCCAAACAAATGATTAATGATATGAAATAGAACGTAGAGTGCAGTTATTGAGCCACTGATACCGTGAGCTACACGCAGACGTGAGGACGGATGTGCTTGAGAAAGCATGCTGGAATCGCCTTCTCTCGTTGCCCACGCCCCCAGCAGCAACCAGGCCGGCGACCATACCCAGGTATCTGGAATCGTGCTACCAGCCATGTAAGTAAGCACGCCAAAGAACACATATAGCGTAGGAACGGCAACTGCCAGCAACGCAAATCGTCGGGCGCGGGTGCTTTCCCTAGGCGCAGCATGAATTACACGACCCGCCATGATCAGACAAATCAGAGGCACAGCAAATGCTGCAATCAACAACAAAGCGGCGACGACGATATGACCTGCTGACAAAGACCCATTTATGCCACCAGCAAGTGTTACTGCCCAATGGAATGCCTCTAGGATCCAAGGATAGAGTGCAGCACTCATTGCCGATATCCATATCGTCACCTTGGCATCAAGGGGTCGTACAGAACCGCTGCTCACCATTAAGCGATCCATTCTTGGGTTATAGAGCATCTTATTCTCCAGGGACCGAAGAACATAAATGCTCTGCAAGTCGTATGCATGTAAGCTTTTGGGAAATGGCCTTCCTAGCGACTTATACAATAAACCGTCGTGATGGCAATAAATTTGTGTAACATTACCCTACCAAAGGCAAATTTTATAGAGTCAAAAATGATCAAATTGACTGGGACATTCCAATGAATAAAAAAGTGCACCATGAGGGTGATGGGCTACCGCTGTTTCGGCAGATCTACCTGCGCTTTCGTGATTCAATTAAGGAAGGTCGCCTCAAGCCTGGTGATCGTGTGCCCTCCATTCGGGCGTTAGCCTCTGAACTCCATCTGGCTCAGGGGACAGTCGAGGCTGCGTATCAATTATTGATAAGTGAGGGCTATCTGGTGACACGCGGGCCTGCCGGGACAGTTGTCTCTCCACAAATCAAATCCGCTCCACTTAAGCCTCTCCCGATAAAATCGGAAGCTCCCCAGCAGTCCTTGATACATACGGGAGAGACTCCGCAGCCGCTGCAGATGGGATTGCCGGCGCTGGATGCCTTTCCGACCAAGTTATGGAACCGACTGGCTTACCGTGCTCTGCGCCACTCTCCCATCGACGGTTTGATTTACCCTGATGCGAGAGGACATGTTTCTTTGCGCAACGCAGTCGCGGGTTATCTGGGTGTTTCGCGCGGAATTAGCTGTTCACCTGGACAGGTTTTCATTGTCGCGGGCTACCGAGCTTGCCTCGATTTGATCTGTAGAAGCCTGCTACACAGTGGAGATAGCTGCTGGGTCGAAGACCCCGGTTACTTTGCGACCCACCATTTCCTGCGCGAAGCTGGAGCAAACCTTGTTTCGGTTCCCGTCGATAATGAAGGGATGATTGTTCAGTCAGGTATACAACGAGGCAGCGACGCCCGTTTTGCAGTAGTAACCCCGACCCACCAAAGTCCGTTGTGTGTTCCAATGTCGATGCCTCGCCGGCAAAGTCTACTGGCTTGGGCCCACCACCAACAAAGCTGGATTATCGAAGATGACTATGACAGCGAATACCGCTATCTAGGCCGCCCCCTACCAGCCTTAAAAAGCCTGGATACCTACGATCGAGTCTTGTATTGCGGCACCTTCAGTAAAGTGCTGTTGCCGAGTCTGCGTCTCGCCTACCTAGTGGTACCAGAAAATCTTGTTTCCCGATTCGCTCAGATCGCGGACACCATGCATAGTCATTGCCCTCAGCTATGGCAGGTCACCACAGCCAACTTCATCAATGAAGGCCACTTCGCACGTCATTTGAAGAAAATGCGCGACCTTTATTCAACTCGACGAGGCTTGCTCGTGGATGCGTTGACCAGCGTCCTTGGCTCACGCCTATCGATCGACCATCAAGTCGGAGGGATGCACTTGGTGACACGTCTGGCTGAAGGCAAGGATGATCGTGCCATAATCGCTAAAGCAAAAAGCGCTGGATTGAGTGTTCACGCGCTCACTAACTGGTACTTAGACGCGCCATCTGAGTCGGGCTTGCTGTTAGGTTTCACCAACGTGAAAGACAGGGAGCAAGCCTTATTCTTGGCCACAAAGCTTGGCCAAACGATAGAAAACTGACTAAATTGTTCCAGTAGACGCCCCTCCCCTAAAACTACCTTTTGGGAATTTTATCAAGGGATCTTGTGGACCGGATTTGTAGCCCGAGAATCGGCCACAATCGCACTGAAAACACAGCGTTTAACGTGAGTAGAGCACCAAAAATCAAGTTGGCATCAACCTCTCTGTCTCTAAATCTGATCATCGACCGCATCAGCGGTTTTGAATGAAGGCAGCCTGCTCGTTTCTTCGCGTAACCATACGGTGAACGAATGCGTGTAGAGATTTTATTCGAATATACTCTTGGCGGTTTCGCGAAGGCATTTTATGAAGTTTTTGCAAGCGGGATTAACATCTTTATCGGCGCGAATTGAGAACCCCACCTCACCAAAATTAGCACTCTTTGTTAAGTCGAGGACGACTATCAATCCAGCCTTGACGAATTGTAGTGCTGCTGCTCGAGGCATCAACGCAATCATATCAGTTTCCAACAGCAAGCCTATGTTGGTCAGAATAGATAGAGAATTGACATGATGCGGAGGCAGACCCAGTTTCGAATCACGAAAAAATTTTTCGACGGCATTGTAGGAGGGTGATTCCTGAAGTGGGAAGATCCACTCTTCAGTCATCAAGTCAGCGATGCTCAAACCTTTGCTGTCAGCCAGTGGGTGGTCGCATCCGACCACCGCACAAAAAGATTCATGGAACAAAACTTCGTGTTTGAGCGGGAACGCATGGGATAGAGGCAATTCCTGCTCAGGGAGGCGTCCTACGACGATATCTAGATCTCCTGTCGCCAGCGCCGGAAACATTTGCGCCGTTGTTCCTTCGCGAACCGTGATCAACACGCCAGGAGTGGCTTTGCGCAATGCCACGATTGCCCGAGGTAATAACTTAGCAGAGGCCGATATTAGCGTTCCGACAATCACATGCCCTGCTTCACCGGTCCTGAATGCGTTGACCTCCTCAGTCATATAACGCGTCTCGGCAATCAATGACTTGACTCGCCGTCCCAGCATAACACCGAACTCGGTGGGTGTTACTCCTCTATTAGACCGCTCAAACAACGGGCTGCCAAAAAACAACTCAAGATCGTATATAGCTTTTGTTATGGCCGGTTGCGTAAGACTCATTGCATTTGCAGCCCGCACGAATGATCCTGATTCCAGCACCAACTCAAATATCATCAGTTGGTGAAACTTCAATTTGCGGCTTAAGGTGATCGTCGATATAGGTGAAGTTTCCATAACCCTCCTCATGTGAGGTCGATGGTTGCGTCCACAGAACGCCTCAGCCGACAGTATAGCGTGTTCACTCACATCGTTCCTAGGACGATCTCCTCACCGGGAAAAGGTGCCGAAATTGATCGCAAACCCAAGAAATCGACCTGTTAGTGTGCAGGCAAACACCGACACCCTTACGCTTGCCGCTGGGGGCCAGGCGGGTTCGAATATCAATCGCACAGCCCTCACACACCTGTTGCAAAAAGCTCCGAGGTCAGGATGAGCCCCACCGAATGCTACTCGTCCTCTTACCTTTCTAGCTCCCTTTGTGCTGAGGTGAGGGAAGACTCATGACTAAGGGGCCTAATACGTCCGCTAAAGCATCCAGCTTGCTTCGCTAATCCTCATGATTCTGGCGCAGCTACGCAAAGAACGCGTTTGGCTTTCGGCGTAAAGCTCAAGTTCATTAAGCGTCTTCCTACCAAGCGCTGAGTGAAACTTTTTCTGATTTGAGTTTGCCGAATAGTGTGGTGGAGCATCGCCACCCAAATTGGACTGAAAAATCCCTGCTGCGCTTACAGGCAGAAAGTCCTCATAAACTATCGGTTCAAACCTGATCCAACCCTCATCAACAAGCTGATTCAAGCTTTTCATCTGCAAATTATTACCCGAAGCTTCCATTGCCCTTTCGGCTGGAAAATACCGGAAATATGCGAGTCCCAGCGAACGCATCTCCTCATAATTGTCGGGAAATGCTTGAAAAGCCTTTTCCAGAATACGAACGTATTCAGCAGCGTTTGCCTCGTTTGGAACCTCGCCCAACTCGTTCCGAGCAACGCTTAAACGCTCGTCATAGAGAGCTCGCCCCTTAGGCGTGAGAGCAACGCCACGTTGTTCAATTTCCCCGAAGCGAGCAGAGTGACTACCTGACTCTCCTACCTCTTGCCCCACAAAGCTGATGGATTCCTCAAGCGCCTTAAAACTGGTTTGACGTAGGAGGATCGGGCATTTCCTTCGAGGCGGACCTTCAATCACCGCTTTCGGAACAATTCCCTTCATAAACATACCTCGCTGAACGGCATCGATGTCCATAGTACGAGGGGTCAGGTGATTGATATGGGGGCCTTTGAAGGCGACGACATCGGCGATCAAACGGTGCTGAGCACTCAGTTTCATGTATTGGTCAAGAGAGACAGTAGCTATGTTATGCCAGCGGAAGGTTTCGAGAGCACGGTCAACAAACTCCGAAGCGTCCGCAGCAGATAGTCCGCCTGCAGCTTCGCATTGCTCAATTAGTTCTAAAGCTCGAGGAGTAAAAATCTTGCGCTGACAGAGCAAATGCTGAGCGATCGCTCGGAGCTCCGTATCGTCTATCAATTCGACTCTGAGCAGAGAAGTAAATACTCTGAACGGGCAAGTGTTGAGTGCAGCGTCTTCAATTGCCCGAAATGCTGTGGAATGAACAGGGACCCCAGCGGGGGCCAGATCGTAGTACCCGACAGGTTCCATTCCCATCACAGCAAACAACCTACACAACATTGACAACTCTGCATCTGTGCCTACACGAATTGCGCCGTGCCGCTCGTTATGTAAGCGGTGAATTTCACCAGTCTGCGCCAGTTTTTTGAACAGTTCGGGGTCTGCGCTTATGACTTCCCTATTCACCTCGGAAACCAGTTCCATCAAAATACCATAGAGAGGCACTTCATCCCTGTACATCTGTGACATTGCATGGGAAAACGCTGACCTAATCTCGTCCGTACTCGAAAAATTAGAAGCATTCATCGAATGTGTTCTCCTCACAAAATACAACTGCGACGTTAAACCTTGATGGCACCTCAACATGCCTCTCAGCCAGCGTTGGGTAGCAACAAAATACTAGAATCCAATGCCACACCGTAAGAAAGAAAAACTCGATAGGTCTATCGATGTGCATTTCGTAATCCCTTGCAAGAGCAGGTTTGTTATTGATGAAGACCTGTAAAGCACAGGCTGGCTTCATCGCCGACAAGCCCGCTCCTACGAGACTCATGATCCATAGTGGGAGCAGCCTTGCCGGTGAAGCCATGGAGTGCTTTAACTTCTTGTGGACTCCGCGGTACTAACACTGGTCTGGCGACCAGGTGTGCGCAGCGAAATTTTCCCCATCATGTGATCAACACCTTTCTCGGCAACGGCCATTGCTGTCGCGTTGGTGTTGGCGCTGATGATTATCGGCATCATTGAACAGTCAAACACACGAACGTTTTGCACGCCTTTGACCTTCAGATCGGGGGTCAGGACAGACATTGGATCGTCTTCCTGGCCCATCCGGCAAGTACCAACGGGGTGGTAGTTACTTTCCGTAGTCTGGTGGATGTAGTCCAGCAGTGCTTCGTCGGACTGTATCTGGTTGACCGGCGAGAAAATCTCATCGATGACCGAGGAAAACGGAGCTGTCGCGACGATCTCTCTCAGGTATTTGAGCGACTGCAACATGCGGCGACGGTCCGAAGGATCGCTAAGCCAGCGAAGATCAACTTCAGGATGGTCGGCAGGGTTTGCCGAACGCAGCTTCACCGTGCCCCGCGAAAGCGGCTTGACTAGGTTCGCCATCAGAGTCACGGCGTCGGTTGGGCCACGCTTCACCGTTGGCCACATAGCGCCGATGCAATAAATCTGGATATCTGGATCGGCCTCGGGATCGTCGAGGTTAACGAATGCCATAGTTTCCGAGCCTGTGGAACCGATAGGTCCACTGTTTTTGAACGCAAAATACTGAATCGCGTTTTTAAGCGCTTTCAAGCCAGTATCTTCACCAAAGTAACCAATGGGACGTTTCGTGGTGGCCGAGAGAATCGCGACATGGTGGTCTTGCAGGTTCTGACCGACTCCAGGCGAATCGACCAGAGTCTTGATGCCGTGCTCCTCCAGATGTTTGCAAGGACCAATGCCCGACAACATGAGCAGTTGTGGTGAAACAAAGGCGCCTGCTGTCAGGATGACCTCACCAGTGGTTGAGGCCTGATGAGTAATGTCGTCAACCACATATTCCACACCCACCGCGCGAGTGCCCTCAAACAGAATTCGATTCACGCGCGCCGAGGTCACCAAGGTCAAGCGAGGATCGTTAAGGATCGGGCTTAAGAAGGCGTCCGCGGAACTGCAACGTCTCCCGCGATAAACCGTAGATTGCGTAAGACCAACACCATGGAGATTGCCGGAGTTGAAATCATCGGTATATGGAATGTTGAGATTTTGCATAGTACGCAGGAACAAGCTGTCAGCTTCGATGAGGTACGGAGCATCCGACACCTTCAATGGCCCCTCACTACCGTGCGCCTCATTCTGCAATCGCTGATTGCCTTCCTGACGGCGGAAATAGGGAATCAGATCATCCCATCCCCATCCGGCGCCACCTGTCGCTTTATCCCATAAATCATAATCAAGTCGGGAGCCTCGCGCATAAAGCATGACGTTGACCGAACTTCCTCCGCCGACAACGTTGCCTTGGGCGACATCGATGGCACGGCCGCCGAGTGACGGCTGGGGCATAGACCTTATGCGCTTAACAAAAGGTGTTTTACCGTAGATCATCTTCAAAGTGCCAGCGGGCATCTTAATGATCTGATTGTTGTTGCTAGGGCCCGCCTCCAATAAAAGAACGCGTGCGCCGTGTTCGAGAACCAACCTATTCACTGTAACACAACCGGAACTTCCGGCTCCAACAACGATAAAATCGAAACTATCTTTCATTATTCTTATCCTGATGATTAGTCGAGCACAACGCATCGCCGGTTAGGCAACATGATGATGGTGCGACGCAAGGCGCTATCACTTAATTAACAACAATAGTGCTAATATCTTTATTTGGTAGCAATAACTTGCACGCTGCAATAAGACTTCAACCCTTCAATGCCAAACTCAACGCCGAAACCTGATTCCTTATGACCACCGAACGGTAGATCACCAGCCAAACTAGCGTGCTGATTAATCCAGACCGTACCGGACTTCAACTGGCTAGCAACTTCTACTAATTGTTTAGTGTCAGTACCCCAGACTGATGAACCGAGTCCATAACTGGTGTCATTGGCACGACGAATTACGTCGTCTAAATCCGTGTATTTCATGACGGAGCGGATAGGACCGAACACTTCTTTTTTCACAAAGGAAGCATCGTCCGCGGGATTATCGAGCATCGTCACAGGAAAGAAATATCCCTGATCAGGTGCCTCACCTTGATACAGAACTTTCGTTCCGCTGCTCTCTATTTCTGCCCAGGTCGCCTGGATCTGTTGAAATTGCATCTTGTTTTGCACAGGTCCCAGCGCCGAATCTGGCGCATAGCCATCGCCAGTCTTAATTTGAGTGGCGTAGGAAATGAGCGCCTGAGTCACTGCCGGGTAAATCGACTCATGAATATAAAGACGCTTAAGACTGATGCATGCGTGTCCATTGAGCATAAACATGCTCCAGAACAGTGACTCGGCTATCTTTTCTGGATCAGCATCTGGAAGCACAATAGCAGGATCGTTACCGCCCAACTCCAGAGTCAAGCGCTTGAGAGTTGTCGCCACTGAGTTCATTACCCGCTTGCCAGTCTGAGTCGAACCGGTGAAGGTTACCTTGTCGAACCCTGGGTGCGCCGTCATCAGCGGACCAAGAGTATCGCCACCGGTGATGATGTTCAGCACGCCTGGTGGTAGCAGATCAATTCCGTAATCCGCGATGCGTAGCACTGTCAAAGGTGCGTACGGTGAAGGTTTCAGAACGATGGTATTGCCGGTCACCAGCGCTGCCAAAACTTTCAGAAAGGATAAAAGTACTGGTGCGTTCCATGGACTAATGGCGCAGACAACGCCTAGCGGAGTATATCGCTTGATCACATGGCCCATTGTTTTCGTATCGCTTTCTTCTGAAGGCAATTCCAGATTAATCAATGCCGGACCGTATTCATCTGTGAGCGTTTGCAGTTCCCAAGTGGATGTCGATAGCGGACGGCCATGCTCTGCCGTTAGCAGCGCTATCAGGTCCGGTTCGTGCTCCTTGATCCGAGCAATAAAGGAGCTCAGGAGCCCTCGCCGCTCGGCGTATGGAGTTGCTGCCCATGCAGGAAAAGCGCCGCGAGCAGCGGCAACCGCTTGATCCAATCCTTCCTGGCCCACGTCAGGGACCGAGGCGATAGCCTCCCCCGTGGCCGGATTCACAACATCCAGGGTGCCGCCGAGAGAAACCCGTTTGCCCCCTATGAAGTTGAAGAAACCAGCCTCCAGATTAGCCCTCTTTAACAACGACGCGCGAGTGGATTGTTCTTTTTGAAATTCAGCAGACATTTCGCTCATGGTTAATCTCTCGATGTGGTTTTCAGGCGTTGCAGCAGGTGCAGAACGCTCATGCTCGAAACGCAGTTCTAAAATCTATCGAGTAAATTGGCGCTTTAGTAATCAAAAAATCATGAGCGTCTATTACAAGATGGAATATCTTAAATCTAACCGTACTTGTATATCCGTTTAAAAATAATATAACCTTCATGACAGTTGACATTTTGAACTCATGTGCTGCATCCTGCTATAGCAGCTGGTACCTAGCGCCGGACTTAATAACTTCCTTAGAGTTTCCGAGAAAAAATCAGAGTTATCAATACTGCATCAATTAACACGACTGTGTTTTGCGAGAGATACCATGACGCACTCATCCGTTACACCCTCTGAATTTCGCCGTCTCTTACTTTCTGACGAACATCTCTTTTTGTGTACCGATGATCGTACCGAAGCAAATCGAGTGATATCCACACTATTTGGCCCATTCCGGAGCTATGCACCGTCCGGACTGAGGGATGCTGGGCCCGTTCTTGTCCATACGGTCAATTGGGGCACACTTAATATTTCCACAGTCAACTACGGCAGTGACGTGAATATTGAACCTGATGATCTGGGGGGATGGCTAATCGTTACGACGGTGATCGCGGGGCGCATTCGAGTTGTGACAGCCGGCAACAGTTACGATGTCGTCGCTGGTGCTACATTACTTACCGTCGATGAGGATCATTCCCGCTTCGAGTACGCGGCGGGCTCGACCGCATTCAAATTGCGGATTCCACGTAGACGTGTGGAGTCGTTGTGCTGGCGGATGATAGGTAGGCAGGGAAGAAGGCCATTGAAATTCGCCGTGGTCATGGATGGACTTCAAGTCAGTTGGCGCTGGTTGTCCTTGCTGGAATTTGTGGTAAGCACGCTTGAAAGAGGTGGTGATCGTCTCTTCCGTGAGCAGTTCGCACCCGCGACTGAGGAGCTGTTGATGATGACGCTGTTGTCGTGTCAGCCTCACAATTACCCGCCAGCGTTGGCGGAGCAGGCTACGACCATCGCTCCGAGCCAATGGCATCGCGCGGTGGCGTACATGGAGCATCATATTAGTGATGCTCTGACCCTTGCCGATATTGCCAATTCAGCCAGCTGCAGTATTCGTTCCCTAACCCGTACCTTCAAGGAGTTCAAGGGTACCACTGCGATGCGTTATCTAGTTGAACTGAGGCTTGATCGTGTGCATACGCAATTGTTGCCCGGCAACGATTCCGCGACAACGATCGAGTCCATCGCATCGCAGTGGGGATTTACCCACTTGGGAATCTTCTACCAGCAATACAAATCCCGCTTCGGCGAGTCGCCCTCCCAGACTCGCCGAACTCGGTTATCACGGGTCGATGTTCCAACCTCACGAGCTTAGTCAATCCCCTATGCCGAACAGCAGTCTTGGCTGCTTCAACTTTATAGCGAACTCCCGACCAGAAGCATTTTGAACAACGCCCTAGCTGGCCTTCTCCGCAGGTAAGCCCACTCACGCAATCGATTTATGCTTAGTACAAAGTCTGTAACCCTAGCGCTGTACGAAGTTAGCCAGATTCCGTATTCGCTGGCTACCTGCCGTTCTAGATAAGCCACGACGGTTCGCTACCTTGCTTTACGTTCGCCAAGATGCGACCGCAACTCGCACAGGCAGCGAAAGCGCTAAATAAAAATAATAAGGCTAATTCAATGAACATCCCGAGCATTCGTTTGGCAATAGGATTTGCTGCTTGCATGGCAGGAAATCTGGCAGTCGCAACTGAAAATGGTGCCGATACTTTTGCCCTTGGTGCCGAGGGCTTCACCACAGGCAATCTTCCTCCTCCTGGCGTTTACCTGCTGGCATACTATCAGAATTATCACGCGTCTCGCTTTAATGACAAACATGGTAAATCCCTGATTCCTGGTTTTGGAATAAATCTGGATGCGATTATTCCGCGCCTAATCTGGATGACTGAAACAAAGATCATGGGAGGACAATTAGGCTTTAGTGCAGCTCAACCGATACTGGATCTACGTGTCAGCCAGGGCGGAATGACCGATCAACGCCAAGCGATGGCAGACCTAGTCCTGGCAGTATTCCTCTCTTGGCACAATGGGTATCACCATTGGGTGACAGCCATGGAGGCGGCAGTTCCAACTGGCACCTACGACAAAAACCAGATGGCGAATGCCGGCAAAAACTACTACACCTTGCGACCGCTCATTCTATATAGCTACCACCAACCTAACGGATGGGACCTTTCCACTGAAGTGACCTACGGCTTCAACTCAACCAATCACGCCACTAACTACCACTCTGGCCAGTATTTCGCTGCAAACTATGCTGCGGGCTATGAGATCAGCCCACACTGGACGATTGGCCTTCAGGGGGATGCCTTCAAGCAACTAACATCCGATCGAGTAGACGGCTCCGATATAGGATTTCGAGGGCAGGAAGTCGCATACGGACCAGGTTTACATTACCAAGGGCAAGGCTGGTCTTTAGAGGCGAAATATCTAAAATAAGCCTTAGTAGAAAACAGACCAGAAGGGACGACGACCTTGGTCAAACTTGTCTGGTCGTTCTAGGCCAATAAAGCTTCGTAGGCCTGCTCTCCAGATGAATGAGACCGGTTCAATGGCTACTTATGGTTGCTTTTATATAAGCTTCATCGTGTATATAAACCGTAATGGCAGGCCTGCGAAAGAACTATGAATTAATGAAAGCAGGACTTGCCTGCGAATACTGTCTAAATATCAAAGCGATTTGAAAGTGCGAACAACCTAGTTGACTCGACACCAACAAACTTGGCTGATCGACAAGATACTCAAACATCAGTCCACACGGAACTACGTCTCTGATGTTGCTTTTCAAACAAGAACCCTAGCAGTGCGGAAGTCCTGGGACCAGACACAATAGGAGACATAAAAATTATCAAGTAGGCAGAACCGTCGGAAAGCAAAATCGTTTCACAAGCTCCTCCGACGTACAGACATCGGCGGTTGATTGTTTGAGTATTATCAGCGAAGTCTGTTGTACTTGCGAGGCAGACAATGCACCCCAGCCGGCATCCGGATGATCACGAGTAGCGCAGCAATCGGCAATAACGAAAGTACGGTAGTCACGAAACAGCGCATCCCTCGCTGTGGCATGAACACAGTTCTCGGTAGTGACACCCACAACCACCACGTTCTGGATCCACCGCTCTTTAAGAATCTGCTGCAGTTCAGTTTCAAAAAAAGCGCTGTAACGATGTTTTTTGATCAGTCGATCACCCTTCTTTGGTGCGCATTCTGGATAGATCTCGGCCCCAAGGCTGCCTTCAACCAACGCCTCTCCTCGGCCGCTTGGCGGATGGATTTCCCCATAACGTCCAATATCCGTACCGTCTTCCTTGTGTACATGGGCGGTGTAGATGATAGTGGCACCTCTGTCGCGCAAGGCGTCGACCAGTTTATTCAGTATCGGAATCAATGCTCGACCGGTAGACGTTTCCAACGGCGCACCGACGGCGATGAAGTCATTCTGCATGTCGATGACCAGAACCGCGGTCCTTATTGGATCGAAGATTTTGATGTCGTAGCCCATGTTGTCACCTCGTGTAATGCTCAAAACGGCTGCGTCAACAGCCGCCATGAACGTCTGACTTCCAGTCGAGCCTCAAAAAATGTTTAGCGGGTATTCCGTGATGATCCGAATTTCGTCGATCTCACCGCCTCTATCGGAACTGCGGTACGAAGCGTGGCGTAGCCGGAAACTCAAATTTTTTGCGGGGCCTTCTTGCACCACATACTTGGATTCGATATCTCGTTCCCAGGCATGGCCGTTATTGGTCGCCGCGGTATCGAATCCGGTGCCCTTTACGTATCGGGTCATAAAGGTCAAGCCCGGTATTCCGTAAGGCGCCAGATTCATGTCATAACGGACCTGCCAGGATTTTTCGTCTTGGTAGTTGAAGTCGGAATACTGGATCGAGTTGCCCACATACACCGTACTCAAACCATCGATACCATATTGGTAATCACCACGCCCGGACACACGCTGGTGACCAATCAAGAATCGATGCGCGCCCAAGGTGTAGGCGGCCGACAAACTCCATATCCGGTTATCCAATTCACCTGCCCGAGCTTCGCCACTGCTCTTGGTGTCGTAGATATTGAAGTCAAAATTCAAGGCCTGGGTCTTGGTGAGCGGGATAGCGTAGGTGGTGCTGCCATAGTATTTGCGCCAGTAATCTTCGACTTTTTGATAAAACAAACTGCCGGTCAAGCGATCGCTGAACTTGTAAAACCCGCCGACGTAGTCGAGGCTGGTGAGCCGGGCGCTGTCGGGCTTGCTGTCATTGCGATTGTTGAGGCCGGTGAAATGCCCCGCCGAAAACGTCAGATTTTTTATTTCGTTACTGGTCAGCGACAATCCAGTGGCTGACTCGGGCAACAGCCGCGCGTCGGAGGTAGAAAGGATCGGCAACGACATAAGCTGATTGCCGTACTTAAGCACACTGTTGGAGACCTGAACCTTTAGAGCGCCACCGAGTTTTGAGTAATTGTCTTTGGCGCCATCTTTGTCCTGTTCCAATAGGCCGGTACCACCGCCGGTGCGGCCATCGCCGGTGTCCAGTTTCATACCGAACTGGCCAAGCACGTCGACACCGAAGCCGACCGTCCCTTGCGTAAAACCTGACTGGAAAGTACCGATAAAACCTTGGGCCCATTCTTCACCGAAACTCTGTGGCGCACTGGATTGACGGAAGTTGCGATTCATGAACATGTTGCGGATGTTGATGGATGCTTTCGAACCTTCAACAAATCCGGTGGCATCCGACTGTTGGCTGGCCAGTACCGGCTGTATTGCTCCAGTTGTCACCATCAAAGCGACAGCATTTATTGTTTTTATGCGCATAGTAAGCTCCGTTAAAAGTCACTGATTGGCTTAAAGGGGCAAAATATTTTTATTATTGTGATACGCACAGCATAGTGCCGCTCGGTCACAGCTGTTCATTGTTGTTATATGCTGTTTAACACTTGCGACTTAGTCGGCGAATGAATTCAATACAGCAAGCGACGCTGATTATCCAGTCGCTCTGTACTTGGATTTGCAAAACACCAAAAAAGACACACTCTCTTTTTAGGCCATCCAAAAAACAAATGCCAATCAATATCCCCTCATCGTCCATTACCGTTAGTAATAGACAATCCGATAGGCGCCATCAAATTACGTGCCTGAAAACCAGACAAACGAAGGAGAATAGAATGAAAGGTGGTCCGATCAAGAGTGACGGAACAGGGGGATTACGCTCAGGGAAGAGGGTTATTCAAATATTCCCATGGCGGCCTCACGAAGACACTTAATAAAATTTTTACAGGCAGGGTTAACGTCTTTGTCAGCCCGTATCGAAAAACCGACTTGGCCAAAATTGGCGGTGCTGGTCATATCAAGGATGGCCAACAAGCCAGCTTTCAAGAATTGCAATGCAGCCGCACGGGGCATCAGCGCGATCATATCGGTTTCCAACAACAAGCCAATATTAGTCAGCGTCGAAAGAGAATGTACATGATGAGGCGGCAGGCCTAACCCGCCATCCCGGAAAAACTTAGCGACAGCATTGTAGGACGGGGACTCCTGCAACGGAAATATCCACTCCTCGCACATCAACTCGGCAACGTTCAGACCTTTTCGATCCGACAGTGCATGACCTTTTCCCACTACCGCGCAAAAGGATTCATCAAACAAGACCTCGTGCTTGAGCGCAAACGCATGCGCCAGCTCTTGCTCCGGAAGCCGACCGACCACAATGTCAAGGTCCCCAGTGGCCAAAGCGGGAAACATTTGTGCCGTTGTACCTTCACGGACCGTGATCGAAACACCTGGCGTAGCCTTGCGTAATTTCACTATGGCACGCGGTAAAAGCTTCGCCGACGCGGAGATAAGTGTACCGACAATAACGTGCCCGGCATCCCCTGTGCGGAAAGCGTTGACTTCTTCAGTCATGTAACGAGTTTCAGCAATCAATGACTTTACGCGACGACCTAACATGATGCCGAATTCGGTGGGCGTCACCCCTCGATTGGAGCGATCAAACAAAGGACCGCCAAAAAAAGACTCCAGATCGTAAATAGCTTTAGTGATCGCTGGCTGAGTAAGGCCCATGGTATTGGCAGCTCTTACAAATGAACCTGACTCCAGCACCAGCTCAAATATCATGAGCTGGTTGAATTTCAATTTTCGACTTAACGTGATTGCCGATATGGGTAAGATTTCCATAACGCTCCAGGTATAAAATCGACATTAGTGCCCATCGAATGCTAAAAACAGAGTATAACGCGATGGGCCATCCGATCCTCAGGAAAAGACTGATTTCCAGACTAAATACCTACAAATTTTCTTGCCAGTAAGCCCCGCTTACTTACCAGCGCTCTTGAACTTTCAGAACGGCGCGCTAGCAAATTCAGAGTGCTTATCGCGCCTTTTAAATAGAACGCTTTTATGTTTGCCGTCCTGATTTTCAGTAATAGGAAATGGTGTATCAGTACTGCTGACTACAGCGGAATGTTGAAAAACTGGCTGGCGTTGCCCGACAGAATCTTTTTCTTGGTTGACTCCTCAAAATCACTGGTCAAAATCAAGTCACCTATTTTTTGCTCCCCCAATGGGAATGGGTAATCGGACCCCAACATGACACGATCCTCGCCCATCACACTGACCAACAGCTCCAGTGCCGCCGGGTTAAATACCGCACTGTCGACAAAAAATCGGTCGGCGTATTCGGACGGCAGGCGCGGGCAGTCTTCGCGCACGATATCGCGATGTCGCCAAGCGTTATCAACGCGCCCTAGCAGAAATGCAAAACTGCCCCCGCCGTGCCCGAAGCAAATTTTCAGCGACTTTGGAATTCGCTCGAATGCACCGGACAATATCAGCGATAAAATCGCAAGCTGTGTTTCCGCCGGCATGGCAACCAACCACGGCAACATCCACTTCTTCATCCGCTGTCCACCCATCATGTCCCACGGATGAACCAGAATTGGGATGTTCTCGTTGGCACAGTGGGTCAAAAAGGATTCGAGTGTCGCATCGTCGAGATCCTTGTCTCCCAAATGGTTGCCAATCTGTACACCAAGATGCCCCGATGCCACAGCACGCGATGCTTCTCTACACGCCAAATCCAGATCTTGCAAGGGTACCTGAGCCAGAACTTTGAGACGCTGGGGGTTGTGACCGGCAAACTCTAAGGCCAAATCATTCATTCGCGCAGCCCATTGCGCCGTTTTTTTGGCCTCCCATGTGTAGCCGAACATCACAGGCGTGGCGCAAGTCACCTGGACATCCACGCCCTGCGCGTCCATTTCTTCAATCCGGACAGCGGGATCCCATAGAGCCTGGTAAACCGGACGGAAATTATTCTTGCCCATCATAATTGAACCGGTATCACCTTTAGCGCTTACTTGTAGCCAAGGTGCCTGTGCCGAATCGAACTCCGCAGCTTCTTGTTCCGAAATCCGTGGAAAAAAGTGCGAATGCATATCGATATGTGGACTTTTCAAGATTTTTCTCCACGCGCCATTGCATCAATCGCCGCCTTACCCGGGTGAACCTGGCCGCATTGCGGGCACTTGCGTAAGTTCTCATTGGCATAAAACACATCGAACAACGGGGGCAAATCGGTGACGATATTTTTAAGTTGTACTTCAACACGATGGACAAGCCCGTTACAGTTCAAGCAGTACCATTCAAAACCATCGATCGTGCCTTGTGGCCGTTGGCGTTCAATGACCAAACAGCGACTTTCCGGATCAGGCCGTTGCGGTGAGTGACGCAAATGTGGGGGCAAAAGAAAGATCGCACCCTCTTCCAGTTCAAGACGCTCCAACTGCCCCCGGTCCATGATGTTCAAGTAAGCGTTGCCCTTAAACTGATAGAAGAACTCTTCCATCGGGTCATCATGAAAATCGGTACGAAAATTAGGCCCTCCCACTACCGTTACCAAAAAATCGGCATCCTTCCACACTTGCTGGTTGCCAACTGGCGGTTTAAGCAAGTCTTTGTGATCGTCAAGCCAGCGCTGAAAATTCAATGGTTTACCGTATGTAAACATCGTCAAACTCCCTTCTGTGACAACGGTTTATAGGCGACAGCTTTAATTTCGATAACCAAGTGTGGGTGCGGCAACTGGTGCACGGCGACGGTGGTTCGCGCCGGGCCTTCATAACCGAAATACGTGCCGTAAACTTGATTGTAACCGGCGAAGTCGTTCATGTTGACCAAGTACGTCGATATTTCGACCACGTCGTCTAACGTCGCGTCAACACTGCCAAGAATGTCTCGAATATTCTCGATGACCGCAGTGGTTTGCGCCACGATATCGAGATGCGTGGTCCCCATTTCATCCACTTCGACACCGACTAACGTATTGTCCGGGCGACGGGAACTTGTGCCTGAAACAAAAAGAAAATCGCCAGCACGCTTTACGTGGGGAAACTTTCCACGGGGCAGGGCTTTTCCTTCAACCAATTTCGCTTCAGTACTCATGCTCGCGCTCCCGTATAAAACTCGACACGTCCCAGAGAAGTAACTTCTGCGCTGACATGGGTGCCGGCGGTCAACGCCTGAGCGGCGGTGGCAGCGCCCGCCATAATCAAGGACCCCGCTGGGAGTACCATTTCTGCGCGTGCAGCCAAACGCGAGGCCTGCACGACACTGCGCAGCGGATCACCCAGGATGGCGCCGGTGCTGCCTATCTGCATGGGCCTGCCGTTGAAACGCATCGCCACTCCCAAGTTGGCCAAATCGGTGAGATTGCGCGACATGGCACCGATCACCAGGCCGGCGGAGGAGCAGTTATCAGCGACTACGTCTTCCAGCGTGAATTTAAAATTGCGGTAACGGGAATCGATAATTTCAATCGCTGGGGCAACACCTTCGAGGTAGGACGAGGCTTCCAGTAACGTCAGAGGTCGGTCGATGTCACGCTTGGTCAAAAAGCAGACTTCGGGTTCAGCACGCGGATGGATGAAGTCAGACAGGTCAATCACTGCTCCTTCTTCATACAACATCGCGTCGGTGAGAAGACCCCAAATCAGGCTGTCGACGCCCATCTGAATCATCTTCGCGCGGCTGGTGAAGCCCAGTTTGATGCCGACCGGCAATTCGCCGCGAGCATGACGCAAAGCAATCGACGTCCGCTGAATCTCATATGCTTCATTCAGATTGAACCCATGGACCGGGGTCAGCGGATCAATTTCTTCACGGTATCTGGCTGCGTTATCAAGCGCCGTTGAAATGGCATAAATGTCCAGGTTGCTCATCACTTACCCCCTCCTTTGCTCAGTAAATCCAGGGCGACATCAACGATCATGTCTTCCTGCCCCCCCACCATGCGCCGATTGCCCAGCTCGACCAGGATGTCGACGGCCGAAACGCCATAACGCGCCGAAGCTGCTTCTGCATGACGCAAAAAGCTTGAGTAGACACCGGCGTAACCCAGCGCGAGAGTTTCACGGTCTACCCGTACCGGGCGGTCCTGCAGGGGACGTACCAGATCGTCAGCGGCGTCCATCAAGGTGAACAGGTCAGTGCCATGGTTCCAGCCCAACTTGTCGATGGCGGCGATGAAGACTTCCAGCGGGGCGTTACCTGCCCCGGCACCCATACCGGCCAGCGAGGCGTCGACCCGGTCACAACCGTTTTCCACGGCGACAATCGAGTTTGCGACCCCCAACGACAGATTGTGGTGCGCATGCATGCCGGTTTGGGTCGAGGGGTCAAGGACGTCTTTGAAGGCTTTGAAGCGCTCGGCAATACCCTGCATCGACAAGGCGCCGCCCGAGTCCACGACGTACACACATTCAGCGCCGTAACCTTCCATGAGCTTGGCTTGCTCCGCGAGCTTCTGCGGAGTCGCCATGTGCGACATCATCAGAAAACCAACCGTGTCCATGCCCAATTTGCGAGCATGCTCAATGTGCTGGCGAGAGATATCGGCTTCCGTGCAATGGGTCGCAACCCTGACGGTGCGCACGCCTGCCTTGAACGCAGCATCAAGGTCATGAAGAGTGCCAATGCCTGGCAGCAGCAAGGTCGCGAGCTTGGCGTACTTGAGCACCGAGGCGGTCGCTTCAATCCACTCCAGATCGCTGTGGGCACCAAAACCATAATTGAAGCTTGAACCGGCGAGCCCGTCGCCGTGAGCCACTTCGATGCTATCGACCTTCGCCACGTCGAGTGCTTTGGCAATGGACATGACGTGATCAAGCGAATACTGGTGACGAATTGCATGCATGCCGTCACGCAGGGTGACGTCCTGGATAAAGATTTTCTTGGCGCTATTCATAGTCATACCCCTACCCGGCCGCGATCATGTTGGCGGCAATCTGCTCAGCAGCGGCGAGCGCGGCAGACGTCATGATGTCGAGATTGCCTGCGTACGCGGGTAGGTAATGCGCCGCGCCTTCAATTTCCAGAAACACCGACACCTTGATGCCGGAGACCAGGCCAACGCCCGGAATATTGATGGGCTTGTCAGCGGGAATCGTGTCGAATTGCACGTCCTGTTTCATGCGGTAGCCCGGCACGTAAGCCGCTACGTCTTTAACCATCTGTTCGATGGATTCGCGGATCGCATTAGTGTCGGCATCGCCTTCGGCCAGGCACAGAACGGTGTCGCGCATCATCAACGGTGGTTCGGCCGGGTTTAGCACAATGATCGCTTTACCGTGTTCGGCACCGCCCACACTGACGATCGCATGGGAGGTGGTTTCGGTGAACTCATCGATATTGGCGCGGGTACCAGGGCCTGCAGATTTACTGGCAATCGAGGCCACGATTTCGGCGTAACGAACCCGAGTGACCCGCGATATGGCGCGCACCACAGGAATCGTTGCCTGACCACCGCAAGTCACCATGTTGATGTTGGTGCTCGCCAGGTGATCCCTCAGATTGACCACAGGCACCACGTAAGGACCGATAGCGGCAGGTGTTAGATCAATGACCTTGATCCCGTGCTGCTGCAGTATTTCGTTGTGCTTGGCGTGTGCACCGGCCGAGGTCGCGTCGAACACGATACGAATCTGCTCGAATCCTGTCAGGTTAACCAAACCGTTGATGCCTTCGTGAGTGGTGGCAACACCCATCCGTGCAGCGCGAGCCAAGCCATCGGAAGCTGCATCGATGCCCACCATTGCGCCCATCGCCAAGTGTTTTGAATTACGCAAGACCTTGATCATCAAATCGGTGCCGATGTTTCCGGAGCCGATAATGGCAACTTGTAGCCGAGTGTTCTGGTCCATGTCTGTTACTCCTCCGCAGGGGCGAAGGAGGCGCGAACGCGACCCAGGCCTTGGATATTGGCTTCAAAAATATCGCCAGAAGCCGCAGCAACCATAGGCCCGAGGGCCCCGGTCATGATGATGTCGCCTGGTTGCAGCGGTTGCCCAAGACGCGCCATGGTGTCGGCCAGCCAAACGGCAGCCAGCAGCGGATTGCCCATGCAGGCCGCACCCATTCCAACGCTGACCTGATCGCCACGGCGTTCCATGACCATGCCGCAGGCGACGATGTCGAATGCATCCAGCTTGACCGGACGCGAGCCCAGCACAAACAGTCCGCTGGACGCGTTATCGGCAATGGTATCGGTGAGTTTGATGTCCCAGTTCGCGACACGGCTGCCGACGATCTCTATGGCCGGAAGAGCAAATGCAGTAGCGCGGATAATGTCAGCGATCGTGTGTTTGCCCTGGTCCAGAGGACGCTCGATGACCAGCGCAATTTCCGCCTCGACCTTAGCTTGCAGCACCCGGCGGTTAGCGATTTCTTCGCCATCAGCCAGACACATGTCAGCGAACAACATGCCGAAATCCGGCTGGTCGACACCGAGCTGCTGCTGGACGACCTTGGAAGTGAGGCCGATTTTGCGACCGACCAGACGCCGACCCTCTTTGAGCCGACGCTCGGTGTTGATCTGCTGCACGGCATACGCCAGCTCAACGTCGTCAATCCCGATCAAGTCGCGGACAGGCTCGCAAGGTATTCCGTCCAGCTCCGCCTGCCATAACCTCGACGCGGCGAGTTCAATATTATTTTTCATGGCTTCTTGATCACTGTGATGATTTAACGAAGGAAAATTCAATTTCGACACTGGCACCCAAAGGCAGCGCACTGACGCCGACACTGGTCCTTGCCGGCGGTATCAAACCGCCGGAAAACAAGGTTTCCCAGGCCGCGTTGATCTCGGCGAATGCGTCAAAACGGGTGGTGTAGATTCGAGCGATAAGTAGATCGCCCAAGGTCAATCCATAATCAGGCAACGCACTTTGCAGATTCGCGAGGATGCGGCTGGTTTGCGCGCCGGGACCACCCTCGACCAATTGACCGGAGGCAGGATCCAACGCAATCATTCCGGAGACCTGATAGGTGCTACCGATCGCCACACAGGGCGAATAGTGAAAACGAGGTGCAGCAATGGCGCTCGATTGCAGGGTTCGACGCATGTCCATGCCCCTTAAAGCTTGATGCAGATGTTGGCGATGTCGGAGTAGAAGTCCATCGAGAAACGACCGCCTTCACGGCCCAGACCGGACAGCTTCACTCCGCCAAAAGGCGTGCGCAGGTCACGCAGGTACCAGGTATTAACCCAGACCAGGCCGACATGGATTTGCCGGGAAACACGATGAGCGCGGGAAAGATTGGTGGTCCAGATGGCGCAGGCGAGTCCGTAGTCGCTATCGTTGACGCGGCCAATGACTTCGTCCTCGTCATCAAACGGCGAGATGTGGCACACCGGGCCGAAGATCTCCTCGGTAACGCAGCGCGCCTGGTCTGACAGCCCGGTCCAGATCGTCGGCAACACGTAAGCGCCTTGATCGCGCTCATCGTTGAACTGAGGAACCCCACCGCCCGTGACAATCGTGGCGCCCTCTTCAACCGCCAATTGGTAGTACGACAGCACCTTGTCGCGATGCCCGTGGGAAATCAGAGGGCCCATACTGACGCCTTCTTGATCCGGATAACCCACAATCAATTTCTCAGTTTCAATCTTGAGTGCCGCGACAAACTTGTCGAAGATCGAACGATGAACGTACACACGCTCTGAACACAGGCAGACTTGTCCCGAGTTGGTAAAGGAAGAGCGCAAAACACCCGCTACAGCGGCATCAAAATCGGCGTCGGCAAAGACCACGGCGGCGTTCTTTCCGCCCAATTCGAACGACACCTCCTTGACACCATCGGCCACCGATTTCATGATCGCCGAACCGGTTTTCGACTCACCAGTAAAGGTCAAGGCACTGATACCGGGATGTTGTGTCAGAAACTCACCGGCCGAATCTTTACCAAATCCGTGAATCAAGTTGAATACGCCAGGTGGAACACCGGCGTCATGCATGACTTCGGCCAATAAAGTGGCAGACGACGGCGATTCTTCCGACGGCTTTGCGACCACGGTATTACCGCAGGCAAGAGCCGGCGCAACTTTCCAGGTAAACAACAGCAGCGGCAAGTTCCAGGGCGAGATAATCCCAATCACACCCAACGGCTTGCGCACGGTGTAGTTCAGCGCGCCCGCACCGTCCGCTGTAGCCATCTCAAACAAGTCGGTGTTGCTGGTCTTCGCCAAATCGGCAAAGGTCCGGAAGTTGGCGATGGCACGTGGAATATCGAGGGTCCGCGCCTGATGAACCGGACGACCAGTGTCGGCCACTTCCGCCGCCACGAACTCCTCGAATCGAGCTTGGATGCCATCAGCGATTTTGTGAATCACCGCCGCACGGTCATGGACGCTCAGCTTCCCCCACGGGCCTTTCAGCGCTTTTTGCGCAGCAACAACAGCATCGCTGACCTGCTTCGCATCCGCCTCGAACACATTGGAAACAAGTTCGCCATTCACCGGATTAATATTGGCGAAACTCGAGACAGAAGTAACAAAGTTACCGTCGACATAATTAAGCAGTTGACAAGGCACGGTGCCAGGCACAACACGTGATGCTTGATTCGATAAGGTATTCATAGTTTTCTGCTCTGCAGGGGGTTGCAAGATGGTTTTATTTTATCGATATGCGTAGAAAACCAAATTCAAAAGATCACGGTCATTTATTCGTGAAAGTAATAGCCACCTAAAAAAAAGCGAAGCTGGCCCAGGAGCAACCCTCTGGCCAACTCCACTAAAATAGAACTATTGATGGTATCTAGACGCCTAAATATCGCTGCCAAAGGCCTTTGTCCAGACTCAGTTCCTTTGAAGAACCCTGCCAGGCGACTTGGCCCTTTTCGATAATGGTGTGATGGTCAGCCAGAGCAATTAGCTTCTCGACGTATTTGTCGATCACCAGCACGGTCTGCCCGCTTTTTTTCAACGCGTGGAGACAAGCCCAGATTTCATCTCGAATCAGCGGTGCCAGGCCCTCAGTCGCTTCGTCCAGTATCAACAAGTAAGGATTAGTCATCAGCGCACGGCCGATGGCCAACATTTGTTGTTCGCCACCAGACAGCTGCGAACCCATGTTGCGCTCGCGCTCAGCCAGCCGTGGGAAAAAGTTGTAGACCTTGTCCAGCGTCCATGGCTCAGAGGATTTGTTGCGATTACAGGCAAAGGCCACCAGGTTTTCTTTCACCGTCAGGTTCGGAAAGATATGCCGCCCTTCTGGCACCACCGCAATACCCTTGCGCCCAATGGCGTCCGCCGATTTGCGCTCGATCAATTCACCGCGAAAACGAATTGATCCCGAGTTGACCGGCGTCAGTCCCAAAATAGAGCGCACGCTGGTAGTCTTGCCCATGCCGTTGCGGCCGAGCAAGGTCGACATTTCACCTTCCCTGATCTTCAAACTCACGCCAAACAGAATCTGGCTCTCGCCGTAAGAAGTTTCTACGTTGCTGACTTCAAGGATCGCACTCATACCGCCTCCTCGCCAAGGTAAGCTCTTTTGACTTCAGGGTCTTCCCGCACAGCGTTCGGCACACCGGTGGCAATGACTCGACCATAAACCAGCGCGGACATTCGGTCGGCGAGCCGGAACACCGCAGCCATATCGTGCTCGATGAGCAGCACGGTCGATTTACCCTTAAGCGCCATGAGCAACTCCACCATTTTTTCCGAGTCTTCAGGGCCCATACCGGCCATGGGTTCATCGAGCAATAACAATTTTGGGCGGGTCCCGAGTGTGATGCCCAATTCCAGTTGCCGTTGCTCACCGTGGGCCAGACTGCCGGCGATGGTTTTGGCCTTCGACGATAAACCAACCTGTTCGAGGATCTGGTGGGCTTCGTTAAATAACGCAGCCTCGGAAATAGCCGCTCGCCAAAACCGAAAACTGCTGCCACTGCGTGCCTGCACCGACAGCGCAACGTTATCCAACACCGTCAGTTTTTTAAAAATACTGGTGATCTGATAAGACCGAGCCAAACCAGCCGCCACGCGTTTGTGCATGGGCATGTCGAATATGTCGACACCGTCGAAAATCATCGTCCCTTCATCGGAGTTCAGCGCCCCGGAAATCTGATGAATGAGTGTGGTCTTGCCGGCACCGTTCGGGCCGATGAGTGCATGGATTTCACCGCTATGGATGGATAGGTTGGTGCCGTTGGTGGCGACCAGGCCACCAAAGCGTTTTACCAAATTGCGGATTTCCAGGAGCGGCTGGTTCATGAGGACACCTTCCTGCTAAATATTCCGGCGATGCCGGTTTGTGCAAACAGCACGACCAGCAGAAGAATGACGCCTAATGGCAATTGCCAATGAATTGTGTAGTTGGACAGCGTCTCCTCCAATATTAATAGCAACGCTGCACCGAAAACACCGCCATACAAATAACCCACCCCCCCCATAATCACCATAATCATCAGCGTACCGGACTGGGTCCAAAGCATCAGGTTAGGACTGATGAAGCCATTCTGGTTGGCGACCAGCGCACCGGCCAAACCTGCCAGTGCGCCGGACAAGGTGAAGGCCACCAGCTTGAAGCGAAACACCGGATAGCCGATGGATTCCATTCGCGATTCGTTTTCGCGAATCGACTGCAGTACCCGTCCAAAGCGCGCGTTGACCGTACGTTGCACGGCGAACATCACCACCACCGAGATCAATAACACGACGTAGTAGAAAGTGACGTCAGATGATAGATCAAGTCCCAGTGGCAGGGTCGAACGCCCAGCCAGGGACATGCCGTCATCACCACCAAATGCGGCCAGAGATTGAAAGATGTAGTACAGCATCTGGGCGAACGACAAGGTGATCATGATGAAATACACGCCGCGGGTGCGTAGTGAAATCAGCCCAATCAGCAGCGCGCACGCGGCGCTAATCGCCACTGCGGCCGGCCACGCAGTCCAGGCGGAACTGATGCCCATGTCCATCAAAATGGCCACTGTATAAGCGCCAATCCCGAAAAAACCGGCGTGCCCGAACGCCACTAGACCGCCGAAACCCAGGACCAGATTGAGGCTGGTGGCGGCCAGGGCAAAGATCATGATCCGAGTGGCGAACGTCATGTAAAACGTCTGATCCAGCACACTGGCTACCCAAGGTAATACCAGCAAAATAAGTAGCGCCACGGCAGCCACGCCGAGCCGAACGCTGTGGTGAAGGGTCGAGGTCATAGGGTCACCCACGCGCAGGGAACAGGCCTTGTGGCTTCCAGAACAAAACGGCAGCCATAAGAACATAAATGATGATGGAGGCCACGGCTGCACCAATCGAGGAGGTCACCGCCGGCGACAGAAACTTGCTCAGTAACAGCGGTAGCAACGAGCGACTCAGGGTATCGACCGCACCGATCAGTAGGGCACCGACAAATGCCCCCCTAATCGAGCCGATACCTCCGATGACCACCACCACGAAGGCCAAAATCAGAATGCTTTCACCCATCCCGACCTGCACCGCCAACAATGGACCGAGCATTGCGCCCGCCAAGGCGCACAGCGCTGCACCGATGCCGAACACGGCGGTGAACAACCATTTGATGTTCACACCCATGCTGGTCGCCATTTCGCGATTCGAAGCCCCAGCCCGTACCCACATACCCAAGCGGGTTTTGGCCACTAGGAAGTACATGGCAACCGCGACCACCAATCCCACACCGATAATCATTAATCGCTGCGCCGGGTACTGCAGGCCGGGCATCAATTCGACAGGATGCGTAAAGGCAACCGGCGTATTGAGTGGGATCGGCTGAGCCCCCCAGATCATCCGTACCGATTCGTTACAGATCAGAATCAGAGCGAAGGTCGCCAGCACCTGGGACAAGTGATCCCGTCGGTACAGCCTTCGGAACAGGCTCACCTCCAGTACCATTCCGATGATCGCAGTTGCCACCAGCGCCACAGGTACGCCGATGAAGTAAGAACCGCTCGCGTCAGTCACAGTCGCGGTCAAATAAGCCCCAATCATGTATAGCGAGCCGTGGGCCAGGTTGATCATGTCCATGATCCCGAACACCAAGGTCAACCCCGCTGCCAGCAGAAAAAGCATGAGTCCGAACTGCAATCCATTCAGCGCTTCCTCAATGATCAGGGTGCTCATCGCTCAACCTTGGACGCGTCAGTATTCGGGTGCAGTTTCGCGACTAGACCAATGAGATTCGACGTAAATTGATCGACCAGCTTCGCAGTGTTGGAATCGACAAAGGCGTCCGTCGGATCGAACGCGTTTTGCGCAGAAGCGATCGCGACGTCTTCGGCCAAAACCACAGCGCCCATTTTCGCCATAATTCCACGCAAGTCGATGATCCCACGCAGGCCGCCGAATGGGCTGAGCGACGCCGCCATCAAGCCAACCGCTTTACCGCGAAACGGCGCCAGACCTTCGACGCCGTTGGCAGGCCTGGAACACCAGTCCAGGGTGTTCTTCAACAGTGCACTCACCGATCCGTTATATTCCGGCGACGCAATTAGCAACCCGTCGTGGGTCAGCAGGAGTTCGCGCAATTGTACGGCGTTCTCCGGGACCCCCGATGTCGCTTCCAGATCGCCGTCATAGATCGGCAGCGGAAATTCACGCAAATCGATGTGCGTGACCTGCGCGCCGTGTTCCTGCGCGGCGGCCACGGCGAGATTCAGTAATTTAACGTTAAACGAGGCTTTTCGGGTACTGCCGGAAAACGCCAATATTTTATTTGTTGGTTTCATAAGGTTCTTTCCGTTTAGTCAAGGTGTACTGAATGAAGCGTCACTGATGACGGGGCTAAAGCTTGCAGGCACCGACATATGCGTCAGCGTGATTGTCGAAAATCGTCGCGATAGTTCTGTTAGTGATCAGCCCGGCATTGTCTTTCTGCACCTCGCGCAGATAGAAGGTGTCCATGGGGAACTGATTGGTATTAAATTTGAAATTGCCACGAAGCGATTTGAAATCAGTGGTCATCAAGGCGGTGTGCAGTGCTTCTTTATCAGTCAAATTGCCTTTGACGTCTCTCACAGCACTGTCCAGAAGCCGGACCACGTCATAGCCTTGAAAGGCGTACATGGTCGGGATTCGGCCATAGGCTTTTTTGAAGTCTGCAACGAAGGCATCATTTTGTGGGTTTTTCAAATCCCAGGCCCAGTGCGAAGCGTTTTTGAGACCAACGATGGGGGCACCCACGGCAGCAATCACGTCTTCATCAGCCGAGTGACCCGTCGAGAAATAGGGAATTTCCTTATCCAGGCCGGCACCCACATACTGTTTGATGAAGTTGATGCCCATACCACTTGGCAGATAGAAAAACACCGCATCCGGTTTGGTCGAGCGAATTTGTGCGAGCTCCGAGGCGAAGTCCAACTGCCCCAACTTCACATAAACCTCTGCAGCGACATCACCCTTGAAGAAACGCTTGAACCCTTCGAGGTTTTCTTTGCCGCCCGTGTAGTTTGGCGCAATAATGAATACTTTCTTATAGTGATTGGTAGTCATGTAGTTGCCCACCGCCTCACTCTGCCCATCGTTCTGCCAAGACAAACCAAAGAAGTACTTATTGCAACGCTCACCGGCAAACGCCGCCGGCCCCGCTGCCGCACTGATATAAAAGGTTTTAGATGCAAAGGCAGGCGGCCCCACGGCCAGCATGACGTTCGAATAAACAATACCGGTCAAGAAATCAACCTTATCTCGTTTGATCATTTTGTCGGCTAATTGCTTGCCAACATCGGGACTCGCCTGATCATCACCTTCCACTACTTCAACGGGTATTCCGCCGATTTTGTTCCCGCTCGTCTTTAACGCCAGATTAAAGCCATCACGGATCTCAAGCCCAAACCCAGAAAGAGGGCCGGACAGCGTACTGACAAAACCAATTTTTACGCTGTCAGCCGCCTGCACGGTCATGGTCATGGTCATGG
>NZ_JACARO010000227.1 GCF_013386585.1 Pseudomonas sp. P7548 | reverse complement strand
ACAAGCGGTGGAGCATGTGGCCACCAACACAAGGCTATCCGGTCGTATAATAGGATTCGTGTCAGCAGCCGCGGTAAGCAGCCTAAACGATATCGGGGACTTGCGATGTACATGCTTTGGTTCAATACATACGTGACCCAGTGGAGGATATACAGTTCATCCAGTACCTGCATCGGGCCAGCATAATCATGTCATCTGGGAAGTGGCCGTAGGGACATCATTAGTGATTAAATGTCGTTTTGCTAGTATACGTCTAGGCGTCACCCGCCATCTCTGTGCAGGTGGGCCGACGAGACATTGTCCCTGATTTCTCCACTACTAATAGCACACACGGGGCAATACCAGCACAAGCTAGTCTCGCGGGAACGCTCGTCAGCATACGAAAGAGCTTAAGGCACGCCAATTCGCACTGTCAGGGTCACTTGGGTGTTTTGCACTATTAGATACCCTAGTAGTCCCGTTCTTCCTTCCAGAGGTATGTGGCTGCGTGGTCAAAAGTGCGGCATTCGTATTTGCTCCTCGTGTTTACTCTCACAAACTTGAGTACACACCGCCCGTATGCTTCTTGTGGAACTGGACAACTGATTCTTTGGTCATCCTGAAGTTTAGCGTGCATAGTGAAAACGGAGTTGCTGACGACGAAAGCGACATTGGGATCTAGAGGAAGTAAAAGTCGTAAACATCCGTTCACGAGGCGGACAATGATTGACACGGTTTTGCAGAAGGATAGGGGAATAGGCTAAATTTGTCTCTCATACACATCTCCGAGCTCACGAGACTAAGCATGATCTCGT
>NZ_JACARO010000226.1 GCF_013386585.1 Pseudomonas sp. P7548 | reverse complement strand
GTGCAAGGGGTGGGCGTCAGCCGGTAGGCGATTCCATCGGAGCCATGCCTTCCCGGGCCTTGCGCGCTACGCGGAAGGCTTCGACGCCCGCCGGAATGCCGCAATACACCGCGATTTGCACCAGGGCTGCGCGCAATTCCTCATCGGTCAAACCGTTGCGCAGGGCGCCGCAAAAATGCACCCCGAACTCCTCCATGCGCCCCAGCGCCGCGAGCATGCCCAGGTTGAGCAGGCTGCGTTGCTTGAGGTCCAGGGCGTCGTCGGTCCAGACCATGCCCCAGCAATATTCATTCAACACGTCTTGGAACGGCCGCGAGAAATCGTCGGCCCGGCCCAGGGCCTGCTCGACGTAGGCGTCTCCTAGCACGTGGCGGCGTACGCGCTCGCCACTGGCTTGCAATGACTTATCCATGGTGGGTCTCCGAATCGGTTAAAAAGTCGCGCATCAACGCCGCCACTTGCTGCGGCG
>NZ_JACARO010000225.1 GCF_013386585.1 Pseudomonas sp. P7548 | reverse complement strand
CACAAACCCGGCAGCGGTTTCCACGTTGGGGTTCTGCATGACCTTGTGGTTGATCGCGGTGAAGTCCTTTTGCATCGCCCCGTACGAAATGCTCTGCGCCGCAATGATGCTGCCCTGCAAGCGCCCGGTGTCTTCCTGGGGGAAAAAGCCCTTGGGCACCAGCACGTACAACACGCCCGCGAGCACGATCACTAGCACCGTCACCAGGCCCATCAGGATCGAATGGTCGATCACCCAGCCAAGGGTGCGATCATAGAAGCGATGAAAGCGTGAGTCCGGGTGTTCGTTGCCTTCATGCACCTCTGTGGGCGCGCGCAACAGCACGCTGGCGAGCATCGGCGTGACCGTCAGCGAGATCAGCATCGAGATCACGATGGCCACCGACAACGACACCGAGAACTCGCGAAACAGCCGCCCGACAATCCCGCCCATCAACAGCAGCGGAATAAACACCGCCACCAGCGACAC
>NZ_JACARO010000025.1 GCF_013386585.1 Pseudomonas sp. P7548 | reverse complement strand
GGGCTGGGTGGGTAAGTTTCATGTTGCGGGTGGCGGCGGAAAAAGAAAAACCTCAACCGGGTGAGCGGTTGAGGTTTCGTGTATGAGGTATTTGGGCCTCAGGTGAACATTGCTATGTCATCCATGCGTCGTTCACAGCAGCTGACAACGAGCATTTTATTCACGTTCGATGTTGCAGGGCGTCACTCAGGAGCCAGCCAAGCCGGCTCCCGAACAGGCTCAGGCTTTCTTGCGACTCGCCATCGCCGTGACCGCATACCCAATGCACGCTGCCAGGATAGAACCGGTCAGGATGCCCATACGGTCTTCCCCGGCGAACTCACTGACACCCGGCACAAACGCCAGGGAGCCGACGAACAGGCTCATGGTGAAGCCGATACCACACAGGATCGCCACCCCGAAGACCTGGCCCCAGTTGGCGCCCGAGGGCAGGGCGGAGAGGCCGGTCTTCACGGCAAGCCAGGTGAGGCCGAACACGCCGACGGTCTTGCCGATCAGCAGGCCGGCGGCGATGCCCATCGGTACGTGGTGGGTGAAGCTGTCCAGGCTGACGCCGGTCAGCGAGACACCGGCGTTGGCGAAGGCGAACAGCGGCAGGATGCCATAGGCCACCCAGGGGTGCAGGGCGTGTTCCAGGGTCAGCAACGGCGAAGGCTCGGCATTCTTGGTGCGCATCGGGATGCAGAACGCCAGGGTCACGCCGGCCAGCGTGGCGTGCACGCCACTCTTGAGCACGCAGACCCACAGGATCAAGCCGATGATCAGGTAGGGGCCAAGCTTGATCACGCCAAGGCGGTTCATCGCGATCAGGGCGATCAGGCAGGCTGCCGCGCCGGCGAGGGAGGCACCGGACAGGTCAGTGGAATAGAACAGGGCAATGACGATGATCGCGCCCAGGTCATCAATGATGGCCAGGGTCATCAGAAACAGTTTCAGCGATACCGGCACGCGCTTGCCCAGCAGGGCCAGTACGCCCAGAGCGAACGCGATGTCCGTGGCCATGGGGATCGCCCAGCCGGCCAGGGCGGCCGAGTTGCCTTTGTTCAGCGCCCAGTAGATCAGCGCCGGCACCACCATGCCGCCAATGGCCGCTGCACCGGGCAGCACCACTTGCGACGGCTTGGAGAGGTGGCCATCGAGCAGCTCGCGCTTGACCTCCAGGCCGATCAGCAGGAAGAACAGGGCCATCAGGCCGTCGTTGATCCACAACAGGGCGGGCTTGGCGATTTTCAGGGCGCCCACCTGGGCCACCACCGGTACATCGAGGAAGGCGTTGTACAGGTGCGACAACGGAGAGTTGTTGATGATCAGCGCCAAGGCGGCAGCGGCGATCAACAACAGACCGCTGGCGGCTTCCAGCTGGAAGAAACGGGTGAAAGTGCTACGCAGAGGCACGGGATGCTCTCCAATCCAGGTTCAATAGGTGGGTACCCTAACCCGTACCGTTAGTTGTTAAAACAAAAGTTATATTCTTATTTGTTATAAGCGATGGCCGGGGGAGGCGTTGCGCCAAAGCCTAGCAATTGTGTGTCCAATTGAGTCGTCACTGTATCTGTGTGCAGTGTAGGAAACCCCCTAAGATTGTGGATGAAATCTTTAGAGACTCACGCTATGAGCGATCAACGTACCTGGGCCCGCGAAGCCATTCGCATCATTGAAGCGGACTTTCAGCGTAGCGCCGACACGCACCTGATCCCTTTGCCATTGCCGGGGTTGCCGGGTATCGAGTTGTATTTCAAGGATGAGTCCAGCCACCCCACCGGCAGCCTCAAGCATCGTCTGGCCCGCTCGTTGTTTCTGTATGCGTTGTGCAATGGCTGGCTGAAGCCGGGTGCGCCGGTGATCGAGGCGTCCAGTGGCTCGACGGCAATCTCGGAAGCCTATTTTGCGCGCTTGCTTGGCCTGCCGTTTATCGCGGTGATGCCGGCCACCACGTCCCAGGAAAAGATCGCCCAGATTGCGTTCTATGGTGGCAAGAGCCATCTGGTACAGGACCCGACACAGATCTACGCCGAATCCGAACGCTTGGCCACGGAAAGTGGTGGTCACTTCATGGACCAGTTCACCTACGCCGAGCGGGCCACCGACTGGCGGGCGAACAACAACATCGCCGAGTCGATCTTCCAGCAGATGCGATTCGAACATTACCCCGAGCCGAGTTGGCTGATCTCCAGCCCGGGCACCGGCGGCACCACCGCGACCCTGGGTCGCTACGTACGCTACCGCCAACATTGCACCCGGGTGCTCTGCGCGGATGCCGAGCGTTCAGTGTTCTTCGACTTCTACCAGAGCGGCGACGCCAGCTTGCGCCTGGATTGCGGTTCTCGCATCGAAGGCATTGGCCGGCCACGGGTTGAGGCGTCTTTTCTGCCGAAGGTGATCGACGCGATGGTCAAGGTGCCGGATGCTTTATCGCTGGCCGCCATGCACTACCTGGCCGAACGCTTGGGGCGGCGGGTCGGGGGCAGCAGCGGGACCAACCTGATGGGGGCCTTGGTGGCAGCTCAACATATGAAGGCGGCGGGGGAGTCGGGGTCGATCGTGGCGATCTTGTGTGATGGGGGCGAGCGGTATGCCACCACCTATTACGATCAGGCGTGGCTTAAAGCGCAGGGTTATGAGTTGGACGGCTTGATCGCGGCCGTTGCGGCCAGTGTCGAGCGCGGCGAGCCGTTGCCGGACAACATCCTGCGCGCCAATATCTAAACCTGTAGGCGCCCGGCTTGTCGNNGCAAGCCGGGCTCCTACACGTTGATGGGTCAGGCCTCCAGGCCCAACATATCCCGGGCCAAGGCTTCGGCAATGCGGATGCCGTCCACACCTGCCGACAGGATCCCACCGGCATAACCGGCGCCTTCACCGGCCGGGAACAACCCTTTGACGTTCAGGCTCTGCATCGATTCGTTACGGGTAATCCGCAGCGGCGAAGAGGTGCGGGTCTCGATTCCGGTCAACACGGCGTCGTGCAGCGAGTAGCCCTTGATCTGTTTCTCGAACGCCGGCAGTGCCTCACGAATCGCTTCGATGGCGAAGTCTGGCAACGCGAGCGCCAAGTCACCCAGGGACACCCCAGGCTTGTAGGAGGGTTCCACGCTGCCGAGGGCTGTGGACGGCTTGCCGGCGATGAAATCGCCCACCAGCTGTGCCGGGGCCTCGTAGTTGCTGCCACCGAGGATGTAGGCGTGGGACTCCAGGCGCTCCTGCAACTCGATACCGGCCAGCGGCCCCCCCGGGTAGTCCACCTCAGGGGTGATGCCCACCACGATGCCCGAGTTGGCATTGCGCTCGTTGCGCGAGTATTGGCTCATGCCGTTGGTGACGACTCGGTTCGGCTCGGACGTGGCCGCCACCACCGTACCGCCCGGGCACATGCAGAAGCTGTAGACCGAACGACCGTTCTTGGCGTGGTGCACCAGCTTGTAGTCGGCGGCGCCCAGTTTGGGGTGCCCGGCGTATTTGCCCAGGCGCGCGGCGTCGATCAACGATTGCGGGTGTTCGATACGGAAGCCCACCGAGAACGGCTTGGCCTCCATGTACACGCCACGACCATGGAGCATGCGGAAGGTGTCGCGAGCACTGTGGCCCAGGGCAAGGATCACGTGCTTGGAAAGGATTTGCTCGCCGCCGTCCACCACAACGCCGTTCAGTTGGCCGTCTTCGATCAGTACGTCGGTCACGCGCTGCTCGAACCGCACTTCACCGCCCAGGGCGATGATCTGTTCGCGCATGTTTTCCACCACGCCGGTCAGGCGGAAGGTACCGATGTGCGGCTTGCTGACGTAGAGGATTTCTTCCGGCGCGCCGGCCTTGACGAACTCGTGCAGCACTTTGCGGCCGTGGAATTTCGGGTCCTTGATCTGGCTGTAGAGCTTGCCGTCGGAGAAGGTCCCGGCACCGCCTTCACCGAACTGTACGTTGGACTCGGGGTTGAGCACGCTTTTGCGCCACAGGCCCCAGGTGTCCTTGGTGCGCTGGCGCACTTCCTTGCCACGCTCGAGGATGATCGGCTTGAAGCCCATCTGGGCCAGCAGCAGGCCAGCAAAAATCCCGCAGGGACCAAAGCCCACCACGATCGGACGCTCTGTGAGGCCTTGTGGTGCCTGGCCCACCACTTTGTAGCTGACATCCGGCGCGGGGTTGACGTTACGGTCATCGGCAAACTTGAGCAGCAGGGCGGCTTCGCCCTTCACGTTCAGGTCAATGGTGTAGATGAAGCACAGCTCCGACGACTTCTTGCGAGCGTCGTAGCTGCGTTTGAACAGAGTGAAATCGAGCAGGTCATCACTGGCGATGCCCAGGCGCTGCACGATGGCAGGCCGCAGGTCTTCTTCGGGATGGTCGATGGGCAGCTTGAGTTCGGTGATTCGTAACATGACAGGGTCCGGGTAGGCGGCGGGCAAAGAGGCCGGCTGTTTTGCAAACCGGCGATTATAAGCCCCAATGGCGGATTTCGGTCAGGTTAAAACAGTGCAGGGCCGAATCAGTCGTCCCGGGAGCCGCCGAACGCCGCACAACCGCGCTGCACCTGGCCGTTCACGCGCAGCTCGGCGGTCATGTGCTGCAGGCTGCCGCTGACCGGGTCGACGCAACGCTGCGGGGCCACCCACAACTCGACGTGCTGGTTGTTGGCTTCGGTCATCAGGTTG
>NZ_JACARO010000224.1 GCF_013386585.1 Pseudomonas sp. P7548 | reverse complement strand
CCCGGGAACTGAAAAACTACCCGCTCTGACAAACACACCAAAAACCCAATGTGGGAGCGGGCTTGCTCGCGAATGCGCAGTGTCAGTCATCCAATGTATCGACTGATTCACCGCATTCGCGAGCAAGCCCGCTCCCACATTTTTGATCTCTAGCGATAGCAGACCGGGTTATTGGTCTTTGAAGTCGGGCGCGCGCTTGGCCACGAACGCGGCCATGCCTTCCTTCTGGTCCTGGGTCGCAAACGCGGCATGGAACACGCGGCGTTCAAAGCGCACGCCTTCGGACAGGCTCACCTCAAAGGCGCGGTTCACGCTTTCCTTGACCATCATGCTGATCGGCACCGATTTGCTCGCGATCAGGGTGGCGACTTTCAACGCCTCGTCCAACAGCTCATCGGCCGGCACGATCCGCGCCACGATGCCGCAACGCTCCGCTTCCACCGCATCGATAAAGCGCCCGGTCAGGCACATGTCCATGGCCTTGGCCTTGCCCACGGCGCGGGTCAGGCGCTGGGTGCCGCCCATGCCTGGCAGCACGCCGAGGTTGATTTCGGGCTGACCGAACTTGGCGCCGTCGCCGGCCAGGATGAAGTCGCACATCAACGCCAGCTCGCAGCCGCCGCCCAGGGCAAAGC
>NZ_JACARO010000223.1 GCF_013386585.1 Pseudomonas sp. P7548 | reverse complement strand
GGAGTGAGGGCACACCGAGCCTAGCGAGGTGCCGAGTGTTGGGGCAAGAGCCTTTTGGTTACTTTTGGGCTCTTTCCAAAAGTGACCCGCCGTAAGGGCGGAACCCATAGCAGCCGTTACCGCAGCAACGGATCTACCCCCCCACCCAACCTCACCGCGCCTTATCCTCCCGCCCCCGCAAAACCCGATTAGGCATAGCCAGAGCCGCCATCAACCCAAGCAAAGAAACCCCCGCACTCACCATCAACAAATGCCGAAACGTCACCGCCAACTCCCCACGCAACGCATCCTGCGCCGGCCCTGGCGCCGCGTTCAGCCCATCCAACAAAACATTCCCCGAACCGCCCTCAGCCCCCAACGCCCCACTGGCCAAGTGCGCAAAACTCGAATCCTGCAACAACGCCAGCAACAGCGCCGACATGCACGCCACCCCCACCGCGCCACCCAGCGAACGGAAGAGGTTGGTGGTACTGGTGGCCACACCAATATCCCGCTGTTCTACCGAATTCTGCGTGCCCACCAGCGATGTCGGAAACTGCATCCCCGCCGCAATCCCACACAGCAGCATAAACACCGCCGTCATCCCCACCGCCTGGGGCGCGCTGTAGGCCATGCCAAGAATCGCAAACGGGCTCAACAGCGCGCCACTCAAGATCATCGGTTTATAGCGCCCGGTCACCGAGGTCATGCGCCCGGCGAAATAAGCGCCCATGGGCAACCCCATTGCCAACGGCAACAGGTGCAACGCCGCGCTGTCGGCGCCGGAACCGGTCACCGTCTGGTAGCGCAGCGGCATCAACACCGTCAGGGAAATCGCCTGGAAGCTGGTGAAGAAAATCGTACACCAGCACAACACCGCACTGCGGTTGGCGAACAGGTGCATCGGCAGCAGCGGCTCCCGCGCGCGGCGTTCATGCCAGACAAACACGCTCAGCGCCACCAACGCGCACGCCAGCAGGCCCAGCACCTGGTCGT
>NZ_JACARO010000222.1 GCF_013386585.1 Pseudomonas sp. P7548 | reverse complement strand
GCCCAGCGCAGGGCGCGTGGCGGCGAGGCCGGTTGAGGAGTTGGGTTGGACAAGGGACGGTCCTTACGGGTGAGAAACGGAAGAGGGCGCGGCGACCGGCTTGGCGGGTGCCGCGGGCAGGAAGAACATCGCCAGGGCCACCACCAGGTAGATCAGGTAGGCCCCCAGCGTGCTGACGGTCGGCGCATCCTGATAGCCGAACATCCCGGCGAGTACCGAGCCCCGGCTGTTGTTTGTCAAAAAAAATCATTGGCGTGGACTACCTGGAATAGCGGCGGATGATTGCGATCAGTTCTTCAGCGCCGTTCTGACGTTCGGCGTCGCTCAGTTCGTTGTGTGCGACGTGATGGCGCAGGTGGTCCTCGATCAGCTCTTCCAGAAGACCGACAATGGCGGGGCGTGCCGCGGCGACCTGTTGAAGGACTTGCGAACAGTCGGTGT
>NZ_JACARO010000221.1 GCF_013386585.1 Pseudomonas sp. P7548 | reverse complement strand
TGCAGGTAGTCGTTGTAGAGCGTGAATAACGCGAAGGCCAGAACCACGACGCCTGACGCGGCCAACAGAATTTTATGACTGAACTTGAGATTCATTTCATCGACTTCTTTTGCCAAAGGGGGTGAGCGTGCCGAGTGGAACATTCCATGTAACGGGATAGGCGGACTCTCGGGCCGCTCTATTTCGGTGCACGCATGGCTCATCAGGCTTTCGGCCAAGCTCCGGCAAATCTTAGAAATTTGTGAGAAGCATCCTCTTTTGACGTGGGAAACCGACCAGCGGTACAGCCGCACGCCTCAGCGATTGCAAAATCTTTCAGCCTTCCCGACAATGCGACTAATTATCATTTGTGACGCTTGGCCAGGCCTGTGTGAATGCCATCTTCTGACTACATCCCGTGTGAAAGTGTTGTGCAGACGCTCTACAGCACCCATCACCATTGGCTCAACACATGGTTGCGCAGTCGCCTGGGTAATGCCGCCGATGCCGCAGACCTGGCGCAGGACACCTTTGTGCGGCTGCTGCAGAAAACCGAACGCTTCGAACTGAAGGCACCTCGCGCTTTTCTGCGCACCATTGCTCGGGGTTTGGTGATTGATCACTGGCGTCGTGAAGAAATAGAACGTGCTTATCTCGACGCTATTGCGCATCTGCCGGAGGCATTAGCGCCAAGCGCTGAAGCCCGTGTGTTGGTGCTGGAATTGCTGGAGGAGGTCGCCCGGCTTCTGGAAGGCTTGAAGCCCAAAGTGCGTAAGGCTTTTCTGCTGGCTCAGTGCGATGGGCTGGCGTACAAGCAGATTGCGCAGCAGATGGGCATCTCGTTGCGGTCAGTGGAGCGGTATGTCGCGCAAGGGCTCTATCACTGCTACGTCCTGCGGTATGGAACATGAATGCTTCCCGGCACGGCCCCGACTCCCAGGTCGTCAAACAAGCCATCAGTTGGGCGCTGCGTCTGCGTCACAATCGGGCCAATGTGCGTCTGCATGCGCAATGTGAACACTGGCGCGAAGCCCATGTTGATCACGAGTTGGCCTGGCAGCGGGTACAGGCGCTTCAGCAGGAATTGAACAGCCGGCTGACGGCGATCCCTGGGGCACACGCGGCGTTGGAGAGCAGCGCACAGGGGCTCGATCGTAGGCAGGCGCTGAAGGTGTTGTCTGGCATCGTATTGGTGGGCTCGGC
>NZ_JACARO010000220.1 GCF_013386585.1 Pseudomonas sp. P7548 | reverse complement strand
TCCCACAGGGGTTATGTGTTCAGTCGTCGAGTGGTTGCGGGGCTGGCTTGCTGCCGGCTTTTTCCGGCTTGGCCGGTTTGGCGGGCTTGGCCCCTTTGGCGGGAGGCGCCGCAGCAGGCTCGGGTTCGGCCGGTGCGGCCAGGTCTTTTTCAGCCTGGGGCATCTGGTCGATGGCGCTGAAGAATTCCTTCAGGTCGAGGGTGTCCGGTGGCACAGTCTTCTCGACTTTCTTCTCGCCGTCCTTGCCCACCAGAATCACCTTGGTACCGCTGCCGGCACCCAGCTTGAGGGCGCGGATCAGGGCG
>NZ_JACARO010000219.1 GCF_013386585.1 Pseudomonas sp. P7548 | reverse complement strand
CCGCTCCCACATTTGTTCAGCGCTGTTCTTGAGATGACTTACGCACCGGGAACGGGAAGTAGAAGAACCGCAAGAACGCCACCCGCTTGATCACTTCCCACCACAAAACCCACGCACGCCGCGACAAACGCGTGCAGCCCCAGCCGCTCCAGCAGGTCAACCGTCTTGTGCTGGATCTCTCCGTGGAAGATCAGCAGGATCAGGGTGTTCTGGCCAATGTAGGTCATCGCCCGTGTGATGAGGGTCGACACCATCAGCACCCGCGCCAGTGACCAGCACGCGTACACGCCGAGCACCGCCAGCAGACTGGTCCA
>NZ_JACARO010000218.1 GCF_013386585.1 Pseudomonas sp. P7548 | reverse complement strand
ACCGCCAGCAGACTGGTCCACAGCCAGTGGTCATAGCGCCGTTGCGCCAGGTCCATGGTGGCGTGGCTGCCAAGGAACACGGCGGCGAACAACGCCACCGAAATCACCAGCGCCAGCCACGATCCTTCGTGCCGACGCAGCCAGTCGCGCAGCAGGTAGCCGCAGATGAAGTAGGTGCTGCTGATCAGCGTGATTTCGAGGCCGAAGGGCAGGCCGGGCACCACCCAGGTCTGGCCACCGATGCTCACCGGTACTTGCCAGAACCACGGCAGTATCCAGATGCCGATCAACAGTTGCAGCACCATCAGCAGGCAGCTCACCGGCAGTGACAGCTTCAGGCGCTGGATCAGGCGCAGCATCACCCAACTGAACAGGATCGCTACCCAGAAGTGCGGCAGAAACCAAAGCGCCTGCCAGGGAATGGTATCCACCGAGGCATACAGAACGCCGCCGATGTCCGGTAGCAGGGGTTGGCCGCGCAGTACGTCGCGTACGATCACATACACCAGCATCGTGAAGAAAAACGGCTTGAGCAGACCGTCGGCCTTGCGCACCGCCATCTCTACAAACGGCTGCTCGGGCTTGAAGAACACACCGGACAGGAAAAAAAACAGCGGCAATATGAACGAGGCAATGATCGGGTACTGCAGCTCCAGCGAGTTCGCCACGAACCAACTGTGACCGTACACGATCATCAAGATGCCGATGCCCTTGGCGATGTCCATTTGAATCCAACGATGCTTCACGTGACCTCTCCCTCTCTATAAACCCCTGCAGCGCGCCTCACGCCTTGCGCCACGGCTTCAACCACAGCCCCATCCCAAGCAACACCACCGCCCCCGCCAGGGTGCTCAGCCCCAGTTGCAGCCACACGCCATCAATTCGAAACAACGCCAACGCCGCCAACCCCATTACCAGCGCACTGAGCCCCCATTGCCGGGCCCAGGGCAGGTCGCCGAGCAGCGATTGACGCTGCATCAGCAGCAACGCCGTGCA
>NZ_JACARO010000024.1 GCF_013386585.1 Pseudomonas sp. P7548 | reverse complement strand
AACCTCAAGAACAGTGAAGATCAAACTGTGGGAGCGGGCTTGCTCGCGAAGGCGGTGGGTCAGCTGGCAAATTCAGCGGCTGACACGCCGCCTTCGCGAGCAAGCCCGCTCCCACATGGGTTTAGTGGTGGCTTCAGGGGGCCGTTAGGTTGGTAGATGGCCCAACGGCAACGCTCCCGGAGTCTTTACGGTCTGGATCGCGAAGTTGCTGCGGATATCCCTCACCCCCGGCAGCTTCAACAGGCTGCCGGTGACAAACCGTTCATACCCGCGCAAATCCGGCACCACCACCTGCAACAGAAAGTCCGACTCCCCCGACACCAGGAACGCCGAGATCACCTCGGGCAGTGCCGTCACCGCCTCACGAAAGGCATTGGCCTCGGTGTCGTTATGCCGCTCTACCTTCACGCCCACAAACACCATCATGCCCAGGCCCACTTCATCGCGATCCAGCGTGGCCTGGTAGCCGCGAATGACCCCGGCTTCTTCGAGCAGGCGCACGCGGCGCAGACAAGGTGATGCAGACAGGCCAATCTCGTCGGCCAGTTGCACGTTGCTCAGGCGACCATCCCGTTGCAGGGCTTCGAGTATCTTGCGGTCAAAAGCATCGAGTTTCAGATTTGGCATAAGTGAATGGTCTTTGTAGTTGTTAGTGGTGGATAGTGCCAAGACTAGCCGATTTATCAGCTGACTACGCAACCACCTGCCCCGCCCTTCGGCCCTAGAATTTGCCAACATTCAAGGGGGTGAAACATGACGGAGCTCTGGTTGTTTTTGGTGGCCCTTTCGGTGGCGTATCTGCTGCCGGGGCCGGACATGATCCTGCTGCTGCAAACCGGCGCCCGCCAGGGCAAGACCTTGGCGCTGACCACGGCGATTGGCCTGGGGGTTGCCCGGGCGTGCCACGTTGCGTTGGCCGGCATGGGCTTGGCGACCCTGTTCAAGGTGGCACCGTGGACGTTTGACGTGGTGCGCCTGGGCGGCGCGGCCTACCTGCTGTGGTTGGGTGTGCAATGCCTGCGCGCGAACATGTTGCCCAGCCTCGACCCGACACATGCCATCACACAGGGCCACGCCTGGCGCGAAGCCTTCCAGCGCGGCCTGCTGACCAACCTGCTCAACCCCAAGGCGCTGCTGTTCTGTTCGGTGCTGCTGCCGCAGTTCATCAACCCGCAGGCCGGCCCGGTGGCGGCGCAGTTCGCGTTGCTGGGTGTGATCCTGGTGGCGGTCGGTTTCGCCTTCGACTGCTGCTACGCCCTGGCCGGTGCGCGCATCGGCCGATGGCTGGCGCGCAATCGTTCGGCGCAGCGGGTGCAGCAATGGTTGTTCGGCAGTCTTTTGATCGGTTTTGCGGTACGCCTCACCTTTGTGCAACACGCCTGAGCGGTCCGGCGTATCCACGTCATCTTTTGTATCAAAGACGCGTGTAAGATACGCCGCACTTAGCCAGGGATGCTCACCATGTTCGATTCGTTGAAAGCGATCAGCCGCCGTATAACCAGTGCGTTACTGACTGTGGTGGGGGCCGTCTTTGGCGAATGGCATCCGCCGTTCTGGCTGCGCGCTATCGGCCGGGGCCTGGCGAACCTGGGCCACAAGGCCCGCGCCTATCCGCGCCAAGCCGGTGCTGGTGTGCTGGGCCTGGCGTTGCTGGCCGGCGCCGGGTTCTATGGCTGGCAGTGGTATTCCCACCTGCCGCAGCCCCACACCGTGGGTTACTCGCTGCACAAGCCGAACCTGACCGACTACACCCAGCAGCCACCGGTTGTGGATAACTTGCAGGTGCGCTTTGCCGAATCCGTGGCCCCGCTGGCCGCCATTGGCAAGCCGGTCACAGAAGGCATCACCCTCAAACCACCCGTGGCGGGCGCCTGGCGCTGGTCCGATGACCGCACCCTGCAATTCGTGCCGGAAAAAGACTGGCCGGTAGACGCCCATTACACCCTGGACCTGGCCAAGAAAAAGCTGCTGGCCGACGGTGTATTGCTCAGCCAGTACAGCAGCCAGTTTTCCACCCAACCGTTCCGCGCCACCCTGGCGCAAAACGAGCTGTACCAGGACCCGTCCAACCCGACACTGAAACAACTGGTGGCGACCTTCCATTTTTCCCACCCGGTGGATGAAGACAACCTGCGTAAACGCGTGTCGGTGACCCTCGGCAAAGGCCTGGCCTACCGCGACGCCCAGTTGCCCAACCGCCCGGAAGTCACCTTCGACGACACCAGGCTCAACGCCTACGTCCGCTCCGCCGCCCTGGCGACGCCGCTGGAAAGCACGCCGGTGAGCGCCAAGCTCGATGAAGGCATCAAGGCCCGTGACGGCGGCAACGCCAGCACCGCGCCGCTGGTCTCGGAAGTCACCGTGCCCGGCCGCTATCGCCTGACCTTCACCGGCGCCGAAGTGAGTTTTGTCGACAACGAACGTGGTGAGCCGGAACCGGTGCTGATGTTCAGCAGCTCCAGCGCCGTCGCCGACGAAACCATTGCCGGTAAGGTGCAGGCCTGGCTGCTGCCGGAAAAAGCCCAGGACGACACGCGCCCCTATAACAGCAACGACATCGACGACGCCCTGCTGGCCCGCAGCACCAAGGTCACCCTGACCCACGTGCCCAGCGTCGAACCGCTGAACACCCTGCACGCCTTCAAGTTCAAGGCCCCGGCCGGTCGCGCTATTTACGTGCGCGTGCCTGCCAACCTGGAAGCCATCGGCGGCTACCTGGCGAAAAACCCTACGGCGTCGCTGATCAGCATGCCGGCGTACCCACGCACCCTGCAGTTCCTGTCTGACGGCGCACTGCTCAGCCTAAACGGCGAAAAACGCCTGGGCTTCATGGCCCGTGGCGTGCCCGGCGCCCACGTGGAAATCGCCCGCCTGCTGCCCAACCAGTTGCAGCACCTGGTGGACCAGAGCAGCGGCAGCTTTGCCCGGCCGAACTTTGGCAACGAATACTTCGACCGCATGGTTGAGCGTCAGTCGCTGGACATTCCCCTGTCGTCCAACGACCCGGCAAAAACCGTCTACGACAATGTGGACCTCAGCCATTACCTCACCGCTAACGGCGGGCGGCGCGGCATTTTTGTGCTCAAGCTCAGCCCGCAGGATGACCCGGCAACCCGCACCTTTGAGTACGACCGCAGCAGCACCAGCGACCTGCGCTTCATCGTGGTGACGGACCTCGGCATCATCGCCAAGCGCTCCAGTGACGGCAGCCATGACGTGTATGTGCAATCCATTGGCAACGGTTCGCCGGTGTCTGACGCCCAAGTCGACATCATTGGCCGCAACGGCTTGCCCGTGAGCAGCGGCCGCACCGACGCCGAAGGCCACGCGCATTTCGCCAAGCTGGATGAACTGCGCCGTGAGAAAACGCCGCTGATGTATGTGGTCACACGGGGCAATGACCAGTCGTTCCTGCCGATTGCCCGCCAGTCCCAACAGTTGGATTTGTCACGCTTCGACGTAGGCGGTCTGGAAGAGGACGGTGCGATTGATCGCCTCAGCGCCTACCTGTTCACCGACCGTGGTCTGTATCGGCCGGGCGAGACCGCGCACCTGGGCATGATCGTGCGCAGCGGCAACTGGAAAGGCGCCCTGCACGGCCTGCCAGTCGAGCTGCAAATCACCGACCCACGGGGCCTGGAAGTGATTCGCCAGCCCCTGAAACTGTCGGCCAGCGGCTTTGAAACCTTTGATTTCCCCAGCAGTGAAGTCGCCCCGGCCGGTGAATACACCGCGACCTTGCAGTTGATTGGCCAGAAGCAGACCCGCACCGACCTGGGCAGTGTCAGCTTCAAGGTGCGTGACTTCGAGCCGGACCGCATGAAGGTCAGCCTGAGCCTGCACGACACGCCGGTACTGGGCTGGATTCCACCGGACCAGGTGGTGGCCAAGGTCACCGCCATGCACCTGTTCGGCGCCCCGGCATCCGGCCGGCGTGTCACCGCCAAGATGTCCCTGAGCCCAACGCTCGCGGCGTTCGACCGCTACCCGGATTACCGCTTCCGCCTGAACAACGCCCTGGAGGACGCCAGCACCGAAGACCTGGCCGAAACCACCGTGGATGACAACGGCCAGGCCACGCTCGACCTCAACCTGCAACGCTTCGCCAACAGCACCTATCGCCTGCAGGTGATGACCCAGGTGTTCGAAGCCGAAGGCGGTCGTAACGTGGCGGCGCAAAACGCCTTGCTGGTGTCGTCCGCGTCTTACCTGGTCGGTGTGAAAAGTCAGGATTCGCTGTCGTACGTCGCCAAGGATGCGCCGCGCCAGGTGCAATGGCTGGCGGTCGCGCCAGACCTTACACCGGTAGCGGTAGACGGCCTGACCACTGAAGTGGTGGAGCACCGTTACGTGTCGGTGCTGGTGAAGCAGTCCAACGGCACCTACAAATACGAGTCGCGCATCAAGAACATCAGCCAACCGGCCTCACCGCTGGTGATGACCAAAGACGGCGCCAAGCAGGCCCTGAACACCGGTACGCCGGGGGATTTCACCCTGCAACTCAAGGACGCCAACGGCAACCTGCTTAACCAGATCGACTACAGCGTGGCCGGGCGCGGCAACACTTCGCGCTCCCTGGAGCGCAACGCTGAACTGCAACTGCGCCTGGATAAACGCAGCTATGCCACCGGTGATGAGATCGCCATCAGCATCCGCGCGCCGTACACCGGCGCGGGCTTGATCACCATCGAGCGCGACAAGGTCTACACCCAGCAGTGGTTCAAGGCTGACAGCACCAACAGCGTGCAGCACATCCGCGTGCCTGCGGGGCTTGAGGGCAATGCCTACGTCAACGTGCAGTTTGTGCGGGACATGGGCTCGGCCGAGGTGTACATGAGCCCGCTGTCCTATGGCGTGGTGCCGTTCAGCATCAACCTGGATGCGCGGCGCATGGCGCTGAAGGTCGAAGGCCCGGCGAAGATCGAGCCGGGGCAGGCCCTGGACATCAAGGTCACCGCCGACCGCCCGGGCCGCGCCGTGGTGTACGCGGTGGACGAAGGCATCCTGCAAGTGGCGCGCTACCAGACGCCGGACCCGCTGGGTTTCTTCTTCCAGAAACGCGCGCTGGAGGTCGGCACCAGTCAGATCCTTGACCTGATCCTGCCGGAATTCAGCCGCCTGCTCAGTGGGGCGGCACCTGGTGGTGATACAGAAGGCGCCCTGGCCAACCACCTCAACCCGTTCAAGCGTAAACACCAGCCGCCTGTGGCGTGGTGGTCCGGTTTGGTGGACCTGCCGGCCGGTGAAACCGTGCTGCACTACCAGGTGCCGGACAGCTTCAACGGAAAGCTGCACCTGTTTGCAGTGGCGGTGGATAACGACAGCGTCGGCGTCAGCGACGCCAACACCGAGGTACGCGGACCGATCGTGATCACCCCGAACGTGCCAGCCTTCGTGGCGCCGGGCGATGTGTTCAACGTAAGCGCCGGGGTGTTCAGCAACCTCGACGCCGCGGCGGATGTGAAGTTTGAACTGCAGACCAGCGACGGCCTGAACGTGCAAGGCGACAAGGGCAGCACGCTGTCGCTGCAACCGCGCAAGGAAGGCACGGCCGAATTCAAGATCAAGGTCGGCGAAACCCTGGGTTCGGCGGACCTGCGCTTTGTCGCCGTGCTGCCGGATGGCAAGCGAATCCAGGTGGCGGAAACCACCTCGATCCGCCCACTGAGCGAGCATTCCGTGGCCTTGAGCCTGGGCCGTTTCGACAGCGCCAGCAAAGAGCTCAAGCCCACCCGCGAGCTGTTCAGCCAACTGCGCGACGTGCAAGTGGGCGTGGCCGCGTCGCCGCTGGTATGGGCCAACGGCCTCAAGCATTACCTGGACGATTACGGCTATGCCTGCACCGAGCAATTGGTGTCCAAGGCCATGCCGGCGCTGATCTGGGGCGGCAACGCGCCGGAAGCCGAGCAGGCGTTCACAGGCGCGGTGCGCATGTTGCGCCAGCGTCAGAACGGCGCCGGTGGTTTCGGTCTGTGGGCCGCCAACCCGGATGTAGCCCCTTACGCCAGCCTGTACGCGACTGACTTCCTGATCGAAGCCAAGGAACGTGGGCTGCCGGTGCCAGAAGATCTGCTGGTGCGTTCCAATGCGTACCTGACCGACCTGGCCAATGGCCCGAGCGAAGGCCTGTCGGAATTGCGCAACCGCGCTTACGCCAGTTACCTGCTGAGTCGTCAGGGGATTCTGGTGAGCGGTGCGTTGAGTGATATCCGCGAGCGTTACGAGAGCTACTTCAAGGACACCTGGCAGAACGACTTGGGCGCCGCGTACCTGGCCGCCAGCTACAAGCTGCTCAAGCAGGATCGCCAGGCCGATACGCTGTTCCGCAAAATCCCGTGGCGCTCCCTTGTGGATAAGTGGGACAGCGACGGTCTGTACTACGACCCGTTGGTCCACGACGCAGAACACCTGCACCTGCTGGCGCGTCACTTCCCGGAGATGATCGACGACGTGCCGACGGCGCTGCTGGACAAGCTCGGCAAACGCCTCAACGAACAGCGGTACAACTCGCTGTCGGCTGCGCTGTTGCTGCGTGCCCTGGACAACTACGGCCAACGTGCGCAAAGCGACATGACGCTCAAGGCCACCGCGTGGCTGAGTGACAAACAACAGCAATTGCTGGAAATGGCTGGCCAGCCACCCCGCGCTGCCGTGCCGAGCGCCACGCAGAAACTGGTGATGGAGAAAACCGACGGCCCGGCCGCGTTCTACATGCTCAGCGAAGCCGGCTTCGACAAGGGTGCCAAGCTCAAGTCGATCACCAATGGCCTGGAAATCATCCACGAATACCTCGACCTCAAGGGCGACCCGGTGAGCAAAGTCGCCGTCGGCGATGAGTTCCTGGTGCGCCTGCGCCTGCGGGCCACCGACCGCGACCAAGTGCAGCAAGTGGCTGTGGTCGACCTGCTGCCGGGCGGGGTCGAGCCTGTGTATAACCTGCCACCGGAGCCGGAAGCCGCGAGCACCGAGGAAAGTGAAGGCGACGATGCCGAGTACGTGGAAACCGGCGAAGACAGCCAAGAGGCGGATGCCTGGCAAGCGCCGATCGGCGAAACCGAGCTGAGCAACTGGCAACCGGACTACGTCGACGTACGTGATGACCGCGTGGTGTTGTACGGCACCGCGCTGCGTGATGTAGGTACTTTCGTGTATCGCGTGCGTGCCACCAACGCCGGGACCTTCAATACGCCACCCGCTTATGCCGAAGGCATGTACGAAACCACCCTGCAAGGGCGCGGCAAAGTAGGCCAGCTTGAAATTACCAAGCCTTAAACGCCTGGCGCCGCTGTGTACGGCGGTGGTGGTGCTGGCGGGGTTGCGGCTATGGCCGCACGCCCCGCTGGAGCAGGCCGTGACCTCATCACGGGTGGTGCTGGCCGACGACGGTTCACTGCTGCGCATGACACTGGCGGACGACGGGCAATACCGCTTGTGGCTCCCCCTGGAGCGGATGTCACCTTCATTGGTCGAAGCCTTGTTGCTCAAGGAAGACCGTAATTTCTACTGGCACCCGGGGGTCAACCCTCCGGCATTACTGCGGGCGGCCATGGCCACTTACAGCGGTGGCCAGCGCCAGGGCGGCTCGACCTTGAGCATGCAATTGGCACGACGCCTGTGGGACCTCAACACCCGCCAGGTACCGGGCAAGCTGCAGCAGATGGCCCTGGCGCTATGGCTGGAAGCGCGCTACAGCAAGCACGACATCCTTGAGGCCTACCTGAACCTGGCGCCCATGGGCGGCAATATCGAAGGCGCCGAGGCCGCCAGCCGCATCTATTTTGGCAAGTCGGCGGCGCAGCTTTCGTTGTCCGAGGCGCTCGCGCTGGCGGTGATTCCCCAACAACCCGGACGGCGTGCGCGCTTCGGGCCATCGCTGCAAAACGCCAGGCTGCGCTTGATGGCCGACTGGCGCGCCACTTATCCACAGGACCCGCGCAACGACAGCTTGCTGGACTTGCCCCTGGAAGCGCGCAACCGCCAGCAGATCCCGTTCCTGGCGCCGCACCTGAGTGAACAGCTGCTGGCGTCCCAGCCGGGCAACGAACTCAACAGCACGCTCAACTTGCCACTGCAGCAATTGCTGGAACGCCTGATTACAGGCTTTATCGCCGAGCGGCGCAGCACCGGTGTGGAAAACGCCACAGCCATCCTGATCGACAGCCGCGACCAAAGCGTCAAGGCACTGGTGGGCTCGGCGGACTACTTATCCACAGGCATCCACGGCCAGGTCAACGGTGTACTGTCGCGGCGCTCGCCCGGGTCGACGCTCAAGCCGTTCCTGTACGGGCTGGCGCTGGATCAGGGGGTGATTCACCCCATGAGCATCCTCAAGGACCTGCCGAGTAACTTCGGCTACTTCCAACCGGAAAATTTCGACGGCAGTTTTGTCGGCCCACTGACGGCGCGGGATGCGTTGATCCGCAGCCGCAATATCCCGGCCGTGTGGCTGGCCAGCCAGGTAAAATCACCTTCGCTGTACGGGCTGTTACAACGCGCCGGCATCAAGGGCCTGCGCGACGAAAGCCATTACGGCCTAGCCCTGGCGCTCGGCGGCGGCGAGATGACCCCGGAAGAGCTGGCCCGTCTGTACGTGATGCTGGCCGGCGACGGGCATTTACGCCCGTTGCGCTATTTGCAGGAACAACCTCAATCCACCGGCCCGCAACTGCTCACGCCCCAAGCGGCATTCATGGTGCGTGACATGTTGCGCCGCAACCCACGCCCCGACGGGTTGCCGAGCCGCCATTGGCGCACTGCCTGGAAAACCGGCACCTCCTGGGGTTTTCACGATGCGTGGAGTGCCGGCCTGGTCGGCCCTTACGTGCTGGTGGTGTGGGTGGGCAACTTCGATGGCCGGCCGAACCCGGCATTTATCGGGGCCAAGACCGCCGCGCCGTTGTTCTTCCGCATCGCCGACGCGTTGCCCCTGGCGTTGCCCAACGTGGTGATCAAACCCGACAAGCCGCCCGTGGGGCTGGTGCGCATCGACGTCTGCGCCGCATCCGGCGAGCTGCCCAACCGCTGGTGCCCGCAAACCCGCAAGACCTGGTACATCCCCGGTGTGTCGCCGATTCGTGTATCCAACCTGCATCGCCCGGTGCTGATCGACACCCGCACCGGCAAGGCGGCGTGCCCGCCCTTTGATGCGCAATACACCCGAGAAGAAGTCTTCGAATTCTGGCCCAGCGACGTGCAACGCCTGTACCGCGCAGCCGGCCTGCCTCGGCGCACACCACCCACCGTGATGAAAAACTGCCAGCCCAATCGCATCAGTGACACGAGCGAAGCGCCGCAGATCCGCTCGCCACTGACCCAGGTGAGCTACCAGTTACGCCTGTCCCAACCCCAGGAAAGCATCCCGCTGAACGCCAACGCCGCCAGCGATGCGGTGACGCTGTACTGGTTCGCCGACCAGACCCTGATCGCCCAGGGCCCGCCGCAAGCCCTGCTGAACTGGCGGCCGGGCAAGTCGGGGGAGTATCGGTTGCGGGTCACCGATGATCAGGGGCGCAGCACCAGCCGGGGGCTGAAAGTGGAGTTCGTGCCCTGATCAGGCGTCTTCGTCGCTGAAACTGCCTTTGCTCACGCGTTTGGCAAAATGTTGATACGCCACGCCCATCTTACGTTGCTCAAACAGCGAGAACGCCAGGGTGCCGAGCAAGATCAGCATCCAGATCAAAAATTGCTTCAACGCATCCACATGGGCGACAAACAGCAGCAAGGCCACCACTCCGCCGATGACCGCTCCCAACCCTGCCCACGCGCCGAGTACACGTCCCACGGCCAGGCGTATCCCTTTGGGCAGCAACAACCGGGTCCAGATCAACACCATGAAAATCGTCAGCATGAAGCCGAACGCCGCCATGAACGGAATCGGAAAACCACCTTCGCGGTACAGCCAGGCGAGCAACTGATACACCGGACCCTGTCCGGCCATCTGTGGATAAGTGTCGGGCCCCGGTAAATGCAGTTGCGCAAAATGGGCCGGGGTCAGGGCCATCACGCCGACGCCGAGCAACCCGACTATCGCACCATAGAAGCCACCGGCGCGCCATAACGGCGCCAGCACGCGGCGGTTTTCCACATCGACGGTCAACGCCACACCAAACACGGCTTTCGGTTCTTTGCCCTGTGCGATCACTGTATGGCCATCGCGCTCACAGGCGTCGCCGATCAGCATCACGTCCAGATCCTGCACCAGCAGAAGTTCGCCCTGGCGACGGGAACTGCCCAGCAACGCGTATTCGTCAGGCGATTTATTGCCAAACAGGTCAATGCCCTCGGCAATCACCGCCACCTCACCGCTGGCGTCCTTCAGGCGGAAATCATTGCAGCGCGCCTCGCCAGACACTCGGCTCCAGCTCCAATCGCCGTCTTTGTCTTGGGTGCCTTCTTCGACAATCCATACATACCCCACGCACGGTTTGCCATTGACCGGCGACAGCTGGGTCTTGTCCGCAATGACCTTGCCGCGCACCTCCACCAGGCCCATGGCCAGTGAGCGTATCTGGCTGGTGGCCAGGCGCTGTTCGGTTTTGTAGAAGTTGGGGCCAAAGCTGACCAGCAGGCCGATCAGGATGAGCATCGGAAAAAACAGCGCGATCAGGATGTTCGGCGCGAACACCATCAAGGCGATAAAACCGGCGAGGAACACCAGGCCCAGCGCGGTTTTCCACTTCGGCTTTTTCACCACAACGCCCGCCTGAGTGGTTTTCATGCCCCGGCACCTCAAGCTTCACGCCTTCGTAACGGGTTTCTTCAGCGCTGATGGCCAGCAGCGGGATGCGCTGATAGCTGAGCATCCGCGCAAAGAACAGGTCGGGGAACACCGCAATGGCGATGTTGTAGAGGTTGACCGACTCATTGAAAAACTCGCGGCGGTCGGCAATGCGCTCCTCCACGGCCGAGATGGCTTGCTGCAACTCGACCATGTTGGGACCGGAGATCAACGTCGGGTAACCCTCCGCCACCGCAATCACCGACTTGAGCGCCGCATTCAACTGGTTGGACGCATCGACCTTGTCGTTGAGGCTGCTGGCATTCAGGTACTGCTGGCGCGCATCGCTGAGCCGGGTGAACAGCGCGTGCTCGTGATTCATGGCGGTCTGCACCACACGCATCAGGTCCGGGATCTGATCGGCTCGCTGCTTGAGCAGCACATCGATGTTGGCAAAGGCTTTATCCACATCGTTACGCCGCATCACCAGGCCGTTGTAGACCCCCACCATCCAGCCCACCAGGCCGACGACAATGATCAGCACAACGATGCCGGCAATTAGCAGTTCAATATTCATGGTGAGCGCGTCCCTGGGTGAGTTATCCACAGGGGGCATTCTAGGGTTAAAGCCGGACCGTGCGCTCGGCAGTAGCCCACAGATTCGACAAGAGGTCGTTAATTGGATTGGGCCATTCGCACCACTTCATTTCGGTCCACCTTGCCCAGCGCATTACGCGGGATGGTCTGGCTCAACACGATGCGCTGGGGCAATTTGAACGGCGCCAGACGCGTGCGCAACCAGGCGAGAATCTCATCCGCCGTGGTGTCGGCAGCATCCTGTTCCAGCTTGACCAGCACCACCACGCGCTGCCCGGCGTTGCAATCCGGCGCGCCGGCAACGGCGGCGTCGGCGATTGCCGGGTGCAGGATCAGTTGGTTTTCCACTTCCACCGGGGAGATCTTGTCGGTGAAGCAGACGATCTGGTCTTTGCAGCGCCCCACAAAACGAAATTCGCCGTTGGGTTCTTGCTGCATCAAATCGCCGGATGAAAACCAGCCATCACGGCTGTGGCTGATGATGTCGCCGGGGCCGGTCCAGTAGCCGAGGCTCAGATTGGGGCCGCACATCTGCAATTCGCCCACCTCGCCCGGTGCCACGGCCACGCCGTTGGCGTCAACCAGGCGGGCGCGCCCGGGCACGGCGGTGAGGGTGTCCCAGGCCGAACCGAAGGCCATGCTGCCCAGGCATTCCGTCAGGCCATAGGTGTTGTTCAGTCGCAGGTCAAAGGTGTCCTGAAAGGTCTCGGCCACCCTCGGCCGGCAGGCGTCGCCGCCAATCCCGCAGACCTTCAACGCGCTGAGATTCCGTGGGCGCCTGCGCTGGGCGTCCACCAGCGGCGGGCAGATAAACGGCGCGACAAACAGCATCGAGCCGCCCTCTTGCTCGATGGCGTCGAGCAGTTTGTCGGCATCGAAGCGGCTGAACATGACTTCCTGGCAGCCCTTGATGATCGTCGCCAGCAACACGAACGAGCCAGACACATGGGCCACCGGGGTGCTGCCGAGGGTGCACGAATCCAGATCCAGCTGCCACGCGCCCAAGGCGCCGACCACGTGGGCAATCGCGCGCTGGTTGTAGGCCACCAACTTGGGCATGCCGGTGGTGCCGGAGGTTGCCAACAGCAAGCAGGTTGAGTCGATATCAACGGGCACTGCCGCCGTTTGAGGGCTGCCTTCACCCAGCAGCGCGTGCCAGTTCGTGCTGCTGAAGGTGCGCGTGCGTTCGATAGCCGCGTCGTCTATCTGGGCGATGACGGGTTGCAAATCCGCTTCGTGGATAAACAGCCGAGGCCGCAGCCAGCCCAGAAACTCCTCCAGCTCCCGCGCGGTGAATTCGGTCTTGAGCGGCACCATGATTGCGCCGCTCATCATCGCGGCAAACAGGAACACCGCATACAGCGGCGAAGTGCGCACCAGCATGACGATCCGATCGCCCGGCTCGACACCCTCACGCTTGAACCCATTGCTCAGACGCACCACCTCACCGGCCAGGCGGTGATAGGACCACACGTCACCGTCGGCAATCAGGGCAATGGCATTGGGCCGTTCGGCCGCGTGCTGGAACAGGGCCTGCAACGGGGCTTGCGAGGCGGACAGGGCTTCAAGGGGTTCGAAACAGGTCAGCATGATGGTCTTCCAGGGGTGGCTTGGCGCGTTCTCCCCAAGGGAACACCTGGAAGGGCCGGTTTATTTCGTGAAGGTTCGTTTACGCATAATCGGAGACTCACATCCTTGTGGCGAGGGAGCTTGCTCCCGCTGGGGCGCGAAGCGGCCCCCGCTCTTTTGGGGACTGTTACGCAGTCCAGCGGGAGCAAGCGCCTTCGCCACAAAGACAGCGTCAGGCGACGACTTCGCCGAGGAAGCTGTAATCGATGTAACCCTCACCACGGCCGCCGTAGAAGGTGTTGCGGTCGTAATCATTAAGAGGCGCGCCGCTGCGCAGGCGCTCCGGCAGGTCGGGGTTGGAGATGAAGAGCCGGCCGAACGCGACCAGGTCGGCATCGCCCGCCGCGAGGATTTCCTCGGCGGTGTCCTGGGAAAATCCGCCAGCCGCCAGGATCGGCCCCTTGAAGATACCGCGCAGGCTTTTGGAGGCCACGGCAGGGACGTTCAACTCGATGTCTTCGTAACCGCGAATGCGCGGCTCAATGACGTGCAGATAGGCCAGGCCGAAGCGATTGAGTGCCTCGGCCAGGTAGCCGAAGGTCGCGGCCGGGTTGCTGTCGGACATGGTGCCGAACTGGCCGCTCGGAGAAATGCGCACCGCTACGCGGTTACCACCCCACACCGAGATCAGAGCCTCGACGACTTCGAGCATGAACCGCGTGCGGTTCTCGATCGGGCCGCCGTAAGCGTCGTCGCGGTGGTTGGAGCCGTCCTGCAGGAACTGGTCCGGCAGGTAACCGTTGGCGCCATGCAGTTCTACACCGTCAAAGCCTGCAGCCTTGGCGCGTTCTGCCCCACGGCGGAATTCTTCGATGACGCCTGGGATCTCTTCGAGACGGAGCGCACGGGGCACCACCTGATCCACCTCGGCGATGCTGTCACCGTCGCGGATCACCGATTTTTCTTCACCGCGAATCGCCGAAGGGGCGACGGGCTGCGCACCGTCCAGGTTGCCCGGGTGCGCCTGGCGGCCGCCGTGCCAGATTTGCAGGTAGATGCTGGCGCCTTTGGCGTGCACGGCGTCGGTCACACGCTTCCAGCCGGCCACTTGCGCATCGGTGTAGATGCCGGGCGCCAGTGCATAGGCGATGCCCATGGGCGACACGCTGGTGGCTTCGGCGATCAGCAACCCGCCTTGGGTGGCGCGCTGGGTGTAGTACTCGACCATCAAGTCGCCGGGTACATCACCGGCTTCGGTGCGCAGACGCGTGAGCGGTGCAAGCACGACGCGGTGAGTCAGGTTGAGGGTGCCGACTTGGGTAGCGCTGAATAGCTTGGTCATGATGAGTTCCGTGTTTTTGAGTGGATGCGGTGACTAGACCTGGGCGATGCCGCCATCGACAAACAGGTCGATACCGGCCACGAAGCTGCTGTCTTCAGAGGCGAGAAAGAGGGCAACCGATGCCACCTCTTCAGGCCGGCCAAGGCGACCGAGCGGAGTGGCGTGTGCGAATTGAACGCGCAGGGCGTCAGCCTCTTCGGGCGTGGACACCTGGCTGTCCATGATCGGTGTATCGATGGCGCCCGGGCTGAGGGTGTTGACCCGGATGCCGCGGTCTTTCAGCTCCATCGTCCAGGTGCGTGCGAACGAACGGACCGCCGCCTTGCTGGCGCTGTAGGTGCCGTAGGTGGGATAGCCTTTGACCCCGGCAATCGAGCCGGTGAGGATGACGCTGGCGCCATCGCGCAGCAGCGGCAACGCTTTCTGCACGGTGAGCGCGAGGCCGCGCACGTTGACGTCGAAGGTCTTGTCGTAGTGTTCGGTGGAAAACGCTTCCAGGGGGCGAAGCTCCACCACACCCGCGTTGGCAAACAGTACATCCAGCTTGCCCTTCGCCTGCTCGACCGTCGCGTAGAGCCGGTCGAGGTCGCGGGGTTCGGACGCGTCGCCCTGCACCGCCGTGATGTCGCCACCAATCAGGGTGACGGCGTTGTCCAGTTCGGCTTGCCGGCGGCCGAAGATGAAAACGCTGGCGCCTTCATCGACGAAACGCTTGGCTGTCGCCAGCCCGATACCGCTGTTACCGCCCGTGATGACGGCGACCTTGCCTTGTAGCCTGGCCATGCAGTGCTCCACCTGTTGAGTGCCCGTGGGTTACGGACCAAGGACTCAACGGTACTGACGGAGGTGCATGCCTTGTAGAGGGTGACCAAGCATGAAGGTTATTCCAGATCAGAATAGCTTGGCCTTGAGCAAGAGGATCAGGTCGGCGGGGATGCCGTTGCCATCCGCGATTCCACGAACGCAACAAAAGCCCGCGCCTTGGCGCTGGCCTGACGACCCGTGGGAAACACGGCCCACAGGTCGATCGAGGGCAGTGTCCAGTCTTGCAGCACGGGTTTCACGGTTCCGGCCTGTAGCTCGGGTGCGAACATCCATTCGGAGGAGATAGTGAGGCCCAGCCCCGCCAGCACCGCTTCACGAATACCTTCAGCCGCACTGATGCGCAGCCGCCCGCGAACGGTCACAGTGGTTTTTTCCGAACCTTGCTGAAACGCCCACACCGCGCCACCGCCCCGTTGGTCGTAGACGACGGCTTGATGGGACGCCACATCCGCAGGTACCTGCGGCTCGCCAGCGCTTTCGAAATAGGCCGGTGTGCCGAGCACCAGGCGGCGAGACTGGGCGATTTTCCTGGCGGTCAAACCGGAGTCGACCAGGTCGCCCATTCTCAGCGCCACGTCGATGCCGGCTTCGATGAGATCGACGTTGCGATCATCCAGCACCACCTCGACCTCCAGCGACGGGTGCTCCGCGAGGAACAGCCCCAGGTGCGGCACGATGTGCAGCCGTGCAAAGGTCACGGCGGCGCAAATCCGCAAACGGCCGGTGAGCGCCATCGCGGCTCCCCGCGCGGCCATGTCCGCCTCGTCAGCCTCTTCGATCGAACGCTTGGCGTGTTCGTAGAAGTTTTGTCCGGCTTCGGTGGGCGTCAGGCCGTGGGTAGAACGCAGCAGCAGGCGCACGCCCAGCCGCTCTTCCAGCTGGGCGATGGCTTTTGAAATCGCTGGCTGCCCCACGTGAAGCTGGCGTGCCGCACCGGAAAACGAACCGGTTTCAATGACGCGTACCAAGGCTTCCATGGCAGCCAGTCGATTCATGACGGTTTACTCCACGGTCACCGACTTCGCCAGGTTGCGCGGCTGGTCGACGTCGGTGCCCTTGAGCACGGCAACGTAGTACGACAGCAACTGCAGCGGGATGGTGTAGAGGATCGGCGACAGGGTGTCGTGGATGTGCGGCATGTTGATGACGTGGGTGCCTTCACCGTTGGTCATGCCGGCTTTTTCGTCAGCGAACACGATCAATTGGCCGCCACGGGCGCGCACTTCCTGCAGGTTCGACTTGAGCTTCTCCAGCAGTTCGTTGTTGGGCGCAACGGTGACCACCGGCATGTCGTCATCCACCAGGGCCAGCGGGCCGTGTTTCAGCTCGCCGGCCGGGTAGGCTTCGGCGTGGATGTACGAAATTTCCTTGAGCTTGAGCGACCCCTCCATCGCCACCGGGTATTGCGCACCACGGCCGAGGAACAGGGTGTGGTTCTTGTCGGCGAACAACTCGGCGACTTTTTCCACGGTGCTGTCCATGGCCAAGGCTTCGCCCAGGCGGGTCGGCAGGCGGCGCAGTTCTTCTACCAGCGTGGCTTCGACGCCCTCGGCGAGGGTGCCGCGCACTTGGCCCAGGGACAAGGTCAGCAACAGCAGGCCGACCAACTGGGTGGTGAAGGCCTTGGTGGACGCTACGCCGATTTCGCGACCGGCCTGGGTGAGCAGGGTCAGGTCGGATTCACGCACCAGGGAGCTGATGCTGACGTTGCAGATCGCCAGGCTACCGAGGAAACCCAGCTCCTTGGCGTTACGCAGTGCAGCCAAGGTGTCGGCGGTTTCGCCGGACTGGGAGATGGTCACGAACAGGGTATCGGGCTGCACCACCACCTTGCGATAGCGGAACTCACTGGCGACTTCGACCTGGCACGGGATACCGGCCAGTTCTTCCAGCCAGTAACGGGCAACCATACCGGCGTGGTAGCTGGTGCCGCAGGCGACGATCTGCACATTGCGCACTTTGGCGAACAGCTCGGCGGCTTGCGGGCCGAAGGCGTTGACCAGTACTTGATTCTGGCTCAGGCGACCTTCAAGGGTGCGTTGCACCACGGACGGTTGCTCGTGGATTTCCTTGAGCATGAAGTGGCGGAACTCGCCTTTATCGGCAGCCTCGGCACCGTCGCGGTATTGCACCGCTTCGCGCTCGACGGAATTGCCGTTGACGTCCCAGATCTGCACGCTTTCACGGCGGATGTCGGCAATATCGCCCTCTTCCAGGTACATGAAGCGGTCAGTGACCTGGCGCAGGGCCAGTTGGTCGGAGGCGAGGAAGTTTTCCCCCAGGCCCAGGCCGATCACCAGCGGGCTGCCACTGCGGGCGGCAACCACACGGTCGGGTTGGCTGGCGGACACAACGGCCAAGCCGTAGGCACCGTGCAGTTCCTTCACGGTGGCTTTCAGGGCCACGGTCAGGTCGCCCAGGGTCTTGAGCTTGTGGTTCAGCAGGTGCGCGATGACTTCGGTGTCGGTGTCCGAGGTGAACGCGTAGCCCAGGCCCTTGAGTTGTTCACGCAGCACTTCGTGGTTTTCGATGATGCCGTTGTGCACCACGGCCAGGTCGCCGGAGAAATGCGGGTGGGCGTTACGCTCGCAGGGCGCACCGTGGGTGGCCCAACGGGTGTGGGCGATGCCCAAACGACCTACCAGCGGCTCGCCGGCCAGGGCCTGCTCCAACTCGCTGACCTTGCCCGGGCGACGCATGCGCTCAAGCTTGCCGGCGTTGGTGAAGACCGCCACGCCGGCGCTGTCATAGCCGCGGTATTCCAGGCGCTTGAGGCCTTCGAGCAAGATGGCGGTGACGTTGCGTTCAGCGACTGCGCCTACAATTCCACACATGGTGTTTCTCCTAGATGATTGCCGCGCATATCAGCGTAATGCCGCGGGCTTGGATCTGGTCGCGGGCCTCAAGCGGCAGGCGATCATCGGTGATAAGGGTATGGACGCTGCTCCAGGGCAGTTCCAGGTTGGGAATCTTGCGGCCGATCTTGTCGGATTCGACCATCACCACCACTTCACGGGCGACCTCGGCCATCACACGGCTCAGGCCCAACAGTTCGTTGAAGGTGGTGGTACCGCGCTGCAGATCGATGCCGTCGGCGCCGATGAACAGTTGATCAAAGTCGTAGGAACGCAGTACCTGCTCGGCAACCTGACCCTGGAACGAGTCCGAATGCGGGTCCCAGGTGCCACCGGTCATCAACAGCACCGGTTCGTGTTCCAGCTCACTCAAGGCGCTGGCCACATGCAGGGAGTTGGTCATCACCACCAGACCGGGCTGGTGGCCCAGCTCCGGGATCATGGCGGCGGTGGTGCTGCCGCTGTCGATGATGATGCGGGCGTGCTCGCGCAGGCGCATCACGGCGGCACGGGCGATGGCGCGCTTGTACACCGAGATGGGCTGGGCGGCGTCACCCACCAGTTCCTGGGGCATAGTGATGGCACCGCCGTAGCGGCGCAGCAACAGGCCATTGCTTTCGAGGGCGGCCAGGTCCTTGCGGATGGTGACTTCCGAGGTTTCGAAACGCTTGGCCAATTCGTCCACGCTGACTTCGCCCTGTTCATTGAGCAAAGTCAGAATGTTGTGGCGCCGTTGGGGTGTATTTCGTTTCGACATGGTGATGATAAGTTTCGTTTCGAAAGATAACGAAGGCAATAAAAACCTATTGGCGAAAGATCGTCAAGCGGGGCGTGGAGAATTTTTGGGAAATCACAAACCAAATGTGGGAGCTGGCTTGCCTGCGATAGCGGAGTGTCAGGCGACACCCGTCTTGGATGTCAGACCGCTATCGCAGGCAAGCCAGCTCCCACAGGGGAACCTCACTAGGCCATAGAGCTGTGGATAACTCAGCTCTTCTTGATTTTGACCGGGCGTTTCCAGCCGTCGATATTGCGCTGGCGGGCACGGGCGACAGCCAGCTGAGACTTATCCACATCCTGATTGATCGTCGAACCCGCTGCGGTATTCGAGCCATCACCAATGGTGACAGGTGCAATCAGGGAGTTGTTGGAACCGATGAATACGTCTTCACCGATAGTTGTCTGGTATTTGTTGGCGCCATCGTAGTTGCAGGTAATTGCACCCGCACCAATGTTGCTGCGAGCGCCGATGACTGCGTCACCGAGGTAGGCTAGGTGGCCAGCCTTTGCGTCGTCGCCCATACGCGCGTTTTTCAATTCAACGAAGTTACCCACATGTGCCCTGGCCCCCATCACTGTGCCAGGACGTAGACGCGCAAACGGGCCGGCATCGCTGCCCTCGCCCATGATCGCGCCGTCAAGGTGGCTGTTGGCTTTGACCACCACGCCTTTGCGCAGAGTACTGTCCTTGATCACGCAGTTCGGGCCGATCACTACGTCGTCTTCGATGATCACGCGGCCTTCTAGGATCACGTTGATATCGATCAGCACGTCACGGCCGACGGTGACTTCGCCGCGTACATCAAAGCGAGCCGGGTCGCGCAGGGTTACGCCCTGGGCCATCAGGCGGCGGCCTTCACGGAGCTGGTAGTGACGCTCAAGCTCTGCCAGCTGCTTGCGGTCGTTGGCGCCCTGCACTTCCATCGGGTCGTGGGGCTGTTCCGTGGCAACCAGCAGGCCATCGCTCACGGCCATCTCGATGACGTCAGTGAGGTAGTACTCGCCCTGGGCGTTGTTGTTGGACAGGCGGCTCATCCAGTCGGCGAGCTTGTTGGCAGGCACCGCCATAATGCCGGTGTTGCCTTCGGTGATGGCGCGCTGGGCTTCGCTGGCATCTTTGTGTTCGACGATGGCGGCAACCTTGCCATCGGCGTTACGCACAATGCGACCGTAGCCGGTCGGGTCATCCAGCTCTACGGTGAGCAGGCCCATCTGGCCAGGCACCACGTGCTTGAGCAGGCGCTGCAGGGTGTCGACTTCGATCAGCGGCACGTCGCCGTAGAGGATCAGCACGGTGTCGGCGGTGATAAATGGCACGGCTTGCGCGGTGGCGTGGCCGGTGCCGAGTTGCTGGTCTTGCAATACGAAATTCAGGTCATCGGCCGCCAGGCGTTCACGCACCACATCGGCACCGTGGCCGATCACCACGTGGATGCGTTGTGGATCAAGTTGCCGGGCGCTGTGGATAACGTGGCCCAGCATGGAATTGCCGGCAACCGGGTGCAGCACCTTGGGCAGGGCCGAACGCATGCGGGTGCCCTGGCCTGCGGCGAGAATGACGATTTCAAGAGACATGAATGGCTACCAATCCTGGGCGGTCCGGCTTCAGACCAGAGAAGTGTTTTGCTGAAAAAGAAAAAGGGTAGCCGAGGCTACCCTTTTTAATCAATCGCGCTTGAAGCATGACGGCGTGGCCGCTTACTTCTTGCGGATCTGCTGGAGCGTGCGCAGCTGGGCTGCAGCCTCGGCCAGACGTACAGCAGCAGCGCTGTAGTCGAAGTCCGCACCCTTTTCGTTCAGGGCCTTCTCAGCAGCCTTGACGGCTTCCTGAGCGGAGGCTTCATCCAGGTCGCCAGCACGTTGCACGGTGTCGGCAAGTACCTTGACCATGTTCGGCTGAACCTCGAGGAAACCACCGGAGATGTAAAACACCTCCTTGTCCCCGCCTTGCTTGGTCAGAGTGATCGGACCTGGCTTCAAGCTGGTGATCAGCGGTGCGTGGCCCATGGCAATACCAAGGTCACCCAATTCGCCGTGTGCAATCACCATCTCTACCAGACCGGAGAAAATTTCCCCTTCCGCGCTGACGATATCGCAATGGACTGTCATAGCCATCTGATTGCCTCAACCTGATGAGCGCCCGTTTCCGGGCGCTTGGATTACAGTTTCTTGGCTTTCTCGATCGCTTCTTCGATGCCGCCGACCATGTAGAACGCTTGTTCTGGCAGGTGGTCGTAGTCACCGTTGAGGATGCCTTTGAAGCCAGCAATGGTGTCTTTCAGGGAAACGTATTTACCCGAGGCACCGGTGAAGACTTCAGCCACGAAGAACGGCTGCGACAAGAAACGCTGGATCTTACGAGCGCGGTTAACCAACTGCTTGTCGGCTTCCGACAGCTCGTCCATACCCAGGATCGCAATGATGTCCTTCAGTTCTTTGTAACGCTGCAGCACGTACTGAACGCCGCGAGCGGTGTCGTAGTGCTCCTGGCCGATCACGTTCGGGTCCAGCTGGCGCGAAGTCGAGTCGAGTGGATCGACCGCTGGGTAGATACCCAGGGAAGCGATGTCACGGGACAGTACGACGGTGGCGTCCAAGTGGGCGAAGGTGGTCGCAGGCGACGGGTCAGTCAAGTCATCCGCAGGTACGTATACCGCTTGGATCGAGGTGATCGAACCTTCTTTGGTCGAAGTGATACGTTCTTGCAGAACGCCCATCTCTTCGGCCAGGGTCGGCTGGTAACCTACTGCCGAAGGCATACGGCCCAGCAGTGCGGATACTTCAGTACCGGCCAAGGTGTAACGGTAGATGTTGTCGACGAACAGCAGAACGTCGTTACCTTCGTCACGGAACTTCTCGGCCATGGTCAGGCCAGTCAGTGCTACGCGCAGACGGTTTCCCGGCGGCTCGTTCATCTGACCGTAAACCAGTGCCACTTTGTCCAGAACGTTGGAGTCCTTCATCTCGTGGTAGAAGTCGTTACCCTCACGAGTACGCTCACCCACACCGGCGAACACGGAATAACCGCTGTGCTCGATGGCGATGTTACGGATCAGTTCCATCATGTTTACGGTCTTGCCTACACCGGCACCACCGAACAGACCCACTTTACCGCCTTTGGCGAACGGGCAAACCAGGTCGATAACCTTGATGCCGGTTTCCAGCAGGTCGTTGCCGCCAGCTTGCTCGGCGAACGACGGTGCAGCGCGGTGGATGCCCCAACGCTCGTCGGTGGCAATCGGGCCAGCTTCGTCGATCGGGTTGCCCAGTACGTCCATGATCCGGCCCAGGGTCGCTTTACCGACCGGTACGGAGATGGCTGCGCCAGAGTCGACAACGTCCAGACCGCGCTTCAAGCCTTCGGTGGAACCCATCGCAATGGTACGAACTACGCCGTCGCCCAGCTGCTGCTGAACTTCCAGGGTAGTTTCCGCGCCTTGTACTTTCAGCGCGTTGTAGATGCTCGGTACGCTGTCGCGTGGAAATTCCACGTCGATAACGGCGCCGATGATTTGAACGATACGTCCGCTACTCATAGCTGGATCCTCTGAATATTTGAACCGTTAAACCGCGGCAGCGCCGCCGACGATTTCCGAGATCTCTTGGGTGATCGCAGCCTGACGCGCCTTGTTGTAGATCAGCTGCAAATCGCTGATCAGATCACCGGCGTTATCGGTAGCGTTTTTCATCGCGATCATCCGCGCCGCTTGTTCAGCTGCGTTGTTCTCGACCACCGCCTGGTACACCTGCGACTCCACGTAGCGCACCATCAAGCCGTCAAGCAGCTCTTTGGCGTCTGGTTCGTAGAGGTAGTCCCAGTGGTGCTTGAGTTCCTGATCCGGAGTCGCCACCAGTGGAATCAATTGCTCCACGGTTGGCTGCTGGGTCATGGTGTTGATGAACTTGTTGGATACCACGGACAGGCGGTCAATCCGGCCTTCCAGGTACGCATCCAGCATCACCTTCACACTGCCGATCAAATCATTGATCGACGGCTCTTCACCCAGGTGGCTGATAGCTGCAACGACGTTACCGCCGAAGTTACGGAAAAAGGCCGCACCCTTGCTACCAACAACACACAGATCGATCTCGACGCCCTTTTCGCGGTTTACCGCCATGTCCTTGACCAGGGCCTTGAACAGGTTGGTATTCAAACCACCGCACAAACCACGGTCACTGCTCACTACCACATAACCCACACGCTTAACTTCGCGATCGATCATGAACGGGTGGCGGTATTCCGGGTTGGCGTTGGCCAAATGCCCAATTACCTGGCGGATACGCTCCGCATAAGGACGGCTAGCAGCCATGCGCATTTGTGCCTTGCGCATTTTGCTGACCGCCACTTTTTCCATGGCGCTGGTAATTTTTTGCGTGCTTTTGATGCTCGCAATCTTACTGCGAATCTCTTTTGCGCCTGCCATGTAACACCTATCAGGTTAGCAAGCGGGAGCCTTGCGGCTCCCGCTGCGGCTTACCAGGTTTGGGTGGCCTTGAACTTCTCGATACCGGCTTTCATGCCAGCGTCGATTTCGTCATTGAAGTCACCCTTCACGTTGATCTTGGCCAACAAGTCGGCGTGATCGCGGTTGAAGTAAGCAATCAGCGCTTGTTCAAAGCTGCCGACCTTGGTGATTTCGACGTCAGTCAGGAACCCACGCTCAGCGGCATACAGCGACAACGCCATGTCAGCGATCGACATTGGGGCGTATTGCTTCTGCTTCATCAGCTCGGTAACGCGCTGACCATGCTCAAGTTGCTTACGGGTCGCTTCGTCCAGGTCAGAAGCGAACTGGGCAAATGCCGCCAGTTCACGGTACTGAGCCAGAGCGGTACGGATACCACCGGAGAGCTTCTTGATGATCTTGGTCTGAGCGGCACCGCCCACACGGGATACCGAAACACCGGCGTTCACTGCAGGGCGGATGCCCGAGTTGAACATGGCCGATTCCAGGAAGATCTGACCGTCGGTGATGGAAATCACGTTGGTCGGAACGAACGCGGAAACGTCGCCAGCCTGGGTTTCGATGATCGGCAGTGCGGTCAGGGAACCGGTTTTGCCGGTCACTGCGCCGTTGGTGAACTTCTCTACGTACTCTTCCGAAACGCGGGATGCGCGCTCCAGCAGACGGGAGTGGAGATAGAACACGTCGCCTGGGTAAGCTTCACGGCCTGGTGGACGGCGCAGCAGCAGGGAAATCTGGCGGTAAGCCACTGCTTGCTTGGACAGATCGTCATAAACGATCAGCGCGTCTTCACCGCGGTCGCGGAAGTATTCGCCCATGGTGCAACCGGAGTACGGTGCCAGGAATTGCAGCGCAGGAGATTCCGAAGCACTGGCAGCCACGATGATCGTGTTGGCCAGGGCGCCGTTTTCTTCCAGCTTGCGAACCACGTTGGCGATGGTCGATTGTTTCTGACCGATGGCTACGTAGACGCAGAAAATGCCGCTGTCTTTCTGGTTGATGATCGCGTCGATCGCCAGAGCGGTCTTACCGATCTGACGGTCACCGATGATCAGCTCACGCTGGCCACGGCCGACTGGGATCATGGCATCGACAGCCTTGTAGCCAGTCTGTACAGGCTGGTCTACCGACTTACGCCAGATCACGCCTGGAGCAACTTTCTCGACCGCGTCGGTCTCGGTGTTGCCCAGTGGACCTTTACCGTCAACAGGGTTACCCAGTGCGTCGACAACGCGACCCAGCAGTTCCTTACCAACAGGAACTTCCAGGATGCGGCCAGTGCACTTGGCGCTCATGCCTTCAGCCAGACTGGTGTACGCGCCCAATACAACGGCACCTACGGAGTCTTGCTCCAGGTTGAGGGCCATACCGTAGACGCCGCCCGGAAACTCGATCATCTCGCCGTACATGACGTCGGCCAGACCGTGAATCCGCACGATGCCGTCAGATACGCTGACGACAGTGCCTTCGTTACGGGCTTGGGAGGTCACATCGAGCTTGTCGATGCGGCCCTTGATAATTTCACTTATTTCGGAAGGATTGAGTTGCTGCATTGCTCTGCTGCCCCTTCAAACTCAAGATTTCAATGCTTCGGCAAGTTTCGCGATTTTGCCGCGAATCGAGCCATCGATAACCAGGTCGCCGGCACGGATAACAACACCACCGATCAGTGATGCGTCCTCCGAAGCTTGCAGGCGCACTTCCCGATTGAGTCGTGCACTGAGAACCTTGGCGAGTTTGTCTTGCTGTTCTTGGTTCAATGCAAAAGCACTGGTCACTTCAACGTCTACCGACTTCTCTTCTTCGGCCTTGTACAGGTCGAACAGAGCGGCGATCTCCGGCAACAGCGGGAGACGGTCGTTTTCGGCAACGACATTGATGAAGTTCTGTGCCTTCACATCAAACTTGTCGCCGCACACTTCAATAAAAGTGGCGGCCTTGTCTGCGCTCGTCAGGCGCGGGGCCTTGAGCACGCGCTGCATGGTGTCGTCTTGCGACACCGCTGCTGCCAGGCCGAGCATGGCTGACCAAGAGGCCAGCTGCTGGTGGGCCTGGGCGTGCTCGAAGGCTGCCTTGGCGTAAGGTCGGGCCAACGTGGTCAGTTCTGCCATGATCGCCCTCGCTTAAATTTCAGCAGCCAGTTTGTTAACCAGCTCCGCGTGCGCGTTTTGATCGATTGTGGCACCGAGGATCTTCTCAGCACCGCCGACCGCCAGAGCACCCAGTTGGGCACGCAGCGCGTCTTTGACGCCGTTCAGTTCCTGTTCGATCTCGGCATGAGCCGAAGCCTTCACACGGTCAGCTTCGACGCGGGCTTTTTCAACAGCCTCTTCGACGATCTGGTTACCGCGTTTCTTGGCTTGCTCAATGATTTCAGCTGCCTGTGCCTTAGCTTCGCGCAGTTGATGACCCGCTTTCTCTTGGGCCAACTCCAGGTCGCGAGCTGCACGGGTGGCAGCGTCCAAACCGTCCGCGATCTTCTTCTGACGTTCGTGCAAAGCCGCGATGACCGGAGGCCACACGAACTTCATGCAAAACACTACAAAAATGAAGAACGCAACGGATTGGCCAATCAGGGTTGCATTAATGTTCACGCCAACACCTCGCTCATTCGTTGTCCATCACCCCAATCACTCGAAAAGTCGAGTGATTAGCCAGCGAGTTGACCAACGAAGGGGTTCGCGAAGGTGAAGAACAGAGCGATACCAACGCCGATCATGGTCACGGCGTCGAGCAGGCCGGCGACGATGAACATTTTAACTTGCAGCATTGGGACCATCTCTGGCTGACGCGCTGCGCCTTCCAGGAATTTGCCGCCCAGCAGGCCGAAACCAATGGCAGTACCCAGGGCGCCCAGGCCGATCAACAGTGCAACAGCGATAGCGGTTAGACCAACTACAGTTTCCATCTTTCCTCCCGACTTTTACGTCGTATGGTTTAGGTTTTTTAGATTTTAAAGCGGTAAAACAAATCGTTTCATAGCCCTGTTGGGCCACCTTCCCGTTTCACCGGGAAGGACATCAGACTAGTCGAGACTGGTCTTAATGGTTCTCTTCGTGCGCCATCGACAGGTAGACGATGGTCAGCATCATGAAGATGAAGGCCTGCAGGGTGATGATCAGGATGTGGAACACAGCCCACGCCCACTGCAGAACTACGCCCAGGCCGCTAAGCCAGAGCAGGCCGCTGCCGAACATCACAGCGATCAGGATGAACACCAGCTCGCCGGCATACATGTTGCCGAACAGTCGCAGGGCCAGGGAGATCGGCTTGGCGACCAGGGTCACGAACTCCAGCAGGAAGTTCACCGGAATCAGCAGGGCTTGAACGAAGATGTTCTTGCTGCCGAACGGGTGCAGGGTCAGTTCGCCGATGAAGCCGCCGATGCCCTTGACCTTGATGCTGTAGAAAATGATCAACGCGAACACCGACAGGGCCATGCCCAGGGTGGCGTTAGGGTCCGTGGTGGAAACCGCACGGAATGGAATGTGGTGATCGCCGGAGATCAGGATGGCCAGCTGAGGAATCCAGTCGACCGGTACCAGGTCGACGGCGTTCATCAGGAACACCCAGACGAAGATGGTCAGTGCCAGCGGTGCAATCACCGGGCTACGGCCATGGAAGCTGTCTTTCACGCTGCCATCGACGAATTCGACCAATACTTCAACGAAGTTCTGCAAAGCACCTGGCTGACCGGAAGTCGCCTTCTTTGCCGCCATGCGGAAAATCAGGACGAAGATCAGACCCAATGCGACCGACCAGCCCAGAGTATCCAGGTGGAAAGCCCAGAAACCCATTTCTTTGGCTTCTGCTGCGGAGTGGGCAAAGCCCCAGCCGCCATTGGGTAGCTGACCGAAGGTCAGGTTCTGCAAGTGGTGCTGGATATAGCCCGAAGCGGTTGTTTCTGCCATGGTTGCCTCAAACGCCCTAAGGTCTCGAAAGTCTTGTTTTCATTAGCAGGGGAGCGAACCAGCTGACCAGTTGGGTCAACACGAAGACGCCGAATACAGCCAGCGGCGCCAATGGCTTCACACCTGCAAAGGTCAGTGCAAACAGCACTGCCGTCAAAATCAGTTTCCCCGCCTCGCCGGCATAAAAGGACCGGACGATAGCCTGGGCTGCTCGGGCGCCGGAAAACCGAAAGGCCCTGTGAGCAAAATACATATTGGGCAGCAAGGCTATCAGGCCTCCGCAGAGTCCTGAATATCCGGCAACGACTCCATGCCAATACCAAAGCGCCAATGCGGCGATCAGCAAAATGACAAATTGAGCCAATAAAACCGGAAAAACGGCCAAGCGATGGAACGGCAACGTGTTTGGCGTGCGGGTTTCCATCACTCTTGCTCCTCAATGGTCGGCTGCCGGAAATCAATAACTTGGCATAATTTGTGCCGACAAAATGCGCGCAGAGTATAGGGGCGGTTCAGCCCCTATTCAACTGTCGGGTAGTGTTTTCCGATCGCGCGCTACATAAGCAAATGTTTCAGCGGATGTGGGCAAGGACGCCCTGAAGCTCATCGAGTGAGTTATATCCGATCACCAATTGCCCTTTGCCTTTCTTGCCATGGCGAATTTGCACCGCAGAGCCCAGGCGCTCGGCCAGGCGCTGCTCGAGGCGCGCGATATCCGGATCAGGTTTGGCTGTTTCGACCGGTGCAGGTTTGCCGCTGAGCCACTGGCGAACCAGGGCTTCGGTCTGACGAACGGTGAGCCCCCGTGCGACAACGTGTCGCGCCCCTTCAACCTGTTGATTTTCGGGCAAACCGAGCAAAGCACGGGCGTGGCCCATTTCCAGGTCGCCGTGGGACAACATGGTCTTGATGACTTCCGGCAGAGCGATCAGGCGCAGCAGGTTGGACACCGTCACGCGGGATTTACCCACCGCCTCGGCCACTTGCTGCTGAGTCAGCTGGAATTCCTGCTGCAGACGCTGCAACGCAATCGCTTCTTCGATCGGGTTGAGGTCTTCGCGCTGGATGTTCTCGATCAATGCCATAGCGATGGCGGTTTCATCCGGCACGTCGCGCACCATGGCCGGGATGGTTTCCTTGCCGGCCTGCTGGCTGGCGCGCCAGCGGCGTTCACCGGCGATGATCTCGAAGCGCCCACCACCGATTGGGCGTACCACGATTGGCTGCATCACGCCCTGGGCCTTGATCGAATTGGCCAGTTCCTCCAGCGCCTGGGGGTCCATGTCTCGGCGTGGCTGATATTTGCCACGCTGGATCAGGTCCAGGGGCAGGTGCTGCAACTCGCGCTCGTCGGCCTGTACCGCTTGTTCTTCAAGCGACGTGACGGTCGGACCACTCAGCAGTGCATCCAGTCCACGTCCGAGACCTCGTTTCTTGACGGCCATGGGGATTCCTTAAGTTGGCTGGGCAGCAGCGGTGCGTGAGTTGCGGCGTTGGCGACGAACCATCTCGCCGGCAAGGGCCAGGTAAGCCAGTGCGCCACGGGATTGTTTGTCATACGCCAGCGCCGGCATGCCGTAACTGGGCGCTTCGGCCAAACGGATGTTGCGTGGGATCACCGTGTCGTACAACTGGTCGCCAAAGTGTTCCTTGAGCTGCGCCGACACATCGTTCATCAGGCTCAGGCGCGGATCGAACATGGTGCGCAAAAGACCTTCGATCTGCAGGTTCGGGTTGAGCAACTCGGCGATACGCTTGATGTTATCCACAAGGTCGCTCAGACCTTCCAATGCGTAGTACTCGCACTGCATGGGGATAATCACCCCATCGGCGGCCACCAATGCATTAAGCGTGAGCATCGACAGCGACGGCGGGCAGTCGATCAAAATGTAATCGTAATTCTCGCGGATCGGCGCCAAAGCGCTGCGCAGACGGCTTTCTTTCATCTGCATTTCCAGCAGCACCACTTCCGCCGCGGTCAAGTCGCGGTTGGCCGGCAGCAGTTGATAACCACCGTGTTCGGAGAAGTGCATGGCCTGGGCCAGGTCGCACTCGCCAATCAGCAAGTCGTAGACCGAGTTTTCCAGGCCGTGTTTATCCACACCGCTACCCATGGTGGCGTTGCCCTGTGGATCAAGATCGATCAACAGCACCCGGCGCTTGGTAGCGACCAGGGATGCTGCGAGGTTGATACAGGTGGTGGTTTTGCCCACGCCACCTTTCTGGTTCGCTATCGCGAATACCTTAGCCATTCTTGCTTGTGTTCCCAATCATGCCGTGCGGCGCAGTATCAGCAGATGGCGTTGGCCTTGGCAACCGGGTACGGCCAAGGCGTGTTCGCTATCGAGGTGGAAGTCTGCCGGCAATGCTAACAGCTCATCGCTTGGATGGACGCCCTTCATTGCCAGCCAGCGGGTGTCGCGGTCGCCCAGGTGGCGAGTCCAGTTGCTGAAGTTCTCCATGCTGCTGAACGCCCGGGAAACAATTCCGTTGAAAGGCTGTTCAGGCGTGAAGGCTTCGACGCGACTGTGGATAACTTGCAGGTTATCCAGCTTGAGTTCGAGTTTGACCTGGGTCAGGAAGCGGGTTTTCTTGCCGTTGCTGTCCAGGCAAGTCACTTGGGACTCGGGAAACAGGATCGCCAGTGGAATACCCGGCATGCCGCCGCCACTGCCCACGTCGAGCCAGCGGCCGTTTTCGATGAATGGCATCACGCTCAAACTGTCGAGCAAGTGGCGGGACACCATTTCGTCCGGATCACGCACGGCAGTCAGGTTGTAAGCCTTGTTCCACTTGATCAACAGGGCCAGGTAACCCAGCAGCAGTTCATGCTGGGCGGCAGTCAGGTCAACGCCCAACTGGCGCGCACCTGTGGATAACTCTTCGGCATGTTGCGAGGTGACCAACGAACTCAAGCGCTTTGCTCCAACTGACGGCCCGCGCCGCGTTTTTTCAAATGAATCATCAATAGCGAAATGGCTGCCGGGGTGACGCCGGGAATACGTGAAGCCTGGCCCAGTGTCTCTGGACGAGTTATCCCCAGCTTGCTTTGAATCTCTTTCGACAACCCGGAAATCCCGGTGTAGTCGATATCCGCAGGCAGCTTGGTGTCTTCACTGGCGCGCAGACGAGCAATCTCATCCTGTTGGCGATCAATGTAACCGGCGTATTTGGTCTTGATTTCGACCTGTTCCGCGACCTGTGGATCTTGCGCGCCATTGCCTGTCACTTCGACCAGACCAGCGTAGTCGATTTCCGGACGAGACAGCAGGTTCAGCAAGTTGTATTCGTGAGTCAGCGGCGTGCCGAATTTTTCGGCGATCGCATCGCCCTGCTCCGTACGGGGGCGAACCCAGGTGCTTTTCAAGCGTTGTTCTTCCAGCTCGATGCTTTCGCGCTTTTTGCAGAAGGCAGCCCAACGCACGTCGTCGACCAAGCCCAACTCGCGACCTTTTTCGGTCAAACGCAGGTCGGCGTTGTCTTCACGCAGGATCAGACGGTATTCCGCCCGCGAAGTGAACATCCGATACGGTTCCTGGGTACCCAGAGTAATCAGGTCGTCGACCAACACGCCGATGTACGCTTCATCGCGACGCGGGCACCAGCTGTCTTTGCCCTGGGCGCGCAATGCTGCGTTGGTCCCGGCCAGCAAACCTTGGGCGCCGGCTTCTTCGTAACCGGTGGTGCCGTTGATTTGCCCGGCGAAGAACAGGCCGCCGATCACTTTGGTTTCCAGGCTGTACTTCAGGTCACGCGGGTCGAAGTAGTCGTATTCGATGGCATAGCCCGGGCGCACGATATGGGCATTTTCCATACCGCGAATCGACTGCACGATCTGGATTTGCACGTCAAACGGCAAGGAAGTGGAAATCCCGTTTGGGTACAGCTCGTGGGTGGTCAAGCCTTCGGGCTCGATGAAGACCTGGTGGCTTTGCTTGTCGGCAAAGCGGTGGATCTTGTCTTCAATCGACGGACAATAGCGTGGGCCAATACCTTCGATCACCCCGGAATACATCGGCGAACGGTCGAGGTTCGCAGCAATGATTTCGTGGGTGCGGGCGTTGGTGTGGGTAATCCAGCAGCTGACTTGTTTCGGATGCTGCTCTTTGGACCCCATGAACGACATCACGGGGATAGGCGTATCACCGGCTTGCTCGGTCATTACCGAGAAATCCACAGAACGCCCGTCAATACGCGGCGGGGTCCCGGTTTTCAGGCGGCCGACACGCAGCGGCAATTCACGCAGGCGTTTTGCCAGGGCAATCGAGGGCGGATCACCAGCGCGGCCGCCGGAATAGTTCTGCATGCCGATGTGGATAAGTCCGCCGAGGAACGTACCGGTGGTCAATACCACGGATTCCGCGAAGAAACGCAGGCCCATCTGGGTCACAACACCGCGCACCTGATCCTGTTCGACGATCAGGTCATCGGCGGCCTGTTGAAATATCCACAGGTTCGGCTGGTTTTCCAGGGTTTCGCGGACCGCGGCCTTGTACAGGATACGGTCGGCTTGAGCGCGAGTTGCGCGCACGGCCGGGCCTTTGCGGCTGTTCAGCACGCGAAATTGAATACCACCCTTGTCGGTAGCCATGGCCATCACGCCGCCGAGGGCGTCGATTTCTTTGACCAAATGGCTTTTGCCGATCCCACCAATGGCGGGGTTGCAACTCATCGCACCGAGGGTTTCCACGTTATGCGTCAGCAACAGGGTTTTTACGCCCATGCGTGCTGACGCCAGTGCTGCCTCGGTACCGGCATGACCGCCGCCGATGACGATCACTTCAAAACGGGAAGGGAAATCCACCACGCACCTCGTGCCTGCTTAATGTAGGTAATCAGGAATTGTTTGTTGAAAGGGTTTTAGAGCTTTGGCGGCAAGTATAGGGACTTAGCCCTTCCTAAAGAACCCTTTGCACAAAATTTAACCAGCTGTGGATGAATCACAGACAATAGAAATTAAAAGAGAGAAATTTATTAAATCTTTGTTTTTATGTTTATTTCTACTGACCTACCTTTCTGTGGATAGATTTACACATCCCTTTATTTACGTGGTGTACAGCGATTCAAAAGTCTGTGGTCATGTGCCAATGAGGCCCTTGGATAAGTGCTCTAAGCCTGTGGATGAAAGAGGTGGTTATCCACAGTCGGGTTTTTACTCAGGTTTCAGGCCCTGTTATCAACTGGGCACAGAGGCGGTTATTCACAGGGCTTAATCCACAGAAATTCACTTCCTGGGCCAAATGGCGTCCACGCGAATGCCTCCAAAGTCTTGGTGACGGAAGGAAAATTCGGGAGGTGTCGGGCGAAAGGGGGAGAACAGACAGGCACGAATGGCCTGTCTGTGGATAACGAAAGGTTATTTACCGATGCAAAAGCTGGAAAAGATTCGTCCGAGCAAGTCATCAGAGCTGAATGCCCCGGTGATTTCCCCCAACAGTTGCTGTGCTTGACGCAGATCCTCGGCCAACAGCTCTCCAGCACCTGCCAGGGTCAGCTGCGCCCGACCGTGCTCCAACGCCGCGCTGGCGTGTCGCAGGGCTTCCAGGTGCCTACGGCGTGCACTGAAGCTGCTCTCCGAGGTCTGCTCGTATCCCATGCAGGCCTTGAGGTGCTCACGGAGCAATTCCAGGCCTTCGCCGGCCGCCTTGGCACTCAAGCTGATGGTGACATGCCCGTCCGCACTGGTTTCCATCGCGATGGCTTCACCGGTCAGGTCCGCCTTGTTGCGGATCAAGGTGACTTTGGCCGGGTCCGGCCTTTGCTCAAGAAATTCCGGCCACAATGCAAAGGGATCTACAGCCTCAGGCGCCGTGGCATCCACCACCAACAGCACGCGATCCGCTTCACCGATTGCCTTGAGCGCACGCTCCACACCAATTTTTTCCACCTGGTCATCGGTATCGCGCAAGCCGGCCGTGTCGACCACGTGCAGTGGCATGCCATCAATGTGGATATGTTCACGCAGGACGTCCCGTGTGGTGCCGGCAATCTCGGTAACGATCGCCGCTTCACGGCCCGCCAACGCGTTCAGCAGGCTGGATTTGCCCGCATTCGGCCTGCCGGCAATTACTACCGTCATGCCGTCACGCAACAGCGCCCCTTGGCCCGCTTCACGCAGGACGGTGGATAACTCGTCGCGAACCTTGTCCAGCATCGCCAGAACGTGACCATCGGCAAGAAAGTCGATTTCTTCTTCAGGGAAATCAATGGCCGCTTCCACATAGATGCGCAGGCTGATCAGTTGCTCGGTCAAGTTGTGCACACGCAGGGAAAACGCGCCCTGCAGCGAGCGCAACGCATTGCGCGCTGCCTGTGCAGAACTGGCCTCGATCAAGTCGGCAATTGCTTCGGCCTGGGCCAGATCAAGCTTGTCATTCAGGAACGCCCGCTCGCTGAATTCCCCGGGCCGTGCCAGGCGGCAACCCAATTGCAGGCAGCGCTGCAGCAGCATATCCAGCACCACCGGGCCGCCATGGCCCTGCAGTTCCAGGACATCTTCACCGGTAAACGAGTTCGGCCCCGGGAAATACAGGGCCAGGCCCTCGTCTAATACGCTTTTGTCAGCATCCAGGAAAGGGCCGTAATGGGCATAGCGCGGCTTCAGCTCGCGGCCACTGATGGCCTGGGCCGCCACGCCTGCAAGCGGCCCGGAAATTCGAACGATACCGACACCGCCGCGACCTTGAGCGGTAGCGACAGCAGCGATGGTTTCACGAGGAGCGCTCATCAGCAGGTTCCAGAACAAAAGTGACAGAAAGCAAAACGCCCCACTAGGGGGCGTCTTGAGTGGTTATCCACAGAGTAATTTACGCCGCAGCTTTTTTGGTAGCCGCTTCGATTTTACGTGTGATGTACCACTGTTGAGAGATCGACAACACGTTGTTGACCACCCAGTACAGCACCAGACCAGCAGGGAACCACAGGAAGAAGAAGGTGAAGATGATTGGCATCATTTTCATGACCTTGGCCTGCATCGGATCCGGCGGAGTCGGGTTCAGTCGCTGCTGGATGAACATGGTCGCGCCCATGATGATCGGCAGGATAAAGAACGGGTCTTTGATCGACAGGTCAGTTATCCACAGCATGAACGGAGCCTGGCGCATTTCTACGCTTTCCAGGAGTACCCAGTACAGCGAGAGGAACACCGGCATCTGTACGAGAATCGGCAAGCAACCGCCCAACGGGTTGATCTTCTCCTTCTTGTACAGCTCCATCATGGCCTGGGACATTTTCTGCCGGTCATCACCATGTTGTTCTTTCAGAGCCGCCAGTTTCGGAGCCACGGCACGCATGCGCGCCATCGACTTGTAGCTGGCTGCCGACAGCGGGAAGAAGATCCCTTTGATCAGCATGGTCAGGAAGATGATCGAGAAGCCCCAGTTACCCACAATGCTGTGGATATGTTGCAGCAACCAGAAGATCGGCTGGGCAATGAACCACAGGATGCCGTAGTCCACAGTCAGTTCCAGGCCTGGGGACAACTCCTTGAGTACTGCCTGGCTTTTCGGGCCGGCGTACAGGGTAGCGCTGGTTTCAGCCTTGGCGCCTGGTGCCACGGTCAACGCCGGGCCAGTAAAACCAATGATGTAGTTGCCTTGGCTGTCTTTGCGGGTTTGCACCAGGTTGGCTTCACCCTTGTTCGGGATCCAAGCGGTCACGAAGTAGTGTTGCAACCAGGCAACCCAGCCACCTTGCACGGTTTCTTTCAGCGCGCCCTTGTCGATATCTTTCATCGACACTTTTTTGTACGGCTCGCTACTTGTCCACAGGGCGGCGCCCAAGTAAGTCGCGGTGCCGGTGGCAGTGCTGGAAGAAGGATCGGCGCTGTTGTCACGCTTCAATTGGGCAAACAGGTTGCCGGTCCATGCCTTGTCGCTTTCGTTGTCGATCAGATAAGTGACCTTCAAGTCGTACAAACCTCGGGTGAAGCTGAAACGCTTGATGTAATTGACGCCGTCGAGGCTGAATTTCAGGTCGACGTTCAACTGGTTCTGGCCATCAGCCAGTTGGTAAGTCTTCTGTTCGGTCGAATAAACCGGACGACCGGTCGCACGTGCATCCGGACCGTTGGTGCCGGTCAGGCCACTTTGTGCCAGATAAATACGTTCGCCACCGTTATCGAACAGTTGGAACGGAACATCCGGGTGATCCTGACGACGTGGATACAGCGGCAGCTTCAGCTGGGCGATATCACCACCTTGTGGGTCGATTGCCAGGTCGAGCACATCCGTTTTTACGTGGATGAGGTCTTTATTGGTGATAACCGGCGTTTCAACTGGGGTGCTGGTATCGGCATTCGCGCTGGGTACATCGGCACTGGCGGAAGCATTGTTACCCAACGGGGTGTCCGGAATAGCCGGCGCAGCCTGATTGGTAGCAACATTCTGAGTCGGCAGGGCAGCTTGGCCATAGTCCTGGTTCCAATTAAGAACCATGACGTAGGACACGATTGCCAGGGCGACGATCAGGATCGTGCGTTTAATATCCATGATTACTCGGCCATCGAAGAAGAACGGGAGGTAGGGATAGGTGGAACCGGGTCATAACCACCGGGATTCCACGGATGACAGCGACCTAAACGACGAAAGGTCAGCCAGCCACCGCGCAGAAGACCATGATTTTCTATGGCCTCTAACGCGTAGCAAGAACAACTGGGGTAGAAACGACAGTGGTTGGCCATCAGAGGACTAATGGCGTAGCGATAAAACTGGATCGGAACGAGGGCCAGTTTACGCATCAAGGCTGTCTACCCCTACAGTTTCGGAGCTGACTGCTGGTGCTGGCTTGTGGGTACGCGCCAAACGTTTCCAGAGCTTGCCGAAATGCTGAATCAATTCGGGGTTTTCTACATCCCCCAAGCCTTTGCGCGCGACGATAACAATATCCCAACCAACCAGAGTGTCCTGGTGGAGGCGAAACGATTCGCGCATCAGACGCTTGAGGCGATTGCGCTCAACGGAGAGCTTTACGCTCTTCTTGCCAATCACCAACCCGAGACGGGGGTGATCAAGATCGTTGTTACGCGCAAGGAGCAGGAGATTTTTCCCCGGAACCTTGCCGGTGGGGGAGTCAAAGACTGCCTTGAAGTGCCGGGGGGTTAGCAGACGCTTTTCCCGACTGAAGTCCTGACTCACCACCAGTACCGGATTATCAAACTGCCAGACGCGCACGACCTTTGGCGCGGCGACGCGACAGGACTGCACGGCCGTTCTTGGTAGCCATGCGAGCACGGAAACCGTGGGTACGGGCGCGTTTGATGGTGCTTGGTTGGAAAGTACGTTTCATGGCGTTGTTACCTGGTTCGTCCACAACGGGCCGGAATGGCCCCCGTTTTAAGAGACCGGCGATTCTAGAGAAAGCAAGCCTCTAGGTCAATTTCCAACCAGCTTTTCCTTTAATTAGATCTCTAACGGTCAGGAAGCTCTTTTCTGTGTGCCTGCCTTTCATGTGCTTGGGCATAGATATAAAAATAAAGAAGGAAGTTATTTAAAGCTTTTCTGTAAAGCTTATAAAAGCTAGAGAACAGATCGTCTGTGGATAACTGCATTGAGGCTAGATTCTACGTGCTGTACAGAGAATGACAACTACGGGGGAAAACGGTGCTCTCCCTGTGCTGCGCTGTCGGATAAGCTGTGGGTGAAACAGGTTGTTATCCACAGGTCAGTTACCCACAGACTTTCGACCCCACTTGTACAACGAGCTCAGGCGCGCTTATCCACAGAGCTTATGCACAGACCATTGGTCGTATTTTTTGTGGTTAAGGCATTGATTTTGGGTGTGCTGTGAGCAACCTACATGTGGATAAGTGGGCGTCTCGCCGCTACAATGGCGGCTGTTTTTGCCTCACCGGCTTTCAACTTAGGGGATATCCGTGTCAGTGGAACTTTGGCAGCAGTGCGTGGAGCTTTTGCGCGATGAGCTGCCTGCCCAGCAATTCAACACCTGGATCCGTCCGCTACAGGTCGAAGCCGAAGGCGACGAGTTGCGTGTCTACGCGCCGAATCGTTTTGTTCTCGACTGGGTCAACGAGAAGTACCTGAGCCGCGTTCTCGAATTGCTCGACGAACATGGCAACGGACTCGCGCCTGCGCTTTCCTTATTAATAGGCAGCAAACGTAGTTCCGCACCTCGCGCCGCACCCAATGCACCGCTGGCTGCTGCTGCATCGCAAGCCCAGGTAGCGACCGCTCCGGTTGCCACCCCGCCTGCCCCGGCACCTGCGGCGTCAAAATCTGCTGCGCAGAAGAATGCTCCAGAGCACGAAGAGCCGTCCCGCGACAGCTTTGACCCGATGGCCGGCGCCAGCTCACAACAGGCCCCGGTGCGTGCCGAACAACGCACTGTCCAGGTCGAAGGCGCGCTCAAGCACACCAGCTATCTGAATCGCACCTTTACCTTTGAGAATTTCGTCGAAGGTAAATCCAACCAGTTGGCCCGCGCGGCTGCCTGGCAAGTCGCCGACAACCCCAAGCACGGTTACAACCCGCTCTTCCTTTATGGCGGCGTAGGCTTGGGTAAGACGCACTTGATGCACGCTGTGGGTAACCACCTATTAAAGAAGAACCCGAATGCCAAGGTCGTGTACCTGCACTCGGAGCGCTTCGTGGCTGACATGGTCAAGGCCTTGCAGCTCAACGCAATCAACGAGTTCAAGCGGTTCTACCGCTCCGTTGATGCCTTGCTGATCGATGACATTCAATTCTTTGCGCGCAAGGAACGTTCCCAGGAAGAGTTCTTCCATACCTTCAACGCCCTGCTCGAAGGTGGCCAGCAGGTCATCTTGACCAGTGACCGGTACCCGAAGGAAATCGAAGGCCTGGAAGAACGCTTGAAATCCCGTTTCGGTTGGGGCCTGACCGTTGCGGTCGAGCCGCCAGAATTGGAAACCCGCGTTGCGATCCTGATGAAGAAGGCCGACCAGGCCAAAGTCGATCTGCCACACGATGCGGCATTCTTCATTGCCCAACGCATTCGCTCCAACGTGCGTGAACTGGAAGGCGCGCTCAAGCGCGTCATCGCTCACTCGCACTTCATGGGCCGCGACATCACCATCGAGCTGATTCGCGAATCCCTGAAAGACTTGTTGGCGCTGCAAGACAAGCTGGTGAGTGTGGATAACATCCAGCGCACCGTGGCCGAATACTACAAGATCAAGATTTCCGACCTGCTGTCCAAGCGCCGCTCGCGCTCGGTCGCACGTCCTCGTCAGGTGGCCATGGCACTCTCCAAAGAGCTGACCAACCACAGCCTGCCGGAAATCGGTGATGTGTTTGGCGGTCGCGATCACACCACGGTCTTGCACGCGTGCCGCAAGATCAACGAACTTAAGGAATCCGACGCGGATATTCGCGAGGACTACAAGAACCTGCTGCGTACACTGACTACTTGATGACACCAGCGCAGCTTATTAAGGCAAGGGACTAGACCATGCATTTCACCATTCAACGCGAAGCCCTGTTGAAACCCCTGCAACTGGTCGCAGGCGTCGTCGAGCGCCGACAGACCTTGCCGGTGCTCTCCAACGTATTGCTGGTGGTCGAAGGCCAGCAACTGTCCCTGACCGGTACCGACTTGGAAGTCGAGCTGGTCGGTCGTGTACAGCTGGAAGAACCCGCCGAACCTGGCGAGATCACCGTACCGGCGCGCAAGCTGATGGATATCTGCAAGAGCTTGCCGAACGATGCGCTGATCGACATCAAGGTCGATGAAGCCAAATTGGTCGTCAAGGCCGGTCGCAGCCGCTTCACCTTGTCCACGCTGCCAGCCAACGATTTCCCGACGGTGGAAGAAGGCCCAGGCTCGCTGACGTGCAGCCTGGAGCAAAGCAAGCTGCGTCGTTTGATCGAACGCACCAGCTTCGCGATGGCCCAGCAGGACGTGCGTTACTACCTCAATGGCATGCTGCTGGAAGTGTCCGAAGGCATTATCCGCGCTGTGGCTACAGACGGCCACCGCCTGGCGATGTGCTCGATGCGCGCTGACATTGGTCAGCCTGACCGCCACCAGGTCATCGTGCCGCGTAAAGGTATCCTGGAGCTGGCTCGCTTGCTCACTGAACCAGAAGGCATTGTCAGCATCGTGCTGGGCCAGCACCACATCCGCGCAACCACCGGCGAGTTTACCTTCACTTCCAAGCTGGTCGACGGCAAGTTCCCGGACTACGAGCGCGTTCTGCCTAAAGGCGGTGACAAGCTGGTACTCGGTGATCGCCAAGCCCTGCGTGAAGCGTTCAGCCGTACTGCGATCCTGTCGAACGAGAAGTACCGGGGTATCCGCCTGCAACTGGCCAATGGTCAGTTGAAAATCCAGGCCAACAACCCGGAGCAGGAAGAAGCGGAAGAAGAAGTGGGCGTCGACTACAACGGCGGTTCACTGGAAATAGGCTTCAACGTGAGCTACTTGCTCGACGTGCTGGGTGTGATGACCACCGAACAGGTTCGCCTGATTTTGTCCGACTCCAACAGCAGCGCCCTGGTGCAAGAATCTGATAACGACGACTCGGCTTACGTTGTCATGCCGATGCGCTTGTAATCATGCCCAGCAGAAGCTAGATGTCCCTCAGTCGCGTCTCGGTCACCGCGGTGCGCAATTTGCACCCGGTGACCTTCTCCCCCTCCCCCCGCATCAACATCCTCCACGGTGCCAACGGCAGTGGCAAAACCAGCGTGCTGGAAGCCATTCACCTGCTGGGGCTTGCTCGTTCCTTTCGCAGTGCTCGCCTGCTACCGGTGATTCAGTACGAACAATTGGCGTGCACAGTGTTTGGCCAGGTTGAACTGGCTGAAGGTGGGCACAGCGCCCTGGGGATATCCCGTGATCGTGGCGGGGAGTTTCAGATTCGTATCGATGGTCAAAACGCGCGCAGTGCGGCGCAGTTGGCAGAAATCCTGCCTCTGCAATTGATCAACCCCGACAGCTTCCGGTTGTTGGAAGGCGCCCCAAAAATCCGCAGGCAATTCCTCGACTGGGGAGTGTTCCACGTGGAACCGCGTTTCATGGCCACTTGGCAGCGCCTGCAGAAGGCCCTGCGGCAGCGGAACTCATGGCTGCGGCATGGTACACTTGACGCCGCTTCGCAAGCGGCCTGGGACCGGGAACTGTGCCTGGCCAGCGATGAAATAGATGAATACCGACGCGCCTATATCAAAGCCTTGAAACCAGTCTTTGAGCAGACCTTGAGTGAGCTATTGGATCTCGAGGGGCTGACGCTGAGCTACTACCGTGGTTGGGACAAAGAGCGTGAACTGAGTGCAGTGCTCGCCACGTCCTTGCAACGGGATCAGCAAATTGGCCACACCCAGGCCGGACCCCAACGGGCTGACTTGCGCCTTAGACTAGGCGCACACAATGCCGCGGATATCTTGTCCCGTGGCCAGCAGAAGTTGGTGGTGTGTGCACTGCGTATTGCCCAGGGCCACCTGGTTAGCCAGGCTCGGCGCGGTCAATGTATTTATCTGGTGGATGACTTGCCGTCAGAACTCGACGAGCAACACCGCCGTGCGTTATGCCGCTTGTTGGAAGACTTACGCTGCCAGGTGTTTATCACCTGTGTAGACCACGAATTATTGAGGGAAGGCTGGCAGACGGAAACGCCAGTCGCTTTGTTCCACGTGGAACAGGGCCGTATCACCCAGACCCACGACCATCGGGAGTGAAGGCATGAGCGAAGAAAACACGTACGACTCGACCAGCATTAAAGTGCTGAAAGGTTTGGATGCCGTACGCAAACGTCCCGGTATGTACATCGGCGACACCGATGATGGTAGCGGTCTGCACCACATGGTGTTCGAGGTGGTCGATAACTCGATCGACGAAGCTCTGGCCGGTTACTGCGACGATATCAGCATCATCATCCACCCGGACGAGTCCATCACCGTGCGCGACAACGGTCGTGGCATTCCGGTAGACGTGCACAAAGAAGAAGGCGTTTCGGCGGCAGAGGTCATCATGACCGTGCTCCACGCCGGCGGTAAGTTCGACGATAACTCCTATAAAGTTTCCGGCGGTTTGCACGGTGTAGGTGTTTCGGTTGTAAACGCCCTCTCCGAAGAACTGGTGTTGACTGTTCGCCGCAGCGGCAAGATCTGGGAACAGACCTACGTGCACGGTGTGCCCCAAGCACCGATGGCCATCGTGGGCGACAGTGAAACCACCGGTACCCAGATTCACTTCAAGGCCTCCAGCGAGACCTTTAAGAATATCCATTTCAGCTGGGACATCCTGGCCAAGCGTATTCGTGAGCTGTCCTTCCTGAACTCCGGTGTGGGTATCGTCCTTAAAGACGAGCGCAGCGGTAAGGAAGAGCTGTTCAAGTACGAAGGTGGCCTGCGTGCGTTCGTTGAATACCTGAACACCAACAAGACTGCGGTCAACCAGGTATTCCACTTCAACATCCAGCGTGAAGACGGCATCGGCGTTGAAATCGCCCTGCAGTGGAACGACAGCTTCAACGAGAACCTGTTGTGCTTCACCAACAACATTCCGCAGCGCGATGGCGGTACTCACCTGGTGGGTTTCCGTTCCGCACTGACGCGTAACCTGAACACTTACATCGAAGCCGAAGGCCTGGCCAAGAAGCATAAAGTTGCCACCACCGGTGACGATGCCCGCGAAGGCCTGACCGCGATTATCTCGGTTAAAGTACCGGACCCTAAGTTCAGCTCCCAGACCAAAGACAAGCTGGTGTCTTCCGAAGTGAAGACCGCAGTGGAACAAGAGATGGGCAAGTACTTCTCTGACTTCCTGCTGGAGAACCCGAACGAAGCCAAGCTGGTTGTCGGCAAGATGATCGATGCGGCACGTGCTCGTGAAGCGGCGCGTAAAGCCCGTGAGATGACCCGCCGTAAAGGTGCGCTGGATATCGCTGGCCTGCCGGGCAAATTAGCCGACTGCCAGGAAAAGGACCCTGCCCTCTCCGAACTGTACCTGGTGGAAGGTGACTCTGCTGGCGGTTCCGCCAAGCAGGGTCGTAACCGTCGCACCCAGGCCATCCTGCCGTTGAAGGGTAAGATCCTCAACGTCGAAAAAGCGCGCTTCGACAAGATGATTTCCTCCCAGGAGGTTGGCACCTTGATCACGGCGTTGGGTTGCGGTATCGGCCGCGAAGAGTACAACATCGACAAGCTGCGCTATCACAACATCATCATCATGACCGATGCTGACGTCGACGGTTCGCACATTCGTACCCTGCTGCTGACCTTCTTCTTCCGTCAGTTGCCGGAGCTGATCGAACGCGGCTACATCTACATCGCCCAGCCGCCGCTGTACAAAGTCAAAAAGGGTAAGCAAGAGCAATACATCAAAGACGACGACGCCATGGAAGAGTACATGACGCAGTCGGCCCTGGAAGATGCCAGCTTGCACCTGAACGACGAAGCCCCGGGGATTTCCGGTGAGGCGCTGGAGCGCTTGGTTAACGACTTCCGCATGGTGATGAAGACCCTCAAGCGTCTGTCGCGCCTATATCCGCAGGAGCTGACCGAGCACTTCATCTACCTGCCGGCCGTCAGCCTCGAACAGTTGGGCGATCATGCAGCAATGCAGGATTGGCTGGCCCAGTACGAAGTACGCCTGCGCACCGTAGAGAAGTCTGGCCTGGTGTACAAAGCCAGCCTGCGTGAAGACCGTGAACGTAACGTATGGCTGCCAGAGGTCGAACTGATCTCCCACGGCCTGTCGAACTACGTCACCTTCAACCGCGACTTCTTTGGTAGCAACGACTACAAAACCGTGGTGACCCTGGGCGCGCAACTGAGCACCCTGCTGGACGACGGCGCTTACATCCAACGTGGCGAACGCAAGAAGCAGGTCAAGGAATTCAAGGAAGCTCTTGACTGGCTGATGGCCGAAAGCACCAAGCGCCACACCATCCAGCGATACAAAGGTCTGGGTGAAATGAACCCGGATCAACTGTGGGAAACCACCATGGACCCAAGTCAGCGTCGCATGCTGCGCGTGACCATCGAAGACGCCATTGGCGCAGACCAGATCTTCAACACCCTGATGGGTGATGCGGTCGAACCTCGTCGTGACTTCATCGAAAGCAACGCATTGGCGGTTTCCAACCTGGACTTCTGATCAGACGAACCGGCAAAACAAAAAGGCCAACGCTTAGCGTTGGCCTTTTTTATTGGTCGTTTGAATGAGCATTTTTGAAATGCTCCACGTGGAACATCCCCGTTTACCCAGGAGTCGTCGCAGAAACGCTTTCCAACCGATACCCGTAGCCGTAGATGGTCAGCAGTTGCCATCCGCGATCTGCGGTGAGCCCCAGCTTGTTCCGCAGGCGGTAAATATGAGTGTCCAGCGGCCGTGAAGAGACCATTTCTTCATGGGTCCAAAACCGTTCATACAAGTATTCCCGAGACAGCGGCCGAGCCAAGTTGGCAAACAAGCAGCTAGCGAGTCGATACTCTCGCTCGGTCAGGTTGATCGGTTTGCCCGCACGGGTAACGGTCAACTCGGCATCATCAAAGGTCAGGTCATTGAAGCTCTGCACTTCATGAGTGTTGGTTTTTTGCAGGCCGTGGCGGCGCAAAACGGCCGAGACCCGGGCTTTCAATTCATTGGGACGGAAGGGCTTGCTGACGTAGTCATCGGCGCCGCTGTTCAATGCGGTGACGATATCGCTCTCGGCATCACGGCTCGTCAGCATGATCACCGCAGGGGGCGATTCCATGTGTTCGCGAGTCCAGCGCAAGAGAGCAATCCCGGTGATATCGGGCAACTGCCAATCGAGTATCAGCAGGTCAAATGTTTCCCGGCGCAGTTGGCGGAGCAGGTCTTCACCGCGTTCAAAAAAATGCAGGGACCAAGGCTGTTCCGTGGTGCTGGGGATTTGTCGCAGTGTCTGTTCAACCCGACGCAATTCAGCGGGCTCGTCATCCAGTATTGCGACACGCATGGGTGGGTCCTTTCTACGAAAAAATACGGCGGCCAACTTCGGGCTAGGCTGCTCAATTACCGGCCTTTGAATCTGAAGAATTGTGGTCAGACTCAACGGTCCTATGAATCCCTCGGTAGGCTGATATCAAAGAGCCCTTAACCTACTGAAAGATTTCAAAACCGATGTAGGAAAGATACCGGCTCCTGCCCCTGAGGAAAAGGATCAGCCGACACATGCGCTGCCGTCATCCTGTGCGCGTTGGTGTCAGATGCCTTCTGGAACCCATAACCTTGATGAGCACCATGACTTCTTCCCTTAACCGAGTGCGCTATGTCATCCCCTCATTGCTGGGTTTGGTGGTGGGGGCGGCCAGTGCTTCTGCTTTGGTGCGCCCCCCCTATGTTGATGACCAATGGTTGTGTCGAGCTCAGCCGTTACCGGCCGTTGTGCAGCACCTGACAGGAGAAGCCTGGAAGCTAGACACCAAGGGACAGTTACGCCTATTGCAGGAGGGCATGACGATTGATGAGAAAGAAGGTGTGAAAACCTCGGCGTCGGCGTTCGTTAGCCTGTTGCTGGGCGATGGATCCCGGGTGGTTCTGCCGTCCAGTTCGCAGGTGCGTTTGCATATGGTCGAGAAGCAATCGATTCCCCAGGTCATCCTGGAACAAGGCCAGGCCGAGGCCTATGTGATCAAGCGGCCCAGTGACCATGACCGGTTTCAGATCGTGACGCCCGTTGGTGTGCTGGGCGTGCGCGGTACGCACTTTCGGGTGCGGGACGATGGCGAGCAATCGGTGCTTGAGGTGCTGGATGGGCAGGTAGCGGCCAACCGAGACATCCGGAAAAAACCTAATGAAGACGAAGTAAAAGTCGGCGCACGCCAAGGCCTGCTGTTTAAGAAACAGGGTGATTTGAACGCCGTGACGCTCCTGCCCGCGCCCAAGTTAGTGGGTCAGGACGGTCAAAAAGGCGATGCACCAGTGTGGACGCTGTACGTGCGGCCCTTACCCGGCGCCCAGCGCTATCGCGCCCAAGTCGCCACCGACCAAGCCTTTATGAACATCAAGCAGGAAAACTTTTCCAGCGAGCCAAAAATGAGCTTCACTGGGCTCAAAGCATCGTTCTATCACGTGCGATTGTCGGCTTACGACGAACACGGCCTGGAGGGAATAACCGGGGTTTATGACATCTTCTACTATCCGCCCGCAACGCAGGCCAAGGCCTCTGGTGGCTAATCCATGATGCTCTGGCGCAAGGCCGAGAAACGCCAACCCACCCACGCCCAGCGCCTGTTCCACGGTTTGGTCCGTGAGTGGCTGTGGATAGGTTTGCTGCTCTTGCCTATCACTGCTTACCTGTCGCTCAGCCCAGGACTGGCGCTGAACAACCCGCTGTATGACAGCCTGCGCCGCCTCACCCCGCTGCCGGTAGACCCGCGTATTCTGTTGGTCACCATTGATGACAAGAGCTTGAAAGACCTCGGCCGATGGCCTTGGCCGCGCAGCCTGCACGCAGACCTGATTGACCGCCTGAGTGCTGCACAGCCGGCAGCCATCCTGTTCGATGTGATCTTCAGCGAACCCGGTGAGCCGGCCAACGATCGGCGCCTTGCCCAATCAGTGTGCGAGGCCGGTAACGTGTTGCTGCCCCTATTGCGCGAAGACGCCACCCGCTACAGCCAACCCAGCGCACAAATACTGCCGCTGCTCAAATGTGCCAAGGGCGTAGGGCATATCAATGTCGAGGCCGACAGTGACGGCGTGGTTCGCAACCTGTACATGCGTGAAGGCCCGCCTGATGACACCACGCCGCAACTGGCGTGGATGGCGTACACGCTGAGTGGCCAGGCGGACGAGATGCCAGGTGAGGCGCTGGAGCCGGTCAGTGCGCACTGGCACCGTGAACACGCCATACGTATTCCGTTCATTGGTGCCCACACGCACTTTCCGAGTGTGTCCTACGCCAGCGTCTTACGGGGTGAGGTGCCTGCTGAGCAACTGCGTGACCGGCTGATTCTGGTGGGTGCCACGGCGTCTGGCATGGGCGATCGTTTTGTCACCCCGCTCTCCTCTACCGTCGGTACCACGGCTGGGGTAGAGATCCAGGCCAACGTCCTTAACGGACTGCTTCAAGGCCGAAGCATCGTCGATCTTCCTGGTTGGCTGGCTGCGTTGATGGCGACTTCGGTGGTGGCGTTGCTGCTGGGTCTATTGCTCTACCGGCCGCGCTACGCCCTGTGGATGACCTTGGGCTGCATGGCTGCCGCATTGCTGGGCTCTTTGGCCTTGCTGCGCCTGGGCCATTGGTGGTCGCCTGCGGCGTGCCTGATTGGCCTGCTGCTCAGCTACCTGATCTGGAACTGGCGCCGCCTCAGTGTGATCCTTGCCTATTTCGGGTGGGAACTGGCCCGGCTCGACAATGAGCCCAAAGTGCTTCCAGAACGCCGCCGAGCGCCTGCCAGCAAGGGTGACGTGCTACAGGCGCGTATCTTTGCTCTGGAGCAAGCCGTAAGCCGTACGCGGGATACGCGACGCTTCATGGCCGATGGCCTCGAATGCTTGCCGGTAGCCACGCTGATTACCGACCCTCAGGGCAACATCCTGCTGGCCAACCGCATTGCCCGCGACGTATTTGGCCATGACCTGATCACCGCAAACCTGCTCGAAGAACTGGCCGACCTGGGCTACCCGCCGCTGCACAATGGCGTGCGCCCTGCCCTGTCCGCGCTGGAGTTGGTCGAGTTCCGGGACATCCACCAACGCAGCCTGCGCATGGAACTGGCCCCCATGTTGCCGGCCGACGGTGACGTCGCCCTGGGCTGGCTGCTGAGCCTCACAGACCTGAGCAAAGAACGTAACGCCCAGCAGCATCGGGAAACCATGTTGCGTTTCCTGTCCCACGACCTGCGTGCACCTCATTCTGCGATCCTTGCGCTGCTGGATGTGCACAATGGCGAGTCCCCGGTGTTCGCCCAGATCGAGCAACAAGTGCGACGTGCCTTGAGCCTCACCGAATCTTTCGTACAGTTGGCGAAGGCCGAGGCTGACGGTTACCAGTTCCAGCCAACCCTGTTCGCCATGTTGGTGATGGATGCCTTCGACCAGGTGGCGGTCATCGCGCAGCTCAAGGGTATTCATTTGGTCCACGACCTGGATGAGGCCGACGAGGGCATGATCCTGGCCGACCAATCGCTGCTGACCCGGGCGTTGTTCAACGTGCTGGAGAATGCGATCAAGTATTCAGCATCCGGCACCACCGTCCGCTTGAGCCACGCCAGCGAGCAGGGCTGGTTGGAGTGCCGCATCAGCGACCAGGGGCCGGGGATTGCGCCAGCGGATCTACCGGAGCTGTTCAGTCAATACCGACGCTTCGATTCGGCCCAGGGCAGCGAGGGGCTGGGGTTGGGCCTGACCATGGTCAAGGCCGTGCTGGAACGTCATGGCGGACGCATTCAGTGCAAAAGTGAGCTGGGCAAAGGCACGACATTCAGTCTGCAACTGCCCTTGCTGGACGACTGAAAAACGTACTTTTCTGCTGTGCATAAAAAACCGGTCACAAGGACCGGTTTTTTAATGCTGAAAAAACTTATGCACGTTTTTCGCGATTTTATGAGGTCGGGAAATATGTAAGTAAATCAGCCTGTTACGAATCAAAAAAGCCAATTCGCCAACAAACCGTACACAGGTTATCCACAGATCCTCAAACCGCCGGCGTCTCGACCACAACCGGCTCCGGCGGCAACGAACCCATGGCCCGTTGCTGGGCTTCATTCCACGCCTGGGCACGGTCATTCAGTGCCGCAATGGCGCGCGGGCCTTCACCTTCGGCGTACATCGGCTCGCCGATTACCACCGTGATGGTGCCCTCGCATTTGGCCCAACCGGTCTTTGGCCAGAACTTGCCAGCGTTGTGCGCAATCGGCAGCACCGGCAGGTTGGCGTTGACTGCCAAAGCCGTACCGCCGCGTGAGAACTTGCCTACGGTACCGTAGGGAACGCGCGTACCTTCCGGGAAGATCAGTACCCAAACGTTGTCCTTGAGCAGCTCATCGCCCTTCTTGGCCACGTGCTTGAGGGCGGCCTTGGGGTTGTCACGGTCAATGGCGATCGGCCGCAGCATGGCCATGGCCCAGCCGAAGAACGGCACATACAGCAGCTCACGCTTGAGCACCTGGCTCAGGGGTGAGAAATAGGCCGAGAGAAAGAACGTCTCCCAGGTGCTCTGGTGGTTCGACAGAATCACGCAGGGCTGGTCGGGCACGTTTTCGGCCCCCTTGACCTCGAAACGGATGTTCAGGAACACCTTGGTCAGCCACAACGCGCAGCGGCACCAATAGACGTTGATAAAGCGATAGCGCGCCTTGAACGGCAGGAAGGGCGCAATAAAAAAGCTCAGGGTGCACCAGAGGAACGAACTGGTGCCCAGCAGCAGGTAAAAGAAAAAGGTTCTGATGGCCTGCAAGATCGACATGGCGGCATTTACCGTTGCGGGACACGGCCCGCCTGTTAAAAGCGCACTCCCGAACAGTCCTTGGTCAGGAAGTCGAGGGCGGCTAGTTGTTGATAAGTTCTGCGGCAACCGCCGCCAGATCGTCAAAAATCAAGGTGCCTACCGGCAGGTTTTTCGCCTGGGTCTTTTCGCCTTTCCCGGTCTTAACCAAAACTGGCTGAGAGTCGACGGCTTTGGCCGCCTCCAGGTCACCGAGGCTGTCCCCGACGAACCATATCCCAGCCAGTGGCACCTTGTAATGTTCTGCAATGGTTTTCAACATGCCAGGCTTGGGTTTGCGGCAATCGCAGCCCTCGTCCGGCCCGTGGGGGCAGTACACGACCAGCCCCACCTCACCGCCCTGCTCGGCCACTAACGTGCGCAAGCGCGCATGCATGGCGTCCAGGGTGGCGATGTCGTAGTAACCACGGGCGATGCCGGACTGGTTGGTGGCGATGGCCACCGTCCAGCCGGCTTTGCTCAACTGCGCGATGGCCTCGATCGAGCCGGGCAGTGGGATCCACTCCGCCACCGACTTGATGTAAGCGTCGGAGTCGTAATTGATCACCCCGTCCCGATCGAGAATCAGCAGTTTCAACATGGTCAGCTCAGCGTCGAAATGTCAGCGATGTTGACGAACAAGCCGCGCAGGCGCGCCAGCATGGCGTAGCGGTTTTTCCGCACACCGGCATCGTCGGCGTTGATCATCACGGCTTCGAAGAACGCATCCACCGGCTCACGCAAGGTGGCCAGGCGTGCCAAGGCTTCGGCGTAGTTGCGTTCGGCGATCAGCGGTTTCACCGCGTTTTCTGCCTTGGCGATGGCCGAGTTCAGCGAGAACTCCTTGGCATCGGCAAACAGGCCAGGGTCGACTTCGGCGTTGCCCAGGCCTTCGGCCTTGCTCAGCAGGTTCGACACGCGCTTGTTCACAGCGGCCAGGGCATCGGCTTCCGGCAGTTTGCGGAAGGCCTGTACGGCTTGTACGCGTTGGTCGAAGTCCAGCGCCGAACCCGGCTGCAGGGCACGTACCGACAGGTACACCGACACGTCCACGCCTTCGTCTTCATAACGCGCACGCAGGCGGTCGAACACGAATTCCAGCACCTGCTCGGCCAGGCCGGCTTGCTTGACCTTGTTGCCGAACTGGCCCACAGCGAACACCACGGCCTGGGTCAGGTCGAGGTCCAGCTTCTTGTCGATCAGGATGCGCAGCACACCCAGGGCGGCACGGCGCAGGGCATACGGGTCTTTGCTGCCGGTTGGCAACATACCGATACCGAAGATACCCACCAGCGTATCCAGCTTGTCGGCGATCGCCACCGCTGCACCGGTCAAGGTGCTTGGCAGTTCAGCGCCAGCACCACGTGGCATGTACTGCTCGTTCAGGGCCAGGGCTACATCGTCGGGCTCGCCGTCGTTGAGGGCGTAGTAGTAGCCGGCAACGCCTTGCATCTCCGGGAACTCGCCGACCATCTCGGTGGCCAGGTCGCACTTGGACAGCAGGCCTGCACGCGCAGCCCATGCAGCGTCACCGCCAATGCGTGGCGCAATGTAGGCGGCCAGCTTGGAAACACGTACGGCCTTGTCGTAGACGCTGCCGAGTTTTTCTTGGAATACCACGTTCTGCAGGCGCAGGTTGAAGTCTTCCAGCTTCTGCTTCTTGTCTTGCTTGAAGAAGAACTCGGCATCAGTCAGGCGCGGGCGCACGACTTTCTCGTTACCGGCGATGATCTGCTGCGGGTCCTTGCTCTCGATGTTGGCCACGGTGATGAAGCGCGGCAGCAACTTGCCATCCACGTCCAGCAGGCAGAAATACTTCTGGTTGTCCTGCATGGTGGTGATCAGGGCTTCTTGCGGCACGTCGAGGAAACGTTCTTCGAACGAGCACACCAGCGGCACCGGCCATTCAACCAGGGCGGTCACTTCATCCAGCAGGTTTGGCGGCACGATGGCGGTGCCTTCCTGCAGGCGGGCCAGCTCTTCGGTCCGCTTGCTGATCAGCTCGCGACGCTCGTTGGCGTCGGCCAGCACGTAGGCAGCACGCAGGTCGGCGGCGTAGTTGGCCGGCGAAGTGATGCGTACAGCTTGCGGGTGGTGGAAGCGGTGACCACGAGAATCACGACCGGCTTTCTGGGCGAGAATGGTGCAATCGATGACCTGGTCACCGAGCAGCATCACCAGCCACTGGGTCGGACGCACGAATTCTTCTTTGCGCGCACCCCAGCGCATGCGCTTGGGGATAGGCAGGTCGTTCAACGAGTCTTCAACGATGGTCGGCAGCAGGCTCGCGGTCGGCTTGCCGGTGATGACCTGGCTGAACCGCAGTTTCGGGCCGCTCTGGTCGATCTCGCTCAGCTCGACGCCACACTTCTTGGCGAAACCCAGTGCCGCTTGAGTCGGGTTGCCTTCGGCGTCGAAAGCGGCCTGGCGCGGTGGGCCGTCGAGGTTGATGCTGCGGTCCGGTTGCTGGGTTTCCAGCGCGGTCAACAACACCGCCAGGCGACGTGGCGCGGCGTAGACTTTTTTCGCTTCGAATTTGAGGCCAGCGGTTTGCAGGCCTTTTTCGATACCGGCCAGGAACGCGTCGGCCAGGGTGTTCAGTGCCTTGGGTGGCAGCTCTTCAGTGCCCAGTTCAACCAGGAAATCTTGAGCACTCATTGTGCAGCCTCCAGCTTAGCCAACACTTCATCACGCAGGTCCGGGGTAGCCATCGGGAAGCCCAGCTTGGCGCGAGCCAGCAGGTAGGCTTGGGCGACGGAACGCGCCAGGGTGCGCACACGCAGGATGTATTGCTGGCGCGCGGTTACCGAGATGGCACGGCGGGCGTCCAGCAGGTTGAAGGTATGGGAGGCCTTCAACACCATTTCATAGCTTGGCAACGGCAGCGGCTGGTCCAGTTCGATCAGGCGCTTGGCTTCGCTTTCATAGAAGTCGAACAGTTCGAACAGCTTGTCGACGTTGGCGTGTTCGAAGTTGTAGGTGGACTGCTCCACTTCGTTCTGGTGGAACACGTCGCCGTAGGTGACCTTGCCGAACGGGCCATCTGCCCACACCAGGTCGTAGACCGAGTCCACGCCCTGCAGGTACATGGCCAGGCGTTCCAGGCCGTAGGTGATTTCGCCGGTCACCGGGTAGCACTCGATGCCGCCCGCTTGCTGGAAGTAGGTGAACTGAGTCACTTCCATGCCGTTGAGCCAGACTTCCCAGCCCAGGCCCCAGGCGCCCAGGGTCGGCGATTCCCAGTTGTCTTCAACAAAACGGATATCGTGGACCAGTGGGTCCAGGCCCACATGCTTGAGCGAGCCCAGGTACAGTTCCTGGAAGTTGTCCGGGTTCGGCTTCAACACCACCTGGAACTGGTAGTAGTGCTGCAGACGGTTCGGGTTTTCGCCGTAGCGGCCGTCAGTCGGGCGACGACTGGGCTGCACATAAGCGGCGTTCCAGGTTTCCGGGCCGATGGCCCGCAGGAATGTTGCGGTGTGGAAAGTGCCGGCGCCTACTTCCATATCGTAGGGCTGAAGTACCACACAACCTTGCTCGGCCCAGTATTGCTGGAGGGCGAGGATCAAGTCTTGGAAGGTACGCACGGCTGGCGTAGGCTGGCTCACGAAATTCACCTGTTACTTGGGCTGCGATTTAAAGAGCGGGAGTATACCCGATTCGGCCGCGCCACCATCCCCTGGAGCCTTATGCCACGCTGCTTTTGGTGTTCTGAAGATCCGCTGTACATGGCTTATCACGATCAGGAGTGGGGAACGCCGCTGCGCGACGCACAGGGCTTGTTCGAGTTGCTTTTGCTCGAAGGGTTCCAGGCGGGCCTTTCCTGGATCACCGTTTTACGCAAACGCGAGCATTATCGAAAGGTCTTGTTTGGTTTTGATGCGCAGCGCCTGGCGCGCTTGACCGATGACGAGATCGAAGCGCTGATGCAGGACCCGGGTATCGTGCGCAATCGCCTGAAGCTCAACGCCACCCGTCGCAATGCCGCGGCCTGGCTGGCGCTGGAGGACCCGGTAGGGTTGCTCTGGTCTTTCGTTGGCGGCAAGCCCAAGGTCAATCATTTCAAGGATCGCAGCGAAGTCCCGGCGATCACCCCCGAGGCCGAAGCCATGAGCCGCGCCTTGAAAAAAGCCGGCTTCACCTTCGTCGGCCCGACCATTTGCTATGCCTTCATGCAGGCCTCCGGCATGGTCATGGACCACACCCTGGACTGTGACCGTTACGCGGACCTGGCCAACGCCGGTTAGAATGCTGGCTTTGCGCACCACACACGATCAGGAGTGACCTGTGGAAAAGTTTAAAGGCGCCTTGCTGGTAGGCGCTCTCCGGTTGTTTGCCCTGCTGCCCTGGCGCGCTGTCCAGGCGGTCGGCACGGCGATTGGCTGGATCATGTGGAAAACCCCCAACCGTTCCCGCGACACGGTACGGATCAACCTCTCCAAGTGCTTCCCGGACATGGACCCGGCCGCCCGCGAACGCCTCGTCGGCCAAAGCCTGATGGACATCGGCAAGTCCCTGACCGAAAGCGCCTGTGCCTGGATCTGGCCGGCCCAGCGCTCCATCGACCTGGTGCGTGAAGTCGAAGGCCTGGACGTGCTGCACGAAGCCCTGGCCTCCGGCAAAGGCGTGGTTGGCATCACCAGCCATCTGGGCAACTGGGAAGTGCTGAACCACTTCTATTGCAGCCAGTGCAAACCGATCATTTTCTACCGTCCGCCCAAGCTCAAGGCGGTGGACGAATTGCTGCGCAAGCAGCGCGTGCAGTTGGGCAACCGCGTGGCGGCCTCCACCAAGGAGGGCATCCTCAGCGTGATCAAGGAAGTGCGCAAAGGTGGCCAGGTGGGCATTCCCGCCGACCCGGAACCGGCTGAATCGGCCGGGATCTTCGTACCGTTCTTCGCCACCCAGGCACTCACCAGCAAGTTCGTGCCGAACATGCTGGCGGGCCACAAGGCTGTTGGCGTGTTCCTGCACGCGCTGCGGCTGCCGGACGGTTCGGGTTACAAAGTGATTTTGGAAGCAGCGCCGGAAGACATGTACAGCACCGACACCGCCACGTCCTGCGCGGCGATGAGCAAGGTGGTGGAACGGTATGTCGGCGCCTACCCAAGCCAGTACATGTGGAGCATGAAGCGCTTCAAGAAGCGCCCACCGGGCGAGGCGCGCTGGTACTGATACCGGCCTGACATGTGTAGTGAGCGAGCTTGCCTCGCGCGGGCAAGCCCGCTCACTACAACAGCACGCGCCTAAACGCGATCCAGCTTTTTCAGGAACACTGTCATCTCTTTCTCGGCCTGTTTATCGCCATGGGCCTGGGCCGCCACAATCCCCTGCTCCCACGCCAGCCGGGCCGCCGCGCGGTCTTCCAACCCCAATTGCGCCTTGCCCAACAGCTTCCACGCCGCCGAATATTTCGGGTCGAACTCCACGCACTTGCGCAAATGCTCCGCCGCCTTGGCGTGGTCCTTCAAGTCCAGGTAACCCTTGCCCAGCCCAAAGCGCAGCAGCGAATTATCCACGCCCTTGGCCAGCATTTTCTCGAGTGACTCAAGCATACGAAGAACCCTGTAGGAGCCGGCTTGCCGGCGATAGCGTCATCAGAAAAAGCTCAGCCCCACGTGGAACAACTTCTCCACATCGCGGATATGTTTCTTATCCACCAGGAACAGGATCACATGGTCACCGGTAGCGATCACCGTGTCGTCGTGGGCGATGATCACCTCTTCGTCACGAATGATCGCGCCAATGGTGGTGCCTGGCGGCAGGCCGATATCGCGGATGGCTTTGCCGATCACCTTGCTCGACTTGGCGTCACCGTGGGCAATCGCTTCGATGGCCTCCGCCGCGCCACGGCGCAGGGAGTGCACACTCACAATGTCGCCACGGCGCACGTGGGCGAGCAACGTACCGATGGTGGCCAGTTGCGGGCTGATGGCGATGTCGATATCGCCGCCCTGGATCAGGTCCACATAGGCCGGGTTGTTGATGATGGTCATCACCTTCTTTGCCCCGAGCCGCTTGGCCAGCAGCGACGACATGATGTTGGCTTCGTCATCGTTGGTCAGCGCCAGGAAGATATCTGCGTCGGCGATGTTTTCTTCCATCAGCAGGTCGCGGTCTGAGGCACTGCCTTGCAGTACGACAGTACTGTCCAGCGTGTCGGACAAATGCCGGCAACGTGCCGGGTTCATCTCGATGATCTTGACCTGGTAGCGGCTCTCGATGGCCTCGGCCAAACGTTCGCCGATCTGCCCGCCGCCGGCGATGACGATGCGCTTGTAGGTCTCGTCGAGGCGGCGCATTTCGCTCATCACTGCGCGAATATTCGCCTTGGCAGCAATGAAGAATACTTCGTCGTCGGCCTCGATCACCGTGTCGCCCTGGGGCAGGATCGGCCGGTCACGCCGGAAAATCGCCGCGACGCGGGTTTCCACATTTGGCATGTGCTCGCGCAACTGGCGCAGTTGCTGGCCCACCAGCGGGCCACCGTAGTAAGCCTTCACGGCCACCAGTTGGGCCTTGCCTTCGGCAAAGTCGATCACCTGCAAGGCGCCAGGGATTTCGATCAGGCGCTTGATGTAGTGGGTAACCACTTGTTCCGGGCTGATCAGCACGTCGACCGGAATCGCGTCGTTGTCGAACAGGCCGGCGCGGGTCAAGTAGGCCGCTTCGCGCACGCGGGCGATCTTGGTCGGGGTGTGGAACAGGGTGTGGGCGACCTGGCACGCGACCATGTTGGTCTCGTCGCTGTTGGTCACCGCCACCAGCATGTCGGCGTCGTCGGCACCGGCTTGGCGCAGCACGGTCGGGAACGACGCGCGGCCTTGTACAGTGCGGATGTCCAGCCGGTCGCCGAGGTTGCGCAGGCGCTCGCTGTCGGTGTCGACCACCGTGATGTCGTTGGCTTCGCTGGCCAAATGTTCAGCCAGCGTGCCGCCGACCTGCCCTGCCCCAAGGATGATGATTTTCATCCGGTCACTCCCTTAAAACCGTTCAGCCGCGAGCGGCGGCGATCTTGATCAGTTTGGCGTAGTAGAAGCCGTCGTGGCCGCCTTCTTGGGCGAGCAATTGGCGACCGTGGGGCTGCTTGATGCCGGCCGTGGTAGCCAGGTCCAGTTCGCGTGCGCCGCTGGTACGGGCAAGGAAGGCTTCGATGACCTCGGTGTTCTCGGTCGGCAGCGTGGAGCAGGTGGCGTAGAGCAGGATGCCGCCGACTTCCAGGGTTGGCCACATCGCGTCGAGCAATTCGCCTTGCAGCACAGCCAGGGCGGCGATGTCGTCGGGTTGGCGCGTGAGCTTGATGTCCGGGTGACGACGAATCACGCCGGTGGCGGAGCACGGCGCGTCCAGCAGGATGCGTTGGAAGGGTTTGCCGTCCCACCAGGTGGCGGTGTCGCGGCCGTCGGCAGCGATCAGCTCGGCGCTCAGGCCCAGGCGTGCAAGGTTCTCACGCACGCGCACCAGGCGCTTGGCTTCCAGGTCGACCGCGACCACACCGGCGAGGTCTTTTTCGACTTCCAGAATGTGACACGTCTTACCGCCCGGAGCGCAGCAGGCGTCGAGTACGCGTTGGCCGGGTGCCAGGTCGAGCAGGTCGGCGGCCAGTTGCGCCGCTTCGTCCTGCACGCTGATCCAGCCTTCGGCAAAGCCCGGCAGGCTGCGCACATCGGTGGCGGCTTCGAGCACGATACCGTCGACGCTGTACACGCATGGCGTGGCGTTGATACCGGCGTTGGTGAGCAATTGCAGGTAGGCGTCGCGGCTGTGATGACGACGGTTGACCCGCAGGATCATCGGCGGGTGGGCGTTGTTGGCGGCGCAGATGGCTTCCCATTGCTCAGGCCAGAACGCCTTCAGCGATTTTTGCAGCCAACGCGGGTGGGAGGTACGCACCACCGGGTCATGCTCCAACTCGGCCAGCAGCGCTTCGCTTTCGCGCTGGGCGCGGCGCAGCACGGCATTGAGCAGGGCCTTGGCCCACGGCTTTTTCAGTTTGTCGGCGCAACCCACGGTCTCGCCGATGGCGGCGTGGGCCGGCACGCGGGTGTAAAGCAGTTGGTAGAGGCCGACCAGCAACAGCGCTTCCACATCAGCATCCGCCGCCTTGAACGGTTTTTGCAGCAGCTTGGCTGCCAGCGCCGACAAGCGTGGCTGCCAACGGGCGGTGCCAAAGGCCAGGTCCTGGGTGAAACCTCGATCGCGGTCTTCAACCTTATCCAGCTGGGTGGGCAACGAACTGTTCAGCGAAGCCTTGCCGTTGAGGACGGCAGCCAAAGCCTTGGCGGCGGCCAGACGTGGGTTCATTGGGCAGCACCCAGGACGGTGCCTAGGGCAAATTTCTCACGACGGCTGTTGAACAAATCGCTGAAGTTAAGCGCCTTGCCGCCAGGCAATTGCAGACGGGTCAGGCACAGCGCCTGTTCACCGCAGGCCACCAACAGGCCCTCTTTGCTCGCGCCGATGATCTCGCCGGGCGCGCCTTTGCCTTCTGCCAGGGTCGCGGCCAACACCTTCAAGGCTTCGCCGTTGAGGGTGCTGTGGCAGATCGGCCAGGGGTTGAAGGCGCGTACCAGGCGCTCCAGCTCAACGGCTGGGCGGCTCCAGTCGATGCGTGCTTCGTCCTTGTTCAGCTTGTGGGCGTAAGTGGCCAGGCTGTCGTCCTGCACTTCGCCTTCCAGGGTGCCAGCCGCCAAGCCGGCAATGGCCTGGATCACGGCGGGCGGGCCCAGCTCGGCGAGGCGGTCGTGCAGGCTGCCGCCGGTGTCTTGGCCGGTGATCGGGGTGGTCACCTTGAGCAGCATCGGGCCGGTGTCCAAACCCGCCTCCATGCGCATCACAGTCACACCGCTTTCGCTGTCACCGGCTTCCACGGCGCGTTGGATCGGCGCCGCACCACGCCAGCGGGGCAGCAGCGAGGCGTGGCTGTTGATGCAGCCCAGGCGCGGGATATCCAGCACCGCTTGCGGCAGGATCAGGCCGTAGGCCACGACTACCAACAGGTCGGGTTTCAGAGCCGCCAACTCGGCCTGGGCCTCGGCGTTGCGCAGGGTCGGCGGTTGCAGTACGGGGAGGTTGTGTTCCAGCGCCAGTTGCTTGACCGGGCTCGGCATCAGTTTTTGCCCGCGACCGGCCGGGCGATCCGGTTGGGTGTACACCGCGACGATGTCATAAGGGCTGGCAAGCAGGGCCTTGAGGTGTTCGGCGGCAAATTCGGGAGTGCCGGCAAAAACAATGCGCAGTGGCTCGGTCATGGGAGGTCTCGGTTAAAAACAGTCACAAAAGAAAAAGGCTTGCCGCAGCAAGCCTTTGGAAGAGAGGCATCAAGCTTGCTGGCGATGCTTTTTTTCCAGCTTCTTCTTGATCCGGTCACGCTTGAGCGTGGACAGGTAATCGACAAACAGCTTGCCGTTGAGGTGGTCGCATTCGTGCTGGATGCACACCGCCAGCAGGCCTTCGGCGATCAGCTCGAACGGCTTGCCATCACGGTCCAGGGCCTTGATCTTCACGCGCAGCGGGCGTTCGACGTTCTCGTAGAACTCAGGCACCGACAGGCAGCCTTCCTGGTACTCACCCATCTCGTCGGTCAGCGGTTCGAACTCGGGGTTGATGTACACCATCGGTTCGCTGCGATCTTCCGACAGGTCCATGACCACGACGCGCTGATGCACGTTGACCTGGGTCGCGGCGAGGCCGATGCCCGGGGCTTCATACATTGTTTCAAACATGTCATCGACCAACTGACGAACCTTGTCGTCCACTACGGCCACCGGTTTGGCGATCGTGCGCAGGCGCGAGTCGGGAAATTCGAGGATGTTCAAAATAGCCATAAGCGTAATTGCTGCACATGTGAGGTAGAGGCAAATCGGCGTTGGGATGGACCCAGACAGCCGGTGTGAAACGCCCAAAAGCCACGAAGGCACGGGGATTTCACGCGAACGCACATAATAAAGGAGATTCACCCCATGAGGAAATCGCTACTCGTCTTGCTGCTGTGGGCCCCTTTCGCCATGGCCCTGCTACCCCCGCCCGCCCAGCGTCTGGATCAACCGACGCAACAGGCGATCCAACGCTTCCTGCTGCACAACCGCATTCTCGATACCCCGCAGGATTTGGACAATGCGCCGTACATCGTCGCGGCGGACGCCGGGCGTGTCCTGGGCGCCCATGACGAACGGGTGCATGCCCGGGGCCACCTGGACCCGGCCCTGCCCACCTATGGGA
>NZ_JACARO010000217.1 GCF_013386585.1 Pseudomonas sp. P7548 | reverse complement strand
AAAGTCGCCCAGGGCGGCGTCTCGGACAACCTCACCAGCCTGCTGACGGTGCTCAAGTCATTCCAGTCTTGATCCCTGAGCACTAACGGATGTTGTTCTTTCTTAATCCAGGAGTTCCAACCATGAGTGCAGTCAGTCAGCAAATCACCGATGCCGTCACCCAGACCAACGTCAAGGTCGTCGCCGAATCGCCAGCGATGGCCATGAGCACGATTTATCAGTCCATGGGCCAGGCCACGGCGATTCTGTTCCAGAACGCGGTTTCGGCCCAGCAACAGCAAAACACCCTGGCCCAGGCCGCGAC
>NZ_JACARO010000216.1 GCF_013386585.1 Pseudomonas sp. P7548 | reverse complement strand
GTGTTTGGGGGAAGGAGATTAGTGGTGGATTGAATTATTGCTCTGCGGGAGGCTGTTATTGATCCAATGTTGCCGATCGTGGGAGCCCGCTAACGATAAGGAAGGGCAGTGGACACAATGATGGCAAATGGATATCTTCCTATGCCTACTTTCGAACCAAAAGGGCAGCAAGGCATGTCATTTAGTCAGAGGTAATAGTTACTGACTATTTGATTTGCAAATCTCATTCAAGGAGTGAATTGATGAATATAAAGTTTATTGCGGTCATTTTTTCCTTAGTACTATCTGGCTGCCAGTCCTCTGGCGACATAGATCCGGCACAAAAAAATAAAATAAATTTTAGCGAGGGAACGCTTGCTAATGAGAAACTGACATCTGACACCAACGCGGGATTGAAAAAGATATTAGGAGGTTTTGAGATTACGCCGCAAACCAATATATTGAAAACCGTAATTCAGCAGCCTGTTGGAAGCCCCGGCGTCAGCGCATGGAGAGAAATGTGGATTGTTGACTCACCAGGCGCAGTCGAAAAGTTTGTCATAACGTTTAATGAGACTGGCGCGGGCGGGACAGATTTTCAAATCAAAAGATTGAACCAACCAAACCCTACGCCTTCTGAAAGTTGCCCAAAAACCTTTGGTGACTACAAAGCAGGCGAATTAACATCTCAGGAAGTTCAAAGCTGCCTGGGCTCGCCCTCTCATGAAAACTACAATCCGGACGGTCGCTACGTATACCTTTATAAACTTAAAACCAATACAATATTAGCTTTTGTATTTGACAAGTCCGGGATGCTGCTCAATACGCGTGGTTACAAGCAAGACTAACTATCCAGAAGTCATGTCACCAACTTCTCTCGCGGGGTCTACTTCCGTTCTTAGTTGCAATCAGATGAAATACTGCCTATGTACAATGGCCTCTCAAACTTAAGCTAAGCTTGGGGGGCTTTTTGGGCGTTAACTACATTCTGTCAGCCTGATATGGCAATCCTGCTCCGCGTACCTCATCTTCATTGACTGCATCCCATAGTGCTGGCGAAAACTAACTTCAGGCGTCGACAGCGTCCGATTCAGCGCCAGCAATGACTGCTATTGGGCGAAAGCGGTCAGTCCCCCTCAACGTTTTTACCCAACATCCCCCGC
>NZ_JACARO010000215.1 GCF_013386585.1 Pseudomonas sp. P7548 | reverse complement strand
CGATCTACGGCTGGCGTGGCAGCTCGCCCCAGTACTTCATGGAATTCAACAAGGAATTCCCGTCGCCAGGCACCACCCGCGTGATGTTGAGCGAAAACTACCGCAGCCATCAGCACATCATCGATGCGGCCGAACATATCGTGCGGGCAGCGCCGGCGATACCCGGCAAAAAGGCCAAGGCCAGTGGCGAGCCCAAGGCATTGGTACCGGTTACCGTGCTTGAGCGGGATGATGCGGCGCTGGGGCGCCTGGTGCTTGCGCACTATGAACGCGGCGATTCAGTGTTAATGCTGTATCGGAAAAGTAGCGATAAGTCATTGATAGAAGAGCATATTCAAGCTGTAGTTAATGTGGATTCTAGCTTGCCGGCCGGGTCTCGTCGGCTCAAGCAGTTGACCTATCACAGTGCCAAGGGCCTGCAGGCGGACGCGGTGTTCCTGTTGGGCGATTGCCAGCACGTCACCCGCTCGCCGTACAAGAACCAAGTCTACCGCATGGCGGGCTTGGGCAAGGACGGCGACAGCGAACCCTACGACAATGCGCAAAAAGACGAAGTGCTGCGCCTGGCCTACGTCGGCATTACCCGGGCGGTGAGCCACTGCTATTGGTATGTAGAAAAGCCGGAAGGCCAGGGCGTGAATGTGCCCCGTGCATCGGAGCGGGTCGACGGCAAAAAAGCCTTCTTCGACGATCAACGCAGCTAATGCTTTGTTAACGCGATTGAAAAT
>NZ_JACARO010000214.1 GCF_013386585.1 Pseudomonas sp. P7548 | reverse complement strand
CGCAAGATCGCCATCGCCCGCAAGCGGGCTCCTACGGGGTTTGTGTTGCCAATAAATGGCCAATAAAAAGCCCCGTCACAATGGACGGGGCTTTTTGTGTGCAGCGGGCGGTGCTTAGAACACCACGCCTTGGCTGCGCAGGTAGTCGTCGTAGGTGCCGCTGAAGTCGATCACGCCGGTGGCGCTCAACTCGATGATGCGAGTGGCCAGGGACGACACGAACTCACGGTCGTGGCTGACGAAGATCAGCGTGCCCGGGTAGTTCTCCAGCGCCAGGTTCAGCGCTTCGATGGATTCCATGTCCAAGTGGTTGGTCGGTTCGTCCATGATCAGCACGTTCGGCTTTTGCAGGATCAGCTTGCCGAACAGCATGCGGCCTTGCTCACCACCGGAAATCACCTTCACCGACTTCTGGATCTCGTCGTTGGAGAACAGCATGCGGCCCAGGGTGCCACGGATCATCTGCTCGCCTTGGGTCCACTGGCCCATCCAGTCGAACAGCGTCACGTCGTCTTCGAAGTCATGGGCGTGGTCCTGGGCGTAGTAACCCAGTTCCGCGGCGTCGGTCCACTTGACGCTACCGGCATCCGGAGTCAGTTCGTTGACCAGGGTGCGCAGCAGGGTGGTCTTGCCGATACCGTTCGGGCCGATGATCGCTACGCGCTCGCCGGCTTCAACCTGGAAGCTGAAGTCCTTGAACAGTGGCTTGCCGTCGAAGCCCTTGGCCATTTTTTCGACCATGACGGCCTGACGGTGCAGCTTTTTGTTCTGCTCGAAACGGATGAACGGGCTCACACGGCTCGAAGGCTTGACCTCGGCCAGTTGGATCTTGTCGATCGCCTTGGCGCGGGAAGTGGCCTGCTTGGCTTTCGAGGCGTTGGCCGAGAAGCGGCTGACGAAGGATTGCAGCTCGGAGATCTGCGCCTTCTTCTTGGCGTTGTCCGACAGCAGTTGCTCGCGGGACTGGGTCGCCACGGTCATGTACTCGTCGTAGTTGCCCGGGAACAGGCGCAGCTCGCCGTAGTCCAGGTCAGCCATGTGGGTGCACACGCTGTTCAGGAAGTGACGGTCGTGAGAGATGATGATCATCAGGCTGGAGCGCTGGGTCAGGATGTTTTCCAGCCAGCGGATGGTGTTGATGTCCAGGTGGTTGGTCGGTTCGTCGAGCAACAGCACTTCCGGGTCGGAGAACAGCGCCTGGGCCAGCAAGACGCGCAGTTTCCAGCCTGGGGACACTTCGCTCATCGGGCCAAAGTGCTGTTCCAGCGGGATACCCAGGCCCAGCAGCAATTCACCGGCACGGGATTCGGCGGTGTAGCCGTCCATCTCGGCGAATTCGGTTTCCAGCTCGGCCACGGCCATGCCGTCTTCTTCGCTCATTTCCGGTAGCGAGTAGATGCGGTCGCGTTCGGCCTTGACCTTCCACAGCTCTTCGTGACCCATGATCACGGTGTCGAGTACGGTGAATTCTTCGTAGGCAAACTGGTCCTGACGCAGTTTACCCAGGCGAACATTGGGCTCCAGCATGACCTGGCCGCCGGACGGATCTAGGTCGCCGCCGAGGATTTTCA
>NZ_JACARO010000213.1 GCF_013386585.1 Pseudomonas sp. P7548 | reverse complement strand
GTTCTTTGGTCTGGATGAGATTGGCGACGACCTGGAAGACCCCTTCGGTTTCGACGAAAACGACCTGCCGTGCAACGCCATCCTGCGCACGTTGGAGCGTGAGGTCCGCGCCGCCTTGGGCGAAACCGACCTGCCGCCGCCCCTGGAGCCCGTGGAGTACGTGCTCACCTGATACAGGTTTGACACTCGCCGTGGTCTGACCGAAGCTGGTGGCTTTGCGATAGCTGCCCCAGCTTTTGGACGCCTGCATGTCAAAGTCACGCCGTTACGCCCTCATCGGCCTGTGCGCCCTGTTGTCTATTGTGCTCATTACCTGGTTTTTCTCCCGTTCCACTCAAGTGACCGTGCCGCCGGCGATTGCCCATGGTTACGCCAAGGCGCTGCGCCAGGCCCATAACGGCGAGCCGGGGGCCGCGCGCGTGCTGTACCAGCAGCTGGGCCGCCCTGACCTTTCGCCCGAGCGACGTGCTGCATTGCACGCAGAATTGCCCAACTACCCAAGCCCCCAGGCCCTGAAACTGGCGGATAAAGACCTGGCCAATGATGCGCCACTGGTCCGCGAAGCGGCGATCCACAGCATTGTCGGCCTGGTGCCCACCGGCCAGCGCACCTTGCTGCTCGGCCCGGTATTGGACGACCCTGAACAAGACGTGCGCTTTGCCGCCGCCAATGCATTGCTGGGCCTGTCACCGGATACCTTGGGCCTGTACTTTGGCCCGTTGCAGCAAGTGCTCGATGAATTCGTGAAAAAACTCAAGGGCCAGCCCGAAACCGCCGAAGGCTGGATTCAACTGGCGCGCCTGTACATCCACAGCGCCTTGTTGCCAGATGCGCAAAACGCCCTGGAGCAGGCCATGCGCTTGCAGCCGGACAACCTGCAGGCCGTGGTTGCGCAGATCGAGCTGCTGGACAAGCAAGGCAAGACCGACGAATCGCGCCAACTGCTGGCGCGCCAATTGGCGGCTCACCCGGAGTCGGCCTACCTGCAACACGCCCTGGGCATGTGGTTGCTGCACCATGGCGAGCGCCCGTATGCCCTGCTCGGCCTGTCCAAGGCGGTGGAACTGGAGCCGGACAATCAGGATTACCGTTACGACCTCGCGACCACGTTGCATGCCCAGGAAGAATTGGAAGCCGCCCAGCGCCAGCTGGAAGAAATCGTGCAGCGCCATCCCGCCAATCGCAAAGCTCGGGTGTTGCTGATCAACTATTGGAAAGAAACCGGCCAGTTGCAGAATGTGCAAGTGTTGCTGGCCCAGCTTGAACAACAGAACCCGGACGATCCGGCGCTTCAGCAAGGCCTGTAGCTGCGCTACAAAAACTTGTAAATCAACGCGTCCGCTGTACAAATATCATCAAACGTTGAACCGCCACGAGCCACTACGGTCAAGTGAATATGGCGCGCCCCCAGGTGGCGCGCCCCTCTACTTGTACGTGACCTGAGGGCACTTCTTGTCTACATCCAATACGCTGTTCAGTGAAAAGGCGGCCACCGGCATCGAAGGTCTTGATGACATTCTTTCTGGGGGGCTATCGCGTAGCCATCTGTTCTTGCTGGAGGGTGAGCCGGGCACCGGCAAGACCACC
>NZ_JACARO010000212.1 GCF_013386585.1 Pseudomonas sp. P7548 | reverse complement strand
CAAGGCCGACGAGAGGGAGTCCAGGGCCGGCGACAGGTGCTGAATGATCTCCTCGGCGCGCGCGGTGGGTTCCATGCGATGGCCGACGCGAATGAACAGCGGGTCGTTGAACAGCGTACGCAGGCGGTTGAGGGCCGAGCTGATGGTGGGTTGGCCGAGAAACAGCTTCTCGGCCACGCGTGTCACATTGCGCTCCAGCATCAGTGCTTCGAAGACCACCATCAGGTTGATGTCGGCCTTGCGTAGTTCATTGCGATTCATCGGCGCCTGCCCCTTTCCCCAAGACAAGCCGCAGTTTAGAAAGCCCGGGGGCCTGCGTCTATGTGCGCACTGTTCATCCGCAGGCTTTGGGACTATAAATCAGCTTTCCAGGGTCGCAGGAACACCACCGTGCTGGTCATTTTCGCCATGAGCGCCCTCTTTAGCGGGGTGTTGCTCTGGGCCATCAAGTTCATCGAAAACCCGACTGCCAGGACACTGCTGCGCGTATTTGTCGGCCTGTGCCTGGCGGCCATCGTGGCTTACCTGGTGCTGGCTTCCGGGTTCCCCACTTCATTGCTGGTGTGAGCCACCTCCTGCCCCTGACGCAAGCGCAATGCCGCCAGCGCC
>NZ_JACARO010000211.1 GCF_013386585.1 Pseudomonas sp. P7548 | reverse complement strand
GCCCAAGCCATCCACCCCGAGCCCCCGGTGCCCCTGGCCATGCAGGCCTGGGTTGCCCCAACGAGGAACCTGCCCCGTGCTCAATGAAATCCTGCATTTGCAACAGCATCAGCAACGCTGGGTGCGCCGTTTCGAACCGCGCCCCCTGGCCCGCCAGCGCCTGTTCTGCCTGGCCCATGCCGGCGGCGGCGCACGTTTTTTTGCCGATTGGGCGCGCCTGCTGCCGCCGAGTATTGAAGTGATCGCCGTGCAATTGCCCGGGCGCGAAGAGCGCATCAATGAACCCTTGATCCCGCACATGCAAGCGCTGGTGAATGCCCTGATGGCGGCCGTACCCGCATGGCTCGACCGCCCTTATGCGCTGTTCGGCCACAGCATGGGCGCGGCGGTGGCCCATGAGCTGTGCCTGGCCTTGCAACGCCAGGCGCTGAGGCTGCCGACCTGCTTGATGGTGTCAGGCCGCGAAGGCCCTGAACGTCATCACGGCGGCAGCCTGCACCTGGCGGACAATGCGCGGTTGCTGGCAGATATTGCCGCGCTGGGTGGCAGCCCCAAGGCCTTGCAAACCTCACCCGAACTGCAGGCCATGGCCTTGCCGATCTTGCGCAATGACTACCAGTTGATCGAGACGTACCGGCCCGCCCCCGAGCGTGCGCGCTTGAACGTGCCCATCGAGGTGCTGGTGGGGCGTGATGATCGGGAACTGAACCCTGGGGATGCCGAGGCCTGGGCGCAGGAAACCCGTGAAGGCCTGCAGGTGCACCGCTTTGAAGGCGGGCATTTTTACCTGGTGCCCCAGCGTGAGGCGGTGTTGCGCGGTGTCAGCCGGTGCCTGGGGGTGAGCCTCCCCCAGGCCCTTGAAATGCCTTAGGCGTCGTCGAGCCCCATCCCACGGGTGCTGCGCCGTACATGCCAGAGCATGCCGAGCGCAGCACCCAGGGCCAGCAAGCCGACGCCCAGGCCACTGGCGTAGCCCCAGCTGGCCGCCACGCCGATGGCCACCGACGACACCAGGATATCGCCGAGGGTCTGCAAGCCCTGGAACACCGAACAGTCCGTGCCCGGCTGTTCGCCCAACTGTGCAAAGCGCATCGCCAGGGTGTAGGACGCCACACTGGTGACACCAATGCCCAGCCCGCCCAGTACTGTCGCCACGCTCACATACCCCATGCCCGACAGGCCCGGTTGCAGCACCAAACCCAGCCACAGCACACCGGCCGAACCGACCATCGCCAGGCCCGTCAGCAAGGTGCTCCAGCGCGAGTAATGACGCAGCAACAGCCCGGCCACGCCACAGCCGACGATGATGGTGAGCAACTGCCCGACACCGGCCAGCACCCCCACATCACTCACCGACCAGCCATCATCGAGCAGGATCAATTTGGCCAGACCGAAGAACGTCGAGCCGCCGAGGGTCACCAGCATCACCAAGGCCGTCAGGCGCCCGGAAAACCGACGCTTGAAGAAGCGACGCAGGCTGGCTTTGTCTGCCGCCGCCAATGCAGCGGGCTCCTGCCAGAACAGCACCGGCAGGCTGCACAGCAGCACCACAGCCGCCAACAAGGTAAAGACCAACGGCGCGCTGAAGTGATCGAACAGCAGCATCGTGCCCGGCCCGCCGAGCAGCATGCCGACCATGAAACCCGCCACCTGGAAGGTGTTGACCCGCCCCAGGCTGGCGCTCGGCAAACGCTCGGCGGCCAGGCCATCGACGGCGATGTCCTGGGTGGCACTGAACAGCGAGAGCAAGGCAATCAGGCCAAGCAGCAGGCCCATGTTTGGTACGTCGAAGGGCACCAATGCCATGGCTGCCAGGGTCAGCACCGAGCCTGCCTGCAACGGCAGAATCCAGCTGCGACGCCGCCCCAGGCGCGAGCTCCAGCGGTTTTCCACGGCAGCGGCCCAGAACAGCTTGGCCACCCACGGCAGGCTCGCCAACGGGGTCAGCGCCACCAGGTCGAGGGAGGCGCCCATGTTGCGCAACAGCGTGGGGTACGCCTGGAACGCCAGCCCCACCGGCAAGCCCTGAGCCAGGTACAGACCGGCCACCACCAGCACAATTCGCCAATCCCGCGTCACCGCTGCACGCGGGCTGGCGGGGGAAGTCTCGACAACCGATTGCATGTGTTCACCCTGCCCCAAACGCTGAAAAAGCCCATCTAACGGGATCCGTCAAAAGGGCGCCGCCCGTAACCCGCAACGGCCCCCCGAATCGGGATTAACTGCGCTTGCGCAAGACTGCGGCGGGGATCAGCGCATCGCCCAGGGGCTCAAGGACAAACCCCGCGGCGCCGGCCTCTTCGGCGACCTGTTCGAGGCCGAAGGTGTGCCAGTGATGGTCGGCCTGGAACTGGCGCAACACCTGCTCGCCTGCACGCACCTGGTAGTCGAGGGTCCAGTGCATCAGGTCGCCGCCGGCGGGCTCACCCTGCAGGGCGACGTGGTAGGTGTGCTCGCCGATGGCCGCGTTGGCCACCTGCATCAGCGGCACCGTTTGCGGGGCCTTGAGCATCATCACGTCGACGATGACGAGGCCGCGCTCATCCAGGCGTTCGGCCAGTTGCTGCCAGAGGTGCTGGCGCTGCGCTGTATCGAGGTAACCAATGGTGCCGCAGATGACCGCTGCGGCCAGGCGTGGCGGCAAGGTGACCTGCTCGAGGGTGCCGGCCAACACGGTGACGCGCTGGCGCAAATCGCTGCTGCGCATGATTCGCCCCACCAGCGCCGCGCGCATGGCGGCCGAAGGTTCCACCGCAAGAATGCGCGCGTTGGGCAAGGCCTCGGCGATCACCTGCACACATGGCCCGGTGCCGGCGCCGACATCCAGAATCACCCCGTTGGGGTCCACTTCCTGCAGCGCCCGGGCGATAGGCCCGCCGCGTTGCAACCACTGCTGCTCGCACAGCACATCGTAGAATTCGGCAGATAACGCATACGGATCGGCGGTGGTCATGAAGGCATTCCCAATGGCTGATGAACGAGGCGTGATGATAACCACTCTCAACACCAATTCAACCGCGGGAATGCAAAGGGCATTTTTTACGCAGTCACAAAATGCAGATTACTGATACACAGTAAAAATCATCATTCTGGATTTTAATAATTAGGTTAGAACCAATCGGCATTTTACAGGCCCTGCCGCTGCCCCTACTTTGAAGGCGAATAACCGACCCCTTGCCCGGTGGAGGTGACCACCACGCACTGAACAAGGACAGACCATGAGCATCGAATTCATCGGCTACATCGGCGGCCACCACGCTTCCGAAATCCACCCGCGCAGCGGCCCGACCCTGCAACCCGACTACGTCGAAACCGTGGCCCGCGCCCACGAGGAAGCCGGCTT
>NZ_JACARO010000210.1 GCF_013386585.1 Pseudomonas sp. P7548 | reverse complement strand
GCCAGGGCCTTGAACGGCGTGAAATCCACCGGGCTGATCACCGCGCCCATGGCCTCAAATCGCTCGACGGCCTGCTCGAACACCGCTTGATTCTGGCTATCGCCGAAGAACTCCAGCTCAGCCGGGATCGCCAACTTGATCTGCGCCCCCACCGCCACCGGCGCTGTGTTGGGATTTGCCCGGGAATACGCGTCGCTGGCGTCGTAGCCAGCAGCCACCTGCGCCACGCGTTCGGCATCGGCCACGGTCAGGGCGAACACCGAGATGCAATCCACTGTGCGGCAGGCGGGCACCAGGCCGGTGTTGGACAGCCGCCCCTTCGTCGGCTTCAAACCCACAATATTGTTGAAGCCTGCCGGCACGCGGCCCGAGCCTGCGGTGTCGGTGCCCAAGGCGAACGGCACCAGCCCTCGGGCCACCACCGAGGCCGAGCCGGAGCTGGAACCGCCGCTGACGTAAGCCGGGTCAAAGCTGTTGCCCACCGCACNNCAGGATCGCGCCCGCCGCGCGTAGCTTGGAGACGACAGACGCATCTGATTCAGGTGCGTAGGCAAATTCAGGACAAGCCGCCGTGGTGTCCCACCCTGCCGCATCGATGTTGTCCTTGATCGCAAACGGCACGCCATACAGTGGCAACTGAGCCATGTCGCCGCCCACGGCCGCCAAGCGTTCGCCGAGTTCGTCCAATTGCGCCTGCAGTTGCGACGAACCGGCGCGGGCGATCCAGGCGTTGTCATCGGCCGGGTAGGCATCGATCAGGTCCAGCACGATATCCGGCGTGATTGCGCCGTTGCGGTAAGCCGACTGCCATTCGCCAAGGGTCCAGCCAAAAACGGTTTGCATAGGGAATCCCATCTTGTATCCAAGTTTGGATTTCCTTTAGCAAAGCCCGGGCCATCCACCAAAAGCCACTGTTTACGGGCTTGCGCCCGCTTTACCCTGGTTCAACCCTGCCCACTGATGGCGCACACGGGCATCGCCCATGCGCCAAAAAAAGACATTCATCGGACCGCCCGGTTGCGACCCGCCCGATAGCGGCCTATGTTCCAAGCCATACGTTTTAATTTGCTGTCCCCCTCCCTACGCCCTTCCCGTACCCAGGTGACGACATGCCCACGCTTTCCCGCCCCGCCGTCCTCGAACTGATCGGCAATACGCCGCTGGTTCGGGTCAGCCGTTTCGATACCGGCCCGTGCACGCTGTTTCTCAAGCTCGAATCCCAGAACCCTGGAGGCTCCATCAAGGATCGCATCGGCCTGGCCATGATCGACGCCGCCGAGCGCGATGGCCGCCTGCGCCCAGGTGGCACCATCATCGAGGCCACCGCCGGCAACACCGGCCTGGGCCTGGCACTGGTGGGCCGGGCCAAAGGCTACCGGGTGGTGCTGGTGGTGCCCGACAAGATGTCCACCGAAAAGGTGCTGCACCTCAAGGCCATGGGCGCCGAGGTGCATATCACCCGCTCCGACGTGGGCAAGGGCCATCCCGAGTATTACCAGGATGTCGCAGCACGCTTGGCCAAGGACATTCCCGGTTCATTCTTCGCCGACCAGTTCAACAACCCCGCCAACCCGCTGGCCCACGAAACCAGCACCGCACCGGAGATCTGGGCCCAGACCCAGCATGACGTGGACGCCATTGTGGTGGGCGTCGGCTCGGCCGGCACCCTCACCGGCCTGACCCGTTTTTTCAAGCGCGTGCAGCCTGAGCTGGAAATGGTACTGGCCGACCCGGTTGGCTCGGTGATGGCCGAATACAGCCGCAGCGGCAAGATGGAAACCCCCGGTTCCTGGGCCGTGGAAGGCATCGGCGAGGATTTCATTCCGTCGATCGCCGACCTGTCCAGCGTGCGCCACGCCTACTCCATCAGCGATGAAGAAAGCTTCGACCATGCCCGCCAACTGCTGCGCGCCGAAGGCATCCTCGGCGGTTCGTCCACTGGCACCCTGCTCGCCGCCGCCTTGCGTTATTGCCGCGAACAGACCGAGCCCAAGCGCGTGGTCACGTTCGTGTGCGACACCGGTACGCGCTACCTGTCGAAGGTCTACAACGACCAATGGATGAAAGACGCGGGCCTGCTGCAATACAAGCATTACGGCGACCTGCGCGACCTGATCGCCCGCCGTTTCGAAGACGGCCGCGTGATCAGCGTGAGCCCCGACGACACCCTGCTGACCGCCTTCCAGCGTATGCGCCTGGCCGACGTCTCGCAGTTGCCGGTGCTGGTGGACGGCCAGCAGTTGGTGGGCGTGATCGACGAGTCCGACATCCTGCTGGGCCTGCACCACGACGCGGCGCATTTCTCCATGACCGTCGACAGCGCCATGACCGACACCTTGCAAACCCTGGCCCCCAGCGCCAGCCTGGCTGAATTGCAGGCGGAACTGGACCGCGGCCTGGTCGCCATCATTGCCGACGCGTCGGGCTTTCATGGCCTGATCACCCGCGTCGACCTGCTCAACCACCTACGGAGATCCCTTGCATGAGTCAGTCCGATAAAAGCGCGTTTGCCACCCGTGTGATCCATGCCGGGCAATCCCCCGACCCGACCACGGGCGCGCTGATGCCGCCGATCTACGCCAACTCCACCTACCTGCAAGACAGCCCCGGCGTGCACAAAGGCTTTGACTACGGCCGCTCCCACAACCCGACGCGCTTTGCCCTGGAACGCTGCGTGGCCGACCTGGAGGGCGGCAGCCAGGCGTTTGCCTTTGCGTCCGGGCTGGCGGCGATCTCAACGGTGCTGGAATTGTTGGACGCCGGTGCACATATCGTCTCCGGCAACGACTTGTACGGCGGCACCTTCCGCCTGTTCGACAAGGTGCGCCAGCGCAGTGCCGGGCACCGTTTCAGCTTTGTCGACTTGAGCGACTTGTCGGCGTTTGAGGCGAGCTTGCAGGACGACACGCGCATGGTCTGGGTCGAAACCCCGAGCAACCCGCTGTTGAGCCTCACCGACCTGAGCGCCATCGCGCGCATCTGCAAGGCGCGCGGCATCATCTGCGTGGCCGACAACACCTTCGCCAGCCCGTGGATCCAGCGCCCGCTGGAGTTGGGCTTCGACATCGTCGTGCATTCCACCACCAAGTACCTCAATGGCCACTCGGATGTCATCGGCGGGATTGCCATTGTCGGCCACAACGCGGAGTTGGCTGAGCGCCTGGGCTTTCTGCAGAACTCGGTGGGCGCCATTGCCGGGCCATTCGACGCCTTCCTCACGCTGCGTGGGGTAAAAACCCTGGCATTGCGCATGGAGCGTCATTGCAGCAATGCCCTGGACCTGGCGACCTGGCTGGAGAAACAACCGCAGGTGTCGCGCGTCTACTACCCCGGCCTGGCCTCGCACCCGCAGCATGAGCTGGCGCGCCGGCAGATGCGTGGGTTCGGCGGGATGATTTCGGTGGACCTCAACAGCGACCTGGCGGGCGCCACGCGCTTCCTGGAAAACGTGAAGATCTTCGCCCTGGCCGAAAGCCTCGGTGGCGTGGAAAGCCTGATCGAACACCCCGCCATCATGACCCACGCCAGCATCCCGGCCGCCACGCGCGCGCAGTTGGGCATTGGTGACGGGTTGGTGCGGTTGTCGGTGGGGGTTGAAGATGTGGAAGACCTGCGGGCAGACCTGGCCCAGGCGTTGGCCCGCATCTGACAGCCCCCCCTGTAGGCGCTGGCTTGCCAGCGATGGCGGTGGGTCAGCTGCAACTCTGCCGGCTGATAGATCGCTATCGCCGGCAAGCCGGCTCCTACAGGTCAGCCCGTGTACTCGGTCAACTGTGGGAGCTGGCTTGCCTGCGAAAGCGGCGG
>NZ_JACARO010000209.1 GCF_013386585.1 Pseudomonas sp. P7548 | reverse complement strand
GCGACCATCTCGCCGAACGGGCTGACGTAACCGGCGCTTTTCGGCAACTCGGGACGTTCGATGTCCAGGTGCGGGAACAGCAGTTCGGCCACCCGATACGATTCTTCCAGGTGGGGATAACCGGAGAAGATAAAGGTGTCGATACCCAGGGCTGCGTATTCCTTGACCCGCGCCGCAACGGTCGGCCCATCGCCCACCAGCGCCGTGCCGGCACCACCGCGTACCAGGCCAACACCTGCCCACAGGTTGGGGCTGACTTCGAGGTTGTCGCGGTTGCCACCATGCAAGGCCGCCATGCGTTGCTGGCCGACGGAATCGAAGCGCGCCAGGGAGGCCTGGGCACGGGCGATGGTGTCGTCGTCCAGATG
>NZ_JACARO010000023.1 GCF_013386585.1 Pseudomonas sp. P7548 | reverse complement strand
CTACTGTTCCAACAGCGACCCCATCCGCCCAATTGTTCGAGATCCGTCCACTGGCCGGCAGTGTCGGCGCCGAGGTCATCGGCCTGGATTTGTCCCGACCGGTCAACGACCAGGATTTCGCCCGCATCCACCGTGCGCACCTGGACCATCACGTCGTGGTTTTTCGTGACCAGCGCATCACTCCCGAACAACAGATCGCCTTCAGCCGCCGCTTTGGTGTGTTGCAGATCCACGTGCTCAAACAGTTCCTGCTGGCCAACCATCCGGAAATCCTGATCGTCTCCAACATCATCGAAAACGGCCAATCCATTGGCCTGGGTGATGCAGGAAAATTCTGGCATTCGGACCTTTCCTATAAAGAGCTGCCAAGCCTGGGCTCGATGCTGCACGCCCAGGAACTGCCCTCCGAGGGCGGCGATACCTTGTTTGCCGACATGCACAAAGCCTGGGACCAATTGCCTGAACACCTGCGCACAGCGGTCGAAGGCCGAAGCGCCGCGCATTCCTACACCGCGCGTTACAGCGAAACCAAATTCGAAGGCAACTGGCGCCCGACCCTCACCCCGGAACAGCTCGCCCAAGTGGCCGAAGTGGTGCACCCGATCGTGCGCACTCACCCGGAAAACGGTCGCAAGGCGCTCTTCGTCAGTGAAGGCTTCACCACGCGTATCGTGGGCCTGCCGGAGGACGAAAGCCGCGACCTCCTGGCCCAGCTCTACGCCCACAGCGTCTTGCCGGAAAACATCTACCGCCACCAGTGGCAGCCCCACGACATGGTGTTCTGGGACAACCGTTCGTTGATCCACCTGGCCGCCGGTTGCCCGAGCCACCTGCGGCGCAAGCTGTTTCGCACCACCATCCAGGGCGACGCGCCTTTCTGATCCCCACTTCCCGGCTAGAGAGATGAAATGAACGCGCCCCTGCAAGGCCACGCGGCCAGCACGTTGAATACCCCCCAGCCTTTGTTGGCGGTGGACAAAGTCAGTCTTGAGTACCGCACCCCCGAGCGCGTGGTGCGGGCCACCCACCAAGTCAGTTTCGAGATCGACCCGGCCGACCGCTACGTGCTGCTCGGCCC
>NZ_JACARO010000208.1 GCF_013386585.1 Pseudomonas sp. P7548 | reverse complement strand
ATTTAATTCTATTTCGGCGGTAAAGACTTTAGAGTGAGCAGGGCCGGTTGAGTTTACTAGCTTATAAGTTGGTAGTGAGTTATATTGCTTTTGAGAGAGCTCTTGCAGAAGTGTTTTGTTGTCTTTGTCTGATGATAGAGTTATTTGATTTGCATTTGTAAGTGGCTCTATTAAGCTTGAGACTGTTTTAGAATATCCAGTTTCTTGAGCTGTAACGCCTATAAGTTGATGTGTAATCGCGTAGTAGCTCTCCAGTCGGTTCCGCTCTTCAGTAGTAACTCCAGATCCAAATTTTGCAATTTTGCTTTGTTTTATTTTTTCAGAAATTTGATTTATTAATATGCGGCTTACTTTCTGAAGCAGTGTTGAGCACTCGGACGAGGTTTTTTTGGAAGGTAGATTTAAAGTCAAGCGTGCGGCGTAAAGAGATATTACGGCTTTTCCAAACGATTCCCACATGTCAAGTATCGCGCTGTCAGAGTTGTAATCCGATAGATAAACAATGGAGTCGCTTCTAGCTGATTTGTGGTGGAGTGCGGCGACATGAGAAGGCTTCGAAATAGTTAGTCGCTGTGTAAGCTTTGAGTTCATAAGTGCTCGTCCGTGTTCTTATCGTGCTCATGAGTGGTTTTGTATTTTTTGTTTTCAATGATGATCTATCTGTTGTGATGGCGCAATAGTGTCAAACGTTGATGCGATCTGCATACCATAAAAATATCATTAAGTACACTATGCTGGCGCGAGTCATATTTTTCGTTCTGCAGGGACGATTTTGGATTTTCAATACTCAAAAAAATGACTATGTGTATTAGTTCGATAAAGGTGCTTTTTGATTGCTGGATTTGCGCTGATAGTCTTTGATACCTACACATAACTTTTGATTCTAACAAAGCGTGCGACCAGGCACGCAGAGATTGGGCGAGGTGTCGAGTGGTGGAGCAAAGCCTTTTGGTTATTTTTGGCTGGGGCGGCATTCCGGCTCTTTGCATAACTGACCCGCTTTAAGGGCGGAAACACTAGTAGTGATCGTTACCGCATAAACGGATATGTAACTCAGTATGTCCTAGCATCCAAGTCGGCACGGAGGCCGCCACGGGAGCAAGCTCCCTCGCCACAGGTTGCGCGCGACCAGATACCTATGTCGGCAGACGAATGCCGGCGAAAGTGGTCGGGCAGCCGCATTATCAATGCCCGGAAGGCCGCCATCGCCGACAAGCCAGCTCCTACAGGTGTGTGGTTTCAGGTCTTTGCGATGGCATAGCGGCTCTGCACAAAGCCGTTTGCCGATACGTCCGTGCCAAGATGGCGAAGCGCGTGCTCGCTGCCGATCACGCCGAACAACGCAATGCCTTGCCCCAGCAACACCGGGATTCGCGTGATGATCAACTCGTCGATCAGGCCCGCCTCAAGAAACGCCTGGATCGTCTGCCCGCCGTCGATATACAGATGCTTCATGCCACGCTCGGCCAACTGCTTGACCAGTGTGCCCACATCCGCCGCCAGCACTTCCACCTTGCCCTGTAGATGCGCGGGAATCTCCAGCACCTGGCGAGATAGCGCGATGACCGGCAAACCCTCGTAGGGCCACTCGGGAAAGGACAGGACTTTCTCCAAAGTCTTGCGACCCATGACCAAGGCATCGACGGTGGCGATGAAGTGTTCATACGTCACGCCATTCAAGGTGGCGATTTCATATTCCGGGCGGTGAAGCCACTCGATGTCACCATCAGGTCGTGCAACGAAACCGTCAACGCTGGCTGCGATAAAAACCGAACACTTGATTTCCATGTGGGATATGTCTCCTTTTTCCTATTTGCTTTGACGCGTGCCGAATCGTGGCTTTAGATAAGTCTACGATCAAATCCACGACGAAAAGGGCCGTGACTAAAATGGATTGTATTTTCTGCAGCATCGTTAAAAAAACCGCCCCAGCCCACATCCTGTGGGAAGACGACCAGCACATGGCCTTCCTCTCGATCTTCCCCAACACCCCCGGTTTCAGCGTGGTGATCCCCAAGCAGCATTACGGCAGCTACGCGTTTGCGCAGTCGGATGAAGTGCTGGCAGCGCTCGCGGTGGCGGCGAAGAAGACAGCCTTGCAGATCGACCGGGCATTTCCCGATGTAGCGCGCACGGGGCTGATCATGGAGGGGTACGGGGTGGATCATTTGCATGCGAAGTTGTTTCCCATGCATGGCACCGGGTCGGACAGTACCTTCAAACCGTTGAGTTCGAAGGTGGACAAGTTCTTCGAGGCCTATGAAGGCTATATCTCGTCCCACGACCATGTGCGGGCGGATGATGTCGAACTCGCTGAGTTAGCGGCGCGAATCCGGTCTTTCGCCTAGCGTCGATCCAAATGTGGGAGCGGGCTTGCTCGCGAAGGCGGTGCATCAGTTACACATGTACTGACTGACACACCGCCTCCGCGAGCAAGCCCGCTCCCACATTTTTTAACGAGTTTGCCTGAGAAATCAGCGCCGGCTGCTGACCTCGGCCGGCACATCATCTCCGGCCATGCGCTTGCGGAACAACGCCGTGCGCGCCAACAGCAACGTGGTCACCGGCACCGTGATCGACAACAGAATCGGGATCAACCAGCCGTGCAACACCGGCCCGGACTTGAGCACCGAAAAATAGATGATCGACGCCAACGCCACGCACCAGGCGCCCAGCGTCGAG
>NZ_JACARO010000207.1 GCF_013386585.1 Pseudomonas sp. P7548 | reverse complement strand
CCACGCGATGGCGCGCGCTGATTCCAGCGAAGGTGATCGGACTGAACAGCGTCGAGAGTGTCGTCATGGTGAAGATCTCCTGGTGTTGAGGTGATTGCATGGAGCAAGTCTGCGGCAGGGGATCCAGATTGATAATTGAGCTACTGTTTGATGGATATTCAAAAAAATTGGAATAATCATGGACAACTTGGGTGACATCCGTTTGTTTGTCGAAGCCGCGCAGTTGGGCGGTCTCTCGCTCGCAGGCCGCAAGCTGGGGCTGTCGCCGGCCGCTGCCAGCGCGCGGTTGCACAAGCTTGAGTCCTCGTTGGCTACCCGCTTGTTCGAGCGCACCACGCG
>NZ_JACARO010000206.1 GCF_013386585.1 Pseudomonas sp. P7548 | reverse complement strand
GGTTAGGGGAATAGGTTAAATTGAGTGGCTTAAAAATGCTATGTCTGGGATTAAAGTGTAGTAAACTGTGATTAACGGAGACGGCATCGATGAAGAACACTGAAAATCAAGCGGGGTCATTACAACGGTTATTCCTGGTGGTTTAGGCGTACAATGTCCTGAAGAATATTTAAGAAAAAAGCACCATCGATGAAGAACACTGCCTACCGCGGTCGACCATACCTTCGATTATATGCGTTGGAGAGAACGTTTCGATTCCAGCTCCAATAGCGGATAGCCCAGTATGATATTCTAGATGAAGAACGTAGTGAAATTCTACGGAATTGCCATAGGCGTCCGGATATGTACATTGGTACGAATTTATGTATAGAGCGGGTCATCGAAAGGTTATACTCTTGTAGTTAACATGTAGCCCGGCCCTATTAGTACAGCAGTGCCTAAAAACCACCGTTGTTATTCAACTATTCTCTACAGCCAAACGACCAAGTGCATTTCCACGGAGCGCGATGGAGATTCATTCACTCGGCAGCTCTGTAATAGGGACTAAAAGAGTGATGATAATCATGAGTGCCGCGTTATGGTGGTGTCGGAACAGAGCGGTCTTACGGCCAGTCGTATTCCTTCTCGAGTTCCGTCCAGTTAAGGGTGACACTCCCATAAGTTCGATGATAACTCCTATAAAGTTCAGTTGTAGGTAAATTAGAAGGTGATCCAGACACCGGTGCACCAGTTTTCACGCCCAAAGCATAAACGACGAGCAGTCATGAAAGTCTTAGAACTGGACGTGCCGTTTCTCTGCGAATAATACCTCGAGGATTAGATACCATCGTAGTCTAGATGCAGTGACTGGGATTAGATACCCCCTTCGACGACTGCCGCCTTCGCTGTTTCCCTAGACACTCAACAATAAGCGCTTTTTGTAGGCAGGGGCACCTGAGGAC
>NZ_JACARO010000205.1 GCF_013386585.1 Pseudomonas sp. P7548 | reverse complement strand
CGAAACCCTGGCGGTGCATCAGCGGCATGTACAGGTGCGTGAAGGCGGCGACGGAACCGCCGCTGCGGTCGGCCGGCAAGCCGGTGACGCTGGCCCGTTCCAACAGGAACTTGAGCAGCTCGGTCTTCTCGAAAATCCGCGTGACCAGCTCGCAGTCCTTGAGGTTGTAGCGTGCCAGGGCGGGCTTGTCCTCGGCGAACATGCGGTTGATTTCATCCATGCGCTGGTACGGCGTGGAGATGTCCTTGCCTTCGCCGAGCAGGGTTTGCGCGACGTTCTCCAGGCTGAAGGATTCAAAACTCCAGGTGGCCGAACGCAGGGCTTCGATGCCGTCGATGATCAGCCGTCCCGCCGCCGCCGCGAAATAATGGGTGCGGCTGCCGTGCTCGCGCCAGGCCATGGGCTCGTCGCCCCGGCCTAGCATCAACGGCACCTTGAGGCGCTGGGCATGTTCATGGAGCACACGCAGGTCGAACTGCACCAGGTTCCAGCCGATGATTGCATCGGGGTCGTGCTGGGCCAGCCATTGGTTGAGGCGTTCGAGCAACTGGACGCGGGTGTCGCAGTAATCGAGTTTGAAGTCGACCGCGTCGGCCTTGTTGGGCGAGCCGAGCATGTACACCTGGCGCTCGCCGCAGCCTTCGAGGGCGATGGAATAGAGGTCGCCCTGGGCGGTGGTCTCGATGTCGAGGGACACCAGCTTGAGCGGCGGACGGTAGTCGGGGGCGGGCTTCATCTGCGCCTCGGACAGCGCACCGTTGGCGTCGGGGGTGCCGCCGAACCACACCGGGGCGGTGATGAAACGCTCCATCATGTAGCGCTCGGGCGGGCGCACGTCGCCTTCATAGACATCGACACCGGCTGCGCGCAAGCGCTTTTCCACGTCCATCGCCTGGCGGTGCTGGCGGGTGTAGAGGCCCAACACCGGGCGATGATGAAAGTCCTGCAATTGCAGCGGGCGCAGCTCGATCTCGCGCTCGCCCTTGAGCAACCCGTCCAGCGGCTTGCGGTGGGCCTCGGGGATAAACATCACCGACGTCTGCATGGGGAGTCGGATAAACCGCGGGCCGGCGTCGGTGGCCAGCCAGAAGCTGACCTCCGTGCCCGTCGGGGTATCGCGCCAATGCCGGGTCAGGACAAAACCCTGCTGTAAATCCACCGTACCGCACCTCTGGAATCGCTTTCAGGGCGTGATTCTACTCGGCATCTGTACAAACGCGGCACGTTAACGCGCACACAGACCGCAATCCGACAAATTTGTTGCAAAACATTAATAACAATCATTATCATTTGCATCGGAGTCGTATCCGCGCAGCGAGGACGCGCAACGTTGTTGCCCCATTCCTCACAGTGACGGTTCGCCGTCAGGATCGACCATGCC
>NZ_JACARO010000204.1 GCF_013386585.1 Pseudomonas sp. P7548 | reverse complement strand
GATCAGTTGTATTTCGGGCCGTGGGTGGCCGAACGCACGGTGGCGTTGGAAGGCATGCTTGAGCATCAGCCCGAGGCGATCAACCCCGTGGTGCGCGGTATCGTTGAAAACGGTCGCCAGTACACGGCGTGTGATGCTTACAAAGCCGAATATTTGCGTGCCGAGTTGAGCCGGCGTATCAACGACAGCCTGGCAGGTTTTGATGCCTTGCTGGTGCCTACGTCACCGACCCTTCGCACCCTGGCTGAAATGGCCGAGGAGCCGGTGCGCTACAACTCGCAATTTGGCTACTACACCAACTTCACCAACCTGGCGGACCTCTCGGCCCTCGCGCTCCCCGCCGGGTTGCGTGCCGATGGTTTGCCCAGTGGCATTACCTTATTGGCACCGGCCTGGCATGACACGGCGCTGGCTGATCTGGGCAAGCGTTGGCAGGCCAATCTCGGCCTTAATCTGGGCGCGACCGGGCGTTCTCTGCCCGCATCCGGCGTACCCGTGCAGGCGCCGGGATCCGTGCGAGTGGCCGTGGTGGGCGCGCACCTGACGGGCATGCCGCTGAATTTCCAGCTGACCAAGCGCAATGCGGTGCTGGTGGAGCAAACCCACACCGCTGACAGCTACCGCCTGTACGCATTGCCGGGCACCGTGCCGCCCAAGCCGGGGCTGGCCAAGGCCGACAGTGGGCGCTCGATCATCGTTGAACTGTGGGACATGCCCCTTGCACGCTTTGGCGAGTTCGTCGCAGAAATCCCCGCGCCCCTGGGGATTGGCAACGTGGTGCTGGCGGACGGGCGTAGCGTCAAAGGCTTTATCTGTGAACCCTGGGCATTGGCCGACGCGCTGGACATCACCGAGTTCGGCGGCTGGCGCGCGTTTATTGCGAGCCGAGGGTGAGCATGCCGCGCCCTGACAACCTCGCCGAGCAGGTGTACACGCAACTCAAGGCGGATATTTTCGACTTCCGCCTGCTGCCGGGGGATCGCTTCAGCGAAGGCGATGTGGCAGGGCGCATGGACGTCAGCCGAACGCCGGTGCGCCAGGCGCTGTATCGCCTGGAGAAGGAAGGTTATGTGGAAGTGTATTTCCGCAGCGGCTGGCAGGTTAAGCCGTTCGATTTTGCCTATTTTGAAGAACTGTATGACGTGCGCATCGTGCTGGAACTGGCGGCGGTCAGCCGGCTATGCCGGATGGAGGCATCCGACAATTCGGTGTTGAACGCGCTGAAG
>NZ_JACARO010000203.1 GCF_013386585.1 Pseudomonas sp. P7548 | reverse complement strand
CACGCCGAAGGGGTGAACCTGAGCGGCGACTTCCAGGAGAAGGGCATCAACCACGCCAAGGCGCTGTTGGCGCAGGTCGCGTGATCCTTTAATCGTCAGATAATCGCGCGGTGTTTATCTAAGCCCACGCAAACCCTTCAAGTACGCGTAAGAACCTCCCTTTGCACTTGTTGCTCCTGAGTGCTCCTGCCCGACTGACGCTATAGCGAGGTCGGGTTTTTTTTTGCCCCGAGTTTCGTGTCGCCCCGAAAACCTTTAATGTCCCGCCCATTCGAAACGAGGCGCGCATGGGCTATCTACTGGTTGTCACCCTGATTCAGGCATTTTCCTTCAGCTTGATCGGCGAATACCTCGCCGGTCACGTCGACAGTTACTTCGCGGTGCTGGTGCGCGTGGTGCTGGCCGGCCTGGTGTTTATCCCCCTGACCCGTTGGCGTTCGGTGGAACCGGCCTTCATGCGCGGCATGCTGATGATCGGTGCGCTGCAATTTGGTGTGACCTATGTGTGCCTGTACCTGAGCTTTCGCGTGCTGACGGTGCCGGAAGTGTTGCTGTTTACCATCCTCACACCGTTGCACGTGACGCTGATCGAAGACGCCCTTAACCGGCGCTTCAACCCGTGGGCGCTGGTGGCGGCACTGGTGGCCGTCGCGGGGGCGGCAGTGATTCGCTTCGACCAGATCACCCCGAACTTCCTCGGTGGCTTCCTGCTGCTGCAACTGGCCAACTTCACCTATGCCGCAGGCCAAGTGATGTACAAGCACCTGGTGGCGCGTTACCCGAGCGACCTGCCGCATTATCGTCGCTTCGGCTACTTCTACTTGGGCGCCTTGATCGTGGTGCTGCCGGCATTCCTGATGTTCGGCAAAGCCAACTTCCTGCCCGAAGCCCCGTTGCAATGGGGCGTGCTGGTGTTCCTCGGTTTGGTCAGCACTGCGCTGGGCATGTACTGGTGGAACAAAGGCGCGTGCCTGGTACAGGGCGGCACCCTGGCGGTGATGAACAACCTGCACGTGCCGGTGGGGTTGCTGCTGAACCTGCTGATCTGGAACCAGCATGAGCCGCTGGGGAGGCTGGCGTTGGGCGGGTTGGTGATTGTGGGGGCGGTGTGGATCAGTCGGTTGGGTGCGCGCAAGCAGCCAGCCTCACACTGAAACCCTTGTGGGAGCGGGCTTGCTCGCGAATGCGGGGTGTCAGAGAAGGATGTGCTGACTGATACACAGCCTTCGCGGGCAAGCCCGCTCCCACACA
>NZ_JACARO010000202.1 GCF_013386585.1 Pseudomonas sp. P7548 | reverse complement strand
CGATAAACCTCGCTTTCACCGACGGCGTTGGTCGCACTGATAAGCCGGCCAAGGTCGTCATAGGCGTAGGAAACAACGGTGTACTCGGTGACCCAGACAAACTCACCCGGCCCTTCAGCCCGGTGAATCTGGTAGTCCACGCCAACAATGCGGCCCGACGAATAGCGCAAAAACAACGACCGCCCGACGCCGTTATCCACTCGCTCAATGCGCCCCCTGAAGTCTCGAGAGATACGCAGCCGGTTGTCATACGCATCGCTGATCGCTGTCAGAAAACCATTAACGAAATGGTAGAAACGCGAGCCTTGCGCCAGCACCCATTCATCCGGCAACGTCCCCAGATAAATCGCTGCTTCGGCCAAGCTGTTGGTGATCGCAGGGCGGGCGGAGGAGGGCAGTGGAAACTCAGTCGAGCGGTTCTCATGATCG
>NZ_JACARO010000022.1 GCF_013386585.1 Pseudomonas sp. P7548 | reverse complement strand
CAAGCCCGCTCCCACAAGGACCGCGGTTTTACAGGTGCAACGCGTGGCCCAACGCCCGCAGCGCGGCTTCCAGCACCGCCTCGCCAAGCGTCGGGTGGGCGTGGATGGTGCCCGCCACATCCTCCAGGCGCGAGCCCATTTCCAGGCTCAGGCCAAACGCGGTGGACAGCTCCGAGACGCCCACCCCCACGGCTTGCCAGCCGACGATCAGGTGGTTGTCACGGCGCGCCACCACCCGCACGAAGCCGGTTTTCGATTCCAGGGTCATCGCCCGGCCATTGGCCGCAAACGGGAAACTCGAAACGATGCAATCCAGTCCGGCAGCCTTGGCCTCGTCCGGGGTCTTGCCGACCACCACCACTTCCGGGTCGGTAAAACACACGGCGGGGATCGCGGCCGGGTTGAATTCGCGGGCTTGACCGCTGATCAGCTCGGCGACCATTTCGCCCTGGGCCATGGCGCGGTGCGCCAGCATCGGCTCGCCGCTCAGGTCGCCGATGGCATACACGTTGCGCATGCTGGTCTGGCAACGGCTGTCGATCTTGATCGCCGCACCGTTCATCTCAAGGTTCAGCGCTTCAAGGTTCCAGCCCTGGGTATTGGGTTTGCGGCCCACGGCCACCAGCACTTGGTCGGTTTCCAGCGACAGCGTATCGCCATTCGGATCGCGCACTTGCAACTGCGAGTCGGCAAAGCCCGTCACGCTGTGCTTGAGGTACAGCTTCACCCCCAGTTGCTTGAGGGACTCGGCCACCGGCGCCGTCAGCTCGGCATCGTAGGCCGGCAGGACGCGATCCTGCGCCTCGACCACACTGACTTCGGCGCCCAGTTTGCGGTAGGCAATGCCCAGCTCCAGGCCAATATAGCCGCCACCCACCACCACCAGGCGCTTGGGCACGCGGGTGGGCGCCAGGGCTTCGGTGGACGAGATGATCGGCCCGCCAATCGGCAGCATCGGCAGGTTGACGCTTTTCGAGCCGGTGGCCAGCAGCAGGTGTTCGCAGGTGATGCGCTGGTCGCCGACGTCGACGGTCTTGCCGTCCACCACCTTGGCCCAGCCGTGGATCACCTGCACCTTGTGCTTCTTGAGCAACGCCGAAACGCCGGTGGTCAGGCGGTCGACGATACCGTCCTTCCATTCCACGCTCTTGCGGATGTCCAGGGTCGGCACATCCACTTCGATGCCCAGTTTGGAGCCTTGGCTGTGGTGCACGGTTTGCTGGAACTGCTCGGCCACATGGATCAGGGCCTTGGACGGAATGCAGCCGATATTCAGGCAGGTGCCGCCCAGTGCCTGGCCTTCCACCAGGATGGTCGGGATGCCCAGTTGGCCGGCGCGGATCGCCGCCACATAACCGCCAGGGCCGCCGCCGATGATCAGCAGCGTGGTGTTCAAAGTCTGCGTCATGCCTTACTCCAGGAACAGGCTGGCGGGTTGTTCGAGCAGGCCGCGAATGGCCTGGATGAATTGCGCCGCGTCCATGCCGTCGACCACGCGGTGATCGAACGAGCTGGAGAGGTTCATCATCTTGCGCACCACGATCTGGCCCTTGATCACCATCGGCCGCTCAACGATACGGTTGACGCCGACGATGGCCACTTCCGGCAGGTTCAGCACTGGCGTGCTGACGATGCCGCCCAAGGCGCCCAAGCTGGTCAGGGTGATGGTCGAGCCCGACAGTTCGTCGCGGCTGGCCTTGCCATTGCGCGCGGCGGTGGCCAAGCGTGCGATTTCCTCGGCATTGCCCCACAGGCTACGGGCTTCGGCGTGACGCACCACGGGCACCATCAAGCCGACGTCGCTCTGGGTGGCGACGCCCACATGCACCGCGCCAAGGCGGGTGATGACCTGGGCTTCGTCGTCATAGCGCGCATTGATCTGCGGGAAGTCCCGCAACGCCACGACCATGGCGCGCACGATGAACGGCAGCAGGGTCAGCTTGCCGCGTGTGGCGCCGTGTTTCTCGTTGAGGTGCACGCGCAGCTCGTCGAGGGCGGTGACGTCGATCTCTTCCACGTAGCTGAAATGCGCGGCGCGCCGCGTGGCGTCCTGCATGCGCTGGGCGATCTTGCGGCGCATGCCGATCACCGGGATCTGTTCTTCGGTGTTGCGCTCGGCGTAAGGGTTGGCGGCCGTGGACGCTTTCGTCGTGCCTTGTTGCAGATAGGCGTCGAGGTCTTCGTGCAGGATTCGCCCTGCCGGGCCGGACCCCTGCACCAGGCGCAACTGAATGCCGGCGTCCAGTGCGTGTTTGCGCACGGCCGGGGAGGCCAGGGGGCGCTCGTCGGCTGCACGCGCCACCGGTGCCTGGGCTGCGATAACCGGCGCCGGTGTGCTTTCAACCGCCACCGGCGCAGGCTTGGCTTCGACCACCGGTGCGGCCTTCGGCGCTTCCTTCACAGCGGGGGCTTCCTTGGCGTTGCCGGCGCCTTCCACTTCGATGCTGATCAGAATACTGCCCACGGCCATGACTTCACCCGGCTCGCCGCCGAGGGAAATCACTTTGCCGTGCACGGGCGAGGGAATGTCCACCATCGCCTTGTCGGTCATGACATCCGCCAGTACCTGGTCTTCGACGACCATGTCGCCGACCTTTACATGCCACACCGACAATTCAACTTCCGCAATGCCTTCGCCAATGTCCGGCATCTTGATAACGTGCGTGCCCATTCAGACCTCCATGACCCGTTTCAACGCCGCGCCCACTCGGGACGGCCCTGGGAAATACGCCCACTCCTGCGCGTGCGGGTAGGGGGTGTCCCAGCCGGTGACGCGTTCGATCGGCGCTTCCAGGTGGTGGAAGCAATGCTCTTGCACCAGCGACACCAGCTCGGCCCCAAAACCGCAGGTGCGCGTGGCTTCATGCACCACCACGCAACGGCCGGTCTTTTTCACCGACTTGACGATGGTGTCCAGGTCCAGCGGCCACAGGCTGCGCAGGTCGATGACCTCGGCGTCGATGCCGGTTTCTTCGGCCGCCACTTGCGACACATACACGGTGGTGCCGTAGGTCAGCACGGTCACGGCTGAGCCTGGGCGCACGATGGCGGCCACGTCCAGCGGCACGGTGTAGTAGCCGTCCGGGACTTGGGCTTGCGGGTGTTTCGACCAGGGCGTTACCGGCCGGTCGTGGTGGCCGTCGAACGGGCCGTTGTACAGGCGCTTGGGCTCCAGGAAGATCACCGGGTCATCGTTTTCGATGGAGGCGATCAGCAGGCCCTTGGCGTCATAGGGGTTCGACGGCATGACGGTGCGCAGGCCGCAGACTTGGGTAAACACCGCCTCAATGCTCTGGCTGTGGGTCTGGCCGCCGTAGATGCCGCCGCCGCAGGGCATGCGCATGGTCAGCGGCGCGGTGAACTGGCCGGCCGAGCGATAACGCAGGCGCGCCGCTTCGGAGATGATCTGGTCGGTGGCGGGGTAGACGTAGTCGGCAAACTGGATTTCGGCCACCGGGCGCAGGCCATAGGCGCCCATGCCTACGGCGACGCCGACGATGCCGCTTTCGGAGATCGGGGCGTCGAATACCCGCGAGCTGCCGTACTTGTTCTGCAAGCCTTCGGTGCAACGGAACACGCCGCCGAAGTAACCCACGTCCTGGCCGAACACCACCACGTTGTCGTCACGTTCGAGCATCACATCCATGGCCGAGCGCAGGGCCTGGATCATGGTCATGGTGGTGGTGGTCATGGCGGTTTCCACTTCAATACTGTTGTTGTGATCGTTCATGTCAGATCCCCAACTCTTGACGCTGGCGCTTCAAGTGCTCCGGCATCTCTTTATAGACGTCTTCGAACATGGTCGCGGCGCTTGGAATCTGGCCACCGGCCAGGGTGCCGTACTGTTCGGCTTCTTTCTGCGCGGCGATCACTTCGGCTTCCAGTTCGGCACTGACCGCCGCGTGTTCCTCTTCGGACCACTGGCCAATCTTGATCAGGTGCTGCTTGAGGCGCGCAATCGGGTCGCCCAAGGGGAAGTGACTCCAGTCGTCGGCGGGGCGGTACTTGGACGGATCATCGGAGGTTGAATGCGGGCCGGCGCGGTAGGTGACCCACTCGATCAGTGTCGGGCCCAGGTTGCGGCGCGCACGCTCGGCGGCCCAGGCGGAGGCTGCGTACACCGCGATAAAGTCGTTGCCGTCCACGCGCAGGGAGGCGATGCCGCAACCGACGCCGCGTCCGGCGAAGGTGGTGGCTTCACCACCGGCAATGGCCTGGAAGGTGGAGATGGCCCACTGGTTGTTGACCACGTTGAGGATCACCGGCGCACGGTACACGTGGGCGAAGGTGAGGGCGGTGTGGAAGTCGGATTCAGCAGTGGCGCCGTCGCCGATCCAGGCCGAGGCGATCTTGGTATCGCCCTTGATCGCCGAGGCCATGCCCCAGCCCACGCCTTGTACGAATTGGGTGGCGAGGTTGCCGGAAATAGTGAAGAAGCCGGCGTCCTTGACCGAATACATGATCGGCAACTGACGCCCCTTGAGCGGGTCGCGCTCGTTGGACAGCAACTGGCAGATCAGGTCCACCAGCGGCACGTCGCGGGCCATCAGGATGCTTTGCTGGCGGTAGGTGGGAAAGCACATGTCGTCGATGTTCAAGGCCAGGGCCTGGGCGCTGCCGATGGCTTCTTCGCCCAGGCTCTGCATGTAGAACGACATTTTTTTCTGGCGCTGGGCGACCACCATGCGGTTGTCGAAGATGCGCGTCTTGAGCATGGCGCGCATGCCGCGGCGCATGATCTCGACGCAGACGCCTTCGGCCCACGGCCCCAGGGCCTGGCCCTGGTCGTCGAGCACGCGGATCAGGCCCTTGGCCAGGTCGGCGGTGTCGGCGGGTTCTACGTCGATGGCGGGTTTGCGCACGGTACCAGCGTCGGTCAGGCGCAGGTACGTGAAGTCGGTCTTGCAGCCTGGGCGGCCCGAGGGTTCGGGAACGTGCAGGCGCAGTGGTTCGTACTGCTGGGTCATGGCTTTCTACGCTCTATCTTGTGAATTTCTTGTAGTGGGCGCGCTAGCTGACAGTCAGTCCCTGGGTAAGGGAAATCTTGTCCTACAACAATCATAGGCGGGGCGTAGAAGAATATTTATCTGTGTTTCATTGCGCTCAGGATCATTTGCGGATAAAAAAACTGCATAAACATAATAAACAGGTGATTTTGTCTCATGCGCAAACTGGACCGTACCGATATCGGCATTCTCAACGCCCTGCAGGAGAACGCCCGCATCACCAACGCCGACCTGGCGCGTTCGGTGAACCTGTCGCCCACGCCGTGTTTCAACCGGGTGAAGGCGATGGAGGAATTGGGGCTGATCCGTGACCAGGTCACCTTGCTCGACGCCGACCTGCTCGGGCTGCACGTCAACGTATTCATCCATGTCAGCCTGGAGAAACAGAACGAGCTGGCGCTGCAGCAATTCGAAGGCGCAATTGCCGACCGGCCGGAAGTGATGGAGTGCTACCTGATGGCGGGCGACCCGGACTACCTGATCCGGGTGCTGGTGCCGACGATCCAGTCGCTGGAGCGGTTCATGATGGACTTTTTGACCAAGGTGCCGGGGGTGGCGAATATTCGGTCGAGCTTTGCGTTGAAGCAGGTGCGCTATAAAACGGCGCTGCCGTTGCCGGCCAATGGCATCAATCTAGGTCAGTGACGTGCCTTGCTTTGTAGTGAGCGGGGCAAGCCCGCTCACTACAAATTCAGCATGTCAGAGCCTGTTGAGGGGGATTTTGAGGTAGACGACGCCGTTGTCTTCCGCCGGCGGCATATTTCCCGCCCGCACATTCACCTGGATCGCCGGCAGCAACAGCGTCGGCATGCCCAACCCGGCGTCCCGTTGGGTACGCATTTCGACAAACGCTGCTTCATTCACACCGTCATGCACGTGGATATTCCCCGCGCGTTGTTCCGCAACAGTGGTCAGGCATTTCGCCGTGCGGCCTTCGGGCGGGTAGTCATGGCAAACGTACAGTTCGGTTTCCAACGGGAACGCCAGCAACTTTCGCATTGACGCATACAGCTGCCGCGCATCGCCGCCCGGGAAGTCACAGCGCGCCGTGCCCACATCCGGCATGAACAGCGTGTCACCCACCAGGATCAACCGGTCGTCGATCAAGTAAGCCATGTCGGCCGGCGTATGCCCGGGCACATGCAGCGCCTGGGCCTTCAGGTTGCCGATATGAAACACCTCATCCGGCGCAAACAAGTGATCGAACTGCGAGCCATCCACGCGAAATTCAGGCTCCAGGTTGAACAGGTTCTTGAACACACCCTGCACGGTGCTGATGGACTGTCCGATGGCAATCTTGCCGCCCAGGGTGCGCCGCAAATACGGTGCGGCAGACAGGTGGTCGGCGTGAGCGTGGGTTTCCAGCAGCCATTGCACCTGCAAGTGATGTTCACGGACAAAGGCGATGACCTTGTCGGCCTGGGCCGTGTCGGTACGCCCGGAAGCCGGGTCGTAGTTGAGCACCGAGTCGACGATGGCACAGGGGCCGCCGTCGGCTTCATAGATGATGTAGGTGTAGGTCGACGATGCCTCGTCCAAAAAAGCGTGAATCAACGCGGGCATGGCGGCTGTCCCCAATTGAAGAAAAAAGTCGTTACAATCAGTTTACGTTTACACATAATGTTTTGAGCTTAAGTGACAAAAAGGACCCGAGGCAAATGGAATCTACTCTGAGTGAAGGCGAAGTCGCCCAACTGCGCGCGTCGGCGTCCAAGGCCTGTTCCTTGCTCAAGGCGCTGGCCAATGAAGACCGTTTGTTGATCCTCTGCCAGTTGACCCAGGGCGAGCGCAACGTCGGCGAGCTGGAAACCATGACCGGCGTGCGCCAGCCCACACTGTCCCAACAGTTGGGCATCCTGCGCGACGAAGGGTTGGTCGCCACCCGTCGGGAAGGCAAATACATCTTCTACGGGCTGGCCAGCCATGAAGTGATTCAAGTGATGAAGACCCTGTCCGGCCTGTACTGCGGCGCGGTGATTAAAAGCTGGGCGTGACGCCATCCGGCAGCGACCCTTGTGTGCATTGAATAAAAAAGGCGATAGACCATGACCGACCAACACTGGGGCCCAACCATCAGTGGCGACATCGTAGTCATCGGCGGCGGCTCGGCAGGCATCGGCCTGCTGGCCAGCCTGCTCAAGCGCGACCCCCACCTGAACATCACCCTCATCGAACCCAGCGACCACCACAGCTACCAGCCCGCCTGGACGTTAGTGGGTGGTGGCGCCTACGACGTGAAGAAGACCCGTCGCCCATTGGCGGATGTGCTGCCCAACGGCGTGACCTGGATACAGGCCGCGGTCACCGAAATCCTGGCCGATGAGCAGACGTTGGTGCTCGACAGCGGCCAGCGCGTCAGCTGGAAAAACCTGGTGGTGTGCCCGGGCCTGCGCCTGGCCTGGGAGAAAATCGAGGGCCTGCAGGACACCCTCGGGCGCAACGGCGTCACCTCCAACTACAGTTACGAACACGCCGCCTACACCTGGCAATTGGTGCAGCAGCTCAAGGGTGGCAAGGCGATCTTCACCCAGCCGGCCATGCCGATCAAATGCGCGGGCGCGCCGCAAAAGGCGCTGTACCTCTCCTGCGATCACTGGCTCAAGCAGGGCGTCCTGAACAACATCGATGTCGAATTCAACCTGGCGGGTGCCGCGCTGTTCGGCGTGCCGACCTTTGTGCCGCCGTTGATGAAGTACGTTGAAAAGTACAACGCCCGCCTGGTGTTCAATGCCAACCTGGTCAAGGTCGACGGCCCGGCGCGCAGGGCCTGGTTCGAGGTGAAGGACGCCGAGGGCAACGTCACTGTTCAAGAGAAAAGCTTCGACCTGCTGCACGTGGTCCCGCCGCAGGTTTCCCCGGACTTCATCCGCCACAGTGCATTGGCCGACGCGGCCGGCTGGTGCGAGGTCAACCCCCACAGCCTGCAGCACCTGCGTTACCCGCATATCTTCGGCCTGGGCGATGTGTGCGGCACCACCAACGCCAAGACCGCCGCCGCCGTGCGCAAGCAGATCGTGGTGGTCGCCGAAAACCTGCTGGCCCTGCGCAAACAGGCGCCGCTGCCCCTCAAGTACGACGGTTATGGCTCCTGCCCGCTGACGGTGGAGAAGGGCAAGGTGGTGCTGGCCGAGTTCGGCTATGGTGGCAAGCTGCTGCCGACTTTCCCTCTGGACCCGACCCAGGCACGCCGTTCGATGTGGTTCCTCAAGGCGACGCTGCTGCCGTGGTTCTACTGGAACGGCATGCTCAAGGGCCGCGAGTGGCTGACCCGCCTGAGCAAGGTGGACTGAATGCTGCTGGCCAGTGTGTTGGGTATCTTGATGGGCCTGGTCATGGGCCTGACCGGTGCCGGCGGCGGCATCCTCGGCGTGCCGGCGCTGGTGCTGGGCTTGGGCCTGAGCATGACCCAGGCCGCACCGGTGTCGCTGCTCGCCGTGGGTGCGGCGGCAGCGGTGGGGGCCGTCGACGGCTTGCGCCATGGCCTGGTGCGCTATCGCGCGGCGTTGCTGATCGCGGTGTTGGGCGGGTTGTTTTCGCCGGTGGGGGTGTTTTTCGCTCACCAATTGCCGGAATACCTGCTGATGGGCCTGTTCAGCGCGCTGATGGTGCTGGTGGCCTGGCGCATGTTGCAGCGCGAAAAGACCGAGGCCGGGCCCAGTGACCATGGCGCCGCGTCCTGGGGGCAGAAGAACTGCATGCTCAACCAGCAGACCGGGCGCCTGGCCTGGACCGCCAAATGCACGGCCACCCTGGCGGCGCTCGGCGCCGTGACCGGTGCCGTGTCGGGCCTGCTCGGCGTGGGCGGGGGCTTTCTGATCGTGCCGGCATTCAAGCAGCTCACCGACGTGCAGATGCGCGGCATTGTCGCCACCTCGTTGATGGTGATCAGCCTGATCTCGTTGATCGGTGTGGCGGGCGCGTTCCATGCCGGTGTGCGCATCGAACCGGTGGGGTGGATGTTCATTGGCGCCAGCATCGTCGGCATGCTCGCCGGTCGGCGCCTGTGCGCGTTGATCCCCACGCGCACCCTGCAAGTCGGCTTTGCCGGCCTGTGTGTGCTGGTGGCGGCGGGCATGTTGATCAAGGCCGCTCTCTGATCCCACCCTCTGGCTGGCGCTGATCACTTGAAAACGATCACCCCCCTGTAGGAGCCGGCTTGTCGGCGATGAGGCCCTGGAGAACATTGTTGTTCTTAAAACTGTCATCGCCGGCAAGCCGGCTCCTACCTGTACACTGATCGCCAGCCTTGGATATCTAGATCTGCAAATGGACAAATACACCCCCCACGCCTGGGAACCCCACGAGCGCCCGAGCCTGCCCGGTTCGCCGTCGACGCCGTTGCACCCCACGCACAAGCGCTGGCTGTTCGCGATGGTGGGCGTGCTGGTGGCAATCACCGGGGGCTTGGGCAACGCGCTGGTGATTGCCAACCTGCAATACCTGCAAGGCGCCCTGGGCGCGACCACTGCCGAAATGGCCTGGCTGCCCGCCGCCTATGTGATGACCAACGTGTGCATGAACCTGCTGCTGGTGAAGTTTCGCCAGCAGTTCGGCCTGCGTGCATTCACCGAGGTGTTCCTGGTGCTGTATGCCCTGGTGACCTTCGGCCACTTGTTCGTCAACGACCTGAGTTCGGCCATCGCGGTGCGTGCCGCTCACGGCATGGTGGGCGCGGCGCTCAGTTCCCTGGGCTTGTACTACATGATCCAGGCGTTCCCGGCCAAGTGGCGCCTGAAGGCGCTGGTGCTGGGCCTGGGCACGGCGCAGTTGGCGTTGCCTTTGGCCCGGCTGTTCTCCGAAGACCTGCTGCAAATCGCCGAATGGCGCGGCTTGTACCTGTTCGAACTGGGCATGGCGCTGATCTGCCTGGGCTGCGTGTTCCTGCTCAAGTTGCCGCCGGGCGACCGCTTCAAGACCTTTGAAAAACTCGACTTCCTCACTTTCGCCTTGCTCGCCACCGGCGTGGCGCTGTTGTGCGCGGTGTTGTCCCTGGGGCGTATCGACTGGTGGCTCGAAGCCCCGTGGATCGGCGTGGCGTCGGCCTGTTCCCTGGTGCTGATCATGGCCGGCCTGGCCATCGAGCATAACCGCAGCAACCCGATGCTGATGACCCGTTGGCTTGGCAGCGGGGTGATGATTCGGCTGGCGCTGGCGGTGATCCTGATTCGCATGGTGCTGTCCGAGCAGTCCACCGGCGCGGTGGGCTTCATGCAGATGCTGAACATGAGCTACCAGCAGATGCACACGCTGTACGTGGTGATGCTGGCCGGGGCGATTGCCGGGCTGGCCGTGAGCGCGTTGACCATCAACCCGGCGCACCTGTTGATGCCGTTGGTGATCTCCCTGGCGCTGATGGCGGTGGGGTCGGTGATGGACAGTTTTTCCAGCAACCTGACCCGCCCGGAAAACCTGTATATCAGCCAGTTCCTGCTAGGCTTCGGCGGGACTTTCTTTCTCGGGCCGACGATGGTGCTGGGTACGAAAAACGTGCTGACCAACCCGCGCAATCTGGTGAGTTTTTCGGTGATGTTCGGCATTTGCCAGAACCTCGGCGGCTTGATCGGCGCGGCGTTGCTGGGCACTTTCCAGATTGTGCGGGAGAAATTCCACTCCAGCATGATCGTCGAACACCTGACCCTGCTCGACCCGCGTGTGGCCGCGCGGGTGAACAGTGGCGGCTCGGCCTACGGCGGCATCATCGCCGATCCCGAGCTGCGCAACCTCATGGGCATTCGCAGCCTGGCCACGGCCGCCACCCGTGAAGCGAACGTGATGGCCTACAACGATGTCTTCATGTTGATCGCGATCATCGCGATACTCACCATGATCTGGATCTTTATCCGCAGCTTGTGGCTGATGAGCACCACCCGAGCAGCCACTCCCGTTCAACCCAGCGGCGCACCTTCATGACCGAACCTTCCACCACGACCACCACCGCCATTGCCGCCACTCCGGAAGGCAGCACGCCCCCCGGCGCCGTGCCCACCGAGCTGCGGCCGTTGCGGGTACGCATTCTTTCGTCCCTGGGCTTTGCCGCCATTGCCGTCGTCGGCGTGCTGATCGTGCTGTACGCCTGGCAGCTGCCGCCGTTCAGCAGCGCGGTGGAAACCACCGAGAACGCCCTGGTGCGCGGTCAGGTCACGATCATCGGGCCGCAACTGAGCGGCTATGTGTTCGAAGTGCCGGTGCAGGACTTCCAGTACGTGAAGGCCGGCGACCTGTTGGTGCGCCTGGATGACCGCATCTACAAACAGCGCCTCGACCAGGCGCTGGCACAACTGGCGGTGCAAAAGGCCGCCTTGGCCAATGTGGTGCAGCAGCGCAACAGCGCCGAAGCCACGATCAAATTGCGCCAGGCTGCCTTGGCCGACAGCCAGGCGCAGTCGCGCAAAAGTACTGCCGACTTGCGCCGCAATGAAGAGCTGATCAGTGACGGCTCGGTGTCCAAGCGCGAGCTGGACGTGACCCGTGCGGCCAACGCGCAGACCATCGCCGCCGTGGCCCAGGCCCAGGCAAACCTGGAAATCGCGCAGCAGGACTTGCAAACAGTGATCGTCAATCGCGGCTCCCTGGAAGCGGCCGTCGCCAGCGCCGATGCGGCGGTGGAGCTGGCGCGGATCGACCTGTCCAACACGCGCATCACCGCACCCCGTGACGGCCAACTAGGGCAGATCGGCGTGCGCCTGGGGGCCTACGTCAACTCCGGCGCGCAGTTGATGGCGCTGGTGCCGCCGCAGTTGTGGGTGATCGCCAACATGAAGGAAACCCAGATGGACAACGTGCAGGTCGGCCAACCGGTGACCTTCACGGTGGATGCGCTGAACCACCGCAAATTCCACGGCACGGTGCAGCACATTTCCCCGGCCACAGGTTCTGAGTTCAGTCTGTTGCAGGCGGACAATGCCACTGGCAACTTTGTGAAGATCGCCCAGCGGGTGCCGGTGAGGATCACGGTAGATCCGGACCAGGCCGAGAGCGAACGGTTGCGGCCGGGGTTGTCGGTGGTGGTGAGTATCGACACGGCGGGGCGCCTGAAGAACAGCCCGCCTTGATCCCCTTTGGATCAAACCGCTGATTGCTTGATGTGGCGAGGGAGCTTGCTCCCGCTCGGGTGCGAAGCGCCCGCACGCTTTTTGGGGCTGCTTCGCAACCCAACGGGAGCAAGCTCCCTCGCCACAAACACCGATTCCTACAAGGGGCTGTATTTCAGGGTGAAGTTGAGGTGGCTGGACTGGCCTTGTTCCAGCAGTTTCAAGCCGGGTCTGCCGGGCAGGTGGTGGGCATTCACGGGATGGCTCACCGGTTCGATGCAGAAGAACTCCAGCCCCGGTGGGCAGTACAGTAAAAAGTAGTCGCTGCCTTCGGCTTGGCATTCCAGGGTGTAGCCCAGCTCCGGCTGTTCGATCACGCAGTGGCCGTCCCACTGGCAAAAGCCGTTGTCCACCAAGCCTTCGGGTAAACCCTTCAACTGCCGGAAATCCCACTCGGCAGGCACCGGTGCCAGCCCTGTGGGCAGCTTGGACGCATCACTCATCCACACGTGTGACGCCTTTGCCTGCAGCCGTGTCCCCGGTTTGCGCGGCAAGTAAGGATGCAATCCCAAACCATGCCACGCAGGCTGTGCCGCCAGATGGGTCACGCGTAATGCGATGATCAGTTCGCCACCCTCCAACCGAAACCGTTGCTCGGCGCGATAGGCGAATGGCGTGTCGCACTCCACCGCCAACACCACTTCATCGGCGGCCTGGCTGACCACCTGCCACGCCTGTTGCCAGGCAGAGCCATGAATCGGCAATGGGTCGAGCGGACTGTTAGGCGTCAATGCAAGCCAACCGTCCGGGTTATCAAAACCGCCTTCGGCAATCCGGTTGGACCAGGGCGCCAACGGGTAGCACCCCAGCTTGCCCGGCAAGCCGGTGTCCAGCGCCTGCTGGCCACTGTGGCGCAACAACGGCTGCCCGGTGGCGCGCACCCGCCAGTTGACGATACTGCCGCCCACGGCCGGGGCCAGGGTGAGGTGGGTGAGGGCGTCTTCGAGTTCGATCAGCATCGGCATTCCACCTAAAGCGCGAAGGTCGGTTCTGCCAGGCCTTGCACGCCCGGGTTGAGGGCGAAAACGCCGCCGGACACGGACTGCTCGCTCTGGTCATCACGGATCGAGGTGACGAACAGGGTGTCCAGGCGGCTGCCACCAAAGGCGCACATAGTGGGTTTTTTCACCGGCACGGCCAGGGAGCGGTCGAGGCGACCGTCGGGAGTGAAGCGATGGATCAAGCCGGCGTCGTTGGCGCAGATCCAGTAGCAACCCTCGGCGTCCACCGCTGCGCCGTCGGGGCGGCCAGGGTAGGCATGCATGTCCACGAACACACGGCGGTTGGACGGCGTGCCGGTGTCGATGTCGTAGTCGAATGCCCAGATCTGTTGCACCAGCGGGTGCGAGTCCGACACGTACAGCGTGCGCCCATCCGGGCTGAACGCCAGGCCGTTGAGGGTGATGAACCCGCCCAGTTGCGCATGGGGCGCGGTGCCGCTGGCATAGCGATACAGGGTGCCTTCGGCCGCGTTCAAGCCCATGTTCAACACCATGCTGCCGGCCCAGAACCGGCCCTGGCGATCGCAGCGCCCATCGTTCAGGCGCATGTCGGCGCGTGGGTGCTGCACGTTGGCCAACAGGGTGGTGTCGAGGCTGCCATCGTTGTGCGGCGTGAGTTGGAAAAAGCCGCTTTCCATCCCGGCCACCCAATTGCCCGTTTGCGTACGGGCAATGCAGGCGAGCATCTGCGGGGCTTTCCAGGCGGCAATATGCCCAGTGGCGGCGCTCCAGCGTTGCAGGCCGCCGTTGGGGATGTCCACCCAGTACAGCGCGTTTTCTTCAGGCACCCACACCGGGCATTCGCCCACCGCGTTGCGGGCGTCGACGATCAGTTCTGCACTCATGGCTCAATCGCCGAACGGGCCGGCCGCGCAGAAGGCGCCGCCCTGGTAGACCTTGGCCGGGTCATCGGCGGCCACCGGTGGCTGGGTTTCGACCTGTGCGCGGAACACTTCGGAGTTGTCCTTGGGGGCATAGCCCAAGTGGGCGGCGTAGCGGTTGTCCCACCAGGTGTCTAGGTTATCCGACATGCCGTAGACCACGGTGTGGCCGACGTCTGGCGTGTACAGCGCGCGTTCGAGCAGTTGGGTGAGGTCATCGAAACTCAACCAGGTGTGCATCATGCGGCGGTTCTGCGGTTCCGGGAACGAAGAGCCGATGCGGATGCTCACGGTCTGGATGCCGTAGCGATCGAAATAGAAGCTGGCCATGTCTTCGCCGTAGGACTTGGAGAGGCCGTAGTAGCTGTCTGGGCGGCGTGGCGAATGGGCGTCGAGGATTTCGCCTTGCTTGTGAAAGCCGATCACATGGTTGGAGCTGGCAAAGATCACGCGCTTGACGCCATGGCGGCGGGCAGCTTCGTAAATGTGGAAGATGCCGCTGATATTGGCGCCGAGGATCTCCTCGAACGGGCGCTCCACCGACACGCCTCCGAAGTGCAGGATCGCGTCGACGCCTTCCACCAGGTGGTGCACGGCTTGTTTGTCGGAGAGGTCGCAGGTGTGCACTTCTTCATGGGCGCCGGCTGCGGGGGCCATGGCGGCGATGTCCGAGAGGCGCAGCACCTGGGCATAAGGGCGCAGGCGTTCGCGCAGGACTTTACCCAGGCCACCGGCAGCGCCGGTCAGCAGCAGGCGGTTGAAGGGAACGGGTGCAGTAGTCGTGGTGGTCATGGGCGTTCCATTATTGTTGTAGGTTGTCGTATGACTTTGCCAAAGTATCCTTACGGATCCCCCACGTTGTCAACGCTCCTACCTCTGCATGACATTCAAATGTGGGAGGGGGCTTGCCCCCGATGGCGGTGGATCAGTGGGACGATCTGTTGACTGACACTCTGTCATCGGGGGCAAGCCCCCTCCCACATGGGTTTCGCAGCGGTTGATAGATCGTTGCCAAGCGTTAAAGCAGAGAGAGGGGGTAGCTGATAAACAGCCGGTTCTCATCAAATTCATTGTTGCTGAAGTCCCGGCGCAGCGACGAATTCCTCCAGCGCAGGTTCAGGTCCTTCAGCGTACCGCTTTGGATGGTATAGGCCAGCTCCGATTCACGGCCCCATTCCTTGCCATCGGTGATCGCCCCGGTGTGCACGTTACTGCCGCTGATGTAGCGGTTCATCATGGTCAGCCCGGGAATGCCCAGCACCACGAAGTTGAAATCATGGCGCACCTGCCAGGATTTTTCCTTGGCGTTGTCGTAGCTGGCGTTATAGCTGTCGTTGGCCAGCGTGCCGCCGCTGGTGCCGTTGACCTTCATCCACACGCTGTCGCCGGTGAGTTTCTGCAGGCCCACGTAAAAGGCATTGCCCTTGTATTTGGCCGAGAGCAGCGCGGAAAAGGTTTTGTTGTCGAGATCACCCGCCAGGGCGCGTCCGTCTTCCTTGCCGGTGAAGTAACCGAGGTTGGCGCCCAGGGTCCAGTCACCGACTGGCTGGCTGTGGGTCAGGTTGAAATAGCGTTGCTGGTAGATGTCGGAAAGCTCGGCGTACCACACGCCCACCTGGGTGCGCTTGTTATTGAAGCTGTATTCACCGCCGCCGAAGTTGAAGCGGTCGGAGGTGAAGGCGGCTTTGCCGTTCATGAACAGGTCTTCCATGCTCGCGTCGTTGCGCGGGCTGTTGCCGCGAAACTGCCCGCCGTAGAGGGTCAGGCCGGCGATTTCGTTGGAAGTGACTTGGCCACCCCGGAAGGTCTGTGGCAGGGAACGGCCGTCATCGGAGCGCAGGATCGGCAGCACCGGCATCCATTCACCGACTTTCAATTCGGTCTTCGACAGCCGGGTCTTCAGCGCCACGCCCAAGCGCCCGAAGTTGTCGGCCGGGCGCCCATCATCGTGGATCGGCAACAATTGGGTGCCACCGGTGCCTTTGCCGCCATCGAGTTTCTGCGAGTACAGGCCCAGCACATCCAGGCCAAACCCGACCGTGCCCTGGGTGAAGCCGGAGCGGGCGTCGAGGATGAAGTTTTGCGTCCACTCCTGGGCCTTGGCCTGGGGGTAGGTGGGGTTGGTGAAGTTGCGATTGAAGTAGGCATTGCGCAGGTTGAGCGTGGCCGTGGCGTCGTCGATAAAACCGTCGGCGTGGGTGGTCAGGGGTAGGGTGCAAACCAGGCTGCCGAGACCGAGAAGGCCGATACGCGAGGAGGAATTGCGGGCGAATGGACTCACAGTGAAACTCCCTTTTATTTGTTGTTTTTATTATTTGTCGTACGTCGTCGTACAACATTGCGCGGATATTTACGGGGTTTTCGTGGGGTGTCAAGCAGAAGTTATACGATGACTATGGCCGCACGGATCAAAACGCGCGCACGGTTTCTGTGGGAGCTGGCTTGTCGGATCGCCGCACCGCTGCGATGGCCTCAACCGGGTATGCCTGATTCACCGAGTTGCCTGCATCGCCGGCAAGCCAGCTCCTACACGTACCTGCTTTTGATCCAACCACTCAGGTCGGCTTTCAGGCCGCCGTGCTCTTGCTTTTGATCTTGATTTTGATCTTAGGCGCCCCGTTAACCACGCTGGCCGGAGTGAGGGAACACCGAGCCTAGGCGAGGTGCCGAGTGGTGGGGCAAGAGCCTTTTGGTTACTTTTGGCTGGGCCGGCATCCCGGCTCTTTCCAAAAGTGACCCGCTGTAAGAGCGGAACCCATATCAGCCGTTACCTAAATAACGGATATGCACTCGATCCTAGTCGCCAGACATACCGCCTTCGCAGGCAAGTCGAACCGTCGCACCGCAGCTCCCACAGTGATGGCATTTCAACGTGGATTTTTAACCCGCCATGACCATCGGCGGCAGGGTACCGAGCAAGGAAACCGCGGCCACTGCACCAATACCCAGCGCCCATTCCAGCATCACGCTGGCTCTCAAACTGCCCAGGCGCTCCCCGCAACGTTCGATGCGCAGGCGATTGAGCAACGCCAGGGCAAGCATCCCCAACACCAGCATCACCTTGATCAGCAGAATCAAGGCAAACCCACTGAACAAAGGCGTCGGCCACAGTTGCCCGGTCAGCACGCGCACGTTGATCAGGCCGGTCACCAGCAACCCGACGACCACGCCATACCCCACGCCGCTGAAGCGCCGAAGGATCGGCTCCAGCCGGTGGCCCTGCGGTTGGCGCAGGATCAACACCAGCACCAGCAGGCCGCCCAGCCACGTGCCGACACACGCCAGGTGTACCACCTGGTTGAGGATCAGCAGTTGCCCGCTGAGCCCGTCGAGCATGGCGCCATGCCCCACCGGGGCGAGTGTCACCAGCAGCAGGGCGATCAACGGCAGGCGCAGCGCAGGCCAGGGTGTGATCAGCGCCAGCACCAGCAGCAGGTTGAACAGCAGGTGCCAGGCCCACACCTGGCCGAAGAAGGTTTTGCCCAGCACCAACTGCACGGTGGCCGGTTGCAAGGCCGCGTCCCAACTGCCCGCCATGCTGGCGGTGATCAACAGTAGCCACGCTACGCCAGAAAACAGCCCGACCCAGGCCAGGGCGCGGGTGATGCGCAGCAGGCGCCGGTCCAGTGCCGGCTGCGGTTCAGCGCCGAGCAGCCAGGGCCTGAAGACACAGGCCCCGAACATCAGCAACACGACGATGAAATGCAGGAAGCGACACAGCACCAGCAGGGTCGCCATGGGTTATTGGCCGACCTTGAAGCTGTATTCACCGTTGCTCTTGTGGGTGTCGACCGAGACAGCGTTCCACACCACTTTGTAGTTGCCGGCAGCCAGCGGGGCGGCCGGTGTCACCACCAAGACTTTCTTGTCGGCGTCCGGCGTTTCCAGGCCCTTGATGGCGATTTCGGTGCCGTCCTTGCTCAGGGAGACCTTGGTGAACGTGGCTTCGACGCCTTCGCTGAAGATCAGGCGCAGGTCGGCCGGGGCGGCGACGGTGCTGTCGGCGGCAGGGGTGGCGCTCTTGAGGTGAGCGTGGGCGAACGCTGCCGAGGCTCCCAGCAGGGAGGCGAGCAGCGCGGCAGTGGTGAGGGTTTTCTTGATCAGCATGGTTCAGCACCTTCAGGTGAGAGAGTCGGTAACGCCAAGTGCAGCAAGGGAAAGGGCTTGCCTTCGCCATCCAGCGGCGAACGCGCGACCTGGATGAAACCATAGTGCAGGTAGAACCCCACGGCCTGGGGGTTCTGTTCGTTGACGTCCACCGTCAGGGTGTCGTGGCGGGCGCGGGCGTGGTCCAGCAGCTGGCGGCCAATACCCTGGCCACGGCGCGCAGGCTCGATGAAGAGCATCTCCACATTGTGCCCACCGGTGCCGATAAAACCGGCGACGCCGGCGCTGTCTTCATACACCCACACGTCGAGGGCGGGCATGGGCAGGTACGTATCACGCACCAGAGGCAGCAAGCGTTGAATGTCATCCTCGGGGAGGAAGTCATGGGTGGCTCGCACCGAGCGCTCCCACAGTGCTCCCAGCACTGGGTCGTCGGCGGCCACGCGAGGTCGAATAGTCATGGCAGTGATCCTTCATTGGGATCGCGATCCTAACCAATCCGATTTCCAGGGGAAAGGCTCGTACAGGAAGTTTCACCTGGCTTGCACGCGGCTCTTCACTCCGCCGCAAGCCTGCGCCGTTTTGTCTGGTACATGTCACCGTCTGCATGGCTGAGCAGCGTATCGGCGTCCTCACCGTCCGCTGGATAAAACGCCACGCCGATGCTGCAGGACGGCATCTTGACCCCTTCGAAGCCTGCGCCCAACGGTTCTGCCATGACCGCGAGGATCTGGGTCACTTTCGCGTAAACGGCGTCCTGGGACTGGATATCCGTCAGCAGCACCGTAAATTCATCCCCGCCCATCCGCGCCACCAGGTCGCCCTCACGCACACAGCGTTCCAACCGTCGTGCAATCACGCAGAGCACCCGATCGCCCACGCCATGGCCATGCACGTCGTTGATGCCCTTGAAGTCGTTGACGTCCAGAAACAGCAACGCCAGGGTGCTGTTTTGCCGTTGCGCGGCCTGAAGGGCCGTGTCCAGCCCGTCATTGAACAGCGAGCGGTTGGTCAGCGCCGTCAGCGGGTCGTGATGGGCGAGGAAACGCAGTTCCTCCTCGGCCTGGGTGAGGGCCGTGACGTCCCGTGCAACGCCGATCCGTGCCCCCACTTCTTCGGACCAGAAGGCGGCCCACAGGATGTGCACGACACCGCCGTCCTTGCGGATATAGCGGTTGCGGAAGTCGACATGGGGTTTGCCGTTCATGACCCGCACGATGGAGGCCCGGGTGCGCGCCAGGTCCTCAGGGTGCATGTAGTCGGTGATGAGGGTGCCGGTCAGTTCGTCGGCACGGTAACCGAGCAATGCTTCACAGGCATCGCTCACAAATACGATGTGGTTGTTGCTTTCGACCACGAAGACCGTGTCCAGCATCAGGTGAATCAATTTTGGATAGAGGGCTTGCAGGTCAACGGCCATAGGTCAGGGGTCCGGTTCAGATGTGCCGATCATAGCCCGTTCACAAGGCAGGACGCCGAGGAAAACTGCAGCCTTTGCGCCGCAAAAGTCGATCTGTCGATCAACGGCATGTCCGGGCAATCGGCTGCGTAAGCCGAAGTTGGGGCAGCAGGTGTGTGGCCTAATGTGTCTGTTCATGATGTGATGGCGCACGTGCCGTTTGAAGCGTCCATAGACAGTGAGTGGGTTTGCAGCCTTTATGGGTAATCACAAGATCGGAATTCGTCGAGTCAACGTCGAGAAAATCCTGCTGGCGGCGGAGAAAATCTTCGCCGAAAAAGGCTATGGCAGCACCGCCATGGCCGACATTGCCGAAGAAGTGCAACTGCCTCGTTCCAACCTGCATTACTACTTCACCACCAAGAGCGAACTGTACAGCGCGGTGCTGTTCGACTTGCTGGAAGTATGGAAGCAGGACGCCCTGAGTTTCGAAACCTTCGATGACCCACGGGTGGTGCTCAGCAGTTACATCCGCGCCAAGATGCAGCGTTCGCGCACGCGGCCGTATGGATCCAAAGTCTGGGCCAACGAGATCATCCATGGCGCGCCGACGCTCGGTGAGGCGCTGGATGAAAGCCTGTACGACTGGGCCAAGATGAAGGAAGCGAAGATTCGCCAGTGGGTGGAGGACAAACGCATCCTGCCGGTGGAGCCGTCGAGCCTGCTGTATATGATCTGGGCATCGACCCAGCACTATGCCGACTTCGATCACCAGGTGAAGATCCTGAATGACCACCAGCCGTTGTCGGACATGCAGTTCGAGAAGGCGATACAGACGGTGACGAGTGTGATCTTGCGGGGGATTGGGTTGGAGCCTTGATTTTTGTGGTGGACCTAAGAGCCCCTTCGCGAGCAAGCCCGCTCCCACAGTTGACCGCGTTATAGAGGGAGGAATGCAGTCGAATGTGGGAGCGGGCTTGCTCGCGAAGGCGGTCTAAAGGGCTACACCGCCTCCCGGTAGGGATTCCTAGGGTCCTGCGTCCAATTCAAAAACGGCTTGCCGGTGTCCATCGGCACCATCTCGATACAGTCCGCCACCGGGCAGGTGATCTGGCACAGGTTGCAACCCACGCATTCCTCATCGATCACCTCATATTTGTGCGTGCCATCCGCCAATTTCACGCTTTCGATGGCCTGGTGTGAGGTGTCTTCACAGGCGATATGGCAACGCCCACAACCAATACAGGCTTCCTGGTCGATCTTGGCGATCACCTGGTAGTTGATATCCAGGTACTTCCAGTCTGTGGTGTTGCCCACCGCCCGCCCGGAAAATGCCTGCAGGTTGTTGTAACCCTGACTGTCCATCCACCGCGACAACCCATCCTTCATCTCCTCGACAATCCGGAACCCATGCAGCATCGCCGCCGTGCACACCTGCACCGCGCCGCAACCCAGTGCGACGAATTCCGCCGCATCGCGCCAGTTGCCGATGCCGCCAATGCCGCAAATCGGCAGGCCCTGGGTCTGCGGGTCGCGGGCGATTTCGGCGACCATGTTCAGCGCGATCGGCTTGACCGCTGAGCCGCAATAGCCGCCGTGGGTGCTTTGGGTGCCGACCACCGGCAGGGCGACCATGCGCTCCAGGTCGACGCTGGTGATGGAGTTGATGGTGTTGATCAGCGACACCGCATCCGCCCCACCGCGATACGCCGCCCGCGCGGCCACGCGGATATCGGTGATGTTCGGCGTGAGCTTGACGATCACCGGCAGTGAGCAATAGGTCTTGCACCAGCGTGTTACCTGTTCCACATACTCCGGCACCTGGCCAACCGCCGCGCCCATGCCGCGCTCGGGCATGCCATGGGGGCAACCGAAGTTCAGCTCGATGCCATCGCAACCGGTGGCTTCCACCAGGGGCAGGATGTTTTTCCACGATTCCTCTACGCACGGCACCATCAGCGACACGATCAGTGCGCGGTCCGGCCAATCCTTTTTCACCTGGGTGATTTCCCGCAGGTTGATCTCCAGGGAGCGGTCGGTGATCAGCTCGATGTTGTTGATGCCCAGCACTTCACGGTTGGCGCCGTAATGGGCTGAATAGCGTGACGACACGTTGACCGCCGCCGGGTCTTCACCGAGGGTTTTCCACACCACGCCGCCCCAGCCGGCTTCGAAGGCGCGCACCACGTTGTAGGCCTTGTCGGTGGGCGGCGCAGAGGCCAGCCAGAAGGGGTTGGGGGCTTTGATACCGGCAAATACAATCGAGAGATCGGCCATTACGCAGCCTCCACAGTCAGCATGAGTTGGGCGTGCATGGCCTCGGCGGCCAGCTTGCCGTGTTGCACCGCCTGCACGGTGAGGTCCTGGCCGAGGCTGACGCAATCGCCTCCGGCGTACACCCCTGGAACGCTGGTTTGCAGGTGCTCATCGACGAAGATCCGCTCGCCCACGCGGTGCAGCTGCTGGGCCAGCGGGTCGTGCAGTACCGCGTTGTCGAAGCCCTGGCCGATGGCCTTGAAGATCGCATCGGCGGCCAACTCGAAGGTTTCGCCCGTGGGGTGCAGGCGGCCGTTTTCCATGCGCGTGCGCAAGAAACGCATGCCGCGCACATGGCCATGGTCGTCCAGCAACACTTCTTCGGGTTGCGCCCAAGTCAGCAGGCGGACCTGGTTGGCCTTGGCGATCTCCTGTTCATGGTGGGTGGCGCCCATGTCCGCCAGGCCACGGCGGTACACCAGGTTGACGTCGCGGGCGCCGAGGCGGGCCATCTGCACGGCCATGTCGATGGCGGTGTTGCCGGCACCGAGCACGATGCAGCGGTCGGCCAGGGGCAGTTGCGTGAGGTCATCGGCCTGGCGCAGTTCACGGATGTAGTCGGTGGCGGCGAGCAAGCCGGGGGCGTCCTCATGGGGCAGGCCGAGCTGTTTGCTGGCGGCCAGGCCGAGGCCGAGGAACACCGCGTCGAACTGCTGGTGCAGTTCGCTCAAGGTGAGGTGGTCGCCCAGGCGTTGGCCATGGCGAATCTCGATGCCGCCAATCTGCAGCAGGAAATCCAGCTCCTTCTGGGCGAAGTCATCCACCAGCTTGTACTTGGCGATCCCGTATTCATTCAGGCCACCGGCTTTTTCCCGGGCTTCGAAGATCACCACGTCATGGCCGTGCATCGCACTGCGGTGGGCACAGGCCAGGCCCGCAGGCCCGGCGCCGATCACTGCGATGCGCTTGCCGGTCGACGCGGCGCGATGAAACGGATGCTCGGTGAAGTGTGCGTTGTCCACCGCGTAGCGCTGCAACAGGCCGATCAGCACCGGGGCGCATTCTTCGGCGTTGTTACGCACACAGGCTTGCTGGCAGAGGATTTCGGTGGGGCACACCCGCGCACAACTGCCGCCGAGGATGTTGGCCGAGAGGATCTTCTGCGCGGCGCCTTGGATGTTTTCGGTGTGGATGTTGCGGATGAACGACGGGATGTCGATCTCGCTGGGGCATGCGTTCACACACGGCGCGTCGTAGCAATACAGGCAGCGCGAGGCTTCCAGTTGGGCCTGGCGCGCGTTGAGCGGCGGCGCCAGGTCGGTGAAGTGGCTGGCGAGCGTTGCCCCGTCTTCATGGGGATGGGGGAGGTGGGTCAGGGTCTGGATCACGGGTTTGGCCTCACGGTTTTTTTTGGATTGCCTCTAAGTGGGCATTTTTTGTTGCCTGTACTGGCCTCTTCGCGAGCAAGCCCGCTCCCACATTCGACCCCATTTTGTCTGGGGGAACGCGGTCGAATGTGGGAGCGGGCTTGCTCGCGAATGCGGTATCAGCGGTTTACAGCCACGGGCCTGGAAAGCTCAGCCCGCTTGCTCAACTGCTCAAACACCGCCGGATACGCCGGCCGCTCCACATACCGCCCGGCCCCGCGTTCGGCACGCAGGTCACCGTCGGCCCACACCAGTTTGCCCTGGCTGATGGTGTGGCTCGGCACGCCGCGCACGGTCTTGCCTTCGAAGATGTTGAAGTCGACTTGCTGGTGGTGGGTCTTGGCGGAAATGGTCCGCGTACCCTCGGGGTCCCACAGCACCAGGTCGGCATCGGCGCCGACGCGGATCGCACCTTTGCGGGGGTAGAGGTTGAAGATCTTGGCGGTGTTGGTGGAGGTCAGGGCGACGAACTCCTGCATCGACAAGCGCCCGCTGTTGACGCCTTCGTCCCACAACACGGCCATGCGGTCTTCGATACCTGCCGTGCCGTTGGGGATCTTGCTGAAGTCGTCCCGGCCAGCGGCTTTTTGTTCGGCGCAGAAGCAGCAATGGTCGGTGGCGGTGGTGTGCAGGTTGCCCGATTGCAGGCCATGCCACAGCGCTTCCTGGTGCCCGCGCGGGCGGAACGGCGGGCTCATCACATAGCCCGCTGCGGTCTGCCAGTCGGGGTGCTGGTACACGCTGTCGTCCAGCAGCAGGTGGCCGGCGAGCACTTCGCCATAGACCGGCTGGCCTTTGCTGCGGGCGTAGGTGATTTCATCCAGCGCTTCCTTGGTCGACACATGCACCAGGTACAGCGGGGTGCCGATGGTCTCGGCAATGCGGATCGCCCGGCTGGCCGCTTCGCCCTCAACTTGCGAGGGACGCGACAACGGGTGCGCTTCCGGCCCGGTGATGCCCTGGGCCATCAGCTTGCGTTGCAGGTGATACACCAGCTCGCCGTTTTCTGCGTGCACGGTGGGCACGGCGCCCAGTTCTAGGCAGCGTTCGAAGCTAGCCACCAGGGTGTCGTCGGCCGCCATGATCGCGTTCTTGTAGGCCATGAAATGCTTGAAGCTGTTGATGCCGTGGTGGCTGACCAGCTCGGCCATTTCCTCGCGCACCTGCTCGCTCCACCAGGTGATCGCCACGTGAAAACCGTAGTCGGAGGCGGACTTTTGCGCCCAGCCGCGCCATTGATGAAACGCCTCCAGCAACGACTGCTGCGGGTTGGGGATCACAAAGTCGATGATCGAGGTAGTGCCACCGGCCAGGCCAGCGGCGGTGCCACTGAAAAAGTCTTCGCTGGCCACGGTGCCCATGAAGGGCAGTTGCATATGGGTGTGGGGATCGATGCCGCCCGGCATCAGGTATTGGCCGCTGCCATCGAGTACTTCAGTGCCGGCGGGAATATCCAGGTTCGTACCAATAGCCCGAATTAGACCGCCTGCGCATAAAACATCGGCGCGGTAACTTTCATCATGGGTAATAACGGTGGCGCCACGGATCAACAGCGACATGTCGAGTTCCTCACAGGCTTGACCGGCTTGTGCCAGTTCTAAGTGTTGTAATGCTGCTTACCGATGGTCGGTTAATTCCTGTCATCGGTGACAGGAATAGAAACTAGCCCGAGTTTTTCGATTGGGCAAGAAGATTTTTTATAAGCTTATATCGTATTCAAAGTATTGATTTGTAAGGATTAAAAATGATTTTCACCAAAATGAAGCGCTGTCTCACCATTTTGACGCACTTGACAGGTTCTTAAATTGAGCAACATTTCTTATTGCAAATCAGACGCTTGAGACATGCCCCTTGACGGGCATGGGAAATAAAAATAATTGTGTTGCACCAGATTGAGTCCTGACAGTTCGGATAACTTTCGCGTGATTTAGCCTGAGTCACGCAGCAAGTACCCAGGGCCCAATCGGAAAGCTGATAAACATCAGTACGTTATATAAGCGGTGCGGTTTCGGTAACGGTTGTCGGCACGGTTATTGAGTGCAGTGGCGGCTGGCCGGGCCTGTGATGTCATGTTGTTTACGAGGTACTCCGGCCACCTGGCGTGATGCGTTGGGTGAGCAAAAATAATTCGAAAAAACCGTGGAGCGGCCATGCAACAGAACAGATCGCAAGTCATTGAGCGCAACGGCCTGTACGAACTCGACGCCGGCCCCGACGTCCTCGACAGCCCTCGCTACAACCACGACATGGCACCGACCAAGGTGCACGAACGAACCTGGAACAAATGGCACATCACCGCCCTGTGGGTCGGCATGTCGATCTGCGTGCCCACCTACACCTTGGGCGGGGTGCTCACGGCGTATTTCGGCTTGTCGGTGGGCGAGGCGCTGATGGCGATCTTGCTCGCGAACATCGTGGTGCTGATCCCGTTGACCCTCAACGCCTTCCCCGGCACCAAGTACGGCATTCCGTTCCCGGTGTTGTTGCGGTCCTCTTTTGGCATCCTCGGCTCCAACGTGCCGTGCCTGATCCGCGCGCTGGTGGCTTGTGGCTGGTTGGGCATCCAGACGATGTTCGGCGGGCTGGCGATCCACCTGTTCCTGGGCTCGATCTTCGAGGGCTGGAAGTCCCTCGGCGGCACCGGCGAGGTGATCGGCTTCATGATCTTCTGGACGCTGAACCTGTGGGTGGTGCTGCGTGGCGCCGAGTCGATCAAGCGCCTGGAAACCCTCTCGGCACCGCTGCTGGTGGCGGTGGGCATCGGCCTGCTGGTGTGGGCGATGCCCAATGTGTCCATCAGCGAGTTGATGGCGATCCCGCCCAAGCGTCCCGAAGGCGCGAGCCTCACCGGTTACTTCATGGCCGGCCTCACCGCCATGGTCGGTTTCTGGGCCACCCTGTCGCTGAATATTCCGGACTTCAGTCGTTATGCGAAAAGCCAGAAAGACCAGATCCTCGGGCAGATTTTCGGCCTGCCGCTGACCATGTTCCTGTTCGCCGCCCTCGGCGTGATCATGACCGCCGCGTCGGTGAAACTGGTGGGCGTGAGCGTGTCCGACCCGGTGACGCTGATCGGGCATATCCAGAGCCCGGTGTGGGTGGCCATTGCCATGGCGCTGATCATCATCGCCACCTTGTCCACCAACACCGCGGCGAACATTGTCTCGCCCACCAACGACTTCCAGAACATCGCGCCGAAGCTGATCAACCGCACCACGGCGGTGATCCTCACCGGGCTGGTGGGGCTGGCGCTGATGGCCCATGAGCTGCTGAAAAAGCTTGGGCTGATCGTGTCCGACGTGAGCCTGGAGACCGTGTATTCCAACTGGTTGCTGGGCTACTCCAGCCTGCTGGGACCCATCGCCGGGATCATGGTGGTGGACTATTTCATCACCCGCAAACAGCAACTGGACCTGGCCGGTTTGTACCGCGATGACGTGTACCCGGCGTGGAACTGGAGCGGCTTCATTGCCTTCGGCGTGCCGGTGGTGCTGACGTTGCTATCCCTGGGCAGTGATGCGTTCAGTTGGTTCTACAGCTATGGCTGGTTCACCGGTTCGGCATTGGGCGGCTTGATGTATTACGGGCTGAATGCCAAGCGTGCGGCCCGTCCAGTGACCGCCAAATCCCCGCTGTAACCGAAGTGGAATGCAATCCACATGTGGGAGCGGGCTTGCTCGCGAATGCGGTGCATCAGTTATCGAAAGTGTTGCCTGAAAGACCGCTTTCGCGAGCAAGCCCGCTCCCACATTTTTGATCGAGTTACGCTCGTTCAACCTATAAAAATGTAGCCTGAGGAGATCCCCATGAACGCTGCCCTCGACGTTCTGAAATCCACCCATCAGCACATCAACCGCGACCGTTTGTGGCAGTCCCTGATGGACCTGGCCAAGCTCGGTGCCACGCCCAAGGGCGGCGTGTGTCGCCTGGCCCTTACCGACCTCGACCGCAAGGCCCGCGACCTGTTCGTGCAATGGTGCGAAGCGGCGGGCTGCACGGTCACCGTCGACGGTATCGGCAATATTTTTGCCCGTCGCCCCGGGCGCAATCCCAACCTGCCACCGGTGATGACCGGCAGCCATATCGACACTCAGCCCACCGGTGGCAAGTTCGACGGCTGCTTCGGTGTGCTGGCCGGCGTGGAAGTGCTGCGCACCCTCAACGACCTCAACGTGGAAACCGAGGCGCCGCTGGAAGTGGTGGTGTGGACCAATGAAGAGGGTTCGCGTTTCCCGCCGTGCATGATGGGCTCGGGGGTGTTTGCCGGAAAATTCACCCTGGCCGATACCCTGGCCAAGGTCGATGCTGACGGCGTCAGCGTGGGCGATGCGTTGAATGCGATTGGCTATGCGGGAACGCGCGCCGTCAGCGGGCACAAAGTCGGTGCTTACTTCGAGGCGCATATCGAGCAAGGCCCGATCCTTGAGGATGAACAGAAAACCATCGGCGTGGTGCTGGGGGCGCTGGGCCAGAAGTGGTTCGACCTGAGACTGCGCGGCGTGGAAGCCCACGCGGGACCCACCCCGATGCACCTGCGCAAGGATGCCCTGGTGGGCGCGGCGGCGGTGGTGGCCGCGGTGAATGCGGCGGCGCTGGGCCATCAGCCGCATGCGTGTGGCACCGTCGGGTGCCTGCAGGCGTACCCGGGGTCGCGCAATGTCATCCCTGGCGAAGTGCGCATGACCCTGGATTTCCGTCACTTGGAACCGGCACGTTTGGACTCGATGATTGCCCAGGTGCGCAAGGTGATCGATGAGACCTGCGCCAAACATGGCTTGAGTTTTGAGATGGAGCCCACAGCGGATTTCCCGCCGTTGTACTTCGATAAAGGCTGCGTGGAGGCGGTGCGCGATGCGGCGAATGGGCTGGGCCTGTCGAACATGGACATCGTCAGCGGGGCAGGGCACGACGCGATTTTCGTGGCCGAACTGGGCCCGGCGGGGATGATTTTTGTGCCATGCGAGGGCGGCATCAGCCATAACGAAATCGAGAATGCTGCGCCGGATGATCTGGCGGCGGGGTGTGCAGTGTTGTTGCGGGCGATGGTTGCTGCGTCCGCCGCGATTGCCAGTGGCAAGCTCGCTGCCTGAAATACCGTCATCGCAGCGATGCGGCGACCCGACAAGCCAGCTCCCACATTGAACGGTGTGAACCCGATCAAATGTGGGAGCGGGCTTGCCCGCGAAGGCGTTAGATCAGGCGCCGGGTTGCCAGCCACCGCCCAGCGCTGTGACTAAGCCGACGCTGGCTTGCAACTGCCGCGTCTGCACCGCTTGCAACGTGCGCTGTGCCTGCAACGCGGCCGTCTGCGCGGTCACCACATCCAGGTAACTCACTGCCCCCGCCTGGTAACTGTTCATCGCCAGCGCCTGGGTGTGCTGCGCCGCATCCGCCGCGGCTTGTTCATCCTGGGCTTCCTGCTGCAGATCTCGCAGTTGCGCCAGGTTATCTTCCACCTCGCGGATGGCTTTCAACACATGGCTGCGGTACTGCGCCGAAGCTTCTTCGAATTCGGCTTTGGCCTGGCGCTCATTAGCGCTCAAACGGCCGCCATCGAAGATCGGCAAATTGACCAACGGCCCCAGCGCCCAATAACGATTACCCGCCGAAAACAGGTTGCCGACCCCCTGCGTCTGCCCACCAATCAACCCGGTCAAACTAAAATCCGGGTACCACGCCGCCTTGGCCACGCCGATGTTGGCGTTGGCGGCAAACACCCGGCGTTCAGCCGCAGCAATGTCCGGGCGCCGTTGCAGCAGGTGGCTCGGCAGCTGCGATGGAATGCCGGGCAACGCGATTAATTGCTGGCTTGGCGGCAGCGTGAAGGTGCTGGCGGCTACCCCCACCAGTTCGCCAATCGCATGCTCCGTCAGGTTGCGCTGGCCGCGTACTTCATCCAGTTGAGCCTTGGCTTCGGCCAGCTGGTTTTGCGCGCGGGTCAGGTCCAGCTCCGAGGCAATCTGGCCTTCGTAGCGGCTGCGGGTCAGTTGCAATGCCTGGCTGAAATCGTCCAGTGAGCTGTTGAGAATCCGCGCCTGGGCATCCAGGCCGTTGAGCTGCACGTACAAGGTCGCCAACTGATGCTGCAGGCTCAAACGCGCCACGGCCAGGTCATCGCCAGACGCTTGCGCCTGGGCATCACCGGCTGCCACCTGGTTGCGGATTTTGCCCCACAGGTCCAGGTCATAGCTCAACGAAAACCCGGCGGTGTTGCTGTTGTACACCGACGGCTGCGTGCTGCCACGCAACGGTCGCGTGTCCGATTGCCGCTGGCGCAGGGGTTGCGCGCTGGCGGTGAGCTGCGGGAACAAGCCGGCATGCAGCTGGCTGGCGTAGGCCTGGGACGCATCAAAGTGCGCCAACGCTGCGGCCAGGTCGGGGTTGGCTTTGAGCAGCTGTTGTTGCAACGCGCTCAGGCGCGGGTCGTTGTAGAGCTTCCACCATTCGGGTGCCAACTGGTCGGACGGCTGCGCGCTGTGCCACGGGCCGTCGCTGGTCTGTTCGCGATAGCCGGCGGGCAGGTCCACGCTTGGCACCGTGTAGGTGGGCGCCATCGAGCAGCCTTGCAGCGCCAGCAGCATCAGGGCCGCGAGGGGCTTAAGCCTTGGGCGCATGCGCACCTCCTGCGGCATCGGCCAGTTGCACCGGGTCACCTTCGCGCAGGGCATCGGGCGGGTTGTCGACGATGCGGTCGGCGGGCTTGAGGCCCTGGTCGATCACCAGGCGTTCGCCGAGGTCGAGGCCGATGTGGATGTTTTGCAGGTGCACGTGGTTCTGCGCGTCCAGTACCGCCACTTGGGTGCCTTGGGCGCGGAAGATCAGCGCGCTGGCCGGGATGCTCACGCCATGGGTGTCGGCCGGGATCGGCAAGGTGGCTTCGGCGTAGTCACCGGGCAGTAACTCACCGTTGGGGTTGTCGGCCACGAACTGCGCGAGCAGGGTGCCGGAGCGGCGGTCGATGGCAGTGGAGTCGCCGATCAGGCGCGCCTTGAAGAGCTCGCCCGGGTGCTCGGGCACGGTCAGCTCAGCTTCGAGGCCCGGGTGGATCACTGCTGCATAGTTCTGCGGCACCGGCACGTACAGGCGCAGTTGGTGGGTGTCGGCGATGTTGAACAGCTCCGGGTCGCTGTCGGTATCGGCCTTGATCAACTGGCCGATATCGGTGTTGCGCGCGGTGATGGTGCCGGCGAATGGCGCGCGGATGGTCTTGTAGCTTTCCAGTGCCGACAACCGTGCGTAGTCGGCAGCGGCGGCTTCGGCATTGGCTTTGGCCGCGGCGGCGTTGGAGGTCTTTTCATCGGCCTCCTGGCGCGACACTGAATGGCTGGCCAACAGGTTTTGCCAGCGCGTGGCGGTGGTTTGTGCCAGGCGCGCATTGGCTTGTTCCTGCATCAGCCGGGCGTGGGTTTGCGCCAGTTGCTGGTCCAGGTCAGGGCTGTCGATTTCGGCGAGGACTTGCCCGGCTTTGACCTGGGTGCCGATGTCGGCTTTCCAGTCCTTGAGGTAGCCGCTGACCCGGGCGTGGATCGGCGCCTTGCTCCAGGCTTCCAGGTGCGCCGGCAAGCGCAGCGTGTCACCGGCCGCATTTTGCTTGGGCTGGAACACCATCACCTGGGGGATGGCGGCCGTTTCCGTCCAGGCGGTCACCGATTGTTCGTGCATCGTGCGGGCGTGCAGGCCGTTGGCGACCAACAGGGCGGCCAGAGTCAGGCCGCCGACACCCATGAGCATCAGACGCTTGCGCGAGGGTTTGTGATCAGACGACATGTGAAGTTTCTCCAGCAACAGCGCGAGTAGGATGACGCCCGTGGACCAGGCTGAAGACCACGGGAACAAACAGCAGGGTGGCGACGGTGGCGAAGATCAAGCCACCGATCACCGCCCGGCCGAGGGGGGCGTTTTGTTCTTGGGAAATCGCCAGTGGCAGCATGCCGATGATCATGGCCAGGGCGGTCATGCACACCGGGCGAAAGCGCGTATAGCCGGCTTCCATCGCAGCCTTCAGTGCGTCGCCGTGTTCGGCCAGGCGCTCACGGCAGAAGCTCACCACCAGGATCGAGTTGGCCGTGGCCACGCCCATGCACAGGATGGCCCCGGTGAGGGCCGGCACTGACAACGATGTACCACTGAGGAACAGCATCCACACGATGCCAGCCAATGCAGCGGGCAGTGCGGTGATGATCACAAACGGGTCGGCCCAGGACTGGAAGTTGACCACGATCAGCAGGTAGATCAGCACCACCGCACCGAGCAGGCCGAAGCTCAGGCCGCTGAAGGCTTCATGCAGCGCATCGATCTGCCCGTGCAGGCTGATCACTGCGCCTTTGGGGCGCATCGAGGCGGTGTCATCCAGCACTTTTTGCACGTCGCGGGCGACGCCGCCCAAGTCACGGCCTTGCACGTTGGCGTACAGGTCCAGGGTCGGTTCGATGTTGTAGTGGGTCACCACCGCCGGGCTCTGCACCCGCGAGATGGTGGCCACGCCGCCGAGGATCTGCGACTGGCCATCGGCACCGGTCACCGGCAAGGCTTCCAGGGTCGGCAGGCTGTCGAGGCGGTATTGCGGGGTGGCGGCGACGATCGAGTACGACACGCCGTTGGCCGGGTTGAGCCAGAAGGTCGGTGCCACTTGGGAGCTGCCGGCGAGGGAAGCGACCATGCTGTTGGTCACGTCACGCTCGGTGATGCCCAGGCCATTGGCGCGCATGCGGTCCACGTTCACTTGCAGTGACGGGTAGCCAGTGGACTGCTGGATGCGCAGGTCGGCGATGCCCGGTACGTGTTGCAGGCGACGCTCCAGTTCCACCGCGTAGGCGCGGTTTTCTTCATCGCTGCGCCCGGAGATTTTTACGTCCAGCGGGGCGGGTGCGCCGAAGTTGAGGATCTGGCTGCTGATGTCGGCGGGTAGGAAGGCGAAGTGGCTGCCGGGGAAGCTTTCGGGCAGGGCTTCGCGCAGTTTCTTCACGTAGTCGGCAGTCGGTGCATGGTCTTTTTTCAAGGTGACCTGGATGTCGCCGTCCTGCGGGCCGATGGTGCCGCTGCTGCTGTAGGCCATGTCGATGCCGCTGAGGGGAATGCCGATGTTGTCGACGATGGTGTCGAGTTCTTCGGCCGGGATCACTTCGCGGATCCGCGCTTCAATGCGGTCGAAGGCGGCCGCGCTTTCTTCGATGCGCGTGCCGAGTGGCAGGCGCACGTGCAGGGCGAGGGCGCCGGCGTCGGTGGCTGGGAAGAAGTCCTGCCCCAGGCTTGGCAGCAGCAGGAACGAGGCAAGCACGCAGCCCAGGAACCCGACGATAAAGCGCTTGCGGTGGGCCAGCGCCAAGGTCAGCAGGCCGTGGTAGGTGTCGCGGATATTCGAGAAGTGGCGCTCGAAACCCTGCTGGAAATTCAGCACCGCTTGCAGCACAGCGTTGCGCGGTTTGGTGTGCTGCTCGCCCTCGTGATGGTTGATGAACTCATCTTCCGGGTGATGCCCCGGCCCTTGCTCCGGCACATGGGGCTTGAGCAGGAACATCGCCAGGGTTGGCACCAGCGTACGCGACAGGATGAACGAGCTGGCCATGGCAAAGATCACCGCCAGGGCCATCGGCCGGAACAGGTAGCCGGCGATGCCTTGCAGCAGGAACATCGGCACGAACACGATGCAGATGCACAGCAGCGAGACGAACGCCGGGCCGACGATCTGCGCGGCGCCGTCGAGGATTGCGGTTTTCACCGCCTTGCCTTGTTCCAGGTGCCAGTTGATGTTTTCGATGGTCACCGTGGCGTCGTCCACCAGAATCCCCACCGCCAGCGCCAACCCGCCGAGGGTCATGACGTTGAGGGTTTGCCCGGTGGCGGCCAGCAGGGCGATGGCCGAGAGCACGGCCAGGGGAATCGAGGCGGCGATGATCAGCGTCGACCGCCAGCTGCCGAGGAACAGCAGGATCATCGCACTGGTCAGCAGGGCGGCGATGATGCCTTCCTGGGCCACGCTGCCGACCGATTCTTTCACGAACACCGAGGCGTCACCCAGCAGCGAGGTCTTCAGCGACGGCGGCAGGGTTTCGTTGATGCGCGGCAGCATCTGGCGGATGCCGTCGATGATCGACAGGGTGGAGATGCTGCCGTTTTTCAGCGCCGGCATCAGCACGGCGCGGTGGCCGTCGACGCGCACGATGTTGGTCTGCGGTGGCGAACCGTCACGCACGTGGGCCACCTGGCCGATGGTGATCAGCGCACCGTCGACGGTCTTGATCGGCAGGTCGTTGAGTTCATCGATGGCCTTGGGGCTGTTGTTGAGCAGGATCGTGTATTCGTTGGGGCCGAGTTTGGCGGTGCCCACCGGGATGATCTGGTTCTGCAGCGCGAGTGCGTTGCCCACGTCCTGCGCCGACAAGCCTTTGGCTGCGAGCGCCTGCGGGTCGAGGTCCAGGGTGATCTGGCGTTGCTTGCCGCCCATGGGCGTGGGCATCGCGAGGCCGGGCAGGGCGCTCAGGGGCAGGCGGATGTTGTTCTGCACCAGGTCGCGGATCTTGGCTTCCGACAGGCTGGGGCTGGAGAACGCCATCTGCAGGATCGGCACGGTGGAGGCGCTGTAGTTGAGGATCAGCGGCGGCGTGATGCCCGGTGGCATCTGCTTGAGGACGGTTTGTGAAACGGCCGTCACTTGGGCGTTGGCGGTGCGGATATCCACGCCGGGTTGGAAGAAGATCTTGACGATGCCCATGCCGGGCAGCGATTGCGATTCGATGTGTTCGATGTCGTTGACGGTGGTGCTCAGGGAGCGTTCGTAGGTGTAGATCACCCGACCGGCCATGGCGTCCGGCGACAGGCCGTTGTACTGCCAGACCACGGCGACCACGGGGATGCCGATATCGGGGAAAACATCCGTAGGGGTTCGCAGGGCCGCCATCGGCCCGATGATGCAGATGAATATGGCCAACACGATAAACGTGTACGGCTTTTGCAGTGCGGTCTTTACCAGCCCGAGCATGCGTGAACCTCCATTGGAGCAGGATTGCAAACCCCGGCAGTCTTGCCCGACCCACCTAACACGCGCCTTTCAGCGAGGTGAAGGAACATTTAGTTAAGGGCTGAAGATCGTTTCATATGTATTCATTTGTTCTACAAAGGGTGGCTCCTCAAGCTTGTAACCCATCGGACGCGACACCGTTGAGTGCCGTCCACCGCGTTTATCGATGTCCTTTTGGAGCCCTGCCATGTCACTTAAACCGTTGTTGTTGATCCCTGCCCTGGGTGCTGTCCTGTTGTTGTCGGCCTGCGCCGGCCCCCTTCCCAAGGCTGACCCGAGCGAAGCCTGGATTGGTTTGAAGGAAGAAGCACCGAATGACCTGATGGCCGAGCGCGTGGATGGCAAGCGCGTGGATGATGGGCGCTTTTTTGAAGTGACCCCGGGCGAGCATCGCCTGGACGTGACACTGTTCGAAGAAGAGCCAGGCGACGACAACCAGCAGGACTGCCAGGGTCGGGTCGACTACAAGCATTTCAAGGCGGGTGAGCACTACACCCTGGTGGAATCCAGCCTGGGCACCACCGTGCGCGCCTCCCTCAAAGATGGGCACGGCAAGGAAGTGGCTGCGACGCAGGACTTCAGTTGCATGCCTGGCTAGGCGTGGTGCACCGCAGCCTTATGGGGCTGGGCCGGTGCAGCCGGTTTGACGTGGGGGTGATGGTGCCGACGGGTCACGCGCATGACCCCCCACAACATGGCGCCGGCAACCGCCAGCCAACCGCAGATCAATAGGAAAATCGTTGTTGCAAGGCTCATTCGGGCCTCCTTTCGCCCCCTGCGGGGCACACACAGTCTTCTCAATGGACAGTCTAGTCACCTGGCGGTTGCCCGCTATTGACCAATGGTCGAGTCCGTCCAACTTCTTTGCTCTATCCCGCGTGTTTTACTAAGGCCTTGGGCTATACCGGCGTGGCTCGGCGCCCTATGATCAAGGCCCTTACCGGAAGCTGATCAAGCGAGTAGAAAATTGCGGTTACGGTCGAACCTTCAAACATCCTTGTTGCTGGCCTGCGCGCTGGGGTTGGGCGCCTGTTCCGGGCAGCCGTCGAAACTGGCGGGCCTGCCGGAGCGTGTCGAACTCAATGGCGTGCCGACCTTTCGCAGCGAGGCTTACCAGAGCGGCCCCTCGGCTTTAGCCAGCATGCTGTCGCAACAAGGCATTGTCATGACACCGGGGTTGTTGGATAAACCGCTGCACTTGCCGGGCGGCGAGGCGAACCTTGAGCGCACCATGCAGGTGCTGGCGCGCGAGTACGGGCTGATGGTGTACCCGGTGGATGCCAAGCTGACGGCGGTGCTGGCGCAGGTGGCGGCGGGTTACCCGGTGATGGCGCGGATCAATTCGAGCTTCTGGTCGGGGACGCGCTACGTCGTGGTGGTGGGGTTCAACCAGCAGAAGAGTACCGTGCTGCTGCGATCGGGCATGGACCGGCGGCTGTTGATGAGCTTCAGCGACTTCGAATCGGCGTGGAAGAGTGCGGGTAACTGGGGGATCTTGACCCAGCGCCCGAGCCAGTTGCCGGCCAATGTGGATGCACAGCGTTGGCGTGATGCGGCCAATGCGACGGCGCAGGCTGGGCAGGAGCAGGCGGCGGCGCAGGCGCTGAAGGTGTTGGCGGAGAAAAAGTAAACAACAGAGCGTCGCAAACCCCTGTGGGAGCGGGCTTGCTCGCGAACGCGGTGGATCAATCGCTACTTTCGGTGACTGACACTCCGCCTTTGCGAGCAAGCCCGCTCCCACATAAACCCGTGTTCACACAGGGAGGTAGCGGGTTTAGCGGCGCACTTCTGCAGCGTTAGGACGGTTCTTCAGGTTCTTGTCGGCCTTGTAGCGCAATGCTACGTCAGGCACCGAGCCGCTCTTGCCAGTCTCGACCCAATTGCGGATGCGGCCAGCGTCGGCGAAGTGAGTGAACTTGCCGAAAGCATCCAGGATCACCAACGACACCGGGCGGTTACCCATGCTGGTCACCAGCACCAGGCAGTGGCCGGCCTGGTTGGTGAAACCGGTCTTGGTCAGCTTGATGTCCCAGTTGGCGCGGTTGATCAGGTGGTCGGTGTTGGAGAAACCCAAGGTGTAGTTGGGTTTGCGGAACGACACGGTTTTTTCCTTGGTGGTGCTCAACTGGCTCAACAGCGGATAGTGGCGCGCAGCGGCCAGCAGCTTGCTCAAGTCGCGGGCGGTGGACACGTTGTGGATCGACAGGCCGGTGGGCTCCACGTAGTGGGTGCTGGTCATGCCCAGCGCCTTGGCCTTGGCGTTCATCGCCGCGATAAACGCCGGGTAGCCGCCCGGGTAGTGGTGGGCGAGGCTGGCGGCGGCGCGGTTTTCCGAGGACATCAGGGCGATCAGCAGCATTTCCTTGCGCGGCATTTCGCTGCCGATTTTCACGCGGGAGAACACGCCTTTCATTTCCGGCGTGTCCTTGATGTTGATGTCGATGTACTCATCCATGTTCTGCTTGGCGTCCAGCACCACCAGGCCCGTCATCAATTTGCTCACCGAGGCGATGGGCACCACCACATCCGGGTTGCTGGAATAGATAACCTTGTTGGTCTGCAGGTCCACGAGCATGGCGCTGCCGGAGGCGATTTGCAGTTTGGAAGTATCACGCGGCGCCAGGGTGGTTTCGGCGGCGTGTGCAAAGGTGCCTGTAAACGCAAAAAATAGGCTGACGAGAGAGAGACGAATTTTCACGCGGATGAACTCGCTAAAAAAGTAAGGAAATACCGTTCGGGAACGGGTTTTTGATAAATGCCGTTACATTTTAGGAGTATGGATCAGAAACTGTCGAATGTTCTTCTAGAACCGGACGAAAGTTCTTAAAAACTAAGAAAAAACAGGGTTTCCTGCGGGCAATAAAAAGCCCTGCGATAAGGCAGGGCTTTTTCAGTACGCCTGGTTATTAACCGTGCAGGGTCTCTGCGGCATACAGGGTGTTTTCCAGCAGGCAGGCACGGGTCATCGGGCCAACGCCGCCGGGTACCGGCGTGATCCAGCCGGCACGGGGCAGGGCAGTTTCGTACACCACGTCGCCAACCAGCTTGCCGTCTTCCTGGCGGTTGATGCCCACGTCGATCACGATGGCGCCTTCCTTGATCCACTCACCCTTGACCAGGCCCGGCTTGCCGGCGGCCACGACCACCAGGTCAGCGCGGCCGACGTGGCCCGCCAGGTCCTTGGTGAAGCGGTGGGTGACGGTCACGGTGCAGCCGGCCAGCAGCAGCTCCATGGCCATTGGGCGACCGACGATGTTGGAGGCGCCGACCACGACGGCGTCGAGACCGTAGAGGTCGACACCGGTGCTTTCCAGCAAGGTCATGATGCCTTTAGGGGTGCACGGGCGCAGCAGCGGGATACGCTGGGCCAGGCGGCCGACGTTATAAGGGTGGAAGCCGTCCACGTCTTTGTCGGGGCGAATGCGCTCCAGCAGCTTGGAGGCGTCCAGGTGTTCGGGCAGCGGCAGTTGCAGCAGGATGCCGTCGATGGCCGGGTCATCGTTGAGGCCGTCGATCAGGTCGGTGAGGGCCTGTTGGGTGGTCTCGGAAGGCAAGTCGTAAGCCTTGGAGATAAAGCCGACCTCTTCACAGTCTTTACGCTTGTGCGAGACATAAACCTGAGAGGCAGGATCGCTGCCGACCAGGATCACCGCGAGGCCGGGCGTACGCAGGCCTTGCTGGCTACGCTCGGTGACGCGTTTGGCGATCTGCTGGCGCAGGCTGGCGGCGATTGATTTGCCGTCGATAAGTTGTGCAGTCATTACGCGTGATTAACCATCGAGAGGGGGAAGAAAAGTGCGCGCATTCTCGCATGCCAGGACGTGAGGGCAAAGGCGCTTGGTCAGCAAATTGCCCTAACCCCTTAAATAAAATGAATTTTTTTCAAAAAAGATTTGACGGGTTTCCAGGCCCTCTATACTATTCGTCGCACTTGTCGGGCACAGCCTAGCACTGGTTAAGAAGGTCGAGCAGAATGGTTGTTCTGCAAGGCTGGAAGCACTTAGTTTGTAATCCTCCAAGAGTACAGATTAATAAGGCGCCCGTAGCTCAGCTGGATAGAGCATCCGCCTTCTAAGCGGATGGTCGCAGGTTCGAGTCCTGCCGGGTGCGCCATTAGGCAGCTTTGGCACAAGTAGCGCAATATGGTGGGCGTAGCTCAGTTGGTAGAGCACAGGATTGTGACTCCTGTTGTCGTGGGTTCGATCCCCATCGTCCACCCCATATTTCGAAAGGCGCCAGATTAAACATCTGGCGCCTTTGCTTTAAGAGCTTCAAGCGCGGATGTGGTGGAATTGGTAGACACACTGGATTTAGGTTCCAGCGCCGCGAGGCGTAAGAGTTCGAGTCTCTTCATCCGCACCAATCAAGCTTTACTTGGCCTTCGGGCAGGGTAGGGCCAGACAAGGAAGCTGTTCGAGTTCTTTGTTGATGCAATATGGTGGGCGTAGCTCAGTTGGTAGAGCACAGGATTGTGACTCCTGTTGTCGTGGGTTCGATCCCCATCGTCCACCCCATATTCGGAAAAGCGCCAGGTCAATGATCTGGCGCTTTTTTTTGCGTCCCGAAAAGGCTCTGTCGTGCTTACAGAGGTGGGAATGTCCTTGTATGGGCCTGGATTCCTGTCAGGTGGTGATTGACGTCCAGAAAAAAACAAGCATTCTCAATGCCTTGGCGTTAGAATCGTTGCCGGTTTTGAGCGTGTGGAACTGATTCAGGGCTATTTCCGGATCAGTACAGCTATTTAATAGCGAAGACGGCACAGTACCTGGAAACGGGGCTGTGCCGTTTTTGTTTAAGTGTTTCGAGTTTTCAGGGTAGGGCGCTTCGTCGTATTTGTGTGTCTCGATGCTGCCGCCGTACCCGCTGGCCTTGCGTGCAAGTCCAGCGGCCAGGGGCGTGTTTCCAGGCTCTTCTATATATAGAAGGGTTGAGGCAGAGCCCTGGCGTGATGAGCTGTATTTGCTAACGGGATGAGGTGCATGCGTGCACTTGAACCTATAAATGGCCTGCTGTTTTTCTACCCGTTTTCAGTAGGGTGACTTCTTGAGTTTGACCCACTAGAATGCATGCCCTTGATTCTGGGGTCGGAAACGGCCGGCTAACGTCTGTGCAACGAGGAATATCCATGCAAGTTTCTGTTGAAAATACTACTGCCATCGAGCGCCGCCTGAGCATCACCGTTCCGGCAGAGCGTATTGAGACTGCGGTCAACAAGCGTCTGCAGCAGACTGCCCAAAAGGCCAAGATCGCTGGTTTCCGTCCAGGCAAAGTGCCAATGACCGAAATCAAGCGCCGTTTCGGTGCCGATGCGCGCCAGGAAGCGATTGGTGACGTGATCCAGGCTTCCTTCTACGAAGCCGTTGTCGAGCAGAAGCTGAACCCGGCTGGCTCGCCTTCGATCGAGCCTAAGTCCCTGGAAGCTGGCAAGGACCTGGAATACGTTGCCGTATTCGAAGTGTTCCCAGAGTTCGAAGTTGCCGGTTTCGACGGTATCGCCGTAGAGCGCCTGAGCGCTGACGTAGCTGATTCGGACCTGGACAACATGCTGGAAATCCTGCGCAAGCAGAACACCCGTTTTGAAGTGGCCGACCGTGCTGCCCAGAACGAAGACCAGCTGAACATCGATTTCGTTGGCAAGGTTGACGGCGAAGCATTCGCTGGCGGCTCCGCCAAGGGCACTCAACTGGTGCTGGGTTCCAACCGCATGATCCCTGGCTTCGAAGACGGCCTGCTTGGCGCCAAAGCCGGCGAAGAGCGCGTTCTGAACCTGACTTTCCCAGCTGACTACCAGAACCTGGACCTGGCTGGCAAAGCCGCCGAGTTCACCGTGACCGTCAACAGCGTTTCCGAGCCTAAGCTGCCTGAGCTGAACGAAGAGTTCTTCGCTCAATTCGGCATCAAGGAAACCGGTATCGAAGGCTTCCGCACCGAAGTTCGCAAGAACATGGAGCGCGAGCTGCGCCAGGCCATCAAGTCCAAGGTCAAGAACCAGGTCATGGACGGTCTGCTGGCCGCCAACCCGATCGAAGTGCCTAAGGCCCTGCTGTCCAACGAAGTGGATCGCCTGCGCGTTCAAGCGGTTCAGCAGTTCGGTGGCAACATCAAGCCTGACCAACTGCCGGCCGAGCTGTTCGAAGAGCAAGCCAAGCGCCGCGTTGTGCTGGGCCTGGTCGTGGCTGAAGTGGTCAAGCAATTCGACCTCAAGCCTGACGAAGATCGCGTTCGCGAAATGATCCAGGAAATGGCTTCGGCCTATCAGGAGCCTGAGCAGGTCGTGGCTTGGTACTACAAGAACGACCAGCAACTGAACGAAGTACGTTCGGTTGTGCTGGAAGAACAAGTTGTGGATACTGTTCTGCAGAAGGCTAAGGTGACCGATAAAGCGGTCTCTTACGAAGAAGCAGTCAAACCGGCGGAAGCAGCACAAGCCGACTGATTGTCCAACTCGTTGGAAATTCAACCATAAGCCAGCCTCGCGCTGGCTTATGCGTTTTCAAGACATGACTATTTGGGAGTAACTGCAGAGCATGTTCCGTAATTCCTATATTCAGCAGAACTCTGATATCCAGGCCGCTGGCGGCCTGGTCCCGATGGTTGTAGAGCAGTCCGCTCGTGGCGAACGCGCCTACGACATCTACTCGCGCCTGCTCAAGGAGCGAGTGATCTTTCTGGTTGGCCCCGTAGAGGACTACATGGCCAACCTGATCTGTGCGCAGCTGCTGTTCCTTGAAGCCGAAAACCCGGACAAGGACATCCATCTCTACATCAACTCCCCAGGCGGTTCGGTCACTGCAGGCATGTCGATCTACGACACCATGCAGTTCATCAAGCCGAACGTGTCGACCACCTGCATCGGCCAGGCGTGCAGCATGGGCGCATTCCTGCTGACCGCAGGTGCCGAAGGCAAGCGTTTCTGTCTGCCCAACTCGCGCGTGATGATTCACCAGCCACTGGGCGGTTTCCAGGGGCAGGCGTCGGACATCGAGATCCACGCCAAGGAAATCCTGTTCATCCGCGAGCGCCTCAATACATTGATGGCCAAGCACAGCGGGCGCACCCTGGAAGAAATCGAGCGCGACACCAATCGCGACAACTTCATGAGTGCCGAAGCTGCCAAGGCATACGGCCTGATCGATGAAGTGATTACCCAGCGCCCCGCTTAATATAAGCCGCTCAAAATAGGGCTGGTCGGCGTGTCCGACCACTGGCGGGCTTGAAAAAGCCCGCATAAGCCTTCATCTTGTGTTGCAAGCCTATCGGATTTGGATCGAACGAATGACTGACACCCGCAACGGCGAGGACAACGGCAAGCTGCTCTATTGCTCCTTCTGCGGCAAAAGCCAGCATGAAGTACGCAAATTGATTGCCGGCCCCTCGGTGTTTATCTGCGACGAGTGCGTCGACCTGTGCAATGACATCATCCGTGAGGAGGTGCAGGAAGCCCAGGCCGAGAGCAGTGCGCATAAATTGCCTTCGCCTAAAGAAATCAGCGGCATCCTTGACCAGTATGTCATTGGTCAAGAGCGTGCAAAGAAGGTTCTGGCCGTAGCGGTGTACAACCACTACAAGCGCCTGAACCAGCGTGACAAGAAAGGCGACGAAGTTGAACTCGGCAAGAGCAACATCTTGCTGATCGGTCCTACAGGCTCGGGTAAAACCCTGCTTGCAGAAACCCTCGCTCGCCTGCTGAACGTTCCGTTTACCATCGCCGACGCCACCACCCTCACCGAGGCTGGCTACGTGGGTGAGGACGTCGAGAACATCATTCAGAAGCTGCTGCAGAAGTGCGACTACGACGTAGAGAAGGCCCAGATGGGTATTGTCTACATCGACGAAATCGACAAGATCTCGCGCAAGTCCGACAACCCGTCGATCACCCGGGACGTTTCCGGTGAAGGCGTGCAGCAAGCCCTGTTGAAACTGATCGAAGGCACGGTCGCTTCCGTACCGCCACAAGGCGGCCGCAAGCACCCGCAGCAGGAATTCCTTCAGGTTGATACACGCAACATCCTGTTCATCTGTGGCGGTGCGTTCTCGGGTCTGGAAAAAGTTATCCAGCAGCGCTCCACCCGGGGTGGCATCGGCTTCAGTGCCGAAGTGCGCAGCAAGGAAGAAGGCAAGAAGGTGGGCGAGTCCCTGCGTGAAGTCGAGCCTGACGATCTGGTCAAGTTCGGTCTGATCCCGGAATTCGTTGGCCGTCTGCCGGTCCTGGCCACGTTGGACGAATTGGATGAGGCGGCTTTGATCCAGATCCTCACCGAGCCGAAAAACGCCCTGACCAAGCAATATGCCAAGCTGTTCGAGATGGAAGGCGTGGACCTCGAGTTCCGCACCGACGCCCTGAAGTCCGTGGCCAAGCGGGCGCTGGAGCGCAAGACCGGTGCACGTGGCCTGCGTTCGATCCTCGAAGGCGTTTTGCTCGACACCATGTACGAAATCCCCTCGCAGTCCGAGGTGAGTAAAGTGGTGATCGACGAAAGCGTTATAGAAGGCAAGTCCAAGCCACTGTATATCTACGAAAACAGTGAGCCGGCTGCCAAGGCTGCACCGGACGCGTAAGCGTTTTGCAGTCGCAGAGCAAGCAAGGGGCCTTTCGGGGCCCCTTGTTTTTTGGGGCGGTTTTTTAATTAGCGTTGATTCATGCGTTTAACTGCTGGCATTGCGCTTGTTTTTTTTGCATGCAGCCCCCATCTTGGTTTCAAGCTTATTTTTCATCTGTCATAGAGGCGAAATCATGAAGACCACCATCGAATTGCCTCTCCTGCCGTTGCGTGATGTCGTCGTCTATCCGCACATGGTTATCCCGCTGTTCGTGGGGCGCGAGAAGTCTATCGAAGCCCTCGAGGCCGCGATGACGGGCGACAAGCAGATCCTGCTGTTGGCCCAGAAGAATCCTGCTGATGATGATCCAGGCGAAGACGCCTTGTATCGCGTCGGCACCATTGCCACTGTCCTGCAATTGCTCAAGCTGCCTGATGGCACCGTCAAGGTGCTGGTAGAAGGCGAGCAGCGGGGCGCCGTGGAGCGTTTCATGGAGGTGGATGGCCACCTGCGCGCCGAGGTGGCGCTGATCGACGAAGTCGAAGCCCCTGAGCGCGAATCCGAAGTGTTTGTTCGCAGCCTGCTCTCGCAGTTCGAGCAGTATGTGCAGTTGGGCAAGAAAGTCCCGGCTGAAGTCCTGTCCTCCCTCAACAGCATCGATGAACCAAGCCGCCTGGTCGACACCATGGCCGCGCACATGGCGCTGAAGATCGAGCAGAAGCAAGACATCCTCGAAATCATCGACCTGTCGGCCCGTGTCGAGCACGTGCTGGCCTTGCTGGATGCCGAAATCGACCTGCTGCAGGTTGAGAAGCGCATCCGTGGTCGCGTCAAGAAACAAATGGAACGCAGCCAGCGCGAGTACTACCTGAATGAGCAGATGAAGGCCATTCAGAAGGAACTCGGCGACAGCGAGGAAGGCCACAACGAAATCGAAGAGCTGAAAAAGCGCATCGATGCCGCGGGCCTGCCCAAAGACGCCCTGACCAAGGCCACCGCCGAGCTGAATAAGCTCAAGCAAATGTCGCCGATGTCGGCCGAAGCCACCGTGGTGCGCTCCTACATCGACTGGCTGGTGCAGGTGCCGTGGAAGGCCCAGACCAAGGTGCGCCTGGACCTGGCGCGTGCCGAGGATATTCTCGACGCCGATCACTACGGCCTTGAAGAAGTCAAAGAACGCATCCTCGAATACCTCGCCGTGCAAAAGCGCGTGAAGAAGATTCGTGGCCCGGTATTGTGCCTGGTGGGTCCGCCGGGTGTGGGTAAAACTTCCCTGGCCGAGTCCATTGCCAACGCCACCAACCGCAAATTCGTGCGCATGGCCCTGGGTGGTGTGCGTGATGAAGCGGAAATTCGTGGTCATCGCCGTACTTACATCGGTTCGATGCCAGGAAGATTGATTCAAAAGATGACAAAGGTTGGCGTGCGCAACCCGCTGTTCCTGCTCGATGAAATCGACAAGATGGGCAGCGACATGCGTGGCGATCCAGCGTCGGCGTTGCTGGAAGTGCTCGATCCTGAGCAGAACCACAATTTCAACGACCATTACCTGGAAGTCGACTACGACCTTTCCGACGTGATGTTCCTGTGCACCTCCAACTCCATGAACATTCCGCCAGCACTGCTGGACCGGATGGAGGTGATTCGTCTGCCGGGTTACACCGAAGACGAGAAGATCAACATCGCCGTCAAATACCTCGCGCCCAAGCAGATTTCGGCCAATGGCCTGAAGAAGGGCGAGATCGAATTTGAGGTCGAGACCATTCGCGACATCGTGCGCTACTACACCCGTGAGGCCGGTGTACGGGGCCTGGAGCGCCAGATCGCGAAAATCTGCCGCAAGGCGGTCAAGGAACACGCACTGGAAAAACGCTTCTCGGTGAAGGTGACAGCCGACTCGCTGGAGCACTTCCTTGGCGTGCGCAAATTCCGCTACGGCCTGGCCGAACAGCAGGATCAGGTAGGGCAGGTCACTGGCCTGGCGTGGACCCAGGTGGGCGGCGAATTGCTGACTATCGAAGCGGCAGTGATCCCTGGCAAAGGCCAACTGATCAAGACCGGTTCACTGGGTGATGTGATGGTCGAATCCATTACCGCCGCGCAGACCGTGGTGCGCAGCCGCGCGAAGAGCCTGGGGATCCCCCTGGACTTCCACGAGAAGCACGACACTCACATCCACATGCCGGAAGGGGCTACCCCGAAAGACGGCCCTAGCGCTGGCGTAGGCATGTGCACGGCCCTGGTGTCGGCATTGACCGGCATTCCGGTACGCGCTGACGTGGCCATGACGGGTGAAATTACCCTGCGTGGTCAGGTACTGGCGATCGGTGGTTTGAAAGAGAAATTGCTGGCTGCACATCGGGGCGGTATCAAGACCGTGATCATTCCGGAAGAGAATGTTCGCGACTTGAAGGAAATTCCTGACAACATCAAGCAGGATCTTCAGATTAAACCGGTTAAATGGATTGACGAGGTCCTGCAAATTGCGCTGCAATACGCGCCGGAGCCCTTGCCGGATGTGGCTCCGGAGATAGTCACAAAGGACGAAAAACGCGAGTCTGATTCCAAGGAAAGAATTAGCACGCATTAATGCGATTAAGCCTGGTGGCTTCCTTGACAGCTTTTTAGAGCCCTTGTTATAAAGCGGCTCTTAAGTGTCTGTAGGCCATTCAGCACTGGTTTTTGCTTTCACCAAAAAACTTAGAATCATACTCAATAGATATATAAGGGGACTTAGAGTGAACAAGTCGGAACTGATTGATGCTATCGCTGCATCCGCTGATATCCCGAAAGCTGCTGCTGGCCGTGCGCTGGATGCAGTAATCGAATCCGTCACTGGCGCTCTGAAGGCCGGCGACTCCGTGGTACTGGTAGGCTTCGGTACTTTCTCTGTGACTGATCGCCCAGCTCGCACTGGCCGTAACCCACAGACTGGCAAAGCACTGCAAATCGCTGCTGCCAAGAAACCAGGTTTCAAAGCCGGTAAAGCCCTGAAAGAAGCCGTTAACTAAGCTTCGCTCAAGCCTTACCTACCCGGGTCGGACGAAGGTCCGGCCTGGCAGCGGAGCGGCAGCTGACCCAAGTATCCATCGGGTCGCCACGCCGGGGGTGTGGGTTCAAACCCCCGTCCGCTCCGCCAGTTACGAGAAGGCGCATCCTCGGATGCGCCTTTCTTCTATCCGGACTCTACCCACGCTCCACGGTTGCCTAATTTTTGAAGTTCAACCGTTTCTGGGGGACGCATGCTGCAGAATATCAGGGACAATTCACAAGGCTGGATTGCCAAGACCATTATCGGGATCATCGTCGCATTGATGGCGTTTACCGGTATCGAGGCCATTTTCCAGGCTTCGACCAACAACAAGCAGGACGTGGCCAAGGTCAACGGTGAAGAGATCACCCAGACCGAACTGAGCAACGCTGTCGATATGCAACGCCGTCAGCTGATGCAACAGCTGGGCAAGGATTTCGATGCCTCCCTGCTGGACGAAAAGTTGCTGCGCGACGCGGCCCTCAAGGGCCTGATCGATCGCAAACTGTTGCTGCAAGGCGCGGCGGATTCCAAGTTCGGCTTCTCTGAAGCGGCACTGGACCAGGTGATCCTGCAGACTCCGGAATTCCAGGTGGACGGCAAGTTCAACGCCGAACGCTTTGACCAGGTGATCCGTCAGCTGGGTTACAGCCGTATGCAGTTCCGTCAGATGATGACCCAGGAAATGCTGATCGGCCAGGTTCGCGCAGGCATCGCCGGCAGTGGTTTTGTGACTGACGCCGAAGTGCTTGCATTCGCCCGTCTGGAAAAACAGACCCGCGATTTCGCTACCGTCAATCTCAAGGCCAACCCTGCCGCGGTGAAACTCACCGACGATGAGGTCAAGGCTTACTACGACCAGCACGCCAAAGAGTTTATGACCCCGGACCAGGTGGTCATCGACTATCTGGAGCTGAAGAAGTCTTCCTTCTTCGACCAGGTCACCGTCAAGGACGATGAACTGCAAGCGGCCTATCAGAAAGAAACCGCCAACCTCGCTGAACAGCGTCGTGCCGCGCACATCCTGATTGAAGTCAACGACAAGGTCACCGAGGCGCAAGCCAAGGCCAAGATCGAAGAGATCCAGGCACGCCTGGCCAAGGGTGAGAAGTTCGAAGCCCTGGCCAAGGAATTCTCCCAGGACCCGGGTTCGGCCAACAATGGCGGTGACCTCGGTTTTGCCGGCCCTGGCGTCTACGACCCGGACTTCGAAACTGCCCTGTATGCCTTGAACAAGGACCAGGTATCGGCACCGGTACGCACCTCGTTCGGCTGGCACCTGATCAAGTTGCTCGGCGTTGAGGCACCGCAAGTGCCAACGTTCGCCAGCCTGAAAGACAAGCTGACCCGCGAGCTCAAGACCCAACAGGTTGAACAGCGTTATGTCGAAGCGACCAAGCAATTGGAAGACGCGGCATTCGAAGCCTCCGACCTGGCGCAGCCCGCTGCTGACCTGAAACTGACTGTGCACACCTCCGCGCCATTCGGCCGTGAAGGTGGCGAAGGTGTTGCGGCCAACCGTGCCGTGGTGACCGCAGCGTTCAGCCCGGAAGTGCTGGATGAAGGTGCCAACAGCTCGGCCATCGAGCTGGACCCGGAAACCATCATCGTGCTGCGTGCCAAAGAGCACTTGAAGCCAACGCAGCTGCCGCTGGAAAGCGTCTCTGCGGCAATCCGCACCCAGATGACCAAGGAGCGCGCCAGCGCGGCGGCCAAGACCCATGCTGACGAGTTGATCGCCAGCCTGCGTGATGGCAAGACCCCGCTGAACCAGCCGATCGACGGCCAGGCCTGGAAGGTTACCGAAGCGGCTACCCGCAACCAGGAAGCGATTGACCCGGCCGTGCTGCAAGCCCTGTTCCGCATGCCCAAGCCTGCGGCCAAGGACAAGCCGACCTTCACCACCGTGACCCTGGCTGACGGTAGCCTGGTGATCGTACGCTTGAACGGCGTCAACGAAGCGGCTGCTCCTACGGACGAAGAGAAAGCGCAATACCGCCGCTTCCTCGCCTCCCGTATTGGCCAGCAAGACTTCGCGGCGTACCGCAAGCAGTTGGAAGCCAAGGCTGACATCAAGAAGTTCTGATGCACGCCTGAACAAGAAGCCCCCGGCCTGAAAAGACCGGGGGCTTTTTTATGGGCGTCGCGCGGTCTTCAGCGCGCCTGCAAAGGCCAATAACATCAGCAACACCACCGCCCAGGCAAAGGCCGAGACGCCCCAGCCCTGCAGCAACACACCGCCCGCCAACCCGCCACCTGCAATGCCCAGGTTCCACACGGTCACCAGCATCGATTGCGCGGCATCCGCCGACTCGCCGGCCGATTTGGCCAGTGCCGTTTGCAGCAGGGCCGGCAGCCCGCCGAATGCCAGGCCCCACAGCGCCACGGCGAGGTAGATGATCACCGGCTGCTTGATCCAGAACGCCAGCGCCAAGGCGATCAGGCCAAACAGTGTGCAACTGATCAACAGCAGCGTGCGCAGCCATCGATCAATCAACACACCGGCCAGCCAGATGCTTAACAACGCGGCGAGGCCGAACACCAGCAGCACCCGGTCGACATCGGCGGCAATGCCCGCAGGCACCAGCAGCGGGGCGATGTAGGTGTAGAGAATGTTGTGCGCCAGCACGTAGGTAAAGGTCACCCACAACACCGGACGAATACCCGGCAACGCCACTACCTGATGCAGTCCCAGGCGTTTACCCGCCTGTTCGCCGGCGAAGTCCGGAAGTTGCAGGCGCGCCCAGATCAGCAGCAGTAGCGTGAGCCCGGTCATGATTGCAAAACTCAAGCGCCAACCCACGGCCGCGCCGAGAAAGGTGCCAGCGGGCACCCCCAGCGACAGCGCCAACGGAGCGCCGAGCATCGCTACCGCAATTGCGCGGCCTTGCAGGTGGGGCGCCACCATCCGGCTGGCATATCCGGCCAGCAGCGCCCACAGCAGCCCGGCAAACACACCCGCGAAGAAGCGCGCCACCAGGGTCAGCCCGTAGTGACTGGAAAGCGCAGTGACGCTGTTAACCAATGCAAAGCCGCCGATGGCCACCAGCAGTAACGGCCGGCGTCGCCAGCTTCGGGTCAGCAGTGTCAACGGGATGGCCGCCAGCAGTGATCCAAGGGCATACAGGGTGACCAGTTGGCCGACCAGCGCGGGCGACACGCCGAGGCCGTCGCCCATCTGCGGCAGCAGCCCTGCAGGCATGGCTTCGGTGAGGATGGTGATAAACCCGGCGCTCGCCAGGGCGAGCAGGCCGCCCAATGGCAACGTGTCCCGCTGGGTGGTCACGGGAGATTCGGTCAGTGAGGTCATCGCGCTCTATCCAAGCAAAAGGCAAGGCGGCAGAGTAGGGGGCTGTGGTCAACGGAAAAACAGGCTAAGGTTCCGAACTTATCGGACGCCGATGTCCGCAATCAATAAGGACCCTGTCATGGACAGTCTGGGCAGCCTTTCGGTCTTCGTGCAGGTGGCCGAGACTCGCAGTTTTACCGTCGCCGGGCGTGTGCTGGGTGTGTCGTCCTCGGCCATCGGCAAAACCATCGCGCGTATGGAAGAACGCTTGGGTGTGCGTTTGTTTCATCGCAGCACGCGCAGCATCACCCTGACCGGGGAGGGCGCGTTGTTCCTGGAGCGCTCGCGGCGCATCCTGGCAGAGGTCGAGGCTGCCGAGCGTGAGCTCACGGAGGCCAGCGCCACACCCCGCGGCAAATTGCGCATCAGCGTGCCGCAAGTGCGCGGCCTGTTGATGCCGGTACTCAGCGATTTCATGCGCGCCTATCCGCAGATCGAACTGGATGTGGATTTCTCTGACCGCATGGTGGACGTGATCGAAGAAGGGTTCGATGCGGTGATTCGCACCGGCAAGCCCGAAGACTCCCGACTGATGGCCCGTCACCTGGGGCACTATCAATTGGTGCTGGTGGGCACCCCGGCCTACTTTCGTGAGCACGGCATGCCGCAGCAGCCCCAGGATTTGAACAGCCATGCCTGCCTGCGCCACAAGTTCTGCGCGACCGGCAAACTGGAGCCCTGGCCCTTGCGCCTCGAGCCTGGCGCCGCAGAGCCGGTGTTGCGCGCGCCGTTGGTCAGTACCACCGTCGAGTCACTCAACCATGTAGTACACGAAGGCTTGGGCATCGCCTGCCTGCCGGACTATATGGTCAAGCAAGCCGTGGCGGAGGGGCGCCTGCAGCGGGTACTGGACGATTACCTGGAACATCGCGGCAGCTTCTGGATGCTCTGGCCCTCCAGCCGTCATGCCTCGGTCAAACTGCGCGTGTTTATTGAGCATATGTGCGCAGGGTTATTTCCTGCAGGCACCGGTGCGTAGGTCTGTGACGTTTTACCGACAGGAATCCGCGCGCCAAGGCCTCGTTCTGTTGCACAATACCGGCCGGACTGTTTTTCTCAGGATTTTCGATGTCGACATCATTTCACTTGCGTAACCTCGGGTTGGCGCTGGTGCTGGCGGGCGCCGCGGGCTGCTCGTCACCCAAGACCGCTATTTATGAACATGAGAATTTCGACGACTCCGGCACGTTCTCCCGTGATTACCCGGTCAGCGATGCGGCTGCCTGTGAGGCGGCGCGTCGTGCGCTGTTGAGCCAGGGTTACATCATCACCAGCAGCGATCCGAAGTTGGTGGTGGGTAACAAGAGCTTCCAGCAGACCGGCGAAACCCACCTGCAGATCAGTTTCAACGTGGTGTGCGCCAATGATGGCAAGGGCAACAATCACTCGACGATGTTTGCCAACGCCCTGCAGGACCGTTATGCCCTGAAGAAGGTCAACAACTCCGCGAGCCTGGGCGTCGGCGTGTTGGGGTCGGTGTCGATGCCGATCGGCTCCACCGATGATTCGATGGTGAAAGTGGCGAGCGAGACTGTCTCCGCGCCGAAGTTCTACGAACGTTACTTCGCCCTGGTGGATGTGTTCCTGCCGCAGGAAGTGAAGCAGGCCGAACATATTCCCGAGAAGCCCAAGGCCGACCTGGGCGTGCCGGAACCCAAGGCTGCTCCAGTTGCCGAGAAGGTCGAGGCGCCGAAGGAAGAACCCGCCGCACCGGCTGCTCCTGCTGCGTCCGAGCCCGTGGTGCCGCCTGCCGAGCCGGCACCCGTGGTGCCTCACGAGGAGCCTGCTCCGGCACCCGCGCCGACCAATCCAAGCCTGCCGGCGCCGACAGAAGCGATTCCGCCCCTGCCAACGCCTGGGCAGTGACTCAGACCGCTACGGGGTCGGCCTTGTCGACGTCGATCCCGTAGCGGCTGATGGCTTCACCCACCTTATCCCGGCCAATCACGCCGTCATCCGCCAGGGCCTTCAGCGCCGCCAGCACGATGAAGTGCCGGTCCACTTCAAAGAACGCGCGCAAGGTTTCCCGGGTGTCTGATTGCCCGAAACCGTCGGTGCCCAGCGCCACAAATCGGCGGCCGTTGACGAAGGGGCGAATCTGGTCGACGAACAGCTTCATGTAGTCCGTCGCCACCACCACCGGCCCAGGCTGGCCGGCCAGGCACTGCTCCACGTAACTCGCACGCGGCTCGCTGTGCGGGTGCAGCAGGTTCCAACGTTCCACCTGGTGCCCGTCACGGCGTAACTCGGTAAGGCTGGTCACGCTCCACACATTGCTGCGTACGGCAAAATCCTTTTCGAGCAATTCGGCGGCGGCGATCACCTCCCGCAGAATCGAGCCGCTGCCCATCAACTGCACCTGTGGCTGTTGGCTGGCTGTCAGCCTGTACATACCCTTGAGGATGCCTTCCTCGACACCTTCGGGCATGGCCGGGTGTGGGTAGTTCTCGTTGAGCAGGGTGATGTAGTAGTAAATGTCCTCCTGTTCGACGTACATGCGCCGCATGCCTTCGCGAATGATCACCGCCAGCTCGTAGGCATAGGTCGGGTCATAGGACACGCAGCACGGAATCACCGACGACAGGATATGGCTGTGGCCGTCGTCATGCTGCAAGCCTTCGCCCATCAGCGTGGTACGCCCGGCCGTGGCCCCCAGCAGGAAGCCACGGGCCCGTGCGTCACCGGCCGCCCAGGCCAGGTCGCCGACACGCTGGAAGCCGAACATCGAATAGAAAATGTAGAACGGCACGGTCATCAGGCCGTGGTTGCTGTAGGACGTACTCGCTGCGATCCACGAGGAAATGGCGCCGGACTCGTTCAGGCCTTCCTGCATGATCTGCCCGTCTTTGCTCTCTTTGTAGTAGCTCAGTTGCCCGGCGTCTTGTGGGGTGTAGAGCTGGCCGACGGCAGAATGGATGCCGATCTGGCGGAACAGGCTTTCCATGCCGAAGGTACGCGATTCATCCGGCACGATGGGCACGATCAGCTTGCCCAGGCTGGGGTCTTTGAGCAGGGTGCCGAGGATGCGCACAAACGCCATGGTGGTGGAGATCGCGCGTTCGCCGGTGTCCTTGAGTTGGGTGGTGAACGCGCTCAGTTCGGGAATCTGCAACGGCTCGACGGCGCTATGACGCGCCGGTACGTAGCCACCCAACGCCTGGCGGCGTGCCGCGAAGTAGCGCGCTTCTTCGCTGTCGGGCGCTGGCTTGAGGTAGGGGATCTGGTCGAGCTGGTCGTCCGCCACGTCCAGGTCGAAGCGGTCGCGAAAGGCCCTGACGGCGTCGGCGCCCATCTTCTTGAGCTGGTGGTTGATGTTCTGGCCTTCGCCGGCTTCGCCCATGCCGAAGCCCTTGACCGTTTTCGCCAGGATCACCGTCGGCTGGCCTTTGTGGCGCATGGCAGCCGCGTAGGCGTTGTAGACCTTGTCCGGGTCATGCCCGCCCCGTGAGAGCTTCCAGATATCGTCGTCGGACATATCGGCGACCAGTGCCAGCAACTCGGGGTATTTGCCGAAGAAATGTTCGCGCACATAAGCGCCGTTCTGCGACTTGTAGTTCTGATAGTCGCCGTCGACGCATTCCATCATGCGTTGGCGCAGCAGGCCGCTCTTGTCCTTTTCCAGCAGCGCATCCCAGCCGCCGCCCCAGATCACCTTGATCACATTCCAGCCGGCGGCGCGGTACAGGCTTTCGAACTCCTGGATCACCTTGGCATTGCCGCGCACGGGGCCGTCCAGGCGTTGCAGGTTGCAGTTGACCACGAAGATCAGGTTGTCGAGTTTCTCGCGCCCGGCCAGGGAGATGGCGGCCAGGGATTCCGGCTGGTCCATTTCGCCGTCACCGAGGAAGGCCCACACCTTGCGGCCCTGGTGCGGCTTGAGCGCACGCAGTTCCAGGTAGCGCATGAAGCGCGCCTGGTACGCCGCAGTGATCGGCCCCAGGCCCATGGACACGGTGGGGAACTGCCAGAAGTCCGGCATCAGCCGAGGGTGAGGGTAGGACGACAAGCCCTCGCCACCGGCTTCGCGGCGGAAGTTATCCAGCTGTGCCTCGCTGATGCGCCCCTCAAGGTACGCGCGTCCGTAAATGCCTGGGGAGGAGTGGCCCTGGATATACACCAGGTCGCCGTCGAACGTGTCGGTGCGGCCACGGAAGAAATGGTCAAAGCCTACGTCGTACAGCACGGCGGCTGACGCGTAGGTCGCGATATGCCCACCCACGCCTGAGTGTTTGCCAGCGCGCAACACCATGGCCATGGCGTTCCAGCGGATAAACGCGTTGGTACGGCGCTCGATGGCCAGGTTGCCGGGGTAGGGCAGTTGGCGTTCGAGCGCGATGGTGTTGACGTAGGGCGTGGTCACCCGCCCGTGGAAGTCGCCATGCCGCGCTACGTCGAAATCCAGCAACTGATCAATCAGGTAGTGCGCACGCGGGCGGCCTTCGGTGGACAGCACCGATTCGATGGACTCCAGCCATTCGCGGGTTTCCTGTGGATCGTTGTCCGGTCTTACTGCGTGATTCGTGGTCATGTGCGGCTCCAGGGTAGGCAGATTTCAAGCGGCAGGCTCTTTGTGGGAGTGCTGCAAAAGTAATTGCAATTGCAACTACATGCCGGAATCTAGCGCGGGATGAGGTACTATTGCAACCTTCTTGAAAACCCCCGGATGGTGTTGCATGTCGTCGAAAGAGCCTGATGTCTGGTTTCGTTTTGTCAGGGCCCACAGGACGGTCATCCGTGAGATCGAACGCCGCCTGGCCGAGGCTGGCCTGCCGCCCTATGCCTGGTATGACGCCTTGTGGGGCCTGGAAAGCGGCCCCGACGGCACCCGCCGCATGCACGAATTGGCCGATGTGCTGGCGATCGAGCGCTATAACCTGACCCGGCTGGTAGACCGCCTGGAAAAGGACGGCCTGGTGGTGCGTTCACGTTCCGAGGGTGATGGCCGTGCGGCGTTTGCCTCGATCACCGACGCTGGCCGGGTGTTGCGTAAAAAGATGTGGAAGATCTACGAAAGCACCGTGGATGAGCTGTTTCTCTCGCAGATCGAGCCGGAGCAGCGCCAGCTGTTTGCCGACACCCTGGAGCGCACGGCGGGGTTGGCGATGGAGGCAGGTGTGCAGCCCAGGACCCGGCGCAAATCCTGACCCCGGTGGAGATCCACTGTGGGAGCAGGCAAGCCAGCTCCCACAATTAACCGCATTCCAGTTCATTCGAGGGGATACCGGGCCATCGCTGTTTCCACCTGCTGAAGATCAATGCACCCTTCATTCGCCAGCGCCCGAAGCGCCGACACCACGATCCAATACCGGCTCGGCGCCGACACCTGTACCGTCCCCGCGCCCAGCGCGACAAACCGGGCATCCACATACCCGGCCAACTGATCGACAATCGCCTGCGGGTAGCCGGTCACGGCTATCACTGGACCCTGGCTGTCACCAAGGCAATCGCGCAAATGGCAGCCCTGCCTGGGCGCTGTAGGATGCAAGCGGTTCCACCGCTCGGCCGCCGCCGCTTCGCGGGCCAGGCGGGTATAGCTGGGGCAACTCCACACCTGCGCCGAAATATTCCAATCCTGTTTGAGCAATTGCGCAGCGTGCATCACCGCTTCCAGCGCCCGGCCGGCGCCGAGCAGTCGCACCTCAGCCGGGCCGTCAGGCGTGATCCGGTACATCCCCTTGAGTGCGCCCTTGCGCTGCCGGGCAGTGAGCGGCATGGAGTACTCATGGTCATGCAGCGCCAGGTAATAAAAACCGGGCATGCCGTCGACATACAGCCGGCGCAGCCCTTCCAGCACAATCGCGCGGGCTTCTTCTGCGCAAGCCGGGTCATACGGGGTGCAATGGGGATGGGTAGAGAGCCACAACGGCAGTGAAGGTTGTGCGCCTTTGGGCCAGGTTGAGAGTTGGTTCTCGATGCTATTGCACAGGATGCCACGCCGCGCCGTCTGGTCCGAGAGTGCGCACAACTGCGCAGAAGACGCGGCACTGTGCAGGTACAACAGCGGTTTTTCCGCGGTGTTGCGCCCGAACCAAACCGGCCAACTGTTCGCACGGCGTGAGTGTGACTGGCCGCGAATCACCCAGGCATGACGGCTGGACTCCAACGTATTGGCCATGGCCATGACGGTAGACAGCGGTGAGTTGCGCGGCTGCCCGGCAGCATTCAATGCATCGATGCAGAGCAGCGCCGAAAGCGCGGTTGAAGCGGGCATGGGTCGAGCCCCTGATGGTGGATGCTCATACCCTAAAGGAAAAACTCATACGATTGCAATTGCAATGATTGCAATAGCGCCTCAAATCGCGAGTGCTAAATCATCCCAACGCTGCTACGTTTATTCTTGAAGTGCAGGAACGTCATGGCGTCGACATTTTTTCGTCATCACGGCACTTTAGGCTGGGTTTGCAGGTCATTTATCTGCAACCGCTTTCAACCTGAAAAGGAGTCCACCATGGACGATTACCAAGAAGAGCTGCTGGAGTACCACGCGTTTGAAATGGATCCACTGGATCCAGCCGACGACGCCACCGAGCTGTAAGACCGACTTCAGGCGGAATGCCGCTGACTGCGGCGAAATTCCCCTGGGGTCTGGTTGTTCCACCGCCTGAACGCCCGTTGAAACGCCTGGGCCGAGGCAAAGCCGAGCAAGTAGGCGATCTCGCCGAACGCCAGTTCCGTGTCGCGAATGTAGGTCATGGCCAGGTCGCGGCGGGTATCGTTGAGAATTGCGCGAAACTGAGTGCCTTCTTCGGCCAGTTTGCGGCGCAGCGTCCAGGTTGGCAGCTTCAAGCGTGCCGCCACCTCTTCCAGGTCGGGTTCCCGGCCGCCATTGAGCATCGGCCCGAGCAACCGGATAATGCGCTCGCGCAGGCTGCGGGTGCGGGTCAACTGCTCCAATTCCCGTTCACATAATTGCAGCAGCATCTGCCAGGTACTGGGGCAGTGCTGGGGGTTGCGCATGGCCAGGGTGTGCTGGCTGAGGCGCAGTTGGTTGGCCTCGGCACCGAAGTGCAGCGGACCATCGCCCAGCACGCTGTAGTCTTCGCTGTAGTCTGGCGCTTCAAACTCGATATCAATGCGCTGTGCCTGCACTGGCTGCTGGGCCAGGCTCGACAACTGGTTTAGCCAGCCGGCGATGATCGAGTCCACCACAAAGCGGTTGTAGGCGTTGTAGGGGCTGATGGAATAGAAGCGCAGCCAGGCGCCTTCGGCATCCTCATGAAAGCTCGATTGCCCGCGATAGTTGGAGCCGTACAACGCCTCGAAACGGGTCAGGGCACGTGCCGCCTCCCGCACGTTGGGCGCCTGGGCGGCCGTTACACCCGCCAGGCCAGCCTGGCTCAGGCGGCTGAGCTGGCCCATGCGCAAACCCAGGCTGGGAGCGCCGGTGAGCTGGATGGCCGCATGGCCCAGGCGCATGTAGCGCGGGATCGACAAACGCGCGCCGGCTTCGGCGAGGCGCGCCGGGTCGAGGCCGTATTGCAGCAGCAGCGGTTGTGGGTCCAGGCCATGGCTGTGGACGGCATCGGCCAGGGCCTGCACGAAGCCGACCGACAGATCCCCCAGGCGTACGGGCTTCACGGTGTCACAACCAGATATTCAGCAAGCGTGCGCCACGGGTGCCGCTGTCGGCGGTGACTTGCCCGTTGCTGCTCAGGAAGCTGTGGCCGGCGGTGCCCAGGTCCCAGAATTGTCCGCGCAGGAACACGCTCATGCCGGCGGTGGCTTGGCTGACCGGCTGTTGGCTGATCAGGGTCAGGCGGCGCCAGGCTTCGCCTTCGCTGAGTTCCTCGGGCTTGAGGCTGATTTCGGTGGGGGTCGAGACACTCTTGAAGCCGCGCCACGGGCGGTCCCAGGTGTCGCGGCCGGTGACGAACGCCGGCACTGCCACCAATTGCGCGCCTTGCTCGTTGAGCTTGCGGTAGTTGTCCGGATACCAGCTGTCGCTGCCAATCAGCACGCCCAGGCGACCGGCCGGCGTATCGACCACGCTGACGATGTTTTCATCACCCGGTTCGATAAACCCGCGCTCGTCGTAGATCGGGTAGAGCTGGCGCTGCGGCTGGCCAACGGGCAGGCCGTCGGTACCGAACACCAGGCTGGCGTTGTACAGCGCGCCATGGCCCACATGCAGTTGGCCGTCTTGAACACTTGGGTTGGGCAAAGCGATGGAGCCGGCCACCAGGGTCACGCCAAATTCCTTGGCCAGGCCGCCGAACAGCGCCTGGTAGTCGCGGGCCATGCCCTTGGCCTTCATGCGCAGGTAGGCGTCGTCGGTACGGTTATCGCCGGTGGCGCCGATCCAGGCACGGGCAAACAGGAACGGGTTGCTGGCCGACAGCCAGTTCATTGCATCTTTAAGGTGGGTGGCCTGGTACAGCTCGTTTTTCTCGCCGCTGAGCATCAGCCAGGTGCCGATGTGCTCGGGCAGCACCACGATGGTTTTCTGATTGATCAGCCCCTGGTCCCGGGCCTTTTGCAGATAAGCCGCGAGCTTCAGGTGCAAGCGTTCAAGGCTCTGGTAGTCGGCCGGGAACAGCTCCGGCTGGATGCCCAGCAAGTTGCCCCGATCGGCCGGTAGGCCTTCATTCACGGCCAGGGTAATGCGCAGGTCCGACAGGTAATGCGCCACGGGGCGCTCCTGGGTCCAGACCAGATACGCGGCGACGGCGGCAACCAGGGCCATGGTGACGGTGAAGGCAAGAAGTTTACGCATGGGGCAACAGACAACAGACCGTGTATAGGGTTCGCCGACTAGGGTAGGGCCCATGGCAGGGCTTGCCAAGGGGCGCTGTGCATTTGGATCAATAACTTGTCAGTTTCAGTCATTGAGCCGTCGTCCAGCGCCTCTTAGTCTGTGGGACATAAACCGATGGCAGGCCATTCGAGCCTGTCACGTCCCGTGATGATCCGTTGTGGAGCTTGACCATGACCGCTGCTGCCTATCCGCACCTGCTGGCCCCGTTGGACCTGGGTTTCACCACCCTGCGCAACCGTACCCTGATGGGCTCGATGCACACCGGCCTGGAAGAAAAACCCGGTGGTTTCGAACGCATGGCCGCCTACTTTGCCGAGCGCGCCCGTGGCGGAGTCGGCCTGATGGTCACCGGTGGCATTGGCCCGAACGATGAGGGCGGGGTGTACGCCGGTGCGGCCAAGCTCACCACCGACGCAGAAGCGCAGAAGCACAAGATCGTGACCCAGGCCGTGCACGAGGCAGGCGGCACGATCTGCATGCAGATCCTCCACGCCGGCCGTTATGCCTACAGCCCCAAGCAGGTGGCGCCCAGCGCGATCCAGGCGCCGATCAACCCGTTCAAGCCCAAGGAGCTGGACGAGGAGGGCATCGAGAAGCAGATCCAGGATTTCGTCACCTGCTCGTTGCTGGCCCAGGTGGCCGAGTACGACGGCGTCGAAATCATGGGCTCCGAAGGCTATTTCATTAACCAGTTCCTCGCCGCCCACACCAACCATCGCACCGACCGTTGGGGCGGCAGCTACGAAAATCGCATGCGCCTGGCGGTGGAAATCGTGCGCCGCGTGCGCGAGGCCGTGGGCCCGAATTTCATCATCATTTTCCGCCTGTCGATGCTCGACCTGGTGGAGGGTGGCAGCACCTGGGAAGAGATCGTGCAGTTGGCCAAGGCCATCGAGGGCGCCGGCGCGACGATCATCAACACCGGCATCGGCTGGCACGAAGCGCGAATCCCGACCATCGCCACCAAGGTGCCGCGTGGCGCATTCAGCAAAGTCACCGCCAAGTTGCGCGGTGCGGTGCAGATCCCTTTGATCACCACCAACCGTATCAACACCCCGGAAATCGCCGAGCAGATCCTCGCCGAGGGCGACGCCGACATGGTGTCCATGGCGCGGCCGTTCCTCGCCGACCCGGCGTTCGTCAACAAGGCGGCGGCCGGGCGTGCCGATGAAATCAACACCTGCATCGGCTGCAACCAGGCCTGCCTGGACCACACCTTCGGCGGCAAGCTGACCACCTGCCTGGTCAACCCTCGGGCGTGCTACGAGACCGAGCTGAACTACCTGCCGGTCAAGCAGATCAAGAAAATCGCGGTGGTCGGTGCGGGGCCTGCGGGCCTGGCGGCGGCGACGGTGGCAGCGGAGCGCGGTCACCAGGTGACGTTGTTCGATTCGGCCAGCGAAATCGGCGGCCAGTTCAACATCGCCAAGCGCGTGCCGGGCAAGGAGGAGTTCTTTGAAACCTTGCGGTATTTCAAGCGCAAATTGCAGACTACCCATGTCGAGCTGTGCCTCAACACCCGCGTGGATGTGGAGCAATTGGCGGCCGGTGGGTATGACGAAATCATCCTGGCCACCGGTATTGCCCCGCGAACGCCGGCGATCCCGGGTATCGAGAACGCCAAGGTGCTGAGCTACCTGGACGTGATCCTGGAGCGCAAGCCCGTGGGCAAGCGCGTGGCCGTGATCGGCGCTGGCGGTATCGGTTTTGACGTGTCGGAGTTCCTCGTGCACCAGGGCGTCTCCACCAGCCTGGACCGTGACGCGTTCTGGAAAGAGTGGGGCATCGACACCCAACTGCAGGCCCGTGGCGGCGTGGCCGGCATCAAGCCGCAGCCGCACGCACCGGCGCGTGAGGTGTTCTTGCTGCAACGTAAGACCTCCAAGGTGGGTGATGGCCTGGGCAAGACCACCGGCTGGATCCACCGCACCGGCCTCAAGAACAAACAGGTGCAGATGCTCAACAGCGTCGAATACCTGAAGATCGACGACGAAGGCCTGCATATCCGCATCGGCGCCGAAGGCGAGCCCCAGGTGCTGGCGGTGGACAACATCATCATCTGCGCCGGCCAGGACCCGCTGCGCGAACTGCAGGATGGCCTGGTTGCCGCCGGCCAGAACGTGCACCTGATCGGCGGTGCCGACGTGGCCGCCGAGCTGGACGCCAAGCGCGCCATCAACCAGGGCTCGCGCCTCGCCGCCGAGCTGTAAAAGCCGAAGAGGGGTGGTGTTAAACTACTGCCCCTTTTTTCATGCAGATGTTCCCCGATGGGTCCGTTCGATTGGCTTCCCCAGGCACCGCTTGAGCCCTTGCAGTTGGACTGGCTCAGAGGTGTCGAGCTGGCGGTGCTGCGCCTGGACCGCATCGATCCGCTGATCAGCGGCAACAAGTGGTTCAAGCTCACCGGGCACCTGGCCCAGGCGCAAGCCGCCAGCGGCCTTATCAGCTTGGGCGGCGCTTACTCCAATCATCTGCACGCCGTGGCGGCAGCGGGGAAACGCTTTGGGTTTCCCACTGTCGGCCTGCTGCGCGGCCACCCGCAAGACACCCCCACCGTTCTCGATCTGAAAGCCTTTGGCATGCAACTGCATTGGCTCGGTTATGGCGGCTATCGCGCGCGCCATGCGCCGGGTTTCTGGGCTCCTTGGCGAGAGCAGTATCCGGATTTTCATCCTGTGCCCGAAGGGGG
>NZ_JACARO010000201.1 GCF_013386585.1 Pseudomonas sp. P7548 | reverse complement strand
GCGCTGATGTTCGAAAACGTTGCGCGCCTCAAGCGCGGCGAGCCGGTGTTTTTCTATGCCTGGGCGCCGTCGTGGATGACCAACACCATGGTCCCCGGCAAGGACGTGGTGTGGTTGCCGACGCCGTTTGATGCCTTGCCGGGCAACGTGCCGAGCACCACCAGCGCCCTCACCCCAGGCGTGGAAGGGTGTGCAGGCGGCGCCGATCCGTGCCGCATGGCGATGGCCGCGTGGAACTGGTACGCGATTGGCAACAAGCAGTTCATCGCAGCCAACCCGGCGGTGAAGGCGCTGGTGGAACAGATGACATTCCCGCAGTCGACTTGGAGCTACTGGGAAAAAACCATCAGCCAGGACGGCTCCAGCGAACGCAACATTCGCAAGCTGGCGGATGACTGGATGAGTGAAAACAAAGCCACCTTCGACGGCTGGGTCGCCACCGCCAAAGCCGCCAAATAACCCGGCATGTAACCCGTTCTCCTGTGGGAGCCGGGCT
>NZ_JACARO010000200.1 GCF_013386585.1 Pseudomonas sp. P7548 | reverse complement strand
GGCCGAGAAGCCCTGCAGCAGACGGCCCAGCAGCACCAGCGCCGGGGCCCACAGGCCAATGCTGTGGTAACCCGGCACCAGCACGATCAGCAACGTGCCGCTGGCCATGATGGACAGGGTGACGATCAGGCCTTTGCGGCGACCCACGTCATCGATATAGGCCCCCAGGACAATCGCGCCCAGCGGTCGCATCAGGAAGCCCGCGCCGAACACGGCGAAGGTCATCATTAATGACGCAAACTCATTGGCAGCGGGGAAGAACGCAGCGGCGATGTAGGTGGCGTAGAAACCGAACAGAAAGAAGTCGAACTGTTCGAGGAAGTTGCCGGAAGTCACGCGGAAAACCGCACCAACTTTCGAGCGGGCAGAGTCGGGCCGGGAAGGGCTAGTCATGGTTTTGTGTCTCCAGCGTTCTTTTTAAAGTGCTTGTTTCGCTTAAGACCGCGGATAGTGGCTGACACATTTAGAAATGATAAGTGAGTTATTTGGATGTATTGATGCGCACAGGCTATCAATCACCAAGGCCGTCCAAAATGATGGCCCTGTTCTATGCTGAAAGGTGTGACCAAATCTTACGGATGGGAGGTGACAATGGCTGACGAACGCAAGCGAAAGGATGAGCCGGAGCGTGAACAACCCCGGCGCCACGAGGAAGAAAAACCGCAGACCTGGAAGCATCCGGACGACGGCACAGAGCTGTCGGAGCGCGACCAGGAGTTCCCGCTCAAACCCTGATACCCCGGGAGTACTCGGTTAGAAATGTGGGAGCGGGCTTG
>NZ_JACARO010000199.1 GCF_013386585.1 Pseudomonas sp. P7548 | reverse complement strand
GAGTTGCGTATGACCCAGGTGCACCTGCTCACCGATTACATCGGGCGCAAGCAGGCCGAACTCAAGGCCTGGAACGAAGCCCAGGGCCACAGCGCACAACTGTCGGCCAACCGCCGCCGCATGACCAACCTCGGCACCTTCCGCGCCTACGCCCTGGCCTACCTGAAAAGCCACCCAGACATCCAGCCAAACATGACCTGCATGGTGCGCCAGATGCAGACCACCGCCCAAGGCGTGCCGCTGGAGATCTACTGCTTTACCCGCACCACCGCGTGGGCCGATTACGAGCGCATTCAGGGGGATATTTTTGACTACCTGCTGGCGGTGCTGCCGGAGTTTGGCTTGAGCTTGTATCAGCAGCCGAGTGGCAATGATTTGCGTGCGGGGGTGTTGCCTGCGGTATTGGGCGCCAGCCATTTGCCGTCCCTGGAAAATAAATCAGCCTGACGCCACCAAGCCCACTGTAGGCGCGAGCTTGTGTGGGAGCGGGCTT
>NZ_JACARO010000198.1 GCF_013386585.1 Pseudomonas sp. P7548 | reverse complement strand
AGCCAGCTCCCACATTGATTCGGTTCCCACAGTAAATAGGTGGGATTCTTACAGGATCCGCACGCGCAACGAACGGCCCTTGATCTTGCCGTCATTCAAACGCTGCAACGCCTGCTTGGCGATCCCGCGTTCAACGGCCACGAACGCCTGGAAATCAAAGATCGCGATCTTGCCCACCTGGGCACCCGGAATCCCGGCTTCACCGGTCAGTGCACCCAGGATGTCACCCGGGCGAACCTTGTCTTTACGGCCAGCCGCGATGCACAGGGTGCTCATCTGTGGCAGCAACGGACCACCGCTTTGCGGTTTGAGGTTGTCCAGTTGGTCCCAGTTCAGCGGGGTTTTCTGCAACTGCTCGATGGCCTGGGCGCGATGCGCTTCGGACGGAGCCACCAGGCTGATAGCGATGCCGGTCTCACCGGCGCGGCCCGTACGGCCCACGCGGTGGATGTGGATTTCCGAGTCGCGGGCCAGTTCGACGTTGATCACCATGTCCAGCGAGTCGATGTCCAAGCCGCGTGCGGCGACGTCGGTAGCAACCAATACCGAGGTGCTGCGGTTGGCGAACATCGCCAGCACCTGGTCGCGGTCGCGCTGTTCCAGGTCGCCGTGCAGGCCAACGGCGGAAATACCCTTGGCCGTCAGGTGATCCACGGTTTCCTGCACTTGCTGCTTGGTAAAGCAGAACGCCACGCAGGAGGCCGGACGGAAGTGCGCCAGTACCTTGGTCACGGCGTCCATGCGCTCTTCCGGCGAGATCTCGTAGAAACGCTGCTCGATCTGGTCATCGGAGTGGAACGCTTCGGCCTTCACCTGTTGCGGCGCGCGCATGAACTTTGAGGCCAATTGCTTGATGCTCACCGGGTAGGTGGCCGAAAACAGCAGGGTCTGGCGGCGTGGCGGGGTCTTGCTGATGATGTCTTCGATGGCGTCGTAGAAACCCATGTCGAGCATGCGGTC
>NZ_JACARO010000197.1 GCF_013386585.1 Pseudomonas sp. P7548 | reverse complement strand
CGTTGGCACCGATCAAACCATAACGGTTGCCAGCGCCGAACTTGACCGAGACGTTCTCGAAGAGCGGCTTGGCGCCGAACTGCATGGTGATGTTAGCTGTGGAGATCAATTACTTTACCTATCAATGGGTTGCGAGCGTGGCGGCAGGAGCCTTCAGGCATGCGTCAACAGCGACATCAAGGCGCGAAACCCGGTCGCTGAGCAGAAGATTTTGGATGTGTGTTGGAATTTGGCGCGCATTGTCGCATATGTCAGGCGACAGTTGTATGGCAGGCGAACGAAGGTTTCGCCAAGGTCTCCGGCATGGCCAGCCAGAGCAGCGCCAGGGCAAGGGCGGCCACGCCGGCCAGGGTCAGGAAAGCTGCGTTGTAGCCCGCCAGTTGCACGACAAAACCCGCGAGGCTGCTGCTCAAGGCCGCGCCGAGGCCAAATACGGTCGAGAGCGCACCCTGGCTGATATTGAAGCGCCCGGTGCCCTGGGTCAGGTCCTTGACGATCACCGGGAACAGCGCGCCGAAGATCCCGGCGCCGATGCCGTCGAGCATCTGCACCGCCACCAGCCAGTACGGGGCGCTGGACAAGGTATACAGCACGCCGCGCAACGGCAGGATCAGGAATCCGGCGATCAATAACGGCTTGCGCCCCCACACATCGGCCCGGGCGCCCACCAGCCAGGCCATTGGCACCATCACCAACTGCGCGGCGACGATGCACGCCGAAGTCAGTGGCGTGGCCATCTGCAGGTTGATCTGCGCCAGCTTCTGACTGACCAGTGGCAGCATCGCCGCATTGGCCAGGTGGAAGAGGGCGCAGCACACGGCAAACAGCAACAGGGGGCGGTTGCCCAGCAAT
>NZ_JACARO010000196.1 GCF_013386585.1 Pseudomonas sp. P7548 | reverse complement strand
GCGGTGGTTCAGGCGACATCACTATTAGCTGTGCCGCCGTTTTCGCAGGCAGGCGCCTACAGATTGATCTTGATCTGCGCACACAGCCCGCCGCTCGGGCGGTTGCTCAAGGTCAGCGAGCCGCCAATCGCCACGGCCAGTTGCTGGGCAATCGCCAGCCCCAGCCCGGTACCGCCGGTGCCGCGGTTGCGTGAGCTCTCTACCCGGTAGAACGGCTGCATCACTTGCTGCAGCTCGTCCTCGGCAATGCCGGGGCCGTTGTCGAGCACCTTGATCGACAACTCGCCACTTGCCGTCGAACCCACTTCCAGTTGTGCAGAACCGGCGAACTTCAAGGCGTTGTCCACCAGGTTCACCAGCACTCGGCGCAGGGCGTGGGGGCGAGTGTCGAGCACCACGGCGCTCTTGCCGGTGAGACTGACCTGCTTGTTCATGTCCTGGTAGTCGAACACCAGGCTGTCGAGGAAGGCGTCAAGGTTGATGCGGTGACTGGCTTCGGTGGCACCGTGCACGCTGCGTGCATAGGCCACGCCTTCGCGCACCAGGTGCTCCATTTCCCCCAGGTCGCTCCACAGTTTGTCGCGGTCGACCGAGTCTTCCATGAACTCGGCGCGCAGCTTCATGCGGGTGATCGGGGTTTGCAGGTCATGGGAAATCGCCGCAAGGATCTGCATGCGCTCCTTGAGGTATTCGGCAATGCGCTTTTGCATTTCGTTGAACGCCGCCGCTGCGTGGGCCACTTCGGTGGGGCCTTTTTCGTCCAGGGGCGTGGGG
>NZ_JACARO010000195.1 GCF_013386585.1 Pseudomonas sp. P7548 | reverse complement strand
GCGGTGGGGGCGGCGGGGCGGTCCACAGCGCGCAGTTGTTTGTGCTGCTCAAGCCCATCGACCAACGCAAGGACAGCGCCACCGAAGTGATTGGCCAGATCCGCCACACCCTGGGTGATATGCCGGGCACCAAGCTGTTTTTGCAGGCGGCCCAAGACATCACCGTGGGCGGCCGGCAAAGTGGCGCGCAGTACCAATACACCCTGACCGCCGATGACCAGCAGTCCCTGGATGAATGGGTGCCCAAGGTGGTGGCGGTGTTGCACACGCTGCCGCAATTGACCGACCTGAATACCGACCAGCAAGACAACAGCCTGTTGGCCAATGTGCAGATCAACCGCGACACGGCGGCGCGGCTTGGGGTGGGCATGTCGGCGGTGGACCAGACGCTGTACGACGCGTTTGGCCAGCGCCAGGTCTCGACCCTTTACCGCGCCGCCAACCAGTACCATGTGGTGATGGAAATCGCCCCCGAGTATTGGAACGACCCGACGGCGCTCAAAAGCATTTATGTGCCCACC
>NZ_JACARO010000194.1 GCF_013386585.1 Pseudomonas sp. P7548 | reverse complement strand
TAGTCGATGATCGGCTTGCGCTGCGGCACCGGCAAACCCACCAGCGTGCGATGGGCCACGTACCAGGCGCCGGCGCCCAGTGGCAGGTTGATCAGGAACACCCAGCGCCATGACAGGTACTCGGTCATGTAGCCGCCCAATACCGGCCCGGCCACGCTGGCCACGGCGTACATGCTGCTGAAGTAGCCCTGGTAGCGCCCGCGTTCACGGGGCGGGATGATGTCACCGATGATCGCCTGGCTCACCGAGATCATCCCGCCGGCGCCGATGCCCTGAAGGATCCGCGCCAGCACCAGTTGCTCCATGCTTTGCGCCATGCCGCAGAACAGCGACGCCAACGTGAACAGGCCCATGCCGATCAGCATCATCGGTCGCCGCCCATACAGGTCGCCGAGCTTGCCGTAGATCGGCACCGCCACCGTCATCGCCACCATGTAGCCGGAGATCACCCAGGCCAGCAGGTTTACATCGTGAAATTGCGCCGAGATGGCCGGCATGGACACGGCGACGATGGTCTGGTCCAGGGCACCGAGGAAGATCGCCATCATCAAGGCAGCCAGCACACTGCGTACGGCGGGAACGGGTTGGGCGGGCTGATTCAGGTTAGTCACGGCAGAACCTTTCGAGCAGGGCCCACGGGTAAGGAAGGGCCCGCGGGAATGCTCGACATCTTACTCGATAGCAGGCTATTCGATAGCCTCGTAAGGAAGTCCGACGTAATTTTCTGCAATGGTTTTACGACCGGCCTCCGAGTGGATGAAGTACTCAAGCTCGCTCTCGGCAATGCGCTGGCTGAAGCCGTCCGCTTGTGGGAATTGATGCAGCATCGAGGTCATCCACCAGGAGAACCGCTCGGCCTTCCACACGCGGCGCAGGCAGATGGCGGAGTACTTTTCCAGCAAGTCCACCCGTCCCTCGCGGTACACCTTGAACAGGATCCGATACAGCGTGCTCACATCACTGGCCGCCAGGTTCAGCCCCTTGGCGCCGGTGGGCGGTACGATGTGCGCCGCATCGCCAAGCAGGAACAGGCGCCCGTACTGCATCGGCTCCACCACGAAGCTGCGCAGCGGCGCGATACTTTTCTCGATCGATGGTCCTGTGACCAACCGCTGCGCCAGCTCGCCCGGCAGGCGGGTTTTCAGTTCCTCCCAGAAGCGCTCATCCGACCACTCATCCAAGGGCTCTTCCACCGGCACTTGCAGGTAATACCGGCTGCGCGTCGGCGAGCGCATGCTGCATAAGGCAAAGCCACGCGAGTGTTTGGCGTATACCAGTTCCGGGTGCACGGGCGGTGTATCGGCCAGGATGCCTAGCCAGCCAAAGGGATAGACCCGCTCGAACACCTCCAGCGACTCGGCAGGAATCGACTGACGCGCCACCCCGTGGAAACCGTCGCAACCGGCGATGTAGTCGCACTCCAGGCGATACGTCTCGCCTTCGTGCTCGAAGGTGAGCCAGGGTCGATCACTGTTGAGGTCGTGGGGCTGCACGTTGTGCGCTTCATACAGGGTGCTGGCGCCAGCGGCTTCACGGGCGGCCATCAGGTCGCGGGTGACTTCGGTCTGGCCGTAGACCATCACCGACTGCCCGCACGTCAGCGCCTTGAGGTCGATGTGGGTGAGCCTGCCATTGAGCGCCAGTTCAAAACCGTCATGCACAAGGCCCTCGGCGTCCATGCGCTGGCTCACGCCTGCCTCGCGCAACAGGTCGACCATGCCTTGTTCCAGCACCCCGGCACGGATGCGACCTTTCACATAATCGGCGCGCTGACGCTCAAGAATAAGGGTCTGGATACCGGCGTTGTGCAGCAGTTGGCCGAGCAGCAATCCCGAAGGACCGGCGCCAATAATGGCGACTTGGGTTTTCAGCGTTTTCATTATTTTTATGGCCCGCAAGCTTCACCGAACGGATTGGGTGAAAGAGTTGTCATTGATCTGGTTGCTGGCATTTTTCACTTGAGTGGCCGGCATAAGAAGGTGAAAACTGAGACAAAGCCTGCGCTTTTTGCCAATCGGGGCGATTACCGCACCACTATCCTGAGTATCGGATTGAAACCATGACCAAAACTGCCAGTTCCGCGATTCCGGTCTTCAAGCTGTACGGGGAAAGCCAGCAATGGCCAACACCGGATTTGTTGCACTGTGAAACCATTTCCCGGCGGAGTCGGGAATACCAGTGGGAAATCCAGCCCCACCGGCACGCGGATCTGTGCCAGTTGCTGTACGTCCACAAGGGTCACGCGCAGTTGGAAATCGAAGGCCAGCGCACCACGCTCAACGAAGCCACGCTGCAGGTGCTGCCACCGTTGTGTGTGCATGGGTTTCGTTTTTCGGAGAATGTCGAAGGCTACGTGGTAACGCTGGCTGCACCGCTGGTGAGCCACTTGCAGGCGCAACTGGGGGCCACCGTCGACGGTTTACAGGCCCTGGGCAGTTACCCTGCCGGCAAGGACAGTGACTACCTCAACGCCCAGTTCGCCCGCCTGCAGGACGAATACGCCGATGAGCAACCGGCGCGGGACATGATGATGCACGCCCTGGTCAGCGTGCTGCTGGTGTGGATCAGCCGCCAGGCCATCCAGCGCCGCCATCCCCGCACACCACGCGGCCGTGAATACTTCCGGCGCTTTACCCAGTTGGTCGAACAGCATTATCGCGAACACCCGAAGATCGAAGACCTGGCCCATAAACTGGGCATCTCGGTCTCGCACCTCAACGGTACGTGTCGGGAATTGGGAGGGCAGCCTGCGCTGCAGATCATGCATGACCGCCAGTTGCTGGAAGCCAAGCGCCTGCTGACTTACACCAGCATGACCATCAACGAGATGTCGGAAGTGCTGGGGTTTTCCGACCCCACCAACTTCTCACGGCTGTTCCGCCGACGGGTCGGGTTCTCGCCCAAGGCCTTTCGCGAACAGCTCAAGGCCGAAACCAGCCCCGCCCTGTAGGAGCCGGGTCAGCGCAGCGCGCTGAAGCTGCCGGTATGGGGAACGCATTGGTCCTGATGGCAACTGATCGCAAAACTCGGCGGTTGCATGCGCGTTTGCTCTACCCGGTAGGCGGCGGTGCCATACAGCGCAGTCGCCAGGGCGCACAGGATGAAAATCATCAGGTACTTTCTGATTTTTAGCGTCATGGCACAGACCTCAGCACAGGTATGAACAGTGCTGTTTAAAGCATAGGTCAGCCGGGGCGAGTTGCCATTATTGGACGCTATTCAACCGGTTTATGTCGCCTTAGAGGCCAACGTCCCACGCCGGCTCCTCCGGAAACCTCACCACCAGGAAATCCAGCAGGCTGCGCAGCGCCTGGGGCATGTGTTTGCGCGAGGCGTACACCGCGTAGATGTTCATCTGCTGCGGCTCGGCGTCGGGCAACAAGCGAACCAATTCGCCGCTGCGGATGTAATCCCCGGCCTGATAGCTCGGCAACCGTGACACCCCCGCCCCCGCCAAGGTCACTCGCAACAGCGTCGTGGCCTCGTTGGCGCTGATAGTGCCCTGCACCGCCACGGACACCGGCTCGCCGTTCTCGGTGAAATGCCAGAGGCTTTTGCCGAAGTAGGAGTGGGTCAGGCAATTGTGCTCCGCCAGGTCACGCACCTGCCGGGGTTGCGGGTGCTCCAGCAGGTAAGCGGGCGACGCGCAGATCACCGAACGGCACAGGGTGAGCTTGCGCGCGATCAGGTTGGGGTCCAGTTCGAAACTGGTGCGGATGGCCAGGTCGATGCGTTCGTCCACCAGGTTCACCGTGCGGTCGAGCATCTGCATGTCGATGCTCACCAGCGGGTAGAGCTTGACGTACTCGGCCACCGCATCGGCCAACTGCGCCTGGCCGAACGAGCTGCTCACACTCAAGCGCAACTGACCGCGTGGGGCTTCATCGGGCTCGGTGA
>NZ_JACARO010000193.1 GCF_013386585.1 Pseudomonas sp. P7548 | reverse complement strand
TGTTCCTGATCTACTACGGCTTACCGCAAGTGGGCATCGAGCTGGATCCGATCCCGGCGGCCCTGATCGGCTTCTCGCTGAACATGGCCGCCTACGCCTGTGAAATCCTGCGGGCCGCCATTGCTTCCATCGAGCGTGGCCAGTGGGAAGCTGCTGCGAGTATCGGCATGACCCGCGCGCAGACCCTGCGCCGGGCCATCCTGCCGCAAGCCATGCGCACGGCGTTGCCGCCGTTGGGTAACAGCTTTATTTCGCTGGTCAAGGACACGGCGCTGGCCGCTACCATCCAGGTGCCCGAGCTGTTCCGCCAGGCCCAATTGGTGTCTGCGCGAACCTTCGAAATCTTCACCATGTACCTGTCCGCCGCCCTGATCTACTGGATTCTGGCGAGCATCCTGGCGCACTTCCAAAACCGCCTGGAAGACCGGGTCAACCGGCATGACCTGGAGTCTTGAAGCATGATCGTGGTTGAAAAACTGACCAAACAATTCAAGGGCCAGGTGGTGCTCAACGGCATCGACCTCGAGGTCAAGGAAGGCGAAGTCGTCGCCATCATCGGCCCCAGCGGTTCCGGCAAGACCACCTTGTTGCGCTGCCTGAATTTCCTCGAAGAACCCACCAGTGGTCGCATCAAGGTGGGAGATATCGAGGTCGACACAGGCAAGCCGCTCAACCAGCAACAAGGCCTGGTGCGACGTTTGCGCCAGCACGTGGGCTTTGTGTTCCAG
>NZ_JACARO010000192.1 GCF_013386585.1 Pseudomonas sp. P7548 | reverse complement strand
GCGCTGGAAAACGTCATCGAAGGCCCGATCGTGGTCAAGAAGATGCCCCGCGACGCAGCGGTCGCCCTCGGTCGCAAGCTGCTGGCCAGGGTTGGCCTGGCGNNAACCCACCTCGGCACTGGACCCGGAACTGGTGGGTGAAGTGCTGGCGACCATCCGCAGCCTCGCCGAAGAAAACCGCACCATGGTCATCGTCACCCACGAAATGAGTTTTGCCCGCGATGTCGCCAACCGGGTGATCTTCTTCGACAAGGGCGTGATCGTGGAGCAAGGCGAAGCCAAGGCGCTGTTCGCCAACCCCAAGGAAGAACGCACCAAGCAGTTTTTGAGCAAATTCCTCGCCCACTGACTCCGTCCTGTAGTGAGCGGGCT
>NZ_JACARO010000021.1 GCF_013386585.1 Pseudomonas sp. P7548 | reverse complement strand
AAGCCCGCTCACTACAAAGCGAGGGCGTACGGGCGCAATGGTTGTTCGGCTGGGGGGCGGGGGCGTCCGGGAATCGCGTCAATCAGTTCACGGGTGTACGCATGGGTAGGGTGGCTGAAAATCTGCTCCACCGACCCCTGTTCAACCACCTGGCCCTGGCGCAACACCAACACCCGATGCGCGAAGTTGGCGACCACCGACAGGTCGTGGGACACCAGCACGTAGGCCATGCCCATCTCCCGTTGAAGTTCTTCCAGCAACTCAAGAATGCGCGCCTGCACCGACACGTCCAGCGCGCTCACTGGTTCATCGAGCAGCAGCAGGTCGGGCTTGAGCGCCAGTGCGCGGGCGATGGCGACCCGTTGGCATTGGCCTCCGGACAACTCGCGGGGCAGGCGGTCGAGAAAGTTGACAGGTAAGTGCACCCGGTCGATCAGTTCGCGCGCGGCCTGTTCCAGGGCTGCGCCCTTTAGCCGTCCAAACGACACCAGCGGTTCCACAATGCTGTCGAACACCGTGAAGCGCGGATCGAGGGCGGCGAATGGGTTCTGTTGCACCAGCTGGATGCGCTGGCGCAGCGGGCGGAAGTCACGCCAGCTCAGGTCAGTCACATCCTGCTGCTCGAACAGGACCCGGCCCCGGGTCGGTTTCTCCAGACCCAGGGCGATGCGCAGCGCGGTGCTTTTGCCCGAGCCGGATTCGCCGACGATGGCCAGGGTCTGGCCGGGGTAAACGTCCAGGCTGAGGTTTTCCAGCGCCAGGAACGTCGCGGCCTCATCTTTGACCTTCGGCAGGCTGAACGTCTTGGCCACGTTGCGCAGGCTCAGGATCGGCGCCTGGATATGAGGCACGCTGGGCAACGGCTCGCGGCGCCTGGCGAAGGCCGGTGCGGCGGCGATCAAGGCGCGGGTGTAGTCGTGGCGGGGCGCCTGCAGGATCTGGCGCGGCGGCCCTTGCTCCACCAACTCGCCTTGTTTCATCACCAGTATCCGGTCGGCGCGGTCGGTGGCCACGCCCAGGTCATGGGTGATGATCAACAAGGAAATCCCGCGTTCACGCACCAGGCGTTGCAGGTGGTCGAGGATCTTGCGTTGCACGGTGACGTCCAGCGCGCTGGTGGGTTCGTCGGCGATGATCAGGCGCGGGTTGCCGGCCAGGGCGATGGCGATCAGCACACGCTGGCGCATGCCCCCGGACAGCTCGTGAGGGTACTGGCGGGCGCGCAGTACCGGCTTGTCGATGCCCACCTGTTGCAGCAGCTCGACGACGTCGGCATCCACGCCGGGGTAGCGCCGCCCCTTGGCCAGGATCACGGCCTCGGCAATCTGCTGGCCGATGCGCAAGGTCGGGTTCAGGCTGACCATCGGGTCCTGGGGCACCAGGCCAATGGTGCGCCCGCGCAGTTGGCGTTTCTGGCGGTCGCTGGCGCGGGTCAAATCGTGGCCGTCCACCCACAGCGCTCCGTCGGTGATGCGGGCGTTGTCCGGCAACAGGCCGAGGATGGCATTGGCCAGGGTCGACTTGCCCGAACCCGACTCGCCGACAATCGCCACCGTCTCGCCCTGGGCCAGTGCAAACGACAGGTTGCGCACGGCCGGGTTGGCCTGGCCGCCCGAGTGGTAGCTCACGTCGAGCTGGCGCACATCGATCAACAGGGGAAGGGGGCTCATCGGCGATGCTCCTCAAACGTGCGGGCAATGTGGTTAAGGCTGAAGACCACCGCCACCAGGAACAGGCCGGGCAGCAGGGACACCCAGGGGGCGGTGATCAGGAAGTGCCGGCCGTTGGCGATCAAGGTGCCCCATTCTGCTGCCGGAGGCGCCGCGCCGAAGCCAAGAAAACTCAAGCCGGCCGTGGCGAGGATCGCGGCGCCGAAGTCCAGCGTCGCGAGCACCGCCACCGGTCCCCAGGCGTTGGGCAGGATGTGCCGCAGCAAGGTCCGCGCCCAACTGGCGCCGCCCAGGCGGGCCGCTTCCACGTAGGGCAGGGTCTTGACCCGCAGCACTTCGGCGCGGGTGGTGCGCGCAAACCCCGGAATGATGCCCACCCCCACCGCAATGGCCACCGGCACGGTGCCAAAACCGATGGCCGTGACAATGGCCAAGGCCAGCAGCAGGCCGGGCAGGGCCAGCAGCACGTCGATAAAGCGCATGATCACCGCGTCAATGCGGCCCCCGGCAAAACCCGAGAAGATGCCCAGCCCGAGCCCGCCCACCAGGGCGATACCCACCGCCAGGAACGCGGCCTGCACCGACAGGCTGGCGCCGTAGACCACCCGGGTGAACAGGTCGCGGCCTAGCTCATCGGTGCCGAACAGATGAGTCAGGTTCGGCGCGCGTAGCTTGTCGATTGGGGCCGTGGCGTAAGGGTCGAAGTGCGTCAGCCATTGCGGCACCACGGCGGCGACCAACGCGAATATCACGATCAGCAACGCCACGGTAAACCCCGGCCGGCGCAGCAGTGGCAGCACCACGGCGGTGACGCGTTGCAGGCGGCTGCGGCGTCTCCAGAGGGGCGCGGGAATACCGGTGTGACCCAGGTTGTGCTGGAGGATAGTCATGGTCTAGGACACCTTGGGTGTATGGGAGATGCGCGGGTCGAGCCAGGGGTAGAGCAAGTCCACCAGCAGGTTCACCAGCACAAAGGCTGCGGCGGACACCGCGACGATTGCCAGTACCACCGGAATGTCCTGGCGCAATACCGCTTCCTGGGCCAGGCGGCCAATGCCAGACCGGGCGAAGATGGTTTCCACCAGCACCGCGCCGGACACGGTGTTGCCCACCTGCAGGCCGATCAGCGTGAGGATCGGCAGCGCGGCATTCTTGAACCCGTGGCGTGCCTGCACCTGAGCCCGGCTCAAACCCTTGGCGTAGGCGGTGGTGATGTAGGACTCCTGCCACACCCCCTGAAAGCTGCGCTGCAACACCTGCGCGTACACCGCCGCACTCGGAATCGCCAGGGTGATCGCCGGCAGCACCAGGCTCTCGAACCCCCGGCTGCCGGTGGCCGGGAACCAGCCCAGGCCAAAGGCGAAGACCTGGATCAGCAGCAAGCCCATCCAGAACACCGGCACCGAAAACCCCAACGACGGCAGCCGCGCCAACGCCACTTTCAACGGCCGCCAGCGCACATACGCCGCCAGGTAAGCCAGCCCGATGCCGCCGACCAGCGACAACACAATCGCCAAACCGGCCAGAGACAGCGTCTGTGGCAGGCGTTCGGCGAGCAGTTCGGCCACCGGGCGATTCAGCGACAGCGACTGACCGAAATCCCCGTGCAAGGCGCCCAGCAGCAGGTTGAAGTACTGCTCGAACACGCCTTTGTCCAGGCCGTAATAGGCGCGGGCCTTGGCCAGGTCTTCCACCGACAGCGCGTCGGCTTCCATGCCCGACGCGCTGAGCATGATGGACAGCGTGTCACCCGGCAGCAGATAGAGGATGAAGTAGGTGATGCTATAAGCCCCCCACAACACCAGCATGGCCTGGCCCACGCGGCCGATCAGGTAGCGGGTCATGGCTGGCCGACCTCGATATCACCCAGCAGCGCAAAGCCCTCGGCGGTCCACTGGAAGTTTTTCACCCGTGGCGACGTCGCGGCCTGCCACACGCGTTCGTACACCGGGAACGCGGCGCCTTCGTCGATCAGCAAATCCTGCAAGTCACCGTAGGCCGCAGCGCGTTGCGAGCTTTGGGTGGCCGTAATGCCGGCGTCGAACAAGCCCTTGGCCTTGTCGAGCACCTGGGGCTCGTAAATGTTGGTGGCCAGGGTTGCGCTGTTGGCGGTGCGCGGGTCGAGGATGGTTTGCAGGATGATCGGGTCGGCGCGGGTCATGTAGTTGATCGACAGGTCATAGTTGCCTGACGAGTTGTTGGCGATCCACTCGGCCCGCGTGACGACGCTGAGCTTCAGGTCGATCCCGACCTTGCGCAGTTGGTCCTGGATCAGCACATCGCCGGCGGTTTCGGCGGGGCTGATGTTGTAGCTCAGGCTCAGGCGCTTGCCGTTCTTCTGGCGGTAGCCGTCGGCACCCTTGGCCCAGCCGGCCGCGTCCAGCAGCTGTTCGGCACCTTGGGGGTCGTAGGCCAGTTTGGCGCCCTGGCTTTTGAAGTAGGGCGTGGTCACGTCAAAGATGCCGTCCACCACCGGGAATTCGGCGTTGTACACGGTGCTGGCGTAGCTCTTGCGGTCGATGGCTTTTTGCACGGCCAGGCGCACTTGCTTGTCGGCGAGCAGGCGTTCGCCCCGGGTGTTGGGGTACAGGTTGAGCGCCGGGCCCGGCAGCGAACGGCTCTGGATGGTCGCGCCCTTGGACTGGAACAGCTTGAGGTCGACTTCGGAAAACGGGTTGCGCGGCCACAGGATGTCAGCCTTGCCTTGCAGGAACAGGCCGTTGCGCACGCTCTCTTCGGGGATGTAGCTCACGTCCACCGCATCCAGATGGGCTTCACCCTGGTTCTTCATGTTGGCCGACGCCCAGGCGTAGCCCTTGCGTTTGGTCAGGTGCGCGCCGACTTCGGGGGTGTAGCTGGCGAGCACGAAGGGCCCTGTACCGATGATCTTGCCCAGGGAGCGCTCCTTGGCGCTGAGGGCATAGGAGGCGGGCGCCAGGATCGACAGGTTGGTGGTGGAGGTGGCTTGCAGGAACCCCGCGTTGGGCTTGGCCAGCACCAGTTTGACAGTGAAGTCATCAACCACTTCGGCGTGGTCGTAGCCCGCCAGGTAGGTCGCGCCGAACGTCGCCGGCAGCTCGGTGGCCAGGGCCTTGTCGCTGTCGAAGGCGGTTTTCACCGCCTTGGCATCGAAGCGTTCGCCATTGCTGAAGGTCACGTCCGTGCGCAGGTGGAAGGTGTAGGTCAGGGCGTCGTCGCTCACCTCCCAGCTTTTGGCCAGCCAGGGGATGATCTTGCCGCTCTGCGGGTCTTGGTCGGTCAGTGACTCGGCGACATTGCGCAGCAGCACCCGGTGTTCCAGCCAGTAGACCTGGAATGGATCGACGCTGACCAACGTGGTGTTGTCGCCAAAAAACGCGATGCTCAGGGTTTTGCTGGCCTGGGCCTGGTCACCCGAAGGTGAGCAGCCCACCAGGCTCAGTGCCAGGGCGCAGGACGCCAGCAGGCGGCTCGGTACAGTGGATCTCGTCAAAGGGATGCCCTCACGTGGCGATTGCGCTTAGAAGTCGTAGGCCAGCTTGGTGTACCAATAGCCGCCGCCCGGATAGAACGGCGGGTTGCCATACGGCGCTAGGCCCAAGTTGCTGTACACGGCGTGCCGGTCGGGGCGCACGTCGAAGATATTGGTGCCGCCGACGCTCACGGTGAGGTGGTCGACGAAGGTGTAGCTGACGTCCAGGTCGGTGATCCATTTGGCGCCGAAGCTGCGGTCGCCCGTGGGGTTGACCGCCAGGGTCTTCACCGCGCCGTAGCGGCTGGTTTGCAGGTTGACCGCCAGGTCATCGACCTTCCAATTAGCACCCAGAATCCACTTGGTCTTGGGGGTGGCATCAGTCAGGTCGCCCTCGCGATCGCGGCCCACCAAAGTGACGCCGGAGTTGGCGAGCGCGCCGGGAGTGTCGCGGGTGCCTTCGATGGTGGTCTTGTTCCAGTTGAAGCCCAGGCTCCAGCGCACTGACCCCCAGGCATCCAGCGGCGTGGTGTGGTCGGCGACCACATCCAGGCCTTTGGTGCGGGTGTCGAAGGCGTTGGTGTAGTAGTTGACCCAGGTGCCGCTCGGCACGCCTTGGGCGGTGAGGATGTTGTTGATCACGCCGTTACCACGGTCGTAGATGTTGCTGGTCAGGGCGATGCGGTCATCGATATCGATGAGGTAGGCGTCGGCGGTGATGCTGGTACGGGGTGCGGGCTCCCAGGTCAGGCCCAGCCCCAGGTTGCGTGACTTCTCCGGCTTGAGGTCATCACCGCCGAGGGCCTTGGCCAGGTTGCTGCCCGACGGCGTCAGGCGGGTGACAGCGGGCACCACGTTGCCGTTGGCGTCGATGGCCACCCGGTTGTCGGCGACGGTGTAGCCGATCTGCGTCAGCGATGGCGCGCGAAACCCGGTGCCGACGGTGCCGCGCACGGCCACGGTGTCGGTCAGTTCATAGCGTGAGTTCACTTTCAGGCCGAAGGTGTTGCCTGAGTCATCGTCGTAATGCTCGATGCGCCCGGCCACATCGAGGAACCAGCGCTCGGTCAGGTCGAAACCCAGGTCAAGGTAGCCCGCATAGTTGTTGCGGACCAGGTTGACCTCATCTTCCGGGCGAATCGTCACCGCCGCCTGCGCGCCCGAGGCGGCGGGGTAAGTGCCGGTGATATACGCGTCGGGCTCGCCGGCAAAGGTGCTGAAACGCTCCCAGCGATGTTCCAGGCCGGCCGACACCTGCACCGGTGGCGTGAGGTTGAACAGGCTGTCGTAGCGGCGGGTGAAATCGAGGTTGTTCACCCACTGGTCAAAACGGAAGGTGGCCAGGTTGTCGAACTGGGTCGGCGATGCCGTGCCCAGTGACGGGTTGATATTCAGGTCACTGGAATGGTGCACGGTGTTGCGCCCGTAGGTGGTGCTCAAGTCCCAGTTCCAGTCGGCGAGTTCGCCTTTGCCGCCGAACAGGAACTGGTAGTCCCGGTCCTTGATGTTGTTCAGCGGGAAGTAGCCATTGGGGAACACCTCGGGCACTGCCGCCGTGCCGGTGGGCAGGCGGAAGTAGTTGGCGGCCTCGGCGTCGCGTTCGCCGTAGGTGGAAAACGAGTACAGCGTCACGTCCTCCAGCGGCAGTTCGGCGTTGTAGGCCAGGTTGAACGCCTTGAGGTCGGGATCGCCGTTCTTGATCGCCACGCGGTCCCAGGCCGCTTCCTTGGCCGGGTCGCTGAAGGCGCGCACGGTGTTGTCGGCCTTGTCGTTCCACGAGGCGGCACCGCGTTTGCGGGCGTCGGCCGAGAAATGGAAAAAGCCCCGGTCACCCAGTTTGAAGCCCTGGTCGCCGGCCACCTTGATGGTTTCGCCCTGGCCGGAATACAACTGGCCGTAGCTGCTTTCCAGGTGCCCGCCGCTGGCCTCGGACTTGAGGATGATGTTGATCACCCCGGCCACGGCATCCGAGCCGTACTGGGCGGCGGCGCTGTCCTTGAGCACTTCGATATGGTCCACCGCGCTGACCGGGATCAAGTCGATGTCCACGGCATTCGCGCCGCTGTTATCGATGGAACCGCGCTGGCCGGTCGCGCCGTTATGGCGGCGTTTGCCGTTGACCAGCACCAAGGTGTAGGCCGGGCCCAGGCTGCGGTTGCTCAGCGGGCGGGTCACCGAGTTGTAGCCGGCAATGTTGGTGCCGAAGTTGAAGGACGGCAGCAGCTTGGCGATGGCTTCGGAGAGTTCAGCGCGGCCGGTCTTGAGCAGTTGCTCGCTGTTGATCACATCAATCGGTGCCGGGCTGTCAGCCACGGTGCGTTCCTGGCCACGCAGGCCGGTGGAGATCACGGTGACGGTGTCGAGCTTGGCGTCTTCGGTGGCCGCCTCGGCAAACGGCAGCGGGGCCGCGAGCAACAGGGAGCTGGTCAGCAGTGACAGGTGGAATTTACGGGTGGGGAGAGGGCGTGCGAGATCGGGCATGTCAGGAGTAATCCATCAGGATTGGCACTGGCCCTTGGTGCGGGTGCAGCTGGGAAACGGTGTGACATGAAAGTATTACTATAAGAAACCCGAGTGAAAGTCTTTTTTGGAATAAGCTAATTATTAATTAATGTGATTTTATGTTTTTATAAAATCACATATTTTTATTATCAATCACCTTGTAGTGAGCGGGC
>NZ_JACARO010000191.1 GCF_013386585.1 Pseudomonas sp. P7548 | reverse complement strand
ACCGGCACTGAGCTGTCGATCATCGCGCTGGTGGGGGTGATTTTGTTGATCGGTATCGTGAAGAAGAACGCGATCATGATGATCGACTTTGCGATCACCGAGCGGCGCGAGTTCGGGCTCACGGCCAAGGAAGCGATTCGCCGCGCCTGCCTGATCCGTTTCCGGCCGATCATGATGACCACCTTGGCGGCCATCCTCGGGGCATTGCCGCTGGTGCTGGGGCATGGCTACGGCTCCGAGCTGCGCCGGCCCTTGGGGATTTCGATTATTGGTGGCCTGTTGCTCAGCCAGGTGCTGACGCTCTACACCACCCCGGTGATTTACCTCTGGCTCGACCGGGCGTCCCAACGCCTGGGGCTGCACAAGGAAGCAAGGTCATGAAATTCAAATACAGCGTGCTGTTCCTCAGCCTGGTGCTTGGCGGTTGCATGGTCGGGCCCGACTACCAGAAACCCGCGATGCAATTGCCGCAGACGTTCAAGGAAGGCGCGCAGTGGCAGCGTGCTGTGTCCAACCCCCAGGGCGCTTTGGACAGTCAGTGGTGGCTGGCCTATCAGGACCCGGTGCTGAACGACCTGGTGGCACGCTCGGCCAAGGCCAACCAGTCGATCATCGCGGCGGAGGCGGCGTACCGGCTGGCCCAGGCGCAGGTGGCATCGAGCCGCGCCGGGTTGTGGCCGACGGTGGGTGTGGGGC
>NZ_JACARO010000190.1 GCF_013386585.1 Pseudomonas sp. P7548 | reverse complement strand
AACCCTAAGTAGCCGTTACCCAAACAATGGATAGGTACTCAGCCCCCAATCAGAGCGTCATGGCGGCAAGCCAGCCGAAAGCCAACAGCGGAATGTTGTAATGCAAAAACGTCGGCACCACCGTATCCCAGATATGGTGATGCTGGCCGTCAATGTTCAAACCGGAGGTCGGGCCCAGGGTGGAGTCCGACGCCGGCGACCCCGCATCGCCCAACGCGCCGGCCGTGCCGACGATGCACACGATGGCCAACGGGCTGAAACCCAGCTGTACGCAAAGCGGCACGAAAATCGCCGCCAGGATCGGCACCGTGGAGAACGACGAACCAATGCCCATGGTCACCAGCAACCCCACCAACAACATCAACAAGGCGCCGACGCCACGGCTATGGCCGATGAAGGCCGCCGAGGCTTCCACCAGCGAGCGCACGTCGCCTGTGGCCTTGAGCACTTCGGCGAAGCCTGAGGAGGCGATCATGATGAAGCCGATCATGGCCATCATCTTCATGCCTTCGGTGAACAGGTCGTCGGTCTCGCGCCAGCGCACGATGCCCGACACCGAGAAGATCAGGAAACCGGCCAAGGCGCCGATGATCATCGAGTCCAGCCACAGCTGAATGATGAACGCCGAGGCAATCGCAAGGCCGGCCACCAGCAGGGTCAGCGGGTTGTACTGCACGGCTACTTGCTCGACCCGTTCGATTTTCTCCAGGTCATATACGCGTTTCTTGCGGTAGCTGACGAACACCGCCACCAGCAGGCCGACCACCATGCCCAGCGCTGGCAACCCCATGGCGTGGGTGACGTTGACCTGGCTGATGTCCACCCCGCTCTTGGCCACGTTGGCCAGCAGGATCTGGTTGAGGAAGATATTGCCGAAGCCCACCGGCAGGAACATGTACGGGGTGATCAGGCCGAAGGTCATCACACAGGCAATGAGGCGGCGGTCCAGTTGCAGCTTGGTCAGCACGTACAGCAG
>NZ_JACARO010000189.1 GCF_013386585.1 Pseudomonas sp. P7548 | reverse complement strand
TACCTCGGCGACTCGGACTTTTCCGAGGTGCCTGCGCAGCGCCTGACTGACCCTGCCTACATCGCGCAGCGCGCGGCCCAGATCAATCCGGATGCCCGCTCGCCCACCGAGCAGGTGCGCCCCGGCCTTGAGTCCCACCAGACCACGCACTTCTCGATCATCGATGCCGAGGGCAACGCCGTCAGCAACACCTACACCCTGAACTGGGACTTCGGCAGTGGCGTGGTGGTCAAGGGTGCGGGCTTCCTGCTCAACGACGAAATGGACGACTTCAGCGCCAAACCGGGCGTCGCCAATGCCTTTGGCGTGGTCGGCAACGATGCCAACGCCATCGCCCCGGGCAAGCGCATGCTCTCCTCCATGAGCCCGAGCATCGTCACCCGTGACGGCAAGGTCAGCCTGGTGCTGGGCACGCCAGGCGGTTCGCGCATCTTCACGTCGATCTTCCAGGTGCTGAACAACGTCTACGACTTCCACCTGCCGCTGGACAAAGCCGTGGCCGCGCAGCGCGTGCATCACCAATTGCTGCCCAAGGACACGCTCTTCTATGACGCGTATGCGCCGCTGACCGGCGAGGTGGCCCAGCAACTGCAACGCATGGGCTACGTGCTCAAGGACCAGGGCTGGTTGATGGGCGATATCCAGGCGATCCAGGTCAACGGCCGCACCGTGCAGACCGCTTCGGACCCACGGGGCCGTGGCGTGGGGTTGGTGGTACGGCCTTAACTGTCGATCACCCGCTGCAAGTGGATCGCCAGCTCCGTGGCAAACCGGCGCTCCGGGGTCTCCACATCAATACCGAACAACTCCTGAATCCGCGCCAGGCGATAGCGCAGCGTGGTCACGTGCACGCCCATCGCGTCGGCGCAAGCCTGACTGCGGCAGCTTTCGCGCAGGTAGGCGGTGAGGGTTTCCAGGTAGGGCGTCTGGTGCTTGCGGTCGTGTTCCAGCATGGCGCCGACGCTCTCATTGACGAAGGTACGGATGTCTTCGCCGCCCACCGCAGCCACGAAGATCGGGATGGGCCCGAAGTCCTGGTCGGAGATCGGCCCGCTGCGGCCAAACGAGCGGGCGATGTCGATCAGACGGCGGCAACGTTCCCAGGCGCCGGGGTAATCGGTCAGGGCGTGGCAGACGCCGCTGGCCAGCAAGAGCGGCTCGCCGCCCAGGTAGTGGGCCAGGTCTTCGGCGATCTGGCGCTTGACCTTGGCCCGGCGCTCGCGGCCCTTCTCGCCTTCGGCGGGCACCAGGCACACCAAGCCGTTATCGACACTGATGACCGTGGCCGGGATCGACGCACGGGCCAAGATGCGCGCGACGTTGTGGTGCAGGTTCTTGGCTTCACGGGCCTTGGCGCCGTAGTCGATGATGATCATCTGTTGCGCCTGGTTGAACTGGATGCCCAGGCGCTGGGCGCGTTGCTGGATGTCATCGGCATCGCGCCAACGGCCTTCGAGCACTTCGAACAGCAGTTCGGTCTGGGTGCGGGTCTCGAAACGGAAGCGGATAAAGCTGCGCATCATCTGCACGCTGAGGGCGAACTTGGCGCTTTCGAGCATCAGCAAATCCAGTTCATTGACCGGCGCCGCCACCGGGAACAGCACCAGCGCCCCCACCAGTTCATGGTCGACCATCAGCGGTTCGATCTGCGCCCGTAGGGTGAACTGGCGCTGGCCGTCGTCGAGAAACAGGTTGACGGTGTTCCGCAGGGCACTGCGCAGGCTGTCCTGGGCAGTCTTGGTAATCTGCACACTGAGCACGCCGGCCGCAGCCGCCTGCCAGCTGCTGTCGTCGAACAGCGCGGTGTCCGGTGAGCGCCCCGCCACCACCTGGTTGGCGGTGAAGTCCACCGCGATCACCGGGTTGGGCAACTGGTTGCCCACCATCAGCGACAGCGACCCCACCGAACCGCCACCCAGCACGTGCTCCAGCATCGAGGTGTGCACATGCAGC
>NZ_JACARO010000188.1 GCF_013386585.1 Pseudomonas sp. P7548 | reverse complement strand
AAGTCCGGGTCGCCGAGGTAATCGGCGCGGTCGGCAAACACGCGTTTTTCGATCTCTGCCAGCAGGTGCAGGTAACGTGCAGAATTGAGTGGCACGCCTGCAAAATCCGCTGTGCGCTGCTCCTTCATGCCCAGCAACTGGGCCCGCGCGATGCCGCCGGAACTGGGCAAAGGCGCGGTGTACAGGCGATTGCCTTGCCAGTCGATGTGCATGGGCTCGCGCCACACGGCGCGGTAGTCCGCCAGGTCTTGATGGGTGATCAGGCCACCGTCACGCTGCATCTGCGCCACCAGCAGGTTGGCGGTCTGGCCTTTATAAAATTCATCTGGGCCGTTGGCGGCGATGCGTTGCAAGGTCTTGGCCAGCTCTGGCTGCCGAAAGGTGGCCCCTGGTTTCATCGCGCCAAAATAGTCGCCAAAGTTGGTTTTGCCGTTGAACAGGGCAATCGCGTTCTGACGGTACTGGAACTGCTGGCCGGCCACCTTGAAGCCCTGGCTGGCATAGCCGATAGCCGGCGCTACGAGTTCGCGCCAGGGCAGCTTGCCGAAGCGTCGATGGGCTTCCCACAAGCCCATCACCGTGCCGGGCACGCCGGCGGCGCGGGTGCCGATCAGGCTGAGGTTTTCGATGACTTCGCCGTTGGCGTCCAGGTACAGGGTCTTGGTCGCGGCCTTGGGGGCCGTTTCCCGGTAGTCGAGGAAGTAGGGCTTGCCGTGCATGTAGAGGGTCATGAAACCGCCCCCGCCGATGTTGCCGGCCTCGGGGTAGGTGACGGCCAGTGTAAAGGCGGTGGCAATCGCGGCGTCCACCGCATTGCCTCCGGCCTTGAGCACTTGGGCGGCGACCTGTGCGCCATATTCGTCGGGCGCCGCGACGGCGCCGCCTTCCAGTGGCGCGGCCAGGGCGTGGTTGAGTGTGAGGGCCAGGGTAAAGGTGGTTGAGGCAAGAAGGCGCATGGCAGGGTCCATTTTCTTATTGTTGGAAAAGCCGGCTCCCGCACCCGGGAGCCCGGGCGGTCAAGCGAACAGGTGTTTGTTGGCGAGCAGGTAGTCACGCAAGGTCGTGGT
>NZ_JACARO010000187.1 GCF_013386585.1 Pseudomonas sp. P7548 | reverse complement strand
ACTCCCTCTCGTCGGCCTTGAGCCTGACCCACGATTTTGACCCCACCCAAAGCACCATGACCTTCCGCATCGGCCTGTCCGACGACGTCGAGTTCGGCCTGCTGCCGCCGTTGCTGCGGGCCTTGCGCCAGGAAGCACCGCTGGTGGTGTTTGTGGTGCAGCACGTCGACTACTGGCGAATCCCGGACCTGCTGGCCTCGGGCGATATCACCGTCGGCATCACCCAAACGCGTGGCCTGCCGGCCAATGCCAAGCGCAAGTTGCTGCGGCATATCCGCCCCAGCTTGCTGCGCGCTGACGCTTCAGACACCCCGCTGACCCTCGACGAATATTGCGCACGCCCCCATGTGCTGGTGTCCCACACCGCCAACGTGTCCGGGTTTGCCGATGAATGGCTGGCCGAGATCGGCCGCAAGCGCCATGTGGTGCTGTCGGTGCCGCAGTACAGCGCGCTGCCGGCCTTGCTCGCCGGCAC
>NZ_JACARO010000186.1 GCF_013386585.1 Pseudomonas sp. P7548 | reverse complement strand
GGTGATCATCCTGCTGGGGGCGTTCCTGCTGCCGGCCAAGTACGAATCCACCGCACGCCTGCTGGTCAAGCCAGGCCGCGACTCAACCCTGCCGATCGAGATCAGCAACCGCCAGGCGCTGGTGATGCCCAGCACCCAGCGTGACCCGATTGTCGACGAAGAGCGCCTGCTGACCGGGCGCCCGATCGTGCGTGCAGTGGCCGAGCATTACCTGGAAATCATCGAAAACGCGCCACCGCCCGAAGGCTTCTGGAAGCGCACCAAGTACTACGTAAAGGCCGGTGTCGGTAGCGTGTTCGATGGCCTGCGCGTGGTGCTGGAAACCGTCGGCATCGTCGAGAAGACCACGCCGGTGGAGCGCCTGGCCGCCAGCCTTGAGAAGAACTTCGAGGTCAGCCACGCCGCAGGTTCCACGGTGATGGACATCAGCTTCAAATGGGGCGACCCGGAAATCGCCCAGGCCGTGGTCAAGAACTGGGTCGAAACCTACATCGCCGAACGCACTGAGGCCTTGGGCCGCAAGAGCCTGTACGCGTTCTATGAAGGCCAGGTGAACACCAGCGCCAACGAGATCAAGAGCTACAAGCAGCAGATCCTCACGCACCTCAATGAAATCGGCGCAGCGAGCATCACCGATCGCCTGGAAGACCTGTCCGAGCGCATCAACGTGCTGCGTGGCGAAACCTTCAACACCACACGGTTGATCGCCTCCTCCGACAGCGCCATCGCCAGCACCCGTGAGCAACTCAAGGGCCAGCCCAAGGAAGTGACCACGGTTCGCCAGATCGCCCTCAACCCGCAGCAGCAAGACTTGCGTCGCCTGCTCAACCAGAAGTTGCTGGAAAAGGCCGACATGATGCGCACCTACACGGACAACGCGCCGCCGGTCAAAGCCCTGGATGCGTCGATCCAGGCCATGCGGGTGCAGGTTGCCAGTGAAAGCAACACCGTGCAGAGCTCGGAAAACCGTGCGCCGAACACCCTGGAAATCCACTTGCAGCGCNNCAGCAACAACCTGGCGCTGCGCACCCAGCTGGTTCAACAACAGAAACAACTGGTGAACCTGGAAGCGCAACGCAAGGATGCGCTGGAGATTGAACCGGAGCTGGCCCGCCTCTCTCGCGAGCTGAACACCACCGAGCGCAACTACGCGTTGTACGTGGACAACCTGGAAAAATCGCGCATCGACCGTGAGCTGGACAACAGCCAGATCAGCAACATCGCGGTGATCGAAGAAGCCACCCTGAACCCGGGCCGCATCTTCCCGAAAACCCTGGTGATGCTGGTGTTGGCGATCCCGTTTGCCATCGTCGTCGGGCTGCTGGTGATCTACCTGTGCTACCTGCTGGACCAGCGTATTCACGACGGCGGCCTGGTGGAGCGCAAGTTCGGCCTGCCGCTGTGGACCACCCTGCCGGAACTGGATACCACCACCGCGCAGAGTACCAACGCGTTCAACGCCAGCATCTACCGGCTGTACAGCCTGCTGCAGCCTGACCGCATTGCCGACCATGGCCTGACCCTCGGGCTGACCTCGGCGCGACACGGCGAAGGGGTAACCTTTGTGGTGGAGCAACTGCGCCTGTTGCTGCAGGAGAACGGTATCAACGTCCGTGTCGGCGGCCAGGCGGCGGCCGAGCCGGGTGAGGTGGTATTGCTGGATGCATCGGCACTGCTGGACAACCGCGATGCGTTTATCACCCTGCGCCGTGCCGACCTGATCGGCCTGGTGGTGGAAGCCCAGAAAAGCACGGTGCCGGTGGTGGAACACGCGCTGTCGATCCTCAACACCGCGTTCGGCAAGGTGGACGGCATCATCATCAACCGTCGCAAGTTCGAAGTACCGGCCAAGGTACTCCGCACCATCGCCAAGTACCGGGGGGCGTTCTGATGCGCATCGCCCTACTCGCTCCTTTGCCGCCGGAAAAAAACGGGATCGCCGACTACGCGAACCATTTCAAGGCGGCCCTGGAGCAAGTGGGCGTGACGGTGGCGACACCGTTGGCGGGCGTGGAAGGCAACAGCGAGGCGGTCCAGCGGGCTCTCGGTGGCTTCGACTGGCAGAGCGTGGACCTGGTCCACGCCGAACTGGGCGGCGGGCGGCTCGGTGAGTTCCTGGCCCTGCGCGAACTGCGCAAGGCCTACCCCAACCTGCCGCTGACGGCCACCGTGCATGACCCGGAGCGCATCGTGTGGCGACGCGAACGCCTGCCCTTCCCGTTGAACCTGCTGGAACGCCTGCCCAGCCCGTTGCCGCAAGCGGCGGTGGTGCTGGCCGACCCGCTGACGTTGCGCGAAGAGCGCC
>NZ_JACARO010000185.1 GCF_013386585.1 Pseudomonas sp. P7548 | reverse complement strand
GTGGGCTCGGCAGGCTGGATCGGCAGGGATCTGATGGGCTGGCAGCGCTGGACGGCCGACCTCGCCACCGCCACGGGTGAGCGGCGCAACATTCAATTACCAGATGGCACTCGTCTGCAACTCAATACCGACAGCGCAGTGGACCTGAGCTTCGATCCTCAGCAACGCCTGATCACGTTGCTGCGCGGGGAGATCCTGGTCAATTGCGGCGCCGTGTCGCCAACGCCCCTGCTGGTGAAGACCCGCCATGGCCTGTTCGAAGGCATCGATGGGCGCTTTACCGTACGCCAAGAGCGCGATTGCACACGGTTGAGTGTGGTCAGCGGCAACGTGGCCATTCACTCTCCTCATACAGCCGGGGGACTGTCCACTCAGGCCCACTCGGGGCAGGACTATCTTGTGGACCAGACGCAAGCCGTCGTTGCTCCGCCTCCGGACATGGATGCAGGGGCCTGGGCCGACGGATTGATCATCACACGAGGCATGCGGCTTGAGGATTTCCTGGCAGAAGTGGGCCGCTACCGACAGGGTTATCTTGGCTGTTCGACCGATGTTGGCGATTTGAGGCTGTCGGGCGTGTTCCGCCTGGAAGACACCGACACGCTGTTGGCGATATTGCCCAAGACACTCCCGGTTCAGGTGCGCTATCGCACACGTTGGTGGGTGAGCCTGGAACGGTCCACCTGATTTTTTATGTGCTACATCAACTTTTTTTGGCGGCTTTTTTCCGTGAGCCCGGCTTAGACAGTAAGCCTCTCAACCTGCCTTCGCCGGCCTCTACGGATATTGACCATGACTGTGCGTTTTCAAACCGATTCATCTGTCTTACCCCACCCTTTGCTAGCCAACGCCATCCGCGCCGCGCTGTTGTCGACGGCACTGGGGTTGGGCGCGCTGCCGACTGTCGGCATCGCCGCGCAATCAGGCACTGAACAGATCCACCGGCACTACGATATCCCCGCCGGTTCGTTGAGTGACGTGCTCAATCAGTTTGCCCGTGAGGCAGGTATCACCCTCTCCAGCACGCCGTTACAAACCCAGGACAAACAATCGATCGGATTGCACGGTGACTATTCGGCTGAGCAAGGCTTGAACCAATTGCTTACCGGTTCGGGGTTGCAGGCAGAATCGCAGGACGGCGTCAGCTTTGTTCTACAGGTGTTGCCGAAAAGCGCCACGCTGACTTTGCCCAGCACTGACATCAAAGGCTTCGCCCTGGGTAATGCCTTGGGCAGCATGGACGGCTATAACGCGACCCATAGCCAAATCGCAACCAAGACCAGCACCGCCCTGCTTGAGACCTCCCAAAGCGTTTCAGTGGTGACGCGTGAACAGATGGACGACCAGGGCTCCCAGACCGTCGCGCAAGCCATGCGTTACACACCTGGCGTGTTGACCAACCCTTATGGCGCAACCCATCGTTATGACTACGTGGCCATGCGCGGTTTCAACGATGGATCGGTCGACAACATCTATCTGGATGGCCTGAAGTCCATGGGGGACAGCGGTACCTACAGCACGATGCAGGTGGATCCCTACTTTCTGGAACGGGTCGACATTCTTAAAGGACCGTCTTCCGTGCTGTATGGACGCAGTTCGCCGGGCGGCCTGGTGGCGCTGACCAGCAAGAAGCCACTGTTCGAACCTTATCATCAGGTTCAAGCGACAGTTGGCAGTCACGGGCAACGGGGCATGGGTTTCGATTTCAGCGGGCCGGTGGACGACGACAAGCGCATTGCCTATCGACTGACTGGGTTAGCGGACAAGTCTGACACCCAATTCGACCATGCCAAGGAGAAACGCTATGCATTGGCTCCAACGCTGAGCATCGATTTCACTGAGGACACTTCGCTTACGCTTCAGGCCTATTTGCAGCATGACCCTGATGGCGGTTATCACGGGGGGATGCCAGCGGATGGCGCGTTGCATCAACGCAACGGGCAGCGGATCTCGAGTCATTTTTTTGAAGGTGAACCTGGGGTCGATGGTTACAAACGTGATCAGCAATCGTTCGGTTACCAGTTTGAACATCGCTTCAATGATGCGCTTACGGCCCGACAGAATTTCCGTTACCTCGACTCCAAGGTGCAACTGGATCAGGTGTACGCCTATGGCTGGACCACACCGACCAGTAACGAGCTGAACCGCTATTATTCGGGAGGTGATGAAAAGCTGCATGCGTTCATCATCGACAACATGCTGCAGGCAGAAATTTTTACTGGTGCGACCAAACATACCGTGTTGTTGGGGGCCGATTATCAACGTCGTAAGACGGTGGTGGACTGGACCAGCGGGTCGCTGCAACCGATCAACGCGTTTAATCCGGTATACGGCAATTCCGCTATCAGCTACTACAGCCCGACCAGCTACTTGCGGCGGCTGGAGCAGACTGGCGTCTATCTGCAAGACTTGGTCGAAATGAATAAGTGGCGGTTCTCTCTCGGGCTGCGCCAAGACTGGGTGCAGACGTCTGATGAAAACCGCATCGCGGAGGCGAGCCGCCCCGTGGGTACCGAGATCAGTGACAAGCGGACCAAGCTCACAGGGCGTGCAGGGGCGTTGTACCTCTTTGATAACGGCCTGGCGCCCTATGTCAGCTATTCAGAATCCTTTAACCCGAACTCCTATTCCGACAGCGCCGGCAACCCGCTGGCACCGACCGATGGCACACAATGGGAGGCGGGCTTGAAATACCAACCGCCAGGCACCGATAACCTGTTCACGGCGTCGTGGTTTCGCATCGACCAGGAAAATCTGGCAACCAAACTGCCGCAAGAGAATTTCTATCGGGCTGTAGGTGCTGTGCGCTCCCAAGGGCTTGAATTGGAAGCCCATATGCAACTGACCGACAGCCTGAAGGTTTTGGGCAGCTACACCTTCACGGATATCAAGTACTCCAAGTCGATGGTGAGTACCTTGAGCACGGCTGACAATCTGATAGAAAACAAAGGTAACTCACCGACCCAAGCACCTCGTCACATGGCGTCGGTATGGGCAGACTACAAGTTCAATAGCGGGGCCTTGGATGGCTTGCGTCTCGGGGGCGGGGTACGTTACGTCGGGTACAGCTGGGCGGATGCAGAGAACACCATGAAGGTACCTGCCTATACCTTGTTTGACGCGTCGATAGGTTATGACTTGGGCAAGGCAGGGTTGAAAGGTGTGGATGTTCGGCTTAATGCCAACAACCTGTCTAACGAAACCTATGTCGCGTCGTGTGCGAGCCTGAATTTCTGTTACCTGGGCGAGGAACGCAATGTCAGTGCGACGGTGAGCTATCAGTTCTGATCCATGACTGACTAAAAAGCCAGCGCCTGATTTCAGGTGCTGGCTTTTTTGTGTTTGCCGATTGGGGCTGCCCTCGTCGTTTAAGGGCGTGGACAATTCGCGTCCTTAAACGACAAAACCCCTGTCTGCTTTAGC
>NZ_JACARO010000184.1 GCF_013386585.1 Pseudomonas sp. P7548 | reverse complement strand
TGCGCGGCGCTGATCACCACGTCGCTGCCGCTGACAGCCTGTTGCAGGGCCGCAGCGTCCAGTGCGTCGACTTGCTTCACAGTGACGCCCGGGCGCACGGCGATCTTGTCGGTGTTACGCGCAATGGCGGTGACGCTGTGCCCGCGACGCAGGGCTTCTTCCAGCAGTTGGCTACCGGCACGGCCGGTGGCACCAATGATTGCAATCTTGCTCATGACGTTCTCCAGTTCGTTAGGGTTTGAAACCATTCACCACTTCATTTCGCCCTTGGCGACTTTGGCACCCAGTTCCAGGCTGCCTTCGTCGGCGAGGTTCGGGTAACGCTTTTTCATCGCCGTGATCAGCGCGGCAGAGTCCTTGGCCTTGGCGGTCTCG
>NZ_JACARO010000020.1 GCF_013386585.1 Pseudomonas sp. P7548 | reverse complement strand
CCACCCGCCCCACCGGCAACGCCCCACCCGCCTTGGCGTACATCGCCTGACGCTGATCTTCAGCCAACCCCGCATACGCCGGTGTATCAATCACGCCCGGGCTGATCACGTTGACGCGACGCGGCGCCAGCTCCTTGGCCAGTTGTTTGCCCAGCGCCTCGGTTGCCGCATTGATGCCAGTCTTGATGAATTGACCGGGCGCAAACTTACGCCCCAACTGGCCGGAGGTCAGGCTGATGCTGCCGTGGGCATCGAGAAATGGCAGGGCCAACTGAATCGCCCGCAGCGAACCCCAGAGTTTCACGTTGAAATTCTCCTGGGCTTCATCCAGGTCGGTTTCGCTCAAGGGCTTGGCGCGTACCGAAGGGCCGGAGGTATAGACCAGGTGATCAAAGCGCCCCACCGCCTCGAACAGGCGTTGCAGGGAGGCGCTGTCGGTGACGTCGACCGGTTCGCTGCGCACGCCGTTGTCGACGCCTGCGCTCAAGCGCCGCCCGGCCAATACCACCTGCGCACCCCGCGCTGACGCGGCCTTGGCCACCGCTGCACCAATGCCGCTGCTGCCACCGATAACGATGACGGTTTTGCCGTTGAGGGAAGCTGTCATGGGAAATGTCCTGATCGAGAAATTGAGCGTTCATCTTCCTCGCTTGGCAATCGGCGAAAAATCCCGGTAAAACGACAAGATCTTTAAAGGATTTTTACAAATGAGCTCAACCCTGGACCTTGAAGTGTTTGTGCGCACGGCGGACACGGGCAGCCTCTCGGCCGCAGCGCGTAGCCTCAACCTGACGCCCGCAGCCGCAAGTATCGCCCTCAAGCGCCTGGAAACCCGCCTGGGTACCCGTTTGCTCGCCCGCTCCACACGCAGCATGCGCCTCACCGAAGAAGGCCGGCGCTACCTCGACAGCGTGCGCGTGGCCCTGGAAGCGCTGGCCGAAGGCGAACAGGCGCTCAAGCAACAGGGCCAGAGCCTCAGCGGCTTGTTGCAGCTGGCCGCGCCTTCGGACTTCGGGCGTAACGTGCTGCTGGGCTGGCTGGATGAGTTCAAGCGCGAACACCCGAATATTCGCCTGCAATTGCTGCTTAACGACAGCAATGCCGACCTGTTCCGCGACACCGTGGACATCGCCCTGCGCTTTGGCGTGCCACGCGACTCCAGCCTGGTGGCGCTGCCGGTGGTGCCCGGGCACCATCGCATCCCTTGCGCCAGCCCTGACTACCTTGCGCGGCATGGCACACCGCTTACGCCAGCCGACCTGGCGCACCACAGCACCCTGCGCTACATGCGCCGGGGCCAGGCCAACAACACCTGGTATTTCCGCCAGGGCACACAGTTGCAGGAAGTCGAGGTGAGTGGCGACTACTTGAGCGACGACGGTGAAATCGTGCGGCGCTGGGCGCTGGCCGGCCACGGGATTGCCTACAAGGCCAACCTGGATGTGGCCCGCGATATCAAGGCCGGACGCCTGGTGCCGTTGCTACGGGAATGGCAAGGCGAGCCCACGCCGTTCAACCTGATGTGCCCGCATCGCCTGCAAGTGTCGGAGCGGGTCAAGGTGTTGCACCAGTTCTTGCAGGTGCGCTGCCACGCCTTGCTCGATGAATGAAGAAACCGTTCCGGGGCTTGTTCCAGAGCCCTCGAGTCTGGTATTGCATGGGGTACGTTTCCCTGCCATGAGGAGCTTTCCATGATTTACCGCACATTGGGCCAGTCGGGGTTGAAGGTCAGCGCGCTGACCCTGGGCACCATGATGTTTGGCGAACAAACCAGCACCGAAGACTCGCTGCGCATCATCGACAAGGCCTGGGACCAGGGCATCAATTTCATCGACACGGCCGACGTCTACACCGGTGGGCGTTCCGAAGAAATCGTCGGCGAGGCCATTGCCCGCCATCGTGAAGACTGGGTGCTGGCATCCAAAGTCGCCATCGGCCCCACCGACGGCTTGCCCAACCGCAGCGGCCTGAGCCGCAAGCGCATTTTCAATGCACTGGAAGCCAGCCTCACCCGCCTGGACACCGATTACCTGGACATCTATTACCTGCACCGTGAAGACCACGATACACCGCTGGACGTGACGGTATCGGCGATTGGCGACCTGATTCGCCAGGGCAAGATCCGTTATTGGGGCCTGTCCAACTACCGTGGCTGGCGCATTGCCGAGGTGGTGCGGGTGGCCGAGCGCCTGGGAGTGGATCGGCCGATCATCAGCCAGCCGCTGTACAACATCGTCAACCGCCAGGCCGAGGTGGAACAGATCACCGCCGCTGCCGCGTACGGCCTGGGCGTGGTGCCTTACAGCCCGTTGGCCCGTGGCGTGCTCAGCGGCAAGTACGCGCCGGATGTCACACCTGAAGCCGGCAGCCGTGCGGCGCGCCAGGACAAGCGCATCCTGGAAACCGAATGGCGCGTGGAGTCATTGCGCATCGCCCAGCAGATCCAGCAGTACACGCAAGGTCGTGGCGTGGGCATTGTGGAGTTTGCGATCGCATGGGTGCTGAACAATCAGGCGGTGAGCTCGGCGATTGTGGGGCCGCGTACCGAAGCGCAGTGGGACGCCTACACCGGCGCCTTGGACGTTAAGATCACGGCGGAAGATGAAGCGTTTATCGATTCGCTGGTCACGCCGGGGCATTCGTCTACGCCCGGGTTCAACGATGTCAGCCACTTTGTCAGCGGCCGCCTGCCACGCTGATACCTCGTTGTAGTGAGCGGGCTTGCCCCGCGCCGCGGTGTGTCAGCCGCCCTATACCCGCCTGACACACCGCCGCGGGGGGCAAGCCCGCTCACTACAGATCAGTACGGGCGGGGAAAATTTTGGAAACCGCCCCAAAACAGCGCAACGCTGTCCCGCCAAAAGCACCATAATCCACGTTCTTCTGAATCAATCGTTTTTCGCGAGGACAGTGTGTCTAAAGGTGTTGTGTTATCGGTCTTGGCCTCGGTGTTGTTTGCCGTGATGTATTACTTCACATCATTGCTCACGCCCTTGAGTGGCCTGGAAATCTTCGGCTGGCGCATGCTGCTGACCGTGCCGTGCATGACGGTGTTCATGATCGTCAGCGGCGAATGGCGGCGAGTGTGGGAGTTGCTGCGGATGCTGGCCCAGCGACCTGTGTTGATAGGTGGCGTGCTGGTGTCTTCGGCTTTGCTGGGCGTGCAGTTGTGGCTGTTCATGTGGGCGCCCCTGAACGGGCGTAGCCTCGATGTGTCGGTGGGATACTTCCTGTTGCCGTTGACCATGGTGCTCACGGGCCGCCTGGTGTGGGGCGAAAGGCTTTCGTACCTGCAGCAGATCGCCGTGGTGCTTGCGGCCCTCGGCGTACTCAACGAGCTGTACCAGGCCGGTGGTTTTTCCTGGGCGACGCTGGTGGTGATCATCGGCTACCCGGTTTACTTCATCGTGCGCAAACACCTCAAGACCGACCACTTGGGCGGGCTCTGGCTGGACATGGCGCTGATGCTGCCGGTGGCTTGGTGGTTCGTGCAGAGTGGCGATCAGGGCTTTGCGGTGATGGATGCCCACCCGAAACTGTACGCGTTGATTCCCATGTTAGGGCTGATCAGTGCTTCGGCCCTGGTGAGCTATATCATTGCCAGCCGATTGCTGGCATTCAGCCTTTTTGGCCTGTTGAGCTACGTTGAGCCCGTGCTGTTGCTGGGTGTCGCGTTGATCCTGGGTGAAGGGATCAAAGGCGGCGAGTGGCTCACCTACATTCCGATCTGGCTGGCGGTGATGGTGCTGGTGTACGAAGGGTTCAAGCACCTGGTGCGCCAGCGCAAAGCCTGAGGAAAGGTTATTCGGCTATCGATAAGGGCGCCTCGTGGTGTTGAGTGGCGCCGTTATCATCCAGCGTCGTGAACCTCAGCAAAGGTGCCCTGCCCACGCCGCCCGGCAGTCCGGGCACGGCCACCTCGGCCGCGCTCCGAGGGGCGATCATCGGCGGGTCCTCGCTATGAAAATCCTTCCCCCCGCTCGTTAACAGGATGCTCGCTAACGTTATGTGGTAATCCGTCGGGTTGTTGACTGCGAGCACCCTCTCCTGTGCGTTCAGTTGCCACTGCAACGAGCCCACGGCCTCACTGGCTTTTCCTGTAAGGGTGGTTGGGCGAAGGAAGAGTTTGATGCGGGTGCGCAAAGCAAATTGCAGGGTGTTCACCTGCTCCGTGGATGAAACCTCTGGCCTTATCCCCAGCACGTTCAACCAGTAAACCTGTTCCTCGCGCCTCAATGCCCGAGGTGAAGGATGATAGACAACCCGTAACGCCCGCCCACTTCCCGCTTCCATGCGAAACACGGGCGGATTAAGCGTGAATGGAACGTCGCTGGCCTCGGGTGACGCCTCGGCGTCGCCCTCGTCTATCCACACTTTCACCAATCGCGGCGCCTGCGCCGTATGGGTCAGGTTGACCGTCACTTCGCGCGCGGCAGCGGGATAAATGACGCGGGTACGGTCCACCGTCACTTCGCCGTAACTCATTGAAGGCTGCAACACCATCAGTAGCCACGCCCACACCATGAGCGCCTTGCGCGCGCTGGCAGTCATCGGTAGCTCATCGTAAACGTCGCAAGGCCTTTGGCATTGCCCGGAGCAATTGACGGCGCCGTCTGGACGTATCGGGCCGTCAACGGAATCTGCACCGTGCCATTACCGGAGCTGCCCACAAACCATTGATTTGGGTTGCCCACTGCCGAAGAGTCCGGGCCGTAGCTGATCAATCTATTGCCGCTCAACAATTGAATCGCCACGCCGCGTGCACTGGACGTAGGGGTCAGTGACAACTGGTTGCCGCGATTTGCCGGTGATGTCTGGTCCCTTACGGTCACATAGATGTCTCGCATCCCCCCTGAACCGCCGGAGCACGACAGCCTGAGACTGGAGGTCGCGTTGCCGGCGTGGCTACCCACCCCTCTGAAATCACGGCTTGCCACCTGGCCTATTGGTAAGCTGATTGCCGGCGTCGTGACACTGCACGTCGGTTTGAGCGGCGGGTTGATAACGACACTGGCAAGGTTGACCGAATGAAAGCCCGGCGCTGTAACCGTCATGTTTGTCACCACGTATTGCGCCAGCGTACGTGCGGTGATGTTGCCGGGAGACATCGGGCCGGTTACCACCAAGTAAATACGCCCATCCAATCCCCAATACTGTGGCCTGTTGAATTTTCCGTCCCACAGCGTTGCCCCGGTATGACTGATTGACATCCACGGCCGGTTCGGATCACGGGCCATCATGGCAACCCCCACGCCAGCGACGTCAGTGCTGTAGACCGGCAATGTAAGGCCTCCAGCATTGAACGTCCTGCCCGTGGGGTTGGCGTTGACGATTCTCAACACGCCTGAAACTGGCCAGGAGAACGGCCAATCCTGATAGATACATTGCATCACGACTGACCCATTCCCAAAACCGTAACCGTCTTGCGAACCTAGCACCTGGCCAACCTGCGGATTGGCAGGTGCCGTGATAGGCGGAACTGTAATGGTCAGGGCTGCTTGTGGATGGCAGTATCCAGCCACCGTATTCGCTTGCGCTGCCGAAACCCACAGGCTCAACAGAACGCCAATGCGTACTAAGCCGTGTATGAGCGCCTTACTCATCATTGCCAGGTACTCCTGCGCGCGATTCATCAACGTTTGCCCTCTCATCATTGAGTTGCTACCTGTCGTGCCGGATTTTTTACACATAGCCCTTGGATGTATTCACTCATGCTCTGGGGCTCGGCTGCGGTCTGCGGCGGCATGTCATAGCTGATCTCGCAGCGATCTGCAGCCTTGTCACCCCATTTGACGGTCAGACTGCCGCGGTCCGGGATCGACCGGACAAATGCCTTGCCCGCCTGCCCGACGACGCCGACTTCACGCCCTTGCTGATCAAACACCTGCGCCGCGAAAGGCAACGGCTGGCCGTTTTCCTGCGTGCCTTTGATGACTACCGCACGCCCGCTGACCGTCTCGAACGTCAGCAGTGACACCGCACCCAGCGTCGGCGCCACGGTGCGCGTCGACTCCTGCAGTTCGACGTCCATCGACATCCCTTCCGGGTCAATGCTGACGGTGTTGTTTTGAAAGGCCCTGAGTGATGGCACGACGGCATAGCCGCTGCGGTTGACTCGCGTACCGCTGCCATCGCCCAGTGCAGCACCCTCTGCGTCCGGGACATGGACCAATGCAGACGACTCGCCCAGGCTTTGAGAGAACGTGACACCGCCCGCGTGAGCCACTATCCCGCCGTCGGCGCCGAACGAAACCTGTGAACTGTCCCGGCTCTGGCCGTAACCGGCACGCAATTGCGTGGCGTCGGTGCGGTAGCCGGCGTAGGTATTGACCTGATGGCTACGCGTGTCATCGCTGGTCGAGCGGCTGGCCGAGAGCCCGTAATTGAGTTGGGAATGTTCCCCTGCCAAACCGCTGATACCGACCTGCTGCTGGCTGCCCCGCGTGTCACCCGCATCCCGCGCAAGCGAGGTGTAAATGGTCGGAGCATTGGCTGAACCGCCTATAGGCATGGATAGCGTCAGCATGTAGCGCGTGTCCACCCTTCCCTGCTGCCCATTCCTGCCGAAAAACACTTCGTCACTGAGTTCATTGGCGCTGAGCTGGCGCGTGTCCTGAATGCGCGAGCGTTGCGCAGAGACGTTCCAATTGAGGGTATTCCAGGATGAGCCATAACTGACTGTAAACGACGTCTGACGCCCTTGCTGTTGCCTCCAGTATTCGACTGAACTGCCGTAGAGGGTCAGCGAACCGTCTCCCAATTTCTGGCTGATACTCAAGTCCACTCGGTTTTTCTGCCGGGCATATTGATTGATGTCTTCGCCCCGCCGCCCCAGGTCACGAACGTTCAGCGCGTCGGGCAGGCTCAAGTAGTCTTGCGAGGAGAATCGGTATGCGCCGAGCGCGAAGTGGGTGCCGGTGAATGGCACGCTTTTGTTGTAGCCCACACCGTAACTGTGCCCCGAGAGCAAATCGCCGCCGGGCACATTCGTGCTTGAGTTGCTGCCATCCAGGGAAAATGCCCCGACCGGGGTGCTGAATGCGAGGCCCAGCTTGGCTTGCGTGTAGCCTTCGGAAACGGTGCCGCCGCCGTAGGCTGTCAGGCTGTCCGTAAGGCCGTGTTGCAGTGTTCCCTGGAAGACCATTGCCTTGTCATCGGCAATACCCCTTTGCTGTACCCGTCCCAGGGTGGCGCTGTAATGGGTGCCATCAGCCCGCAACAGCTGGGGTGCCACCGAATACGGTACGACAAACGTCTTGCGACGCCCGTCAACTTCGGTCACGGCGACCGTCAGGTCACCGCCCTGGCCGGTGGCATACAAGTCGCTGATCACAAAGGGACCCGGCGCCACCGTCGTTTCGTACACGGTGTAACCGTTCTGGCTCACCGTCACCGTTGCATTGCTGTCTGCCACACCCCGCACCTGTGGGGCATAACCTTGTTGGGACTGCGGCAGCATGCGATCGTCAGTCGCCAGGGTGACGCCTCGCACCCGAACGCCATCCAGAATCTGCCCATTGCTGAACGTGTCACCCACGGTCAATTGGGACTTCAATGGCGCAATGCTGCGTTGCACGTAGGTGGACGTATTCTGGTACGGCTGCAAGCCGTTGCCATTGTCCCAGGCCTGGGCCCCTTGATGTCGCAGGCGCCACGCGCCGAGGTTGAGCCCCGCGTTGAGTCCCAGGTAGGTCCGGTCCTGCCCTTCGCCCGACACGATGCTGGAGGTGCTGAAGTTGTAGTTAAGCAACCCGGCGGTGATCCCGTCATCCCAGAACGCGGGGTCGACATAACCTCGCGTGGCCTGGTTCATGTAGACCTGCGGGACGCTCGCCGACCACTCCAGCGTGCCGCCGTCAACGCTGCTGGAGGCCATTGGAATCCAACGGCCCAAATCTCCACAGTACGGCTGCGCAGCGTCTCTGTAACCGGAATCGGCGTCGACTTTGTCCATCGCGATACCGAGTTGCTCCAGCATCTCGCGACTGAAGCACGGCTCTGCACCTGCACTGTCATTGCCAGCTACAAAATTGACGCTGCGCCGCCCTATCGGTTGACCATTGACCAGGATATCCAGGCGATAAGTGCCTGGCACCATGGCATTGCTGGTACTGAAACGTGACGTGTCGACGGTATTGGCCAGGCTGGAAGAAAACGCATTGAGGTCAAAGCTCAAGGGCGATGCACAGGCGATATCGGGCGGCATCAGCGCAGCGCTGAGCAACCCACCCACTATCGTTTTTCGAAACCTTGCGGGCAAAACGGGGGCGTTGACACGCACCCAAAGCTGGACGTGATTTGGCATGGTCATGACTTCAGTAAGCTCGGATGGGAGGGGTCAACGCCGCAAAGCAGCCTGCTGCAGGGGCGAAAAAGCACCGAAATCGTTGATGTAGGTAAACGCCACCTGGGCATCGGCAGGCACCACCGCCACCGCCTGGCGCACGGGCAATGTCAGCGACGCGCCAGGCGCGACCATGCCGGGTTCGGCTGCAACGCTGCGGGCGCCCTTGTCGGTGCCCATCACCAGCGCAACGTCGTTAAACGTGACGTGATAGGCAGATGGGTTGTGTACCGTCAACGTCGGCCCTCGAGCACTCTGTACAACAGCCCAACGCAACTGACTGGGGGCTTCTTCGGGCTTGCCAGCCAATCCTGCCGGGCGGAAAAAAACCTTTGTGCGAATACGAAATGCGAAATACAACTGGTTGAGGTCACTGTCCTCGCGGTCGACATCGAACTCATCGGTCTTCGGCGGGACCTCCAGCACATTCAGCCAGAACAACGACTCCCGATCCTGCGCAAGCGGTTGCTGGGTGTACGACAAACGCATGGCCTGGCTTTTGCCTGAGTCCAGGCGAAAAACCGGAGGCGATAGGGTGAAAGGCACGTCGCTGGACTCAGGCCGCTGGTCTGGCGAACCATCATCCAGCCACGCCTGTACCAGGCGAGGTTTTTTCTTATCGTCGTTGGTCAACCGAACGGTGATTTCACGGCGCTGTTGCGGGTAGATCTGGCGCGTCCCCTCAATGATCACGCCGGCCACGACCAGCGGTGACGCGGACATAGCAGCCACGTAAACGGCTGCAAGCATCATGTAGCGTTTCAACGTGCTTGGTGGATGAAGCATGACGCGTTCCTTGATCCGATAGCTGCCTGCGCCCAGACATGACGGGGCGCAGGCTTCAAACAACGAATGACTGTGATATCAACGCGGAAGGATCAGGGGAACGTCACGCTGTACTGCACGTTGGTGCTGACCAGGCCTTTGCCGGCAGCGCCACCTGTGGCGATGTAGCGTGCATGGAACGGCAGGGTCGCAATGCCGCCAGTGACGGTGGCCGGTGTGGAGTTCTGGCTGGCGCGCAAGTCGATCGGTTTATTGATCGCCGCGTCGACGATTTGAACTTCAACATTCGACGCCGGTGTAGCGCTGGCCATGTTTTTCAGGTTGCCGGTGGCCGGGTTGATCGCTGGGCTGGTGGCCTCATACAAGACCGCGACCTTAGTGCCATCCCGGCAAGTGGCATTGCCGCCGACGTAGATAGCGTAGGCCTTGCTGCCGGCGGTGGCGCCATTCCCGGCGAGGGCGGAGGACTGGACAGTTGGAAGGACTACCGGAAAGTTAGCCCCCGACCCTGGCGCCGCGCCTGTACCGCCACTGATGGTGCACGTGGTCCCGGTGATCGCGCCGGTGATCGAGATGGTGCCATCGGCTGCGAACACCGAACCCGCACAGAAACCGGAAACGGCCAATAGTGTTGCAGCCAGCGTGTATTTTTTCATGCTAATGCTTTCCCTAATAGGTGACGGAGTAATCTGAAACAACGCAGGACACTGTTATTTGCGTCGTAGTACTGGGTGGCCGGCCGTCACAAGGGCGTTCCAACGTCGAAGGCGACAAATGTTTTAAGAGGTTTCTGACGTTCAGAGCAGGCATAAAAAAGCCCGGTCGAGCGGGGCTCGACCGGGCTGATTTGAAACGAAAACCGACTTAATCGGTGGTCAACACGCCACGACGCACCTGGTCACGCTCGATGGACTCGAACAACGCCTTGAAGTTGCCCTCGCCGAAGCCATCGTCGCCTTTACGCTGGATGAACTCGAAGAACACCGGGCCCATCAGGGTTTCCGAGAAGATCTGCAGCAGCAGGCGTTTGTCACCTTCGATGGACGAACCGTCCAGCAAGATGCCGCGGGCTTGCAGTTGGTCAACCGGCTCGCCGTGGTTCGGCAGGCGGCCCTCGAGCATTTCGTAGTAGGTGTCCGGTGGCGCGGTCATGAAGCGCATACCGATCTTCTTCAGTGCGTCCCAGGTCTTGACCAGGTCTTCGGTGAGGAATGCCACATGCTGGATGCCCTCACCGTTGAACTGCATCAGGAACTCTTCGATCTGGCCGGCGCCCTTGGACGACTCTTCGTTCAGCGGGATGCGGATCATGCCGTCCGGGGCGCTCATGGCCTTGGAGGTCAGGCCGGTGTATTCGCCTTTGATGTCGAAGTAGCGCGCTTCACGGAAGTTGAACAGCTTCTCGTAGAAGTTGGCCCAGTAGACCATGCGCCCGCGATAGACGTTGTGGGTCAGGTGGTCGATGACTTTAAGGCCTGCGCCGACCGGATTGCGCTCCACGCCTTCGAGGTAAACGAAGTCGATGTCGTAGATCGAGCTGCCTTCGCCAAAACGGTCGATCAGGTACAGCGGCGCACCGCCAATGCCTTTGATCGCCGGCAGGTTGAGTTCCATCGGGCCGGTTTCGATATGAATGGGCTGGGCACCCAGTTCAAGCGCGCGGTTGTAGGCCTTTTGCGAGTCCTTGACGCGGAATGCCATGCCGCACACCGACGGGCCGTGTTCCGCCGCGAAGTAGGAGGCGAGGCTGTCGGGTTCGTTGTTGAGGATCAGGTTGATCTCGCCCTGGCGGTACAGGTGCACGTTCTTGGAGCGGTGGGTCGCGACTTTGGTGAAGCCCATGATCTCGAAGATCGGCTCCAGGGTGCCCGGGGTCGGCGAGGCGAACTCGATGAATTCAAAGCCCATCAGGCCCATTGGGTTTTCGTATTGGTCTGCCATGGTGGCACCTCATCATTCTTGTAATAAACAGTGTTATTTGCGAGCAAGGATGAGGTTGCAGGGTGGCGCACAGGAAAGGCCTCGCACGCTGCGGGCGAGGAAGTCACCAAAGATGAGGGGGGAGCCGAGTCGCTTCATGGTGTCATCAGTCTCTGACGGCCTAGGCTTGCGTGAGCGCAAGTCCATATTCTTGTATGCGTAAATCGATTCTACACAGCGTAACAGTGTTTGTCCGTACTCTTATCAAATCCCCATTGCCCTGGCCCGTGCAAGGGGTTTGTTGCACAGGAAGATACCCAGCAGGATCACCCCTCCCCCCACTGACATGGCCAGGGTCAATTGCTCACCCAGCAACAGCGCCCCGCAGATGACGGCCGTCAATGGATTGAGCGCAATAAACACACCGGAACGCGTTGCGCCGATACGTCGGATGCCGTCGTAGTAGCCGATATAGGCCACGGCGGACCCCAACACACCCAAATAAAGCAGGCTCAGCAGTTGAGGCGCATGGATCGCATGGAACGCTGCAAACGTGAACCGGCCCATGATCAGGCTGGCGAGCGTCAGCATCAGGGTTCCCAGCAACACCGACCAGGTGACGGTTTGCAACGGGCCTAAAGCCTTGTTGAGCTCCCGGGAACACAACGAGTAGACGCCCCACCCCGCCACACAACCGAAAATCAGCAGATCCCCGCGCCAGGCCAGGGCTGTGCCCTGCAGCAACTGTGGATTTCGGCTGACAATGACCGTTGCGGCCCCACCCAGGCACAGGGCGATACCTGCAACCTTATTCGCCCCCATCCGCTCCTTGAACACAAGCCAGGAGGCCAGGCCAATCACCGCCGGGTTCAACGCGACGATCAGCGATGCCCGGGAGGCGTTGATGAACTGCAGACCATAGAAAAAACACAGGTTGTAGAAAAAGATGCCGAAGAACCCAAGCAGCGCCAAGCGCAGAAGTTGCCCGGCGCTGGGGCGCACGAGAGGAACGCGTGCGCAGGCCATGAACAGCAGCAGTGCCACGCTGGCCATGAGAAAACGCAGGCTGGAGGCCAGCAGCGGGTCAATCGTACCCGCCAGAAAGCGTCCTGCCACAAAGGTGCCCCCCCAGACCATGGTGACGGCGGCCAGCTTTAGATAGGTAACGTGGTCGGAAGAATCACGCATGAACACAGTGCTCGATGAGGAAAGGATTGGCGCATTGTTCTGGTAATCTCAGCTCATCGTAAAATGAGTGTTTGCTCATGACCCTGACCCAGCTTGAAATCTTTTCCCTCGTGGCCGAGCTGCAAGGCTTCACCAGTGCAGCCCAACGCCTGGGTATCAGCCAGTCGGCGGTGTCCCATGCCATCAAAGGGCTGGAGCAGGAGCTGGGTGTGGACCTGTTCCGGCGTCACCAATCCCAGGTCCAACTCACGGATATCGGCACGCAGTTGCTGCTGCGCGCGCGGGCCATGCTTGGCCTCGCGGACACGTTGCAGCAGGAAGCCGCCGATGCCCGGGGCCTCAAGCGCGGCACGCTGCGCATCGGCTCGTTCGGCCCAACGTCTTCCATTCGTTTGTTGCCACGCATCCTCACGCGGTTTCATCAGGCGTATCCGGGCATCGAGGTGCACATCGATGAAGGCCCCGACCGGCAGGTTGTACAGTGGCTGGATGAGCGGCGGATCGACATTGGTTTTGTGGTGCTGGAGCAGGAGCGCTACGACACGTTCCCCGTGTTCACGGACGAAATGGTCGCCCTGCTACCGGCCAACCACACCTTGGCCAAGCGCCCTGCCCTGGCCTTGAAGGACTTGTGCGCCGATCCGTTCATTCTGACCGAGGCCGGTTCCTCGGAGTTGGTGTCGCGCTTGTTCAACACTGCCCGCCTCACGCCGAATGTGCGCTACCGCTGCGCGCAGTTGCTCAGCACGCTGGATGTGGTCAGCCGTGGAGAGGCGGTGACGGTGGTGGCGCAAGCGTCGCTACCGCTCACCCCGGACCCGCGTTACGTGCAACGCCCCCTGATACCGGCTGTTCCACGCAGTATCGGGTTGGCGGTGCTGGACCGACGGCAATCCTCCCCGGCAGCGCTGGCCTTTATTCGGGTAGCGCAAAGCCTGGACTATTCGTCGTTGGGTTAACTCAGGCGAGCTTAATCAGCCCGGGCCATCTATCATCGTCCTATTCCAGCCACAGGCCGCATTGTCCATGCCCCTCACCGTCACAGGCCCGCGAAAACGCGCCACGCGCTACCTGATCACCACCTTCAGCGGCCTGTTACCCATCGCCTTGGGTGTGGTCATCCTGTACTGGCAAGCCGAGCGTACCTTGCAATTGAGCACGGCCCAGACCGCACAGGAAGCCGTTCGGCAATTCGACCTGATGCTGGACAATACCTATCTCGCCGCCCAGGCCTTATTGCCACTGGCCGGCCAGCCGTGTGACAGCGGTGCGCAACTGGCGCTGCGTGAACAGGTGACCCGCCGCCCCTTTGTGCGAGCCACGACCCTGTCCTGGAAGAGAAACATCTATTGCACATCGCTGTTTGGCGGCAACTACGAGTCGGCGGTCAACCCGGACGATTACGTTGATGGCACGCTGTGGTTGATGAATGGCAACCCGGTCACGCCCGATACCGCGCTACTCGTGTACCGGCTGGTAGATGGCGATAAAGCCGCGTTTGCCTCTATCGACGGTTACCACCTGACCAACGCCCTGCGCCTGATCAGCCGTTACGCGCACCTTATCCTGCAAGTGGGCCCCAACTGGCTGGACGCCGAGGGCAAGGTGCATGACAACGCAGTGCCGCAGTTTCCCGTGGCCCATCATCACTTGGTGTCTTCGCGTTATCACTACAGCGTCGACGCCGGCATGCCCGCCGGTGAAGTGTGGCGCTACATGGAAGCCCGCTACCCCGCGCTGTTCAGCCTGCTGATGTTCTTTGGTGTATTGGCCGGCGTGCTTGCGCACTGGTTGCAAAAGCGTTCATCGGCACCGACCCACGAGTTGCAGCGGGCTTTGGGGGCCAACGAGTTCATTCCCTACTTCCAGCCTGTGGTACGTGGCGACACCCGCCAATGGGCCGGTTGCGAAGTGTTGATGCGCTGGCAGCACCCGAAGGAAGGCCTGGTGCGCCCCGACCTGTTTATTCCGTTGGCTGAGCATTCCGGCCTGATCGTGCCCATGACCCGGTCGCTCCTGCGTCAGACCGCTGCTCAGTTGGCCCCCCATGCCGAGCGTTTCTCGCCGGGTTTTCACGTGGGTGTGAACATCACCGCGCGGCACTGTCAGGACCTCGCGCTGGTAGACGACTGTCGCGAGTTTCTTGCGGCCTTTACACCAGGCCAGGTCACGCTGGTGCTGGAGTTGACCGAACGCGAGTTGATCGAACCTACCGACATCACACGCCAGCTATTCGACGCTCTGCATGAACTGGGCGTGATGATCGCCATCGATGACTTCGGTACTGGACACTCGAGCCTGGGTTACTTGCGTAACTTCAATGTGGACTACTTGAAGATCGACCAAAGCTTTGTCGCGATGATCGGCGCGGATGCGCTCTCGCGGCATATTCTGGACAGCATCATTGAACTGTCCGGCAAACTCGACCTGGGGATCGTCGCCGAAGGCGTGGAAACAACCGAGCAATGCGAATATCTGGCGGCACAAGGTGTGGATTTCCTGCAGGGTTATCTGTTCGGACGGCCTCTTCCATGTGAGGAGTTCATTAAATCACTGAGCAGCCATTGAATAGCCATCTACCACCCTTGATGAAAGCGTGTTATTTCGACAAAAGTCATGATTTACTCGTGATGAATTAACTACTACAATTTTTCGTGCCTGTGCACAACTCGCAGAAAGGTTTCTTTCTTTGAGTCACCTTAAAGCTCTTGGCTTATAGCGTTGTCTGCAGTTGATATCAGCCAAATACACTATTGGAGTACAGATTTTGTCCAGACTCGCCGAATTTCGCGCAGCAGAAAAAGCCCTTCAAGAGCAGCTTGCCCAGCTGGAATCCCTGAAGAACGACGCCGGCCTGAAGAAAGAAATCGAATTCGAAGAAAAGCTTCAAGCGCTGATGAAGACCTACGGCAAAGGCCTGCGCGACATCATTTCCATCCTTGACCCTAACCCGGGCAAGGCCTCCGCTGCTGTCGCCGCGCCTAAACAGCGCCGCGCACGTGTGGTCAAGGTCTACCAGAACCCGCACACCGGTGAGCTGATCGAAACCAAAGGCGGCAACCACCGCGGCCTGAAGGCCTGGAAAGAACAGTACGGCGCCGCCACTGTAGATTCCTGGCTTCGCGGCTGATCAACATGCACTAACAAAGAGCCCCGCACATGCGGGGCTTTTTGTTTAAGTCTGGCGAGGAGCGCCAAGGTTCGAAATCGAACTTAACTAACAGTTCATCTCTTTCACAATCGAGGGACGCCCTGCTTATAGTTTCAGGCTTGCACGCACCGCACTGACTTCATCTTTGCTTGCTTCGTAGGCCTGCGCCTGGCCCGCGTACGAAAAGACATACGCCTTATCGGCATCTACCGCCCCCACTAGTGTTTGCGACAACACATGTCGCCCGTTCTCGGTAATCACACAAGTGGTTTCCAGTGCATCAAGACGACTCAATGTCGAGGGGTGCATCTTGCTGCACACGCTTTGATAACCGCCTTTGGCAAAATCCTTCTGGATGGATTTGCGCATTTCCAGCAGCACGCCTTGAAGATTAACTTTATGCCCGGCATCGATCGGCGTTGCGGTCAACTCCATGACCATCAAGGTAGTGCCATTTTCATCGTTCTTGATTGCGCGTTGGCGCGACACGGTTGCAGGGGTGGCGGGCGCTTGATCATCCGACACCACTTCTTCCACTTGCCAGCCGCTGGGCCAGTGGATTTCCGGGTCGGCGGCCAGCGCAAACGGGCTGCCCAACAGCAGGCACAACGAACTCAACAGCGGTTTACGGAACTCAATCATTGCCAGAAACACCCAAGGTTCAAGCCTCAAAGTTTGAGGCCCGACACCGACTGGTCGCAAGCGCCGCGTGACCTTTTTCATTTGGCGCCCTGGGCGGGCCTTGCGTATCATGACCCCGCTGCACGGATGCCAGCCGCAAGCCAAGGGAACGCTCCTGTCACCGGAGCCGCGTTTGCCCCATTTTTTTCTGGAGGGCCCATGAGCCTGCACGAACTGAACACTTTCCCGGGCGTCACTGCCCAGCCCGACACCGCCACCGCGAACTTCGTGTTCAACCACACCATGCTGCGGGTCAAGGACATCACCAAGTCGCTGGACTTCTACACCCGCGTCCTGGGGTTCTCCCTGGTTGAAAAGCGTGATTTCCCGGAAGCCGAATTCAGCCTGTACTTCCTGGCCCTGGTGGACAAATCCCAGATCCCGGCCGATGCCGCCGAGCGCACCCAATGGATGAAATCGATCCCGGGCATCCTGGAACTGACCCACAACCACGGCACCGAAAACGACGCCGACTTCGCCTACCACAACGGCAACACCGACCCACGCGGTTTCGGTCATATCTGCATTTCAGTGCCGGACATCGTCGCGGCGTGCGAGCGTTTCGAAGCCCTGGGTTGCGACTTCCAGAAGCGCCTGAGCGATGGCCGCATGAAAAGCCTGGCGTTCATCAAGGACCCGGATGCGTACTGGGTTGAGATCATTCAGCCTGCGCCGCTGTAACCTGTAGGAGCCGGCTTGCCGGCGATGCCGATTTCAAAATGGTCATCGCCGGCAAGCCTGCGCCTACGGACAGCAAAAAGCCCCGTGATTGCTCACGGGGCTTTTTGTTTGTGGCCCAATCAGGCCGGGGCAGACGTGCGGATCAGGTGATCGAACGCACTGAGGGAAGCCTTCGCGCCCTCGCCTACTGCAATCACGATCTGCTTGTACGGCACCGTCGTGACGTCACCGGCAGCGAACACGCCAGGCAGTGAAGTCTCGCCGCGTGCATCCACGATGATCTCGCCGCGTGGTGTCAATTCCACGGTGCCTTTGAGCCAGTCGGTGTTGGGCAACAGGCCGATCTGCACAAAGATCCCTTCCAGGTCGATGGTCTTGAACTCACCGCTGTCGCGATCCTTGTAGGCCAAGCCCGTGACTTTCTGGCCGTCACCTTTGACTTCACTGGTCAGGGCGCTGGTAATCACGTCCACGTTCGGCAGGCTATACAGCTTGCGCTGCAACACAGCGTCGGCGCGCAACTTGCTGTCGAACTCCAGCAAGGTGACGTGGCTGACGATGCCGGCCAGGTCGATGGCCGCTTCAACGCCGGAGTTACCGCCGCCGATCACCGCGACGCGTTTGCCCTTGAACAACGGGCCATCGCAGTGCGGGCAGAAGCACACGCCCTTGGCCTTGTATTCCTGCTCGCCCGGCACACCCATTTCACGCCAGCGGGCGCCGGTGGCCAGGATCACGGTCTTGGACTTGAGGGTTGCACCGCTTTCGAAGCGAATTTCGTGCAAGTCACCGGCGTTTTTCGCCGGGACAAGCGCACTGGCACGCTGCAGGTTCATGATGTCCACGTCGTACTGACGCACGTGGGCTTCCAGGGCGCTGGCCAGTTTGGGGCCTTCGGTTTCCTGTACCGAGATAAAGTTCTCGATGGACATGGTGTCCAGCACCTGACCGCCAAAGCGCTCAGCGGCGACGCCGGTGCGGATGCCTTTACGGGCCGCGTAGATGGCCGCGGAAGAACCGGCTGGGCCACCGCCGACGACGAGGACATCAAAGGCGTCTTTGGCGCTGATCTTTTCGGCGGCTTTTTCGATGCCGCTGGTGTCGAGCTTGGCGAGGATCTCTTCCAGGCCCATGCGGCCCTGGCCGAAGTTCACGCCATTGAGGTACACGCTCGGTACCGCCATGATTTGGCGTTCATCGACTTCAGCCTGGAACAGCGCACCGTCGATGGCAACGTGGCGGATGTTCGGGTTGAGCACGGCCATCAGGTTCAGCGCCTGGACCACATCCGGGCAGTTCTGGCACGACAATGAGAAGTAAGTCTCGAAGTTGAACTCGCCCTTGAGGGCACGGATCTGTTCAATCACTTCGACACTGGCCTTCGACGGGTGGCCACCGACTTGCAGCAGGGCCAGCACCAACGAAGTGAATTCATGACCCATGGGGATGCCGGCGAAACGCAGGCTGATCTCGGCACCCGGGCGGTTGATGGAGAACGACGGCTTGCGCGCATCATTGCCATCGGTTTTCAGGGTGATCAGCGTGGTGAGGCTGACAACATCCTGCAAAAGGGCAAGCATTTCCTGGGATTTCGCACCGTCATCAAGGGAGGCGACGATCTCGATCGGCTGGGTGACCCGTTCCAGGTATGACTTCAACTGAGCTTTAAGATTGGCGTCCAACATACGGGCGATTTCCTGTTCATTCGGTTTATTGCAGACAAAAAAACGCCCGAGCGAATCTCGCCCGGGCGTTTTGAGGGCGGATGCAGCTTACTTAGGTGCGGCGTACCGCCCTTGAGACTTCACAGACTTAGATCTTGCCGACCAGGTCCAGGGACGGAGCCAGGGTAGCCTCGCCTTCTTTCCACTTGGCTGGGCATACTTCGCCTGGGTGGGCAGCGACGTACTGGGCCGCCTTGATTTTGCGCAGCAGTTCGGAAGCGTCACGACCAACACCGCCGTCGTTCAGCTCAACGATCTTGATCTGACCTTCTGGGTTGATCACGAAAGTACCGCGGTCTGCCAGGCCAGCTTCTTCGATCAGCACGTCGAAGTTGCGGGAGATGGTCAGGGTTGGGTCGCCGATCATGGTGTACTGGATTTTGCCGATGGCTGGCGAAGTGTTGTGCCAGGCAGCGTGGGCGAAGTGGGTGTCGGTGGAAACGCTGTAGATTTCGACGCCCAGTTTCTGGAATTCGGCGTAGTTGTCAGCCAGGTCTTCCAGCTCGGTTGGGCAAACGAAGGTGAAGTCGGCTGGGTAGAAGAACACAACGGACCACTTGCCTTTCAGGTCAGCGTCGGACACATCTACGAAGTTGCCGTTTTTGTATGCAGTCGCTTTGAACGGTTTTACTTGGCTGTTGATGATAGGCATCGTTGACTCTCCGTCAGGGGTTAAGAAGTTGATGAGGTGAATCCTACCCACTCTCTCGACCGATGGCTCATTGGCAAACCTGATGCTGGTAATTGGTTTTCCCTATCAGGTAACTGTATTAATAGAAGAAATCTCAAATCAGCGGTTGGGTGGCCAACGTCATGCCGAGAAAGGGCGTCGCTTCAACATAGCGCATGGCGGATTTCATGTCGTTCCAACCGACGTAACTCATCAGCGACTTCAGGTCCCAGCCGCTGCGGTGGGCCCAGGTGGCGAAGCCTCGACGCAGTGAGTGACTGGTGTAGTGATCCGCAGGAATACCCGCTCGCTCCAGGGCCTGACGCAACAGTGGAATCACGCTGTTGGGATGCAACCCCTCCTCGCCCAGGTTGCCCCAGCGATCAATCGCACGGAATACCGGGCCGCGCACCAGTGCAGAGGTGCTGAGCCACTCGCTGTAGGCCTGCACCGGGCAAAGCCGCAACAGCGCCGGCGTCTGATAAGTCTTGCCGAGGTTGTCACGGTCACTCTTGCTGCGCGGCAGGTACAGGCTGATGCCAGCCCCGGGCATAGCTTGAACGTGCTGGATTTCCAGGCGACAGAGCTCATCGCTACGAAACCCGCGCCAGAACCCCAGCAGGATCAGTGCCGTGTCGCGCTTGGCGCGAAGCAAGCCAGGCATGTCCTGGGCGTCACTCGCCGCCTTCGCTTCGGCCTCTAAAGAGGCAACCACCTGCTCCAGATGCTTGAGCTGCAGAGGCTCAGCCTGCTTTTCCCGCGCAGGGTGCACAGCACGAATCCCTTTGAGCACCTTACGCACCATTGGTGCCTTGGTCGGGTCTGGAAACCCCTGGCTGGTGTGCCACTGCGCCAATGCTGACAGCCGCAACTTCAACGTGTTGACCGCCAGCACGCCAGCATGGGCGACCAGATAACGCGCCACGCTGTCGCTGGTGGCCGGCAGGAAACCGCCCCAGCTCACTTCAAAATGCTCGATGGCCGCACGGTAGCTGCGGCGGGTGTTGTCGCGGGTGGCCGCGTTTAGGTAACGATCCAGATCGCTCATGAGGGGCCTATTCGTACTGCCATTGGGCGCTGCGCGCGCAAAAGCACGCCTGACACGGGATAATACGCCAATATCCCATCTGTTAAATCATTATTTTTAACATATTTTTATTGATGATATAGTATGTAAATACATACCACATACCACACTATCAAATCGACGGAGACCTCATGGCGCGCGGCGGCATCAACAAAGCAGTGGTTCAAACGGCCCGCCTGGCCATCCTGGCCCGTGGCGAGAACCCCAGCATCGACGCAGTACGGATCGAAATGGGCAACACCGGCTCGAAAACCACGATTCATCGCTATCTGAAAGAACTGGACGACAGCGAAACCCGCCTGACCATCACCGAGGCGCCCATCGACGACGAGCTTGGCGAACTGGTGGCGCGGCTGGCCCAACGCCTGAAAGAAAAAGCCCAGGAGCCCATCGACCTGGCCCTGGCGCAATTCGAACAACAGAAAACTGCCCTGCTCGCCCAGCTGGAAACCCTGGAAGAAGCCCACGGCCAACTCAAGCAGCAATTTGATATTCAAGCCTCCGCCCTGGCCGAGGAAAGCGCTGCCCTGCAAACCACCACCACCAGCCTGCAGACCGAGCAGACCCGCAATGCCGGGCTGAGCCAGGCCTGCAGCGACTATGAGTTGCGGATCAAAGACAAGGACGAGCAGATTCGCTCACTGGAAGAAAAGCATCTGCACGCCCGGGACGCGCTTGAGCATTACCGCAACGCAATCAAGGATCAACGCGAGCAGGAGCAGCGCCGCCATGAGGGGCAACTGCAACAGGTCCAGGCGGAGCTGCGCCAGGCCCAGCAGAGCGCATTGGTGCGCCAGGACGAAATCACGCAGTTGCACCGCGACAACGAGCGACTGCTGATCGAGCACCGCGTGACCGCGAAAGAATTGACTGCACTGCAGGAACAAACCCGAAAAGACCAGGCCCTGCAGCTCAAGTTGAGCGAACAGGTCAGCCAGATCGACAGCGAACGCACGCTGCTTCAGGAACGCTTGCGCGTTGCCGTGCTGGAAAGTCAGTCGCGCCAGGAGTCGCTGGCAACTCACCAACAGGCAAACAAAGCGCTGGAACTGGACCTGATCAAGGCCCAGGCCAGTATCGAGGCATTGCGTCTGGCCGCCGTCGTTGCAACGGCGCCAGAGCAGACACCGCCAGCCTGATCAGCCGGCCACAGGCGTGCGCATAGTGACGAACTCTTCCGCCGCCGTCGGGTGCACGCCGATGGTTTCATCGAAATGCCGCTTGGTCGCGCCCGCCTTGAGCGCGATCGCCAAGCCCTGCACGATCTCGCCGGCGTCGGGGCCGACCATGTGGCAACCCAGCACCTTGTCGGTGTCAGCGTCCACCACCAGCTTCATCAAGGTTTTTTCCTGGCAGTCGGTCAAGGTCAGCTTCATCGGCCGGAAGCGGCTTTCGAAGACCTGCACATTATGGCCGTTCTTCTTCGCCTCTTCTTCGGTCAAGCCCACGGTGCCGATGTTCGGCAAGCTGAACACCGCCGTCGGAATCATGGCGTAATCCACTGGGCGGTACTGCTCGGGCTTGAACAGGCGACGCGCTACGGCCATGCCTTCGGCCAGGGCAACCGGCGTCAACTGCACGCGACCAATCACATCACCGATGGCCAGGATCGACGACTCGGCGGTCTGGTACAGGTCATCCACTTCAACGAAGCCGCGTTTGTCCAATTTGACGCCGGTGTTTTCCAGCCCAAGGTTATCCAGCATCGGGCGACGGCCGGTGGCGTAAAACACGCAATCGGCTTCCAGTACACGACCGTCCTTGAGAGTGGCCTTGAGGCTGCCGTCCGCTTGCTTGTCGATGCGCTCGATGTCTGCGTTGAATTGCAGGTCCAGGCCCCGCTTGGTCAGCTCTTCCTTCAGGTGCGTGCGCACCGAGCCATCAAAGCCGCGCAGGAACAGATCGCCGCGATACAACAGCGAGGTCTGCGCGCCCAGCCCGTGGAAAATGCCGGCGAACTCGACGGCAATGTAGCCGCCCCCCACCACCAGCACGCGTTTTGGCAGCTCTTTCAGGAAGAACGCTTCGTTGGAGCCGATGGCGTGCTCGCGCCCCGGAATTTCCGGGATCTGTGGCCAGCCGCCGGTGGCAATCAAGATGTGCTTGGCAGTGAAGCGCTCACCGTTGATTTCCACCTGATGCGGGTCCACCAGCCGCGCATGGCCTTCATGCAAGGTCACGCCACTGTTGACCAGCAGGTTGCGGTAGATGCCATTGAGGCGGTTGATTTCGCGGTCCTTGTTGGCGATCAGGGTTGCCCAATCAAAGTTGGCCTCACCCAACGACCAGCCAAACCCGCTGGCTTGTTCAAAGTCTTCGGCAAAATGCGCGCCGTACACCAACAGTTTTTTCGGCACGCAACCGACGTTTACGCACGTACCGCCCAGGTAGCGGCTCTCGGCTACCGCCACCTTGGCACCAAAGCCCGCAGCAAAGCGTGCAGCACGAACACCGCCGGAACCGGCGCCAATTACATACAGGTCAAAATCGTAGGCCATTTCACTCTCCTCGGCAGGCCATCAGCATACCGACTTACGTGGGGCTGAAAAACGAAAAAGCCACCCGAAGGTGGCTTTTTACTTGGTGGGGCTGACTGAACTCAGTAGGCCTTGCCGGTCTTGTAGAAATGCTCGAAGCAGAAGTTGGTCGCCTCAATGTAGCCTTCGGCGCCACCGCAGTCGAAACGCTGGCCTTTGAACTTGTAGGCAATCACGCAGCCGTCTTTGGCTTGCTTCAACAGGGCGTCGGTGATCTGGATTTCGCCGCCTTTGCCTGGCTCGGTTTCTTCGATCAGCTTGAAGATGTCCGGGGTCAGGATGTAGCGACCAATGATCGCCAGGTTCGACGGAGCATCTTCCGGCGCTGGCTTCTCAACCATGTCACGTACGCGGATCAGGCCATCGCCGATTTCGTCGCCGGCGATCACGCCGTACTTGTTGGTTTCCGAAGGGTCCACTTCCTGGACCGCAACGATGGTGCAACGGTACTTTTTGTACAGGTCGACCATCTGCTCCAGCACGCCCTTGCCGTCCAGGTTGACGCACAGGTCATCCGCCAATACCACGGCGAATGGTTCGTCACCGATCAGCGGGCGGCCGGTCAGGATCGCGTGGCCCAGGCCTTTCATCTGGGTCTGGCGAGTGTAGGAGAACGAGCACTCGTCCAGCAGACGACGGATGCCGACCAGGTATTTTTCCTTGTCGGTGCCCTTGATCTGGTTTTCCAGCTCGTAGCTGATGTCGAAGTGGTCTTCCAGCGCGCGCTTACCACGGCCGGTCACGATGGAGATTTCGTTCAGGCCGGCATCCAGTGCCTCTTCGACGCCGTACTGAATCAGTGGCTTGTTCACCACCGGCAGCATCTCTTTGGGCATGGCTTTGGTCGCTGGCAAGAAGCGAGTGCCGTAACCGGCTGCTGGGAACAAGCATTTCTTGATCATATAAGTCCTTACTAAAGGGCTGTGCGTACGGAATTCGGCGCAGTCTAATCAGGCCGCAGTCACCTTACAATGGGTCCTGCTGGCGTTGCGATGTCATCATAGAGAAAAAATGTCGGCGTAAGTTCCGCTGATCCTACGAAGAGCTTCACTGGCTGCATGGCAAAACAAGCCTTTGCCCCCTTGCTTAAAGGGGCTGCAACCGTTTTACCACGCTTTTGACCATACGACACTGACCTGCAACAACTTGCGCGGCCCGAGGTCATTTGGCGCTATCATGGACCGCTTGAACCAGACCACGAGATTGACAGATGTCCGAACCAAAAGGCGTAAACGGCTACTTGATCACGAAGCGAGCAGACGGCTGGCACCTGATCAACTTCCACGGCGACAGCGTTGCCGGTGCTTTCGCAACCGAAAGCCAAGCGATTGCAGTGGCTGAAGTGTTCGTGGACGAAGCAGGCCACGCGTCGAGCAAACGACCTAAGGGCAAATAAGCTTATCAAGCCACACAGAAAGCCCCGTTGATCGGGGCTTTTTTGTGCGCGCGCGTTTTTAGCCACCCTCAACCTTACTTGCCCAACACCGCACTATTCGTTGAGATGAATGCATACCCCCCCCTATTGCATTCACAAAGCTGTAATACCGTTCTTACAACTAACACACCATGTAAACCCCGCTCAACAATCGTCGTGTAGTTAATATCCTACAGCCGAAACTCTAGTTTTGGCAAATAGCCATAATCCACCTACATATTCCGATACATCTAGACTACGCAACTAAACGAATCCAGCGACTTACTTTTTAAAGTACGGCCCTGACAATCACCTGACTTCGGAAAAAGCCTGAACAGGCAATACAACTAGTTGGAAAATTTAAAACTTTCCACGTTCAAGTCGAGGGCGGGCCCGAAGCATTAATACCAGCGTCGCAATGGCATCGACCATTGCTGTATGCCTGGAAAGTCCTGCACGCAACTGCGTTGGGATTGACTGATGACATTCACTAATAGATGGGTCTTTGCAAATGAAAACTGAAATGAAAACTGCGCTGTTGTCTCTCGGGCTGTTGATGGGATCGATGCCTGCCGTTCAAGCGGCGGATGGAACCGTTACGTTTTACGGCTCGGTTCACTCTGGCGCCTGTTCTATCAAGCCTGAATCCGTAGATCAATCAGTTAACTTGGGGACCATCGCAAAGCATCAACTGCAAGCCGGAGGCAAATCCAGCGCCCGGCCTGTACGCATTGAACTTGAAGGCTGCGACCTGACTGGCCTTACCGACAACACGGTGACGACCACCTTTACAGCGGCGCCATCGACCGTGGTGCCTGGTGCGATCGGCACCGTCGGGGGCGCGGGCAACATTGGCATCATGATGACCCATGGTGGCGCGCCTATCGACCTGGGTACACCGACCCGCCCGCAGGCCATTGTCGCCGGTGATAACACCCTGGAATTCGGTGCCTATGTGCAGGGTGCAGCCACGGGCGACATCGTCCCCGGTGATTTCAGCGCCGTCACCAATTTCACCCTGGCTTATCAGTGAGTATTCCCCCCGCCACCACAGTGGCGGGGGGCAACTGGCGGGAGATAACGGTGAAAACATTCAAAAACCTCGCTATTACCAGCTCACTGATGATGTCCATCGGACAAGTACTTGCCCAAGGTCAAGGCGACGGGGTTGTGACATTGGGCGGAGAGATCATTGATTCTGCCTGCGGGCTGGAACTGTCCAGTGTCGATCAGACAATCGAAATGCCTCCGGAGCCCATCGGCCGGCTGTTGCGAAATACGCTGGGCGCACCACACCCCTTTCAACTGCGCCTGGTCAACTGTTCATTGACACGCCCCGATCCGAATCGCCCAGGCGCAACGCTGCCCGACTGGGAGCATCTGCGGGTAACGTTTGATGGAGCCCCCGACAGGGATGGCCGCTCCTTTGCTGCCACAGGCCTGTCCCAAGGCGCGGCGTTTCATATTTGGGATTCCACAGGCCAGGAGAGTGTCCCGGGCGAGCGCATGGCCCCGCATCCCTTGAATGAGGGTGACATGACACTGAACTACACGCTTCGTCTGGTCGGCAACGGGTTGCAGTTATTGCCCGGCGCGCACAGTGCCGCAGTGCGATTCAGGCTGGAATACTTTTGAACATTGATGGGTTGCTTTCATGCTGAATGCATCGAAGATAAAAAATACATTACGCCCAAGTTTAGTATTTGGCGGCTTGATATCCATGGCTGGGACTGCACTGGGCGCTGGGGATATCGAATTTAATACCGACGTTCTTGATCTCAGTGATCGCTCCAACATTGACTTGTCGCAATTTGCACGTAAAGGATTCATTCTGCCGGGCACGTACTCAATGACCGTACAGATTAACAACCAACCTATATCAGAACAGTCCGTCGCGTTTTACCCACCCGACGATGATCCTAAAGGGAGCCAGGCCTGCTTATCGCAAAACATTATTGAGCAATTGGGTTTGAAATCTTCAATCATTGAAAAACTCAATGGGTGGAAACAGGGTGAGTGCCTGGATATTCAGGAGCTGCCCGGAACGGAAGTCAATGGTGACCTGGCAACTTCCACACTCAACATTAATTTGCCCCACGCTTATCTTGAATACAGCGACATTAATTGGGACCCCCCTTCTCGCTGGGACGAAGGGGTGCCTGGCCTGCTGATTGACTACAACATGACGGCGCAGACCGGCCACCAGAAGAATGACGGGACCCGCACCAACTTCAGTGGTAACGGAACGGTGGGGGCCAATGCCGGTGCGTGGCGTTTGCGGGCTGACTGGCAGGGCCGTGTCGACCCTGACCGTGCGGACTCGTCCGAGCGTCGTCAGCGCCTGGAGTGGAGCCGTTACTACGCCTATCGCGCCATCCCGCAATTGCAGGCCCGGCTGATTGTGGGTGAAAACTACCTGTATTCGGATCTGTTCGACAGCTTCCGCTTCACCGGTGCCGCACTCAATTCGGATGAGAGCCAGTTGCCGCCTAACTTGCGTGGTTATGCGCCTGAGGTGGTGGGCGTGGCCAAAACCAACGCCAAGGTCATTGTCAGCCAACAAGGCCGCGTGCTGTATGAAACGCTGGTTGCAGCAGGTCCTTTTCGCATCCAGGACCTCAATGATGCAGTGACCGGTCGGCTGGATGTGCGGGTAGAAGAGCAGGATGGCTCGGTACAGACGTTCCAGTTCGATACGGCTGGGGTGCCATACCTCACGCGCCCAGGGCATATTCGCTACAAAGTGGCGACGGGGCGTCCGTCCAATCTGCACTACGGCGCCGAGGGTGACTTTTTCGGCACGGGTGAATTTTCGTGGGGGGTCAGTAACGGCTGGTCGCTGTATGGCGGCGGTATCACGGATAACAACTACGGCGCATTGTCTGCCGGGGTCGGCCGCGACTTGCTGGCCTTCGGTGCGCTCTCGCTGGATGTCACTCAATCTCGTGCGCAAGTATGGGGTGAGTCGCTCTCGGGCAAATCGTACCGCCTTCAATATTCCAAGCATTTCGAGGAGTACGACAGCCAAGTCACCTTTGCCGGGTATCGATTTTCCGAGAAGAACTACCTGAGCATGAGCGAATACCTGGACGCTCGTCATTACGGCATGAATGGCGAACTCGCCGGGCGCGACGCCAACGGCGACCTTCTGAAAAGCTGGAGACCGATCGGTGATAGCAAGGCGTTGTATACCGCAACGGTGAACAAGCAGTTTCGTGACCTAGGGGCCACGGTGTACGCCAGCTACAACAAACAAACCTACTGGGGGCGCTCGGCCACTCAGCGTTGGAACCTGTCGGCATCTCGCTACTTCAATGTCGGTACCGTCAAAAACCTGAATGTATCCCTGAACCTTCATCGCACCCAGGACTACAACTACAAGGACAACGGTGTTTCGTTGGCGATCAGCCTGCCGTTCGGGCCCACCGGCACGCTGTCGATGGACGGCAGCCGAGTCTCAGGCAAGAACAGTCTCGGCACGCGCTATAACGATCGCCTGGATGAACGCAACAGTTACCAGATCAGCGCCAACGACAAGTCCGTCAGTGGCTACTTGAATCATGTCGGCAATTTGGCTGACGTTGACCTGGCCGCAAGCAAGCAGGAAGGCGGTTACTCAACACTCAGCGTATCGGCTCGCGGCGGTGGCACGCTCACGCCCTATGGCGCAGCGCTGCATCGCACCAACAGTACAGGCGGAACCCGCCTGATGGTTGACACCGGCGGTGTACCCGATGTGCCAGTGCGCGGTTACGGCACGCCGACCCGCAGTAACGCCTTCGGCAAAGCCGTGATCGTCGACGTAGCCAGCTACTTGCGCACAGCCGCCAGCGTCGACCTGGAGAGCTTGCCGAGCAATGTCGAAGCCACTCAATCCGTCACACAGCTGACGCTCACCGAAGGCGCTATCGGTTACCGGTCCCTGCCGGTGATCGCCGGTGAAAAAGCCATGGCCGTTCTTCGCCTGCCCGATGGCAGTTCACCGCCCTTTGGCGCCACCGTCAAAAACGTAAAACAACAGGACACCGGCATCGTGAACGATGGCGGCAGCGTGTACCTGAGTGGCATCCAGGCCGGCGGACAAATGGTCGTCAGTTGGGGCGGCGCCGAACGCTGCATCCTCAACCTCCCCGACGTGTTGCCCGCTGATGGCTTGAGCGATGCCCTGCAACTGGGCTGCCGGATGGTGGCCGCTGATCAATCCTTACCTGAGCCCGCGACGTTGACCGGCAAGCGTGCCGAAACGGAGAACACATCCTCATGAACCTCTACACACGTTTCACTTGTCAGGTCCTCACCTTATTGGCGCTGGGTTTGAGCCACGACGCCAACGCTGCGGTTGGCCTAGACCGCACCCGCGTGATCTTTGATGGTGGCAAAGACGCTACCAGCGTGAATATCACCAACAACAACACCCAATTGCCGTATTTGGCACAGGGGTGGATTGAGGATGAGGCGGGTAAAAAAATCACGTCCCCCCTGATCGTGTTGCCACCGGTTCAACGGTTGGAGCCGGGGAAACAAAGCCAGATGAAAGTGCAGGCCTTACCGGCCGCCAAGACATTGCCGCAGGATCGAGAGACGGTCTACTACTTCAATTTGCGGGAAATTCCTCCACGCAGTGACAAGCCCAACACCTTGCAAATCGCACTGCAGACCCGAATCAAATTGTTCTATCGGCCGCAAGCCATTACGCCGACCCAGCAAGACTTGTCCAACCCATGGCAGGAAAAGCTGACCCTTACTCGCGAAGGCGACCGCTACCAGGTGAACAACCCGACGCCCTACTACGTCACTCTGGTCGATGCGCGCAGCGCCAAGGACGGCAAAACCTTGCCCGGTTTTGAACCGCTGATGATCCCCCCAAAAGGCTCGCTGGCCCTGGGGCCAACCGTCAAGGCACTTGGCTCAACCCCGCACCTGGCCTACGTGAACGATTACGGCGGACGCCCACTGATGGCTTTTACCTGCAGTGACAACACCTGCAAGGTCAACGCGCAAGCACCTACCCCCAATGAGTAGTGCCTGGCACCGGAGAAGGTCATGAAGCTGCATAACATGAAGGTCCTGGGCGTACTCCTGCTGGCCTGTATGGGGGGAGCACACGCTCAGGAGGATGATGTCGAGGGTATGAGCGGCATGCTTAACATCAGTGGGTCCATGCATGAAACCCCTTGCAGCCTGGAAATGACATCACTGCATCAAACCATTGACCTGGGCGCCTTTTCGACCAGCCAACTGCAGCGCCCTGGCGACCAGGCCAACCCAATCGCGTTCCAGTTGCGTTTTGCCGATTGCCAACGCAAAGCCGGCGGCATCCGCAGTGAACGCACGGGGAATTTGGTGTGGAGCGCATTCCAACCGGTGGTGTCGGTGGCGTTTTATGCGCCCGCTGATACCGATGACACCCGATTGGTCAAAGTACAAGGCATCACCGGAATGGGCCTGCAACTGACCGATGCTTTAGGGCGCGATGTACAGCTTGGCTCAAGGGGGGAACCTCTGTTCCTTCCTCTGGGCAGCAATACCCAGACCTGGAAGGTCCAGCCCACGCGCACCTCCGCTCAATTAAGTAGCGGGGCATTTCGGGCCGTGGTGGATTTCAGGCTCAATTATGAGTAAGGGCAGAACGATGGCGAACTCAACCGGCCCCTGGGCCTTACTAATAGGAGGCAGCCTGCTGTGGGCGATTTGCCAGGGTGTGCAGGCCGATACCAACCTGACCATTCGCGCGGTCATCATTGCGCCTCCGCCCTGTGTGATCAACAGCGGCACCACGCTCAATGTGCCTTTCGGCAATGACCTTCTGACGTCACGGGTGGACGGCGTCAATTACCGTCGAAATGTGCCTTATACCGTCACCTGTAATTCGCCTTTCAGCAATGCGCTGACTCTGGAACTCAAGGGAACGGGAGCGGCGTTTGACGGCGCCGTGCTCGTGACCCGCAAGGCCGATCTTGGCGTAAAGCTGTACGTCAACGGTGCAGCCTGGCCGCTGAACAGGGCCGTGAATTTTACCTACCCAAACATCCCTGTCGTGCAGGCGGTGCCGGTCAAGCGTGCAGGCAGCAAATTGACCGGAGGGGCATTTGATGCAACCGCCACTCTGGTAGTCGATTATCAATGAAGAGGAATGATCAATGAGAAGCTGGCAACAGCGAGCGTTGCTCGCCTTGTGCTCCATCGGCCTGTGCGGTGGTGCATTGGCCAACCTGACGTTCAGCGGAACCTTGAACGAACCGCCGCCTTGTACCATTGATGCAGGCAATACCATTGAAATCGACTTTGGAGATGTAGGCGTAAAACGTGTCGACGGTGTGAAGTACCGCAAATCGGTTCCCTACATCATCAACTGTGGCTCGGACACCCTCCCCTGGGTGCTGAAGCTCACCGTCAACGGTACGCCCACGGCATTTGATGGCGCAGCGGTGCAGACCAACGTTCCGGCGCTGGGTATCCGGGTCTTTCAGAATAACGTGCCGTTTCCACTCAACACGCCCATGAACATTACTTTGTCGACACCGCCGACATTGGACGTCGTGCCCGTCAAACAAGCCGGTGCAACGCTGGCCCCTACACGGTTTGCAGCGGTGGCCACGCTGTTGGCTGAATACCAGTAGGAACCACGTCTATGCGATTTGAAATGGATCATAAAAAGTGGTCGTGCGCCTGGCTCGCGTTATTGATGACCTTCGGCTTGCCGGACAAGGGGTCTGCGGCAGACAACCTGAGCTTCAAGGGCAACCTGGTGGAAGAGGCTTGCACGATTCGCCCGGGTGACGATGCGATCACGCTGGAACTCTGGGACGTCACCAGCAAGCACCTCTACCTCAATACGCGCACCCAGGGTAAGGGGTTCAGGGTGCATCTGGAGAACTGCGACACCACGATTGGCGACTCGGTCACCCTCCTGCTCAGCGGTACGGAAAACACTAAGTTGCCAGGCTTGTTCGCACTCGATGGTGGCAGCGGCGCCACGGGGATTGGCCTTGGTATAGAAACCCCGGGCAATAAACCTTTACCCGTCAACACCGTCAGCGACAAACAGGTGTTGAGTACCGGCAGCAATGTGATTGAGCTCAAAGCCTATGTGCAGGGCGAACCGGATGCGATCCGGGACCAAACCATCGGGCACGGCAGATATACGGTGACGTCAACGTTTACGCTGGACTATCCGTAACAGCCCCAGACAAACCTCACCTCTCGCCGGGCGGATTTAGCCTTCCGGGGAGAGGAGCAACGAGAAATAAAATGAAACGACTATATAAAAAAAGCATGCTTCTTACGCTGCTTGGTTTGGCTCCGACTGCACAGGCCGTTGACTGCAGGGTGAATGGTGGCGCATGGCAGACGGGAAATCCCAACCTGCAAGTTCCCGTTACGGTCACGCTGACCCCAGACAAAACCAGGATCATGCTCGAAGGCGCAAGGCTGGAATGTCGATACTCACCTGGCCAGGGTCCGGCATGGGGTCAGGACTATTGGGCAACAGGCAATAGTTCAGGCACTCCGTGGACTCCCGGCCCCAAGTTTTCCTTTGAAAGGACCGGGCTGCGAATCAATGGGACCTTCTACAACACCCCGGTCCTGAGCGGCATCCTGGTCGCGACCATGCCCAACAACGGTGGCGTTTATCCTATCAATATCACCCCCTATATTCTGATGCGTAACAGTCCGTCGAACCCTATCAATGTCCGTGTCGGGGATAATCTCGGCCTGTTACGTCTCACCAGCTCGAACAACTGGGACGCTTCGAGACCGCAACTCACTGTCACTTACACGTCGGCTAACAACTTTACTGTTTCGCCGTCAACCTGCACGATCAATAACAACAACCCGATCACGGTGGACTTCGGCACCGTCCAGCAGCGACAGATAGGCACCGACCCGCTGACGAGCCCCATCCGCAGCAACCGCAGGCTCACTTACTCGTGCCCCGATGGGGGAATCACGACACCGATCACCATCACCTACAAAGGAACACCCTCGTCATTCGACACACGTCTGCTGAGTATGACGAACCCGAACGTGGGTACCGCTATGGTCCGTTCGGGGGCTGCGGTTCAGGTCAACGGCTCATTCCGGACACAGATCACCAACAGCGTGGGTGGGGATGATGTGATGTTCACTCTGGTTCGACGCAATGGGTCGCTACCCGCTGCCGGCGCCGTCAGCGGCAGTGGTGTACTGGTGATGGGCGTGCCGTAACGCCCATCAACGGCCGAAGCTACGCAGTCGAAGGCGTTTATTCTGGAGACTGCGTATGTGGCAGATGGCTATAATCTCGCACGACCGCCCCACGACAGTGTCAGCGCCCCTCCAATACCTCGACGACGACCCCACCATGAACAAGATACTGACGCTGACTGCAGCACTGGTCCTGATGACCGGCTGCACCACCACCTCCGATACGTACCTGAAGAACGGCGAACAAGGCCTGACCATCGACTGTTCCGGCGAAGCCAATTCCTGGGCCAGTTGCTATGAAAAGGCAGATGCTTCCTGCGCCGGCACCGGTTACCGCATCGTCGGCACTGAAGGCACGCCATCGCTCAAAGAGGACGACAAGACCCTGGGCAAGGACGTGGGCAACTACAAAAGCCGCAGCGTGGTGGTGGTTTGCAAGTAAGCCATAGGGCTACAGGTGGATTTCGGCGAACTTGATGCCGAGCCCGCGCAGGGTTTCGATCAGCTCATCCAGGCGCGCAAATGATTCTACCTCGTCCTGCTCGTCCACCAAGAAGTAACTACGCCCACCGCTCTTCTTGAAAAACACGATCCATTCACCCAGGTCAGCCGGGTTCTGGATGACATGGGTGGCTGAGATCTGGCCGTCGGCATGGCGCGCCCTGACGTGTTCACGTTTCATTAGGTTTTCCCGATTTAAAGACAAATGCCGCGCAAACCTTAAGGTTGCGCGGCAATTTTGTATGCATTACCCGACAGTTTAACGGATGCCCTGCCCGATCAGCACGCCTTCAACGGTTTGCCCGTACAGATTGACGCCGTCATTGGCGCGAAACTTCACACGGGTTTTCTCGACCGAGCCCCCTATCAACCGTGGGTCTTGCGGCCACTCGTGGCTGTTGAGGTAGGCCGCCACGTCCCAGGCCTGCTCATCACTCAGGCTGCCACCCTTGCCCAGCGGCATGTTGTGCTTGATGAAGGACGCCGCCGTATTGAAACGGTGCATGCCTGCGCCCCAATTGTAGGAGTCTTTACCCCACAACGGTGGCATGACGTAGCTGTCGCCACCCTTTTGTCCCTGCCCTTCGCCGCCATGGCACACCGCACACTGGTCTTTGTACACCTCGGCGCCCCGGGCCAGGCTGTAGCCTTTGGCGGGCGGCGCCACGTCCGGGTAACCTCGTCCCGGCAGCTCGACACCCAAGGGCGCCTTGCTGGCCAACCAATAGGCGTACACCGACAGCGCGGTAATTTCGGGGCTATCTGCCGCAGGCGGTGTGCCACCGTTCATGCTGAACTGGAAACAGCCTTGCAGACGATCGGCAAAGGTATTGACCTTGTCGTTCTTTTTTCGATAGGCCGGGTACATCGGATAAGCGCCGGCAGTTGCTGCAGTTGAGGCCGTTGCCGACAAATTGCGGTGCCAACCGCTTGGTGTCCACAAACAAGGCGTAACCCTGCCTAACGAGCTTGCCGTAGGCGTTGTCAGGCAATTCACTTTCTTGGGGCGGCTGGAACGTAGCAGAGACAGGCGATGCGGTTGGGTGCAACTGCGACTGCGACTGGTCTTCCATGGCGACCGTCGCCGCATGCGTCGGCAGTGAAATCAGCAAGGCGAATACGGGTGCAAACCTGAAGGCCTTCATGGCTTGACCTCCTGGTGCAGCGACGCGAAATACTGCGCGCCCCCCCTGCACTTCTTCCGGGGTCAGCGCCTTGGCGATGTGCCCCATCAGGTCATTGGGGTCATTGCGCCGCGTGCCTGCCTGCCCGGCGACCAATTGTGCGCTCAGATAGGCGGCCGGCTGACCTGCCAGCGGCGGGAATGCACTTCCCACACCGGCACCTGCAGGCCCGTGACAACTGACACACGCAGGAACTTGCCGCTCCCACGCCCCTTGCAAAGCAAGCTTTTGCGCAGCAGTACTCGGCATTTCGCTACGGTGCACGGTTGCGGATACGGGCGCAGGCATCGCCGCCAATGTTAGGCTGAGTGCAGAAATTTCCGCCTCGGTCAGGACTTTGGCCAGCGGCTGCATCACCGGATTGATGCGCTCCCCGCTGCTGAAATCTGCCAACTGCTTGCGCACATACTCGGCCAAGCAACAGCAGCGCACCTCCCAGCAGAACTCGCTCAAACGAAATCATCAAGACTCCATTCTTATAGTTATATGCTTAGGCCTTAAGCGCATACGCCTACAAGTGGTAGGGTAATGATCCGCTGACGATAACCGTCAAACCTCATGCATTAAAAAGCCCGGCCCCACAACAGCGGGGCCGGGCTTCTTTATCGGATGTTGGCGCATGGGTGAAACGCGGGGAATCAGCCGGAAATACAATCCTCACCGGCTTTTTTCACGTCACCTGGGCGGATCGGTACGTTGGCCATGCTCTCGTAGAGCTTGATGCTGCTGCCGCTGGAGCGCTCTTCAATCTCGAAGATCGCCGAAGGGTCAGCCGAATACTTCTGCGGCACAATTACCTGCACACCATCCTTGTGGGGCTCGATCTGTGGTGGTCGGCGCGTCGTCGACAGTTTGCGCACGACACAGGCAGCATATTCCTGTGGTTTCTTCCCGGAAATGACCGACAGCGTCGGCGGGGTCTGCTTGATATCTGCAACCGAAGCACACCCACCTATTGCCAAGGCCAGAACCAACACACTCCACTTCATACAAAAACCTCCGATAAAGACCCTACGACAGCGGGGATGGTAATTTTCTCCCGCCCAAGTAGGATTTATCCCTGATAACTCGGTAAATAACTGTTTTAAATTGTCGAAGTCGTCGACGACGGCCCGATAATAAACGCGCTGGGGCTGATAAACTCTATCTTAACCTACGTATCATTCTGATTTTTCAGAAAAAGCCCTTCTGGAGACACCCTCATGAAATTCATCCACCAGCGTGAGCACCTCAACGAGGGAGACATTGTCGTCATCGAATGCTCGCAGACCTGTAACATCCGTTTGATGAGCGATGCGAATTTTCGCAGCTTTAAAAACGGCGGTCGCCATACCTACCACGGTGGTGCTTTCGACAAGTTCCCGGCCAAGATCACCGCACCCAGCACCGGCTTCTGGAACATCACCCTGGATGTGGTCACTCGCCGCGCCATCAGCGTTACTCGCAAACCTGCGCTGTCCCACAAGATCCGCATCGTTCGTCGCACCAGCTCCAAGCTGAGCTGATCCGAATACCCGACAGGAAATAGCCGTGAACACCACCACCAAGTACGTCATCAAATACAAACTCAACGGCGAACGCCGTTTCGAGTTCGCGCAATTGCAGAGCAACAGCGTAGAGGAAGCCAAGCAAGCCCTGGCTAAAATTCACGACGCCACTGATGAAATTACTGACATCAACGTGAGTAAGGCGCTGTAAGCCATGCCCGGCCCTACTGCCGACCTGTTCGCGGACAAAGCCTTGCAACAACCCGCAGGGCGCGAACAGATTGGCGCAGAGTCCTACGTGCTCAGAGGCCACGCCCTGCCCTGGATCGATCGCCTTCTGCCTGAACTTCGCCGCATCCTGGCCCAGTCACCCTTTCGGAAAATGACCACGCCCGGTGGCTTTACCATGTCGGCGGCGCTGAGCAGTTGCGGCGAACTGGGCTGGACGACGGACACCCGCGGCTACCGTTACAGCCCGCTTGACCCACGCAGCCAGCAACCCTGGCCGGCCTTGCCCGAGGTGTTGCGCCAGCTGGCCGTGCAGGCAGCCGCTGAGGCCGGGTTCAACGATTTCGCCCCCGATGCCTGCCTGATCAACCGGTATGTGCCGGGCGCCAAGATGTCCTTGCATCAAGACAAGAACGAGCGCCGCTACGATGCCCCCGTGGTGTCCGTGTCCCTTGGCTTGCCGGCGATCTTCCTGTTCGGTGGCCATGAACGCAGCGACAAGGCCCAGAAAATCTCGCTGTTCCATGGCGATGTGGTGGTCTGGGGTGGCGTCGACCGCTTGCGTTTTCACGGCGTGATGCCGATCAAGGAAGGCACGCATCCGGTCATGGGCCCCCAGCGCATCAACCTGACATTTCGCACCGCGGGCTGATTTGACCGCAAGGTTCGGAGTGTCACAGACGGCCAGCCCGGCTAACCTGCCCATGTGAACCGTCTAGAGTGCTGGCCATGAGCAACGAACAAGATCCTCGCTGGGCTGCCATTGTGGCCCGCGACCCCAAGGCCGATACGCTGTTTGTCTACGGCGTGAAAACCACTGGCGTGTATTGCCGCCCCAGCAGTGCTTCGCGCCTGCCGCGCCCGGAAAATATCGAGTTTTTCGACACCCGCGAGCAAGCCGAAGCGGCGGGCTATCGCCCCAGCAAAAGGGCTGTCGGCGATCAGACCCAAGTCGCCCTGCACCATGCCCGACTGGTCGCCGACGCGTGCCGGCTGATCGAGCAAGCCGAGACGCCCCCCGACCTGGAAACCCTGGCCAAACACGCTGGCCTGAGCCCCTTTCACTTCCACCGCGTGTTCAAGACCGTGACCGGCCTGACGCCCAAGGGCTACGCCAGCGCCCATCGCTCACGCAAAGTGCGCAACAGCCTCAAGGGCCCGCATTCGGTCACCGACGCCTTGTATGACGCCGGCTTCAATTCCAACAGCCGCTTTTATGAGTCTGCCGACCAACTGCTCGGCATGAAACCCAGCGATTACCGGGCCGGCGGCACCAACAACGAAATCCTGTTTGCCGTGGGCCAATGTTCACTGGGTGCGATTCTGGTGGCGCAGAGCATGCGCGGCGTGTGCGCGATCCTGCTGGGGGATGATCCGGACAAACTGGTGCGCGACCTGCAGGACCAATTTCCCAAGGCCGAGCTGGTGGGAGCTGACCCACACTTTGAGCAAGTGATCGCCCAGGTCGTTGGCTTTATTGAAGCGCCCGCACTGGGGCTGGACTTGCCACTGGACCTGCGCGGTACAGCCTTTCAAGAACGGGTATGGCAAGCGCTGCGCACCATTCCGGTGGGCAGCACTGCCAGTTACGCGCAAATCGCCCAGCAAATCGGCGCGCCCAAGTCCTTTCGAGCCGTGGCCCAGGCCTGTGGCGCGAACAGCCTGGCGGTCGCCATTCCCTGCCACCGCGTGGTGCGCAGTAATGGGGACCTGTCGGGCTACCGCTGGGGCGTGGAGCGCAAGCGGCAGCTGCTGGAACGGGAAAGCCCGTCCGAAGCCTAGCGAATGCCGATATGGATGAACGCCAGGTCCGGGCCCTGATAAGCCTCAAAGTCCGTGACAAACGCACGGGCCGGCACGTCAGGTTGCTCGAAATACGCCCAGATCTGCTGCCAGGCGGCGATGATCGCCTGGGGCATTGGCCCGCGTGCTTCAAATACCAGGTAGTTTCCCGGCTCAATAACCAGGCTTTCAAAACCCAGGGCGGGCGCATCCGTCGCCACGCCCGCCGTCACATCAAACAGGCCACTGGCATCGGATTCATAGCCGCTGTAAACCCCGTAGACCGGTGAGCCCGGTTGTTTGGCGGGGATCCCCTCGTACAATCCTTCACTGTAAAACCGCTGCCACATCGGGCCGATTTTTGCGCTCGCGGGCTGCGATTCATCGGCGTTGCGTGTGCGAACCTTCAGACCCGACACGGTGAATGCTGCCTTCAGTTGTTCCTTGGTGACGTGCAAAGCCTTCTCCTTTTAAAGCTTGAGTTTTCGTTTGCGGAATTCGGCGACCTTATGCCGGTTGCCGCACAACGCCATGCTGCACCAGCGGCGTTTGTGGGCCTTGGTCCGGTCATAAAACCACAGGATGCATTCCGGGTGTTCACAGCGGCGAATCAGGGTGAAATCGCCCGCCACCAATAAATTAGCGGCTGCCTCAGCAATCGGCGACAGAAATTGTTCGGCCGTCTGCCGTTTGCGCTGGCGTTCCAGCTGTGGCCCCCCCGACGCCGGCCAAACCAGTTGCGGATGGCTGACCGCCTTGCGCAGGAAGCTGTTGAGGGCGGCCGGGTTGCCAGGCTGGTCGTTTTTGCGTTGCTTGACCAACTCACGAATCACTTCGCGCAGTTGCCGCGCCGCGCTGAGCAAGGTGCCAGCTTCAAACTTGGGAGCACTGCCCTCCTCGACCCATTGCAAGCGCACCAACCAACGCTCCACGTCGGCATCGGTCTGCCAGAAATCCCACGGCACGCCGTCGATGTTGGCCAGGGTGTTGAGCATGTCCAGCACCGGATCATCGGCCAGGACATAGGGCTCGTCAGGGACAGCTGGGGGGACGGTGATTGCCATGGGGGATCCTCTTGAACATCACGCGATAGTAACCGCTAACCAGCAGGATGGGTAGTTACAAGAGACGAAAATCTAACCTGAATAATTACGTTGACAGGTTACATGTTTGAGCGCAGCTTTAAAAACAGCTAACCCGTAAACACACTTTATCAAGTTACAAAAGGCGCCTTCATCATGTCTACCCAAGCCCCTGTGATTCGCTACCAGCACGTCGATGTCGATGGCGTGCGCATGTTCTACCGTGAAGCCGGCGACCCAGCGGCCCCGGTCATGTTGCTGCTGCACGGTTTTCCCAGTTCGTCCCACATGTACCGTGACCTGATTCCCCTGCTCGCCAACCGCTACCGCGTGATCGCGCCGGATTTGCCAGGTTTTGGCTTCACCGAGGTGCCTGCCGAGCGCGACTACCACTACAGCTTCGACAACCTGGCCGTGACCGTCGGGCACTTTGTCGATGCGCTTGAATTGAGCCGTTACGCCTTGTACGTCTTCGACTACGGCGCTCCGGTCGGGCTGCGGTTGGCCGTGGCGCATCCGCAGCGGGTCAGTGCGCTGGTCTCGCAAAACGGCAACGCCTACCTCGAAGGCCTGGGGGATGCCTGGGCGCCGATTCGCCAATACTGGGCCGAGCCGACCCAGGCCAATCGCGAAGTGATCCGCCATGCGGTGATCAGCCTCGAAGGCACGCGCTATCAGTACCTGCATGGCGTCAGCCAGCCCGAGCTGGTCGCGCCGGAGTCGTACATGCTGGATGTGCTGTTGATGCAGCGTCCGGGCAACGATGAGATCCAGCTCGACCTGTTCCTCGACTACCGCAACAACCTCACGCTGTACCCGACGTTACAGGCGTTCTTCAAGGCCAGCCAGGTGCCGACGCTGGTGATCTGGGGCCAGAACGACCCCTTCTTCATTCCACCGGGCGCCCACGCCTACGCGGGTGACAACGCCAACGCCGTGGTCGAGTTACTGGACACTGGCCACTTTGCTCTGGAAACCCATGCGGCCCACATCGCCCAGCGCATCCATGCCGTACTGGGGCATGCCATCGACTGATGGCATTGCACGAAACGCCGTACTCGTCCAGTGAATAAAACAGACTGGCCGGGTGCCAGGGGCCCTGCTAAAACAGCGAAAAGTCTTACTCACGCTGGAGACGCAACCCATGAGCACCTGGCCAGACACGCGCATTCTTGACCTGCTGGGCATCGACCTGCCCATCATCCAGGCCCCCATGGCCGTGGGCACGACCACCGCCATGGTCATTGCTGCGAACAACGCCGGCGCACTGGGTTCACTGCCCGCCGCAGCCTTGAGCATCGAGCAATTGCGCGAGGCGTTGGCCACCATCCGCCAGGCCAGCACGCGGCCCATCAACGTGAATTTCTTCTGCCACCAGCCACCGGCGCCCGACGAAGCCCGTGACCGACGCTGGAAGGCATTGCTGGAACCCTACTACCGCGAATTGGGCGTCGATTTTGACGCGCCAACCCCAGTGTCCAACCGCGCGCCGTTCAACGAGGCTGCTTGCCAGGTAGTGGAACAATTTCGTCCCGAGGTCGTGAGCTTTCACTTCGGCCTGCCGGAAAAAGCCTTGCTGGACCGGGTAAAAGCTACCGGCGCCAAGGTGCTGTCGTCGGCGACCACCGTAGAAGAAGCGATCTGGCTGGAGCAACATGGCTGCGACGCAATCATCGCCATGGGCCTTGAAGCCGGTGGCCATCGCGGCCTGTTCCTGAGTGACGACCTCAATACCCAGATCGGTTTGTTCGCCCTGTTGCCGCAAATAGTCGACGCCGTCGCCGTGCCGGTGATTGCTGCCGGCGGTATCGGTGATGCACGCGGTATCGTCGCGGCCTTCGCCCTGGGCGCGTCGGCGGTGCAGATCGGCACCGCGTACCTGTTTACCCCCGAGGCCAATGTCACCGCGTCCCATCACTACGCGCTGCGCCACGCCCAGGCCAGCGAAACCGCGCTGACCAACCTGTTCACCGGCCGCCCGGCACGGGGCATCGTCAATCGGGTGATGCGTGAACTGGGCGCGATCAACCCGGCAGCGCCGGCCTTCCCCACGTCCGGTGGCGCCCTGATGCCACTCAAGGCCAAGGATGAAGCGGGCTTCAGCAACCTGTGGTCGGGCCAGGCGCTGCGCCTGGGCAAGGATATTTCAACGTATGACCTGACACGTCAGTTGGCCGAGCAGGCGTTGGCCAAGCTCAACTAGATCTGACACGTGGGGCAACTTTGCACTGTACCGGCAATGGCCAACCGCTATATATTCCCATACATAGCGGTTAAGCCTTCTACCTATAACAAGCCGTACAACCCTAAGGAGCTGCTTCATGATGATTCGCGCCTCACGCCTGGCCCCCACGGCCCTGGCGACCCTGATTGCCGCCTTCGCGTTCGGTTCGGCCCAGGCCGATGAAGTACAGGTGGCCGTGGCCGCCAACTTCACCGCACCGATCCAGGCCATCGCCGCCGACTTTGAAAAAGACACCGGCCACAAGCTGGTCGCCGCGTACGGAGCCACCGGGCAGTTCTACACCCAGATCAAGAACGGTGCGCCGTTCGAAGTGTTCCTCAGCGCCGACGACACCACCCCGCAGAAACTCGAAGCCGAAGGCGACAGCGTCAAAGGCTCGCGCTTCACCTACGCCGTCGGCACCTTGGCCCTGTGGTCGGCCAAAGAAGGCTACGTGGATGCCAAAGGCGACGTGCTGAAGAAGAACGAATTCAAGCACCTCTCCATCGCCAACCCGAAAGCCGCGCCGTACGGCCTGGCCGCCACCCAAGTGCTGGCCAAAGAAGGCCTGACCGAGAAGGTCAAGGACAAGATCGTCGAAGGCCAGAACATCACCCAGGCCTATCAGTTCGTCTCCACTGGCAATGCCGAGTTGGGCTTCGTGGCCTTGTCGCAGATCTATAAAGACGGCAAAGTCACCAGCGGCTCGGCCTGGATCGTGCCGGCTTCGATGCACGACCCGATCAAACAAGACGCGGTGATCCTCAACAAGGGCAAAGACAGCGCCGCTGCCAAGGCACTGGTTGAATACCTCAAGGGGCCAAAAGCCGCCGCGGTTATCAAATCCTACGGTTACGAGCTGTAAATGCCCCTGTCGAGTGCCGATTTTTCCGCTATCTGGCTGACCATCAAACTGGCGTCACTGACCACCGTGATCCTGCTGGTCATCGGCACTCCGATTGCCCTGTGGCTGTCGCGCACCCGCTCCTGGTGGCGCGGCCCCATCGGGGCCGTCGTCGCCTTGCCGCTGGTGCTGCCGCCCACGGTGATCGGCTTTTACCTGCTGTTGACCATGGGGCCCAACGGCTACTTCGGCCAGTTCACCCAATGGCTGGGCCTGGGCACCCTGACCTTCAGCTTTGCCGGGCTGGTGATTGGCTCGGTGATCTATTCCATGCCGTTTGTGGTGCAGCCGTTGCAAAACGCCTTCTCCGCCATCGGCACGCGCCCCCTGGAAGTGGCCGCGACCTTGCGCGCCAACCCGTGGGACACGTTTTTCACGGTGATCCTGCCCCTGGCCCGCCCCGGCTTCATCACCGCGTCGATTCTCGGCTTTGCCCACACCGTCGGTGAATTTGGCGTGGTGCTGATGATCGGCGGCAACATTCCCGACAAGACCCGCGTGGTCTCGGTGCAGATCTACGACCATGTCGAGGCCATGGAATATGCCCAGGCCCACTGGCTGGCCGGCTCCATGGTGGTGTTCGCGTTCCTCGTGTTGCTGGCGTTGTATTCCAGCCGTAAATCCAAGATGGGCTGGAGCTGACCGCGATGATCGATGTACGCCTCAACTTGAACTACACAGGCTTTTCGCTGGACGTGGACCTGCACCTGCCCGGCCGTGGCGTGACCGCGTTGTACGGTCACTCGGGTTCCGGCAAGACCACCTGCCTGCGCTGCATCGCCGGGCTGGAGCGCGCCGAAGACGGCTTTATCCAGATCAACGACGAAATCTGGCAAGACAGCCGCAGCGGCCTGTTCGTGCCACCGCACAAGCGCGCCCTGGGGTATGTGTTCCAGGAGGCAAGCCTGTTTCCGCACCTGTCGGTGCGGGCCAACCTGGAGTTCGGCCTCAAGCGCATCAAACCCGAGCAACGCCGGGTGGACATGGCCCAAGCCACCGAATTGCTGGGGATCGGCCACCTGCTGGATCGTCACCCGCAGCACTTGTCCGGTGGCGAGCGCCAGCGCATCGGCATCGCCCGTGCGTTGCTCACTAGCCCAAAATTGCTGTTGATGGATGAGCCACTGGCCGCCCTGGACAGCAAGCGCAAGGGCGAGATCCTGCCGTACCTTGAACGCCTGCATGATGAACTGGACATCCCGGTGCTGTATGTCAGCCATGCCCAGGACGAAGTGGCGCGGCTGGCCGACCACATCGTGTTGCTCAGCGACGGCAAGGCCCTGGCCAGCGGGCCGATCGGCGAAACCCTGGCACGGCTCGACCTGCCCATGGCCCTGGGCGACGACGCCGGCGTGGTGGTCAACGGCACCGTCTGCGCCTATGACGCCGATTATCAATTGCTCACCCTGCAACTGCCCGACAGCGCCCTGCAGATACGCGTGGCCCACGCGCCGTTGGCGCTGGGCAAGCAACTGCGGGTCAAGGTCCAGGCCCGGGATGTGAGCCTCAACCTGCAGGCCGAAGAGCACAGCAGCATTCTCAACCGCTTGCCGGTGACGGTCACCCAGGACATCACCGCCGACAACAACGCCCATGTGCTGGTGCGCCTGGAGGCAGGTGGCACGCCGTTGCTGGCGCGCATCACCCGCTTCTCCCGCGACCAGTTGCAGCTACACGCCGGCCAAGTGCTGTGGGCACAGATCAAGGCGGTGGCGGTACTGGCCTAGCAAAGCTTTTTGGCACGACCGCACACCCGTGCGGTCCATCAGACATACCGGCCTGATCCGTTGCCAAGGAAGTTGCACCATGCCCGACTCTGCATTGCTTGCCGACCTGCCCCGCGACCTGCATTACGTCGACGACACCCAGCCGGGTATCCGTCGCAAAACCTTGCGCGGCAAGTTCCAGTACTTCGATGCCAAAGGCACGCGTATTACTGACGCGGACGAAATCCAGCGCCTCAATGCGCTGGCGGTGCCGCCGGCCTATACCGATGTGTGGATCTGCGCCGACCCGCGCGGCCACCTGCAAGCCACCGGCCGTGACGCCCGAGGCCGCAAACAGTACCGTTACCATGCGCGCTGGCGCGAAGTACGCGACAGTGACAAGTACGCGCGCTTGCAGGCATTCGGACAAGCCCTGCCCAAGCTGCGCAAGCAATTGGAAGCACAGATCGCCGAGCCTGGTTTCACCCGCGAGAAAGTCCTGGCCACGGTGGTGATGCTGCTCGACGCCACGTTGATCCGCGTCGGCAATACCCAATACGCCCGCGACAACAAATCCTATGGGCTGACCACCCTGCGCAACCGCCATGTGGACATCAAGGGCAGCGAGATTCTGTTCCAGTTTCGCGGCAAGAGCGGCGTTGAACATCAGGTCAGCGTTAAAGACCGCCGCTTGGCCACCGTGGTCAAACGCTGCCTGGAGCTGCCGGGGCAGAACCTCTTTCAATACCTGGATGAACAGGGCGAGCGCCATACCGTCAGTTCCCACGACGTCAACGCCTACCTTCATACGCTCACGGGCGCAGACTTCACCGCCAAGGACTACCGCACCTGGGCCGGTACCGCGCTCGCACTGGCGGTGCTGCGCGAACTGGAATGGCAGCCCGAATCGGACGCCAAACGGCATGTGGTCACCACGGTCAAGGCCGTCGCCAAGCAACTGGGCAATACCCCTGCGGTGTGCCGCAAGTGCTACATCCATCCGGCCGTGCTGGAGCATTTCAGCCTGGGTGAATTGTCCAGGCTGCCCAAGCCTCGGGTGCGCAAGGGTTTGAAAGCCGAGGAAGTCGCTCTGGCGATGTTCCTTGAGCAACTGGCCGCCGACTTGCCCAAGCGCGCCAAGCTGGGTTAGCCTCTGCTTCCCTTCTGACTCACGGGACGACCGCAAACGTGAACAACTAAGCCTTCCAAAATGTATCTGCGACAAGTCGCACGGCGCGCTTGTTGGCCTGTTGGACATTTTTTTGGAGGTGCTGATGACTCACGTCAAACGGCTGCCCGCTCTCGTTTCCCTGCACCACGTTTGCTTCCAGTTCGCCAATGGCGAGACCTTGCTGGAAGACCTTGACCTGTCAATCGATCACACATCCACCGGCATTGTCGGCCGTAATGGCCTGGGTAAAAGTATCCTGGCCCAGTTGATAGCCCGCCGCCTGGCGCCCTCCTCGGGCACGGTAGAGGGCACGGCGGCGGTGGCCTACGTGGCCCAGACGCTGGCCGTTCAACCCGGCGAAAGCATCGCGAACATCACCGGGACCGCCACGACGCTGGCGGCCCTTGAGCGCATGGCATGCGGTCAAGCGCAGGCCGCTGACCTGGACCTGATCGACGACCGCTGGGACCTTGCCGATCGCCTGCGCGCAGCGCTGGATGCGGCGGGCCTGACACAACTGGACGCCGACACACCCGCCGACCAACTCAGCGGCGGCCAATTGGCCAGGGTCGCGGTGATCGGGGCAATGCTGGCCGCGCCGCAACTGCTGATCCTGGATGAACCCACCAACCACCTCGACAGCGCCGGGCGCACCTGGTTGCTAAGGCTGCTACAGGCGTGGCGCGGCGGATTGGTGGTGGTCAGCCATGACCGGCAACTGCTGAACACCCTGCAACGCATCATTGAACTGTCGCCCCTCGGCGCCCGGGTGTTTGGCGGCAACTACGATGCCTATCGCCTGCAGCGCGATACCGAACAACACGCGGCTGTCGCCGCCCTGGAGCATGCCCGCCTGGAGCGCAGCCGCGAACGGCGGCGCCTGCAAAAAGACCACGACAGCCTGCAACGCAATGCCGCGCGTTCACGCAAACATGCGGAGACCTCCAACGTCGACCGGTTTACCAAGGCTCGCTGGAAAGGTGCCGCCACGGAAATTGTCAGCACCGTGCGCAGCGCCCATCACGCCCACAAAAACCAGCTCGATGCCCAGGTGCGTCAGGCCTATGAACGGGTGATCGATGAAACGCCTACGCTGTTGGCCCTGCCCGGCTCGACACTGCCCAACGGCCGTAGCGTACTGACCCTGGAGAACGCGCAACTGCCGTGGCTGAATCCGCAGTCGCCTGCGAGCTACGTCACGCTTAACGTCGCCGGGCCAGTACGTGTTGCCATCCAGGGGCCGAACGGGTGTGGCAAGTCCACGCTGCTCAAAGTGCTCGCGGGCCATTGGCAGGCTGTCAGTGGCGAATGTGCCGTGCAGGTTTCAAGTGCGTATATCGATCAGCACCTGGCGCTATTGGACGATCAGCGCAGTGTCCTTGAGCAACTCAACCTGCTCGACACGCCCTTGGCTGAGGGCGAACTGCGCACACGCCTGGCCTTGCTGCAACTGGATGCCACGCGTGTGACCCAACCGTGCGGCCAATTGAGCGGCGGCGAGCGCTTGAAGGCAGCCATGGCCATTGCCTTGTGGCGTGAAGTGCCTGCGCAGCTGTTGTTGCTTGACGAACCCACCAACCACCTGGACCTGGAATCGGTGCGGGCTTTTGAACAGGCGTTGCAGGGATTTTGCGGGGCGATGCTGGTGGTTTCCCACGATGAAGCGTTCATGCAGGCGATCAAGCCGACCCACGTGTTGGCGTGGCACGCCGAGGGGTGGCGTCTGGAACAAAGGGAATAAGGAGGAGGCCCGCCCGACGTTTCGGCCTCGACGTCCGTGTACTGGTAAAGAGCCATCACGTCGAGCGAGCGGGAGAATGATAGGCCAATGTCCGGCGGCTGTCCCGCCGGGTTTTTCCGAATATGACTAAGGCAAAGGATTACAGGCAAGTTGCGAGGGCCGCCAAGCGACGTTGGGCGACCATGCTGGTCTCGGCTGCAAAGTAATTGACCGTGGAGCCGGCACCGGCGCTGCGCACGTCGACGAAATAATCGCCACCGGTGGTGTAGACGGTAAAACCACCCGCCTCTATTGGCTCCTTGAACCCGCCGGCGTCGACGCCGAACACCGTTTCATCCTGCCAACCGAACTGCACGCATTGGGCAACCACCAGAGGGGCCTTGTCCGACGCCAGGGTCTTGTAGGGCGTGCCAGCCCGCGCGTCTTTCATCTTCGAGCCCGCGCAACCGGACAGTGCTGCCACCACCAACGCGCCAATCACCAGCTTGTGCATGCCATCGCTTCCTTGGAAAAAAACGCGACTCTACCATTAACCTTGCCTGGAGCCATCCATGGCTAAGCCCCTGCGCCAAAGGTGGTACGCGTGATGACATGGCATTATGATGCCAGCGTTGATCTCACTGAGGAGATCAACGGGAAACCCTCTACAAGGAAGCGTCATGAAAGATTTCGTCATCAGCGTTAACAACTCCGTTCTGTACATCGCACTGGCCTTCCTTTGGCTGATCGGCCTGGTGGCAATGTTCAGTTCGAGTTTCCTGTCGGGCCTCGCCATCCTGATCGGTGGCACCCTGACTTGGTGCATCGTGTCCGGGTTCTGGTTTGTACAGTCCGCTACCTATGAAGAACTGCGCAAGCTCAACGCCAAGAGCTGATGTGACCCGGCAGCCTCCGCGTGAGGCTGCAACGCTGTCGGCTGAATGAATTTAGTTTCACTGTGAAGGGAGAACGGCCCGCCTATAGTCGGCAGGCTCATTTTTAAGAAGTCTCCCTTCTGCCCGCTCTCCCGCGGGCTTTTTTTCGCCTGCGGTTCAGAGCCACCAGCGAAACAGGTAGAACAACGCCATGCTCAGCAACACCGTAATCAGCACGCTGCGCGTCCAGAACATCAGCGCCACGGCACTGATGCCCGCCAGCAGGTAAGGATTGGCCGGGCTCAGATTGAGCTTATGGTCGGCCAGGAAAATGATCGGCCCGCAAATCGCCGTCAGCATGCCCGGCACGGCGAACCCGAGAAACTCCCGCGCGCCACGGTTGAGGCGCACCGGCAGGCGCGGCTCGATAAACAGGTAACGGTTGAAAAATACCACCAGGCCCATGGCCACGATCATGAAGTAGATCATTGCTGCCCGACTCCCAGCCGCTTGCAGGCATAGCCCGCGCTCATCCCCAACACCCCGGACACCACCACGGCCGACTCCCAGTGCAGGTAACTCAGCCACACCGAAAACAGCAGCGACACGGCCACGCACACCACCGTCGGCACGTCACGCACCACCGGCGTAATCAAGGCGATGAACGTCGCGGCAATCGAGAACTCCAGCCCCAGTTGATCAAGCCCTGGGATGCTTTTGCCGAGCACAATGCCCGCCAGGGTGAAGAGGTTCCAGGCGATGTAGAACGTCAGGCCTACACCCAGTGCATACCAGCGGTTGAAGGTCTCGCGGTCATAGTGGTTGACCAGTGCAAAGAATTCATCGGTCAGCAAAAAGCCCAGGCTCATGCGCCAGCGGGTGTTGAGCGCCGATAATGTGGGGCGCATGTGCATGCCGTAGAGCAAATGTTGGGAGGTCAGCAGCAATGTGGTCAGCACAATGGAAATCAGGCTGGCGCCGCTCTTGACCATGCCGATGGCCACCAATTGCGCGGCGCCGGCAAACACGATGGCGGAGAGCCCCTGGGCTTCGAGCGGGCTGAATTGCGCATCGATGGCCATGGAGCCGGCCAGCAGTCCCCACGGCGCGCAGGCCAGGGATAGCGGGATGACGGCGATAGCGCCACGAGCAAAGGCGTTAAAAGGGACGGCAGCAGGCATGGAAACGGCTCATCGACAAACAGTCGACAAGCATGCCAGTGCAAAAAAGGCTTGTCTTGAACGATCGTGCTCAGGCGAGCTTGACCGACACCTGCTCCACCGCGTCGCGGGCTTCGCGCAGCTCGTAGGCGTCCTGGTTGAGCCGGTGAATGGTATTGAGCAGGCGCTGACGCAGCACCTCATCGCCGAGTTTTTCGACGGCGCGCATCAGGTCAAACGCCGCGGTTTCGTTATTGTCCGCGACGGAATCGAGGGTCTTGCGCAGGTTGCGAGTGGCACGGGTCACGCGGTTACTTCCTTTATCACCAATGGTCGGGCACTTTAGGACAGTCGTGTTTCATTTTAATTTCAGGCACTTGTCGCTGAATTAAAAAGCCATGCCATAGGTCAATCCTTACGCGATTTCATCCTTCCCGGGGACATTCAATGCTCGTAGCCGTTGGCATCTTTCTACTCACCATCGTATTGGTCATCTGGCAGCCCAAGGGGTTGGGCGTCGGGTGGAGCGCGACGATGGGCGCCATCCTGGCCTTGGCCTGCGGAGTGATCAGCCTGGCGGACATCCCGGTGGTGTGGCACATCATCTGGAATGCCACCGGTACGTTTGTCGCGCTGATCGTCATCAGCCTGTTGCTCGACGAAGCCGGCTTCTTTGCCTGGGCCGCCCTGCATGTGGCGCGCTGGGGGCGTGGGCGCGGTCGGCGGCTGTTTGCCTACATGGTGCTGCTGGGCGCGCTGGTGTCGGCGTTGTTTGCCAATGACGGAGCGGCGTTGATCCTCACGCCTATCGTGATGTCGATGCTGCTGGCGCTGCGTTTTTCGCCGGCCGCCACCTTGGCGTTCGTCATGGGCGCAGGGTTTATCGCCGACACGGCCAGCCTGCCGCTGGTGGTGTCGAACCTGGTCAATATCGTCTCGGCCGACTACTTCAAGATCGGCTTCAACGAGTACGCCGCCGTGATGGTGCCGGTGAACGTCGTCAGCGTCGCCGCCACCTTGGCGGTGCTGCTGTGGTTCTTCCGCCGTGACATCCCCGCCACCTACGACCCTGCGGACCTGGATGACCCCGCCAATGCGATCCATGACCGCGCCACGTTTCGTGCCGGCTGGTGGGTGCTGGGCATCCTGCTGGTGGGCTGTTTTGCGTTGGAACCCTTGGGCATTCCCATCAGCGCCATCTCGGCCGCCTGTGCAGTGTTGCTGTTGGTGATCGCCGCCAAGGGTCACAAGATTTCCACGCGCAAGGTGCTCAAGGAAGCGCCTTGGCAGATCGTGATCTTTTCCCTGGGCATGTACCTGGTGGTCTATGGCCTGCGCAATGCCGGCCTGACGACTTACCTGGCCACCTGGCTCGACAACTTCGCCGGTTATGGCGTGTGGGGTGCCGCGCTGGGCACCGGGATGCTGACGGCGCTGCTGTCCTCGGTGATGAACAACCTGCCGACGGTGTTGATCGGCGCCCTGTCCATCGAAGCCAGCCATGCGGTAGGCGTGGTCAAGGACGCCATGATCTACGCCAACGTCATCGGCAGCGACCTGGGGCCCAAGATTACGCCGATCGGCAGCCTGGCCACCCTGCTGTGGCTGCATATCCTGGCGCGCAAGGGCATCAACATTACCTGGGGCTACTACTTTAAAGTCGGGATAGTGCTGACCTTGCCAGTGCTGTTGATCACCCTTGCTGCGCTCGCGTTGCGCCTGAGTATTTAGTTATGCTCGGCGTTCATTCTGCCTCGAGCCGACACGATGAGCGCCATGCAACACGCCTGGCTGGGCAACTACGAAGTCACCAGCACCACGTGCACCGGCCTGTCCTTTGCGCGACACAGCCACGATGAGTGCGTGATCGGCGTGAACATGGTGGGCGAGGAAAAGGTCTGGCTCGACCGTCGTGAGTTTGAGGCCGGCCCGGGCACCATCACCTTGTACAACCCAGGACAGATTCAGGGCGGTGGCGCGGCCGAGGGCGCGCCTTGGCAATTTGTCAGCCTGTATGCCCCGGCAGATCAGCTGGCGGCCGATCTTGGCTTGGTGCACTTGGAGTTCGATCGCTCGCTGTGTTTCCAACCGCAACTGGCGCAGCGTCTTGCCTCAGCGGTGCAAGGCGCCTTGAGCCGCGACCCACTGGTTCGTGAGTTGAATGAAGAAGCCCTAGTGCTGCTGTTGGGTGAAGTGGTCGCGGTCAGCGGTGTGCGTGTACCAGGCAGCACGGCGCCCGGTAAGAACCTGATCCGCCGCGCCCAGGCGTTGCTCGCCGAGCAGTTGCATCAATCGCTGCCCCTGGACCACTTGGGCGATGAACTCGGCTTATCCAAATTCCACCTGCTGCGCGCTTTCCAGAAAGAAACCGGCTTGAGCCCACGGCAATGGGCGATGCAGTTGCGTACTCGACGCGCCAAAGGCCTGCTGCGCAACGGCGCCGCCGCGAGCGACGTGGCCCATGACCTGGGCTTTGCCGACCAGAGCCACCTCAACCGGCACTTCCGTGCCGCCTACGGCATCACGCCTGGGCGCTATCAAGCCGTGCTCAAACGTTGAACCGTGCAATCTGGTCCAATACAGCCGCCCGCGCCCTCTTCACACTGCCCGCCATCCCTTGAAGGAAAGCAGGCATGTTGACGATCTTTTTCTACGCATTGGTCTTTGGTTTTGTGTTTTGCCTCTCACCCGGCGCGGTGCTGGCAGAGACGCTGCGCCGGGGCTTGCTCCACGGTTTTACCCCGGCATTGCTGGTGCAGATTGGCTCGCTGGTAGGCGACGCCGTATGGGCGGTGATTGGCCTGACCGGCATCGCGTTGCTGATCCAGCATGATGCGGTGCGCGTGCCACTGACCGTGGTGTGCGCGCTGTACCTCGCCTGGCTGGGGCTGCGCAGCCTGATCGACGCATGGCACTTGCCCGCCGCCGACAGCGCACCCGCCCGCTCAGGGCAGAATGCGCTGGCGGTGGGTGCCGCTATCTCCCTCGCTAACCCGAAGAACATTGTGTATTGGGGCGCGCTCGGCAGTGCGTTGTCCGGCATTGTCGGCGCCACGCCCAGCCATGGGCAGACGCTGATGTTTTTTGCCGGTTTCATGCTGGCGTCGGTGCTGTCGTGTTTTTTGATTGCCGGGTTGGTGAATGTATTGCGCAACACGGCGTCGCCCCTGTGGCAACGCATCAGTTATGGCGCCTGCGGGTTGGTATTACTGTACTTGGCGATATTGGCCGCGCTGGGTATATAACTCTATCGGGCATGCAACTTATCCGTGCCCTTTGTCTGAATGAACTCTGAACATGGGTTAATTTAATTAATCATGCGTTGACATTTTGTAACCGTCTGAGTAGATTGCCCGTGCCCGCAACTGGGGCCTTTTTTAAACCTCACAAAAGAAGCCAATGGACACAGTATCTAGTCGCTGTCCGAGCACCGCCTCTGCGGGCTTCGGGCGCCAAACCCAGAATATGACAGGACTCGCCTTCCAGGTCCGGTAAGCTGCGCTAGAGCTTGATGCTCCACCGTAACTGCCTCACCGGTCGCCCGTCCGGTCCCGAGGTGTGTTATGACCTTTCAACTCATTGTTTTGCCGGATATTCGTACGCTAGCCGCAGCCCTGCGCGCCAAGCTGTGCCGCGAGCCCGTAGGCTTTTCCCCTACCCGCTCGACCTTTGCTGCACCCTCCCCCCAAGTGCGCCCGGCTCCTCCGCTGGCGCACTGGCGTATCTGCCCTGCCAGCGGCCAACTGCTGCAGCACTGGGATCACGCCGACCCTCAAGACCCGCAGAGACCGATCGTTTCCAGACTGGTTCAAGCTAGCCTGATGCTCGATCTGTACATGAGCACTCGCGCAGCTTAAACCGGCTGGAAACAGCAACTTTCTTATCTATAACCTGGAGTTCTTTCATGAATACATCCAGTAGTAGCCCGCTGCGCGCCGAATAACTAACGCGCACTAAGCGGGCCCTGTAGAAGTTATCGAAACTCTTATTTAAACCGATCGCGAAGTCCGCGGCTCGGCATGCTTTCGCTCGCCTGTATTCAGGTAAGTACCGGGTATGTTTTGTCGAGAATTGGCGACAGGAGTACAGACAATGAGCGCCGTAAAAAACACGCCTCTGCACAAGAAAAATGGCACCGACGACAGCACCAAACTGTCGATGCGTGCCGCCCGCGAAGCCCAGAACGGCCTGTCGGCCACCCTCGCCAACGTGCGGGCCACCCAGGATGGCCTGACCGAGCTGGACGCCTCTGCTCGCCTGCAACGCGAGGGCTACAACGAGGTGGCCCATGACAAGCCGCCGCACGCCATCGTCCAGTTCCTGCAGGCACTGAACAACCCCTTCATCTATGTGTTGCTGACCCTGGGCGGCATCAGCTTTGTCACCGACTGCTGGCTGCCGATGCAGGAAGGCGAAGAGGCTGATCCCACCAAAGTCGTGATCATCATGACCATGGTCCTGCTCAGCAGCCTGCTGCGCTTCTGGCAGGAACACCGTTCGGCCAAGTCCGCCGAAGCCCTCAAAGCCATGGTGCGCACCACCGCCACCGTCCTGCGCCGCGAACAAGTAGGCTCCGCACCGACCCTGCGGGAAGTGCCGATGCGCGACCTGGTGGCCGGTGACATCGTGCAGCTGTCGGCCGGCGACATGATCCCTGCCGACATCCGCTTGATCGAATCCCGCGACCTGTTTATCAGCCAGGCGGTGCTGACCGGCGAAGCCTTGCCGGTGGAGAAATACGACACCCTCGGTGATGTGACGCAGAAGTCCGCCTCGACCATGGCCGCCGACCAAGGCAACCTGCTTGATCTGCCAAACATCTGCTTCATGGGCACCAACGTGGTCAGCGGCCGCGCCAAAGCCGTGGTCGTCGCCACCGGCCCGCGCACTTACTTCGGCTCCCTGGCCAAGGCGATTGTGGGCTCGCGGGTGCAAACCGCCTTTGATCGCGGGGTGAACAGCGTCAGCTGGTTGTTGATCCGCTTCATGCTGGTGATGGTGCCGATCGTGTTCCTGCTCAACGGCTTCTCCAAAGGCGACTGGGGCGATGCGTTCCTGTTTGCCCTGGCGGTTGCCGTCGGCCTCACCCCGGAAATGCTGCCAATGATCGTCAGCGCCAACCTGGCCAAGGGCGCCACGGCCATGGCCAAGCGCAAGGTGGTGGTCAAGCGCCTCAACGCGATCCAGAACTTCGGTTCCATGGACGTGCTGTGCACCGACAAGACCGGCACCCTGACCCAGGACAAAATCATCCTGGAGCACCACGTCAATGCCCATGGCCAACGGGATGACAGCGTGCTGTCCCTGGCATGGCTCAACAGCTATCACCAGAGCGGCATGAAAAACCTGATGGACCAGGCGGTGGTGCAGTTCTCGGAGCAGAACCCCAAGTTCCAGGTGCCGTTCGCCTACAGCAAGGTCGATGAATTGCCGTTCGACTTCGTGCGCCGTCGCCTGTCGATTGTGGTGAAGGACGCCGCCGGCGACCAATTGCTGGTGTGCAAGGGTGCAGTGGAAGAGATGCTGAGCATTTCCACGCACGTGATGGAAGCCGGTGAGGCCGTACCGTTGGACGATCGCCGTCGTGACGAGTTGCTGGCCCTGGCCAACGACTACAACGAGGACGGTTTCCGCGTGCTGGTGGTGGCGACCCGTAATATCCCTAAATCCCTTGCCCGTCAGCAGTACACCACGGCGGATGAGCGCAACCTGGTGATCCAGGGGTTCCTGACCTTCCTGGATCCGCCAAAGGAAACCGCAGGTCCGGCGATTGCCGCGCTGCAACAAATCGGCGTCGCCGTAAAAGTGTTGACCGGCGACAACGCCGTGGTCACCAGCAAGATCTGCCGCCAGGTCGGCCTCGAGCCCGGCCAGCCGCTGCTGGGTGTGGAAATCGAAGCGATGGACGACGCCACCCTGTTGCGGCGCGTGGAAGAGCGCACGGTGTTCGCCAAGCTGACACCGCTGCAAAAATCCCGCGTGCTCAAGGCGCTGCAAGCCAACGGACACACCGTCGGCTTCCTCGGTGATGGGATCAACGATGCGCCGGCGCTGCGGGATGCTGACGTGGGTATTTCGGTGGACAGCGGCACGGACATCGCCAAGGAGTCGGCCGACATCATCCTGCTGGAAAAAAGCCTGATGGTGCTGGAAGAAGGGGTGCTCAAGGGCCGCGAAACCTTCGGCAATATCATGAAGTACCTGAACATGACCGCCAGCTCCAACTTCGGCAACGTGTTCTCGGTGCTGGTGGCCAGTGCGTTCATTCCGTTTTTGCCGATGCTGTCGATCCACCTGCTGCTGCAGAACCTGATGTACGACATCTCCCAGCTGGCCCTGCCGTGGGACAAGATGGACAAGGAATACCTGGCCAAGCCACGCAAGTGGGACGCCAAGAACATCGGGCGCTTCATGATCTGGATCGGACCGACCTCGTCGATCTTCGACATCACCACCTTTGCGCTGATGTGGTACGTGTTCTCCGCCAACAGCGTGGAAATGCAGACCCTGTTCCAGTCCGGCTGGTTCATCGAGGGCCTGCTTTCGCAAACCCTGGTGGTGCACATGTTGCGTACCCGCAAGATCCCGTTCTTCCAGAGCACGGCCGCCTGGCCGGTGCTGATGATGACGTGCATCGTGATCGCACTGGGGATCTACGTGCCGTTCTCGCCGCTGGGCACTCTGGTGGGCCTGCAGCCGCTGCCGCTGGCGTACTTCCCTTGGCTGGTGGGCACCTTGCTCAGCTACTGCTGCGTCGCCCAACTGATGAAGACGATCTACATCCGCCGCTTCAAGCAGTGGTACTGAGCCCCAAATAACGCCTGGCTGTAGGAGCCGGCTTGCCGGCGATGAGGCCCTTGAGGCCACGGGTGTTCAACAGGACGCCTTTGCCGGCAAGCCGGCTCCTACAGGGGTGCGTTTGCAATGCAAGGAACTACCTTATGCGCGTCTTGATCTGTGCAGGTCGTCATTACGCCGACACCAAAAAGTCCCGCCAAGTGCTGGACGCCTACCACCGCCTGCGCCCCGTGCAGGTATTGATCCACGGCGGCAACCAATTCCTGGGCAGCGACATCGAGGAATGGGCGCGGGAAATCGGCATCGACGTGGTGCGCTACCCACCCAACTGGCAACGCCACGGTAAACAGGCCGAACGCCAGCGCAACCATTTCATGCTGACCGACAGCCGCCCCGACGTGATCATCGCCCTCCCCGGTGGCGACGACACGTCGGAACTGGTCTGCCAGGCAAAAGCCAGCGGCATTTCGGTGCTGACCGTAGAAAGCTGAACTCAAGCGAGGTGCATCATGCACAAAAAACACACACCGAACCGTCAGGACGGGTTCGCCAAATACCGTGCGCGTCACTATCGCGGCGCTCGCCACACCCTGTTGCTGCTGCCACCGGCCAAACGGCGCGCACTGCAACGTAACTTGATCTTTATTGGCGTGACCCTGGGTTTAATCTTGCTGATCGCCCTGTTTTCGAAAGCCCATGCGGCGGGCGGCTCCTATGTGGTGGACGACGGCGCCATCAACGATCCGGGGCAATGCAATGTCGACGCGTGGTTCACCGCCAACCGGCATGACGGCAGCACCCACAACCAGACCCTGTCACCGGCCTGCACCTTTACAAGCATGCCGACGGTGCTATGGACCGCGGCGCTCTCGCGGGCAGACACAGCGAGCAGCGGCGAGACTCAGGTCAACCCGCAAGTCAAAGCCCAGGTCTATACACAGAAAGACCTGGGGCTTGAGCTGGCCCTGTCGGCCGGGGCGCATTTTGCGCTGGACCGCCAGCACAGCTTCGACGGCGCCGATTTCAACATTCCGTTGACGTGGCAGCCTGCAGAAGCCTTGCGCCTGAACCTCAACGCCGGCTGGACCCACGCCTACAACGACGGCGACCAGAAACACCGCCTGACCTGGGGCACCGGGTTCGAATACCAGGTAGCACCCGCGCTGAGCCTGATTGGCGAGCGTTACGGCCAGGCAGGCGGTGACCAGGCCTGGCAGGCCGGGCCACGCTTTCACTTGGGTGAGTTCGTCGACGTGGATGTCGTGGTCGGGCGCAGCCTGATCGCCGATCAGGCCCAATGGCTGACAACGGGGGCCACAGTGCGCTTCTAAGCCTTGGCTTGTTGCTCCAAGTGCAGTTGCAACTGAGGGTCGATCTGCAACTGCGCGGCCAAGTCGTCGAGGTAATTGCGCTCGGCGTCCTGCTGGTCGTCCACCAGCATCACGCTGGCCAGGTAAATCTCCGAGGCGAGCGCCGGGTCATGGGCGTACTCGGCAAAATCGGCAGCATCCAGTGGCTTGGCGACTTCGGCGTCGAGCCATTGTTGCAATTGCGGGTCATCGGTATGCCGGCCGATCTCTGCCCCGATCATTTGCTGCTCTTGTTCATCAATGCGGCCATCCGCCTTGGCCGCCGCGATCAGTGCGCGCAACAGCGCATGGCTATGGGCTTCGGCCTGGGGGCCGTCCAACTGGTCGACCGTTTGGAAGGCTTGCTGCGGTGCGCTCGCCTGCTGGCGCTGCCACGCTTGATAGGCCTGGAAGGCCGCCATGCCGAGGGACGCCAGCGCGGCGTAGTTCATCCCGCCAGAACGATTGGGCGCCGCGTTGCCCGAAGGTGCACCGCCCAACAGGCCGCCGAGGCCTCCGAGTAATCCGCCAAGGCCACCACCACCGGCTGACGCAATGCCGGTGCCAGCGCCGTTCAACAAACCGCCGAGCAAGCCACCCAGGCCGCCACCCGAGGCACCGCCGCCCTGCTGCCCGGCGCGCAGCAGTTGTTCGAGAAGATCGCTGGTGTTCATGATTTCACCCTCCCAGGGTGCAATGTAGGCGTCCATCAACCATAGCCCGCCATTGCGCGAATATCATGACCGCCGGGCGGGCACGCCTTATGATGGCGCCATTGCGCCGCTGAGGGAGAACGCAGGTGAACCGTATCGAACACATCGCATTGATGGCCCGCTACAACCAGTGGATGAACCGCAAGGTCTACGACGCGGCCGCCACGTTGACGGACGCTGAGCTGGCGATGGACCGGCAGGCATTTTTCGGCTCGATCCTCGGCACGCTGAACCACCTTACCCTGGGCGACACCGTATGGCTCAAGCGCTTTGCCCAGCATCCTTCAGGCTTCATCGTGCTGGCTCCGTTGAGCGACCTGGCCATGCCCACAAACCTGAAACAATTGGCCTTCGCCGATCTCCACGAGCTTGGCGCCCGTCGAACCTGGCTGGACGAACTCATCATCGACTGGGCTCACACGCTGCGTGAAGCCGACCTGGATCACCGCCTGCATTACCACAACATGCGCGGCGCGGCGGCGGACAAGCCCTTCTTCAGCCTGCTGGTGCATTTTTTCAATCACCAGACCCACCATCGGGGCCAGGCAACCACGTTGCTGACCCAGGCGGGCGTGGACGTCGGCGATACCGACCTGCTGGCACTGATCGACTGAAATCAGCCCGCGTTGAATTCGGCGTAGGCCTGCATCAATCGCGGGAAATCGTGTGGCTGAGGCAACTGCGCAAAACTTTCGACGGCGGGTGTGGAGGCCCAGGGCAGTTTTTCGCTGGTCCAGGTTTCCATGAAGGGTACGTAGGCACCGGCGTTGTCCAGCAAGGTCGCACGCACGTTGACGAACTCATCGATGCCATGGGGACGGGTAAACAGCCAGCTCATGCAGTGCGGGCAGCAATAATGGCGGTCCACACCGTGCAGCCCGCCCATCACCGGGCAGCCTTGGGTCACGGTAAAACCACTGGCGGGAATCAGCGCACTGAGGGAGAACGCGCTGGAGGTCATCTTCTGGCAGCCGGTGCAGTGGCAGGCCATGGTGATCACTGGTGGCAAACTCACGCTGAAACGCACCCGGTTGCAGCGGCAACTGCCTTCCAGCGGCTGGTGTTCGACGCTCATTATCCACTCCTTTTTATGATTGTTGACGCCTCAGGGTAGCGTGAACCCCGGTGATAACAAAACCGAACGCTGCACGTCGCGTAAGGTCGTAACTGTAAGGCGCCGGGAGAAATTGTCCCGCCCTGCTCACGTACACCCGCCCTGCCGGGCTGTGCGTACCCCCATAAGAAGGAGACGCTTACATGGTCACTCACTTCAAGGTCGCCGGGCATTTGGCCTGCGGCCATCACGGTAACAACCTCACGTCCAGCACCGAGCTGAACCGTGTCAAATGCCGTACCTGCCGCAACACCGATGCCTACAAAGAAGCGCGGCGCACCCAGCGTAATGCCGCTCGCCGCGCCGCGCGCAAAGCCAAGACCCACACCGCCAGTGATTGGCGCAGTGCCTGGACGCAACGCCTGACCGATCTGCCCGGGCTGCAGCGTTTGCCACGGGGTTTCAGCGGCCAGCCGTTCGTATAATCGGCTCAGACAAGGCGCCTGCTGCTTGCAGGCGCCAGTCTGTAGGGCGGGTTATTTCACCTTGCTGCTCAACGTATCCAGGCTGCGTTTGAGGTCGTCCAGGCTGCGTTTTTGATCGTCGATGCTGCGCTTCTGGTCACTGACATCGCTCTTGAGCCGCGACAGTTCGCTGGAGCTGGAATTGGAACTGGAGCTTGAATTGCGCTTGAGGTCATCCACTTCGCTTTTGAGCTTGTCGATGGTGTTTTTCTGATCGGCCACGGTGCGCTTCAAGTCGGATAATTGGCTGTCGCTGGCGCTGGAACTTGAGCCGTTCTTACGCTTGAACTCCTCGAAATACATCGCCTGCTCGTCCAGCTTGCTCTTGAGCCGCTGCAGCTCTTCATGATCGCTCTTTTGGCCATCGCGCATTTTTTCGAGATCACTTACCGAAAAACCGGTGGTGGACAACACGCGGTGGGCGCCCTCCGTTGAGCTGGTGGTGAGCTTGTCGCTGCTGCCTGAACCGAAACTTCCCCACTGCACATCACCCGCCTGCGCCGTCGTCACACCAAAGGCGGCCAGCAACCCCAATACGCTTGCAGCAATGACCAAAGAAGGCTTGCGAACACTGTGCATCAACAGATTCCTTTCATGACTGCCGGGATGGCATATCGCTATGACTGGGATTTTGGGATCTTGTTCCCGTGCTGTAAGATTCCTCGGCATTGCGCCAAGAGTTATCCGTAGATCACTGATCTATCGAGCTTTTTCAGCCGGGCGTTTGTGCAAGAAAGGAGCGCTGCGACCTTGCGTCGAAGCGTTTGGGTCTATATATTCCCAACCCTGCTTCACCGCGCTACCGCCCGAATGGCGAAACTGGTAGACGCATGGGACTTAAAATCCCCCGCTCGTAAGGGCGTGCCGGTTCGATTCCGGCTTCGGGCACCATAGATATCAAGGGCTTGCATGATTAACGTCGTGCAGGCCCTTATCTTTTGCGCTCTGCAATTTTGGGCGCCGCTGCGCAACTCACCCAGCCCGGCGTCCTGCCGACCGAACACAAACCCTACCGCCGCTATCAAAATCCGCCTGATCGCCCCTAAATAGTTGAACCGCTGAAAGTGAAAAACTTAAACGATATCTTCTCGTCACTCAGATCTCTGATTTCATAGCGGACTCTGTCGAGGCCGTCTTCCACACGAGATGCCTCAAGATGCATAAACTGGGTCAACCCACCACCAAACCCGTTCAAATCAAGCGCGCTGATATCGTGAAAAGTAAGAGTCACTGCGTCCAAACCTGACTCATCGACAGACAGTTTCAACCGCAAATCGTATTTGGAATCGTCGAATTTTATGTCGATCGACATAACGCAATCATGCTCGCGCAGCAGATCGTTTAAGTGGTCAAGCTTACCCATGTGTCAACCCGTCCGGAACAAATCTTTGGGCCAAATGCATGTTGTTCCCTCTTTGGTTTGCCGGGACTGTAGCACTGGGGAACTCGATGCAAAAAGCCCAGCGCGGAGTCATGTCGTTACCGGTAAATGTCTTACTTGGGCGCGCACAACGACGGCTATACGCGCCACCCTACAAAATGACACGATAGCCCCTCGCCTTCGTCAGTAGGAACACAGGATGTTCAGTCACGTAACCGTTGGGACAAACGATCTTGATAAAGCCGCTACCTTCTATGACGCGGTGCTGATCCCTCTGGGACTTTGCCGTCGGGTTGTAACACCTGATGGAGGGCCTCTTGCCGCATGCTGGGTTAACCCCAACAGCCCCCTGCCGCGCTTTTATGTTTACTGCCCTTACGACCTCAAAGAGGCCGTCGCGGGAAATGGCAGCATGGTGGCTTTCTGCGCGCCACATCCAGACTCTGTCGACGCAGCCTACGCCGCAGGCCTTCGTGCTGGCGGTGTTGATGCGGGTGAACCAGGGCCACGCGCGCATTATGGCGACGGCTATTATGGCGCGTACCTACGTGACCCGGATGGCAATAAAGTGCACATAGTCCATCGTGGCGATTTGCACTTGTCTGCGTAAGCGCGATTCCCAGTGTTCACCTCAAGCCCGCCAAGCGCGGGCTTTTTTGTGTCGGCCAAAAACACTGGGTCAAAAGAAAATCGACGTTGTTTGCTACTGGCCAGGTATGCCGCTGTTCATCAAACGTGCCGAGCCGAACTAAAACGGCGACGGTACTCCGTTGGCGTGAGGCCAACGACTTTTCGGAACCGCGACCGGAAGGTCACCGCAGACCCGAATCCGGAAAGCAATGCCGTTTGATCAACCGATGTCTCGCTGTCCTCAAGCAGCTCACGCGCTCGATCAATACGAGCGGTGAGAAGCCACTGTAAAGGTGTCGTACCGGTCTGTTCTTGAAATCGCCGAGCAAAGGTACGCGAGCTCATGTTGGCGCGAGCGGCAAGGCTATCGACCGTATGCGGACGGTTCAAATTGTCCCGTATCCATTCGATCAAGGACATTAAGCTGGTTGGAGAACCTGGAAGCTCCTGACGAATAAATTGGGCCTGACCGCCATCACGATACAGTGGCGCGACCACCAGACGGGCAGTGTTTGCCGCAACAGCCTGACCAAAGTCGCGTCGCACGATATGCAAACCCATATCTAATCCCGCTGACGCGCCGGCCGACGTCACGATGCTGCCTTCATCCACAAATAGGACATTAGGTTCTACTTTTATCTCTGGATAAAGCCTGGCCAAGTCCTCGGCGAAACGCCAGTGCGTCGTGACGCGTTTGCCACCAAGAAGACCGCTCGCGGCCAAGATAAAAGCCCCCGTGCAGATGGACGCTAACCGTGCGCCCCGCGTATGTGCCTCGCGAAGAGCAATGCTTACCGCTTCTGGAACGACTCCAAACGGGTCTTCACACCCTGGAATGACAACAGTGTGGGCTAGTTCAAGACGGTCGAGGCCATACCGCACCTGCATATCAAAGCCAGCGGCCCGAATTGTCCGCTCGGGTGCGCACACCTCCACCTCGTAAGCGTTGCTCCCATCGACCTGAGAAGCCAACGCAAAAACCTGATAGGCGATACCCAAGTCCAAGGGCACCACATCATTCAATACCAGCACCGCAATCTTGTGCACGCCGTGGACCTCTGCTCTCAAAATCAAAATGGCTGGCAGAAAACGATCGTTTGATGTCGTTTAAGCCACTCACGTACAGCGTCCAGCAGGAATACGCTTTAGTCAATTACGACGAGAGGAGACGGTAATGTCTGATGAGCTGAGCGATAAGCGTGAAGAGCGCCAACTGCAGATTGGCATGGTGATTTTTCCTGGTTTCACTCTGCAGGATTTGGCAGGTCCACAGACGGCGTTCGGCCTTCATGCCAAAACTCACATAATCTGGAAGACCCTGGAGCCCGTTCCTACGGATATGGGTGTCACCCTGAACCCTACGATCACGTTTGATGACGTTCCAGATAACCTGGACGTGCTGTTTGTCGCTGGGGGTGGAGGAACGCCTGAAATCATGAAGGACCAGGAGCTGCTCGATTTCATTGCTCGCGCAGGCAAGACGGCCACCTATGTAACCGCTGTATGCACAGGCTCTGTACTTCTTGCCATGGCGGGATTATTGGAGGGCTACCGCGCAGCGACTTATTGGCCTTTCTACGAACCCCTTATCGCACTGGGTATCGAACCGAGCTACGAACGAGTATGCATCGACAGGAACCGAATCACCGGTGGCGGTGTAACGGCAGGTATCGATTTTGCGCTGCTGGTCATCGCGCAACTCAAAGGTCGGGACGCGGCTGAATTTACGCAACTCGTGCTTGAGTACGACCCGCAGCCGACAATGACCTCGGGGAATCCACGCACCGCGCGCCCCGAAATCGTTGCGCAGATAAAGGGGCTGTGGGGGCGAACCGACGAAGCGGTAAGCGTCGCGAATGAACATATGGCGCGCCGAGCACGGTTATCAACACGGGCTCCCACCTAATTGTAGTTCCGTAGCGTTGTTCTCTTGGCGGTCGGTTCCTGAGTAACGTCATCGGCAGGCAAAAAAAGCCCCGTATTCCTGCATGCGAGGGCTTTACCGTCCATCACTCACCATCGAGCGATCTCCCCTCTGCGCTCAACCGGTTCTCGCGGCGGACATGTTGCGGTGAATATCCATGCAGCCGAACAAACGCCCTGCGCATCCGTTCGGGGTCAGTAAAGCCCACCGCCTGGGCAACTTGCTCGATCGGCTCACTGCCTTCTTGCAAACGTAAACACGCCGCTTCGACGCGTAAGCGTTCTACTGCTTTAGCTGGCGTTTCTCCCGTCTCTCGACGGAATGCTCGTCCAAATTGCCTCAAGCTCAATCTCGCCGCATCGGCGAGTCGCTCAATGGGTAACGCCTCAGACAAGTGCTCTCTGGCGAATTTCAGCGCAATACGGATGCGATCTGACTCTGGTTCCATTTGCGACATCGCGGAAATTTGCGACTGGCGACCAGGTCGGCGGTAGGGAACGACCAGCAACCTGGAGACATCGCGCGCTACATTCGCCCCCCTGTCTTTCTCAATCATAGCGAGCGCCAGATCGATCCCGGAAGCAATGCCCGCTGAGGTCCAGACGTGTCCGTCCTCTATAAAAATAATGTCCCCTTCAACGTTGATGCGGGGGTAACGCGATTGCAGTTGTGCAGTGTGGTGCCAGTGCGTCGTAGCCCGCCGATCGTTCAACAGGCCGGTCTCTGCCAGCAAGAACGCACCCGTGCACACGCTTGCGACTCGCGATGCGTTAACGATCAGTTGCCTTGCTGCAGCGACATTTTCTGATGTCAGCATGGGTTCGACTTCACCCCCAACAAAAATCACGGTGTCAAACATGTCCTTACCGACCGGAGTGGTATCGACCGGAAGGCCGGAATTGCCAATAACCAGCCCTCCGAAACGCGATACGACGCGAAGCTCATACGGCTTATAACCTTCAGCCGTCGCCACTTGGTTGAATGCAGATAATGGCCCTGCAAGATCGAGGGCATCGTGGCCAGTGCAGACAAAAAATCCAATTCGGTACATCGCAATTCAGCTCCAGCGTTCAGCCCCCGGTTGCCGGGGACCCTAGTGTAACGCCACGAAGCCTGGCGTTCTTGATGGTGCTTGGGAGTTAGATTTCTTGGCCTAAAGTGAGGGAAAAACGTCGTTTTCGTTTACCAGACTCCTACGTAAAGTTGCTGGCACGAACACCATCGGCGACGGTTGTAATGCTCGCCGTGACACGTTCGCCGTCGGAAAAGTAGAACACTACGAATCACCCATGGTTTGGTCCAATCACCCAGGGGCGAGCACTCGCTATAACAACCATTGTGGTGATCGCCGTCTGTGGCTCTGCGAGGCCAATAAATTTGCACATTTCGCTAAGTAGCTTTCGAGGGTTAAACATGACTTCGTATATAAAACCAGTCGCCACCACTGAGTACGATGATGTGATTCAGGCAGCACAAGCTTATTTATATAGACGGCTATCGCTCCGGTGATATCGCTGGAATTGAGAAGGCCTTCCACAAAGATGCGATCATGTGGGGCTACAGCGGCGATGAGTTGCTTCAAGGTCCCGCTGTTCCGGTATTCGCAGGCTTCTTCAATTCACTGGGCGCCTCACCCAACGCTCGCAGTCGTCTGGATATTTTGGCTATCGCACCCACAGCCGCAGTCGTGCGCGTGGACATGGAGAATGACGTTTTGGGTGCGAGCTTCCACGACTTTCTTTCACTGCTCAAAATAGAGGGTCAGTGGAAAATCATCTCGAAAATTTTCCAACGGTACGCCTAAGTCAGCGGCAGATTGCATCAGCTAAAATTTACGCCAGATGCGGACGTCACTCGCGTCAGGCGTGAGCTGCCCGAGTGACTGTCAGCCTGGCTGGGTTACAGCTTGAATGCTGAGCAGCGCTATCAGGTTGCGTGCTTCTATCCTTGTTCAGCCTCTTCCTGTGTTACCAGATACTCAACAAAATCCAGGTAAGACGCCCAGCTATCAGGCTCTCTCAGCAATGGTTCCTTGCCAAGACGACACACGTCAGTTGCATCACACCAGAGCACGCGTCCCGATGTGGAGTCACAGTCCATCACAATCAGGCTCTCAGTGGGCTCCCCGAGCACAAGGTAACTGGATGCAAGCTCGCCATATTTTCTCAGACGCTGGGTTTCACTGAGGACATTCGTTGGCGACTGATACCCGATTTGATGCAACGGCAGGACGTAAATACCACTGCCATCAAAAAAGTGCGCGACAGATTTAAAGGTGTGGGGAAGCGTCAAGCCCAGTTCATGTTCAAGATTGTCGATGAAACTCCGTTCGACTGCGCGAACGCCAATCAACAACTCGAATTTGTGCCTGACCATTTCTAGATTGGGCATAAGGCCCTCCCTATCGGGCGCCATCGTTGCGTTTCATTAATACCCTTCAACGCCCGCGTCCCCCCCCAGGCTACGTCTTGCCAAAAAACCACATCACAAACGCAACCGCGCTGACCCATCCCAGTGTCAGCAAAAACGAAAGACCCGCAAGCCGCTTATCCATAGTGCCCCGTCGCCGGTTTTATTGATCGAGATACGATCGCCTGGGTGCAGCGTAGTTCAGGTGCTTCAGTCTTTCTCTACAAAACGCTTGGATTCCTCGCCGATCAGGGCCAGGTGAATCACGCCCGGTTGGCTGGGAAAGTTGGGCGAATCCCCCGAAGCGTTTTCCATCACGGGGATGTCGATGAGCGCTCGCTTGTGCGCCGGGTCCTTCACCCACTTGGCGTCGAGTGTTTCGACGGCGCGCCAGCCGTCGCCGCCGATGTGCATCACGTCCACCAGCGTGTAGTGCTCTTGGTCGTCTTCCGTTACGGCGGGTGTAAAGGCGGCAAGGTATTGACGGTAGGTGTTGCCCTTGTCGAAGCCTTCGACGGTGAAGACGGCCAGGGTGAGCTGGTCGGCCGTGCCCACGTTCAAGTCCTGCACCTGGGTGGCCTCGGGGTAACCGCTGGCAAAACCGTCCTTGAGCAATTCGACCAAGCGCCCAACCTGCTCTGCCACCGGTTGTGGAACCGGGTTCTCGGCGGCGTGGGTGAGCGTGCAGGCGAACAGCAGGCTGGCTGGCAACAGGCGCAATGTCATGGGGCTGAATCCGCAAGAGAAAGAGAGGTTTAACCACTACCGCGTCCACGGTGGGTGTGCATTTGCTCAAATGGCTTTACAGCCGTCAAGCCGACCTGTTCTCACCTATCAGTTTTGCTTCATCCACGTATTAATAGTTTTCAACAACACTTTTCTCAATAGATGTTTCCAATCATGTATGTTGAATCTCACCTCGGGTGGTCCTCCATCACCCGACACATGGGTTGGGGTCATACGATGAAATTCACCAATGTCTTGAGCAGCAACGGTAAGGCCTTGCCTGCGTTGATCGATGCCGACGGCCAGCGCTATTGGCCGCTGAGTGAGCTGGCCGTGCCGTTTTCCGGCAGCCTGGAGCAATTGATCGGTCAGTGGGATCACCTGAAGGCAGGGCTCACCCCGCACGGCGACGGCCTGCCGCTGGAAGGCGCGACCCTCCTCGCACCGCTCTCCCCCACGCGAAATATCTTTTGCGTCGGCAAGAACTATCACGAGCACGCGGCGGAGTTCAGCCAATCGGGTTTCGACCACAGCGCCAAGGACGGGGAAATCGCCCCGCAGTTTCCGGTGATTTTCACCAAGACCCCAGAGTCGGTGATCGGCCATCACGCCACGATCCCCTTGCACGCCTCGGTCACGCGCCAGCTGGACTATGAAGCAGAGTTGGCCGTGATCATCGGCAAAGGCGGCAAAGGCATTTCCCGGGAAGACGCCTACGCTCACGTATGGGGTTACACCATCATCAACGACATGACCGCACGCGACCTGCAGAAGAACCACCGCCAGTGGTTCCTCGGCAAATCCCTCGACGGCTTGTGCCCCATGGGCCCTTGGGTCGTCACCGCCGACGCATTCAACCCCCAGGACGCCACGATTGAATGCTGGGTCAACGGCACGCTTCGCCAGCAGGCCAATGTACGGGACCTGATCTTCGATATCCCCGCGCTGATCGAATGCCTCTCTGCCGGCATCGAGCTCAAGCCGGGCGATGTAATCAGCACCGGTACGCCTGCGGGCGTCGGCATTGGTTTCACCCCGCCGCGCTTTCTGCAGGCCGGCGACACCGTGCGCATTGCCATTGAGGGCATCGGCACACTCGAAAACCGCATTGCGCAGCACTAGTCCACCCACTTCACCACACGAGAAACGGCAATGAGCTTGAAAGACAAGATTATCGGCACCCTGGGTTTTGGCACCGCGCCCCTGGGCAACATGTTTCGCTCAATCGACGAAGAGGAAGCCGCGGCAACCGTCGCCGCGGCCTGGGACCAGGGCATTCGCTTCTTTGATACGGCACCGCTCTACGGCGCCGGGTTATCCGAGACCCGCTTGGGCCGGGCGTTGGCGCAACATCCTCGCGATTCCTACACCCTGGCCACCAAAGTCGGCCGCCTGGTTTCTGACGAAGTGAACCCCAACCCCGGCTCCGGCCCGTTCAGCCAGGGCAACCCCAACAAGATGCTCAGCGACTACAGCGCCGACGCCACCCTGCGCTCCATCGAAAGCAGCCTGCAGCGTCTGGGCACCGACCGCCTCGACATCGTGTTCGTGCACGACGTGGCCCAGGACACCCATGGCGATGAGTGGATCGAGCACTTCAACATCGCCCGCAAAGGCGCCTTCAAAGCCCTGACCCGGCTCAAGCAGGAAGGCGTCATCCAGGCCTGGGGCCTGGGTGTGAACCGCGTTGAGCCCTGCGAGCTGTTGCTGGACCTGGAGGACGTGCGTCCGGACGGCTTCCTGCTCGCGGGCCGTTACACGCTGCTCGACCATGAACAACCCCTGCAACGACTCTTCGCCAAGGCTCAGGCCAAGGGCGCCGAGTTTGTCGCGGGTGGGCCTTACAGTTCAGGCGTGCTGGTCGGCGGCAAACACTTCGAATACCAGCCGGCGTCCGCCGCGATGCTCGACAAAGTGGCGAAAATCCACGCCCTCGCCCAGCAGTACCACGTGGATATCAAGGCCGCCGCTTTGCAATTCCCGCTGGCCAACCCGCTCGTGGCCGCCGTCATTCCGGGCGCCAGCCGCCCTTCGCGGATTATCGAAGACACCCAAGCGATCCATGCCGTGATCCCGCCTGCGTTCTGGCAGGCCATGAAAGAGCAGGGTTTCATCCACCCCAACGCCCCCATCCCGGGCAACCACTGACAGGAGCCTTCCCATGCACCCGCATAACACCGCGATTGTCTTGATCGAGTACCAGAACGACTTCACCAGTCCGGGCGGGGTCTTCCATGACGCTGTCAAAGGCGTGATGCAGTCCTCCAACATGCTCGCCAATACCGCGACTACCATCGAGCAGGCGCGCAAGCTTGGTGTGACGATCATCCATATGCCGATCCACTTTGCCGAAGGCTACCCGGAGCTCACCACGCGCTCCTACGGGATCCTCAAAGGCGTGTCGGACGGCCATGCGTTTCTCGCCGGCTCCTGGGGCGCCGAAATCACCGACGCCCTGCCCCGCGATCCCGTCGACATCGTGATCGAGGGCAAGCGCGGTCTGGACGCCTTCGCCACCACCGGCCTGGACCTGGTACTGCGCAACAATGGCATCCAGAACCTGGTGGTCGCAGGCTTCCTGACCAACTGCTGCGTCGAAGGCACCGTGCGTTCCGGTTATGAAAAGGGCTACGACGTCGTGACCCTGACCGACTGCACCGCCACCTTCAGTGACGAACAACAACACGCCGCCGAGCAGTTCACCTTGCCGATGTTTTCCCAGACCCTGCAGCACAGCGCGTTTCTGCAAGCGCTGAACGCCGGATAAAAAAAGGGGCGACGCCCACAGGCGTCGCCCCTTTTTACTGTGTTCAGATCACTCGGTGGGCGCGTATTGCATCTCGCCGTTGCCGAAAGACCAGTCTTCACGCTTCACGTCCACCAGGCTGATCCACACGTCTTCCTTGCGCAGCCCGGTCTTGGCGTGGACGCCTTCGGCGATGAACTTGTAGAAGGCCTTTTTCACTTCGATGGTGCGCCCGGCGTTCCAGGTGACCTGGATAAACACGATTTTGGGCGTGTACGAGATGCCCAGGTAGCCGGCCGCCGGGTACACCAGTTCATCCTTGGCATGGCGGTTGATGATCTGGAATTTATCGTGCTCCGGCACGTTGGCAACGCTCGTCATTGCGGCATACACCACATCACCGATGGCCGCTGCGGTTTCGGCGCTGGTGTCGGCAGCGAGGTCGATTCGAACTAAAGGCATGGGGACATCCTTAACGGGTCAATGGCCAATCCAGGTCGGTGGCCGGTGATACAACGCTAGTCTCGACGCCATGATTCATCAAGCGCATAATTTTCGAAAAGATGATGAGTAATACGCATGCTATTCCAGGACCTGAAAGCCTTCGTCACGGTGATTGAAAGCGCTTCACTGACCAAAGCGGCGCAGAGCTTGTGCTTGACCCAGTCCGCCGTGTCCCGCCGCATCCAGCACCTGGAAGAGACCCTGGGCGAAGCGCTGCTTGATCGCACCACGCGCCCGCCCTTGCCCACGGCCATGGGGCACCGCGTCTACGAATTGGCCGTGGGCCTGTTGCGCGACGCCGAGCATTTGCTCAGCCTGCCGCAGGAAAGCGCAGTGCCCAGCGGGCGGTTTCGCGTGGGGCTGACGCAGATCGTCGCGGACGCCGTGATGTTTGACGTGGTGACCCGCATGCGCGAGCAACTGCCGAGCCTTGAACTGCAGATCGTCACCGACTGGAGTTCCGAACTGGAGCAGCAGATGCTGGCCGGCGAACTGGACGCCGCCACCCTGATGTTGCCAGCGGCCAGCCGCCCACCCGCGGCACTGGAAGGTCAACGGGTGACCACGCTCGATATCCTGGTGGTGCAGAGCCAATCAAAACCCCTGGTGAATGCCGCCACCCAGATCAAACACCTGGCCGCTCAAGAGTGGGTGCTCAACCCCAAGGGCTGCGGCTATCGAGCGGCCCTGGAAGCGGCCATGGGCGGGCGCGGGCACACGCTCAAGCTCGCGGTGGACACCCACGGCGCCGCCATGCAAATGCGCATGGTCGCGGCCGGCCTGGGCCTGGGGCTGATCCCGGCGACGCTGCTGCCCGGCAACCCGTACGCACACGCGTTGTCGGTGGTGAGCATCGAGGACTTCCAGCTCAAGATGGGCATTTGGGTCACGCACTCGCCCCGCCCGGGCAACTTACGGCTGGCCAATCAGTTGCTGATCCAGGCCATCACCGACGGCCTGGGTTAGGCACCCTCACGACGCAACTGGCGTTCCAGGGCATACCCCTCGCTCAGTTCGCCCACCAGTTCGCCCCGACGCAGTGGCTCACCGCAATGCTCACACAATGGGCCCAAGCCTGCAGGCTGGCCGCAGGGCACGTGGATGTAATTCACCGCCCTGTCCTCGCCCGGGGACTTGCACCAGGTTTCGCCCCAGGCGCGCAACGCCAGTACCACCGAGTAGAACCCCTCGCCTTTTGGCGTGAGGAAATATTCGTAGCGCAAAGGCCGCTCGCTGTAAGGCCGGCGCTCCACCATCCCATCGGCTTCCAGGCCTTTGAGGCGCGCAGCAATCATTTGCGGCGTGCCGCCGCTTTGTACCTGGATTTCGTCGAACCGATGGTTGCCCATGAACAATTCGCGCAGCACCAGCACCGTCCAACTGCTGCCCACGATCTCCTCCGCGCGGGAGACCGGGCACAGGGTTTCAGGCGCAAGTTTCTTCCTCAACGACATACGGACGTTGCCTCTGAAAAGTAACTATGATTATCATAGCATAATGCAGACGGGCACCCCGAACTGCTTATGCGCCTCTGAATGCCTTGGAGAACGGATCATGACGACCCCCGCCTACCCCCTCGATCGTACCGCTTACCTGCTGGTCGACCCCTACAATGACTTTCTCTCCGAAGGCGGCAAGGTCTACCCCTTGATCAAGCCCACTGCCGACCAGGTCAACCTGCTCGACAACCTGCGCACCCTCGACAAAACCGTACGCAGCCTGGGCCTGCAGGTGGCGATTGTACCGCACCGTCGCTGGGAGAAAGGCGACTACGACACCTGGAGTCACCCAAGCCCCACCCAATCCAAAATCCAGCACATGCACCACTTTGCCCGAGGCGAATGGGGCGGTGACTGGCACCCGGATTTCGCCCCGCAGCCGGGCGACATCGTGGCTCGAGAGCATTGGGGGTCCAGCGGTTTTGCCAACACCGACCTCGACTTTCGCCTCAAGCAGCAAGGCATCACCCACGTGATCATCGTCGGTTTGCTGGCCAATACCTGTATTGAAGCGACTGCGCGCTACGCCGTGGAACTGGGCTACCACGTCACCCTGGTGCGCGACGCTACGGCGGCCTTCGGCCCCGAATTCATGCACGCCGCCCATGAGCTCAACGGGCCGACCTTTGCCCATTCGATTGTGACCACGGCCGAACTGGTTTCGCGCCTGCACAACGCCTCGCAAAGCCACTGAGGCTTCAGTTTTTCGACAGTCTCACGTTCATACTATCCGTTAGTGCAGTGAACGCGCCGTTGCTAGGCTCGGCGCTCGCATTCACCCAAAGGCTGGAGAAAAACATGATGCTTGGCAAAACCCTGATTCGCGCCCTGACGTGCCTGGTGCCGCTGGCACTGACGCTGCCCGCCTACGCCGCCGTTCCCCTGCAAGGCACCTGGACCCTCACCGCTTCGGACAACATCAACCCCGACGGCACCCGCATTCACCTGTACGGCGATGACCCGCAAGGCACGCTGAATTTCGACGCCACCGGTCATTACTCGCTGCAGATCATGAGCAAAATGCGCCCCAGGTTCGCCGCCAATGACAAGAGCAAAGGCACCCCCGAAGAGTACCGCGCGACAGTCGTGGGCACCCAATGCCACTTCGGCACCTACACCGTCAACGAGAAGGACCACACCATTACCCTGCACGTGGAGCACGCCACCTACGCCAACTGGGAAGGCGCCAACCTGACCTGGCCCTACACCGTCGATGCCGAGCACGCCACGTTCACCGTCCCGCACCCCACGATTGGTGGCCCAGGCGTGTACGGCGAAATCGCCTACGTGCGCACCCACTGAACCAATGCCAAACGCCGCCAGGGATTCGGCGGTTCCACCCACTCATTCACAGGCAGGAACCCCATGCCCATCGATCTGGACCTGGACGTGCTACGCACCTTGATCGCCGCCCAGCAACTGGGGGCCATGAACCGTGCGGCCGATAAGGTCGGGCGCTCCCAGTCGGCCGTCAGCCAGCAGATTCAGAAGCTGGAGCACCGCATCGGCCAACCGCTGTTTCGCAAGCAAGGTCGCGGACGTGTACTCACTGAAGCCGGGGAAATTTTGCTGGCCTACGCCCGACGCATGATTGACCTGAATGACGAAGCCGTCACCGTGATCAGCGGCATCAAAGTCAAAGGCGTGGTGCGTTTCGGCTTTTCCGGAGACTTGGTCCACACCTGGCTGCCCCTCGCGTTGCAGCAGTTCAAATGCTGCTACCCGAACATCCGCATCGAAGCCACGGTAGACCGCAACGCCGCGCTGATCGAGCGCCTGGAAAAGGGCCAGCTCGATCTGAGCGTGTTGCTCAGTGGCAAGGTCAACGTGGAAGCCCAGGTGTTGTCCACCGTGCCGATGGCGTGGATCGGCCGCCCCGGCGACCAGTTGAGGGCCGGCGAGCCGGTGCAACTGGCGGTGCTGGAAGCGCCGTGTTTCTTCCGCACGGCGGCGATCAATGCGCTGGATGAAGCGGGTATTCCTTGGGAAATCACCTTTACCACCGCCAACGTGTCCGGCTTATGGGCGGCGGTCAATGCCGGCCTGGGCATCACCCTGCGCACGCAGATGAGTGCACCCCAGGGCCTGGAGGCCATCCGTGCCAGCCAAGCCCTGCCAGCGCTGCCTCCCGTGCATGTGTTCCTCAGCTCAGCCGGGCGCGCCCTGACCCCAGCCGCGACGTGCCTGAAAGACGTGCTGATGCAGACGCTTCACTCACTCTCCAGCACAAACTCGTAATACGCGCGCTTGAACGGTAACGGCATCCCGACCTGGGCGGACAGTGCATCCTGCTCCTCACGGTCTTCATAGACCACTTGCAACGACGGCTTGACCCCAAACACCGCATCCGAGCCCAGGTACGGGTCACCCTCGGTGAACAGGTGCGTCACCAGGCGCGTGTAACCCGGGCGTTCCAGCACGAAATGCACATGCCCCGGCCGCCAGGCCAGGCGCTGGGCGGCGTCGAGCATACGCCCCACCGGCCCGTCGGTCGGCACCGGGTAGCACACGGGCAAAATGGTACGAATCGCGAAATCGCCGTTGGCGTCGGTACGGTAGCGGCCGCGCAGGTTGCCAGTGGGTTGGTCGACATCCTGCCCGGAATACATGCCATTGCTGGCGGTCTGCCAAACATCCAGCACCACATCGGCCACGGGTTGGCCGTGAGTATCCAGCACACGCCCGTGGATCAACGTGGCGTCACCCGGCGTGAACGCCATGTTTTCACCAAAGGCCCGGTCCGGCATGCCGTCGATATAGAACGGCCCGAACACCGTGGTTTCGGTGCCATTGGCGACTTGGCGATGGTTGATCTCATCCACCAGCATCGACAGCCCCAGGGTGTCCGACAGCAGGATGAATTCCTGGCGGATAAACCCATCGCACATATGGCCGGTATCGGTCAGGAAGCGAATGCCCTCCCACCATTCCTCCTCGGTCAGTTCCACCTCGTCGGCAAACGCGTGCAGGTGGCGCACCAGGCTTTGCATGACCTGTTTGAAACGCGGGTCGGGCGCGTTTTCGAAGCTCTTGAGGGCTTGTTGGGTGATCGATGACATGCTGTGCGCGCTCCGAGGCGATGACGGTTACTGATGGAACGCCTCGGTGCGCGCCTTTATTCCATGAAACCTGCTACAGCATCGGCGTACTGCTGACCACCCGCAGCGCCAGGCCCTCATAGGCATCCAGGGTGATGGTGAAATCCCCTTCGGCAGTCAGGTCGCCCTCGACCCGTTCATTGATGATGTCCACCACCGGCCCAGGCGCAATGTCGGGCAGGTGCAAGGTTTCGGTGATGGGTGTCGCGCCAAAGTTGAGCGCGGTGATTTGCGTGCCCTTCCCGGCCGGCAGTTCGTGGACCATCACCAGCAAACCCGGGTGCTCCACATCCGGTACCAAAATCTGGCGGCTGGCAGCGATGTCGTAAGCCCGGCGTACCGCCAGAATTTTCTGCAGCTGCGACGCGAAGGATTCAGGGTCCTGCAACTGGCTGTTCAAGCTGCCATACAAGGTTTTCGAACGCGGCATTTGCCCTGCGGAGAGCACCGCCTCGGGGTTCAGGTCCACCAGGTCATAGGCACCGCGATGAATCCAGCGCGTATCGCCATCGGTCATCAGGTGCGCCACCTCATCCGCCGCCAACGGCAATGCGCCCACCAGGTCCCAACCGGACAAGGCAAACACCCCGGGCTGCATCGCGTTGTACATCACCAGCAGCAAATGGATCTGGCGGATTTGCACGATATCGGCGGGCGTGATGGCTTCCAGGTCGCGAATGCCCAGCGCGGCGGTGATGATACTGGCGGTGGTGCAGGACACGCCGTTGGTCACGAACTTGAGGTTGTAAGGGGCGTGTTCACCGGCCAGACGCTCGTACATCTGCTCGCGGATATGCTCGCGCAGGCTGTTGCCGGGGAACGTCTGGCCTTGGTAGGGGTAACTGTCGTGGGCGTGCAAGGTCCAGAAGTGCACCAGTTCCAAAGTCAGTTCGTCGTGGTTTTGCAACGCATGGATCAGCGAGCCGGGGTCGATGCCCTGGCTGTGCATCTCGCGCAGCATCAGGCGCAGGAACTCGGTGTCGCCCATCAACAGCGCATGTTGGTAGGCCGGGCGAGTGATGAAGTCATAGGACAAATCGGCGCCGCCGTGAGACATGGCGGCGATATCGTCGACCGTGAGGTTCAGTTCCTGAAAGCTGAAGCCCCCGGCTTTGCGGATCGCACCGCCGAGCAACTGGTTGCCGGTGATCGACAACGGGTGGCTTTCCGACCACGCGGTGCCGTCCAGCTTGCGCTCCACGCCGAGAAAGCCATTGGCATCCAGGCGCAGGATCTTCGCGCCCATCACATCAATGGCGTGCAGGGCATCGCCAATGATCATCTGTTGCGCTGCAAACGACGGGTCCAGCCAGTTCAGCGACGGCTGGCCCTCCTTGAAATAGTGCAGGTACACCCAGCGACGTGGCTTGCCGTCCACGCCCACCACCACGGGCGTGGCGCTCCAATCGGTTTCCTTCACCCCGGGTTCGAAGAAGATCACGCGCTGGAGCTGGCCGACGATGTAATGCTTGTCGCGCAGCGCATCGACCTGCTGCGGGCTGAGGTTCTGCGCATCGCGCCCCGGGCTGACGTCAGGCAGGAGCGGCCAGTCTTCTTCGCGGATCTCCACCATGTGGTACAGGCCGGGATAGTCTTCATAGGCCATTTCGGCGAGACGGAAGTCGGCGCCCTTGCCGGTGTGGGACGGGATCACGTCGTCGATGATCACCGCGTTGTGCGCAGCGGCCATGCGCGTCAGGGCCTGCAACTGCGACTCGGTGCCCAATTGCGGGTCGATCTCGAAGCTGATGCGGTCGAAATTGCCGTCGATGGTCGGCGTGTGTTCGGTGCCCGACAGGCCACCGGACTTTTTCAACGGCCCGTTATGAATGCCCTGGATACCAATCTTCGACAACGCCTGCCACAGCGCCTCATCGCCCAGCGCTTCAAGCACCGTGCCGTTCTCGCGAGTGACGATGGACGCCGGGTACGCGGTGAACCACACCGACGACAACGCTGACGCATCCCGTGGCCGCGTCTGCGCATAGGGTTGCTGCCACAATCGGCCCTGCCCCGAATACAGCCGGGCCCGCTGTCGCGCCGCGTGCAGCATCGATTGCTCCACCAGCCAGTTCACATGGTCCTTGTCCGCCGCCGTCATAAGCTTGATACCTGCCATCGTGAAAGGTTACTCGTAAGCATAGGAGCGGCAACGGGCGGCATTCGTTGCATTGGATATCCCGGGCAGTCAGGCCAGTTGCCGATACTGCCTTGGCGTAAACCCGGTCAACGCCTTGAACTGGCGGGTGAATGCGCTGTGATCGGTGTAGCCGCATTGCAGCGCCACCTCAGTGATCGGCAGCTCGGTATGCAATAGCCGGTGCGCGTGTTCCAGGCGGACTTTCTGGATCATCTGGCGCGGTGTCAGGTGGAACACGCGCTTGCAGTAGCGCTCCAGCTGCGCCACGGAAATCCCGGCGATGCGGGTCAGTTCACCCAGGGTGACGCGGCGGTTGAAGTGCTGGCGGATGTGTTCATCCACCGCCGCCAGACGCTGGTACGCCGGGTGGGTTTCGCTGGCCGATTGCAGGTCCACCGAAATACCGGCTAAGCCGATGATCTGACCGGCGTGGTTGTACAGCGGCCACTTGTGGGTCAAACACCAGCCAGGTTCGCGGCTGCCGTACAGGTGCAGTTCCAACTGATCTTCGAGCACCAGGCCCTCTTCAAGTACACGTCGGTCCTGCTCGGTGTAGCCCGGGCCCAGTTGTGCGGGGAACACGTCGGCGCTGGTCTTGCCCAGCAACGGTTGCAACTGCCGCAGGCCGCAGCGTTGCACCAGGGTGCGGTTGGCGAGCACGTAGCGCGCGTCGACATCCTTGATAAAGATCGCCGCGTTGGGGATCACATCCAGCATCGGCAACAGCTGCGCCACCCCGGCCAACAGTTGCTCGATGCTCTGGGGACGATTGGCTCCATCCCCCTGGCAAAGGCTTGCAAACGCGCTCTGCAGCATGACTTTCACTTCCCGATTCTGGCACCGACGCCGAGCAGATTGCCCCATGCCCAGGGCGCTGTCGAGCGCCGGCAATTGTGCCGAATTCGTCATTCCCGCTTGCGTAAAACATCAATCGCCGCCGAGCTGATCGGTTCACGATGTCGCCACTGCATGCCTATCCAATAACTCACAAGAAGGCGCCAACATGTCAGGTCAAGGCAAGTTCAAGAAACAACTTTCACTGATGGACCTCACCTTTATCGGGCTGGGTGCCATCTTCGGTTCGGGCTGGTTATTCGCGGCCAGCCACGTGTCGGCCATCGCAGGCCCGGCAGGGATTTTTTCCTGGTTACTCGGCGGTTTTGCCGTGCTGTTGCTCGGTATTGTCTACTGCGAACTGGGTGCCGCATTGCCCCGAGCCGGTGGTGTGGTGCGCTACCCGGTCTACTCCCACGGCCCGTTGCTGGGCTACCTGATGGGCTTTATCACACTGATCGCGTTTTCAAGCCTGGTGGCGATTGAAGTGGTCGCCTCGCGCCAATACGCAGCGGCGTGGTTCCCCGAGCTGACCAAGGCCGGTTCCAGTGACCCGACCACCCTCGGCTGGCTGGTGCAGTTCGCTCTGCTCTGCCTGTTCTTCGTCCTCAACTACCGCAGCGTGAAGACCTTCGCCATCGCCAACAACCTGGTGAGCGTGTTCAAGTTCATCGTGCCGCTGCTGGTGATTGGCGTGCTGTTCACCTTCTTCAAGCCGGCGAACTTCCAGGTCCACGGTTTTGCGCCGTTCGGTCTGTCGGGGATTGAAATGGCGGTCTCGGCCGGTGGCGTGATCTTCGCCTACCTGGGGCTGACGCCGATCATCTCGGTGGCCAGCGAAGTGAAGAACCCGCAGCGCACCATTCCCATCGCCCTGATCCTGTCGGTACTGCTGTCCACCGCCATCTACGTGCTGCTGCAAACCGCGTTCCTCGGCGGCGTGTCCACCGAAATGCTCGCCAACGGCTGGGCCGGGATCAGCAAGGAACTGGCCCTGCCTTACCGCGACATTGCCCTGGCCCTGGGCGTGGGTTGGTTGGCCTACCTGGTGGTGGCGGATGCGGTGATCTCTCCCAGCGGCTGCGGCAACATCTACATGAACGCCACGCCGCGTGTGGTGTATGGCTGGGCGCAGACCGGCACGTTCTTCAAGATCTTCACGCGTATCGATGAGAAGTCCGGCATCCCGCGCCCGGCGCTGTGGCTGACCTTTGGCCTGTCGGTGTTCTGGACCCTGCCGTTCCCGTCCTGGGAAGCGCTGATCAACGTGGTGTCAGCCGCGCTGATCCTGAGCTACGCCGTGGCCCCGGTCACCGTCGCCGCCCTGCGCCGCAACGCCCCGGGCATGGCGCGGCCGTTCCGGGTCAAGGGCCTGGGTGTGCTCGGCCCGCTGTCGTTCATCATCGCGGCGCTGATCGTGTACTGGTCGGGCTGGAGCACCGTGTCCTGGCTGCTCGGCCTGCAGATCCTGATGTTCGTGGTGTACCTGCTGTGCGCTCGCTGGGTGCCCACTGCCCACCTGAACCTCAAGCAACAAGTGCGCTCGTCAGCCTGGCTGATCGGCTTCTACGCGGTGACCATCCTGCTGTCCAAGCTCGGCAGCTTTGGCGGCATCGGCGTGATCAGCCACCCGTTTGACACGGTGGTCGTCGCGGTCTGCGCCTTGGGCATCTATTACTGGGGCGCCGCCACCGGCGTGCCAGCGCACCTGGTCCGTCTGGAAACCGAAGACGACGAAAGCGAAGTCGTCAGCGAAGCCCCCTACCGCGCACCGCTGTCCCCGGCCACCCATTGATGGAGCGTTTTATGAAACGGTTGCACGTTATCGACTCCCACACCGGCGGCGAACCCACGCGCCTGGTGATGAACGGGTTCCCCGAACTCACCGGCGCGACCATCGCCGACCAACTGCACAACCTGCGCACCCAGCACGATCAATGGCGCCGTGCCTGCCTGCTGGAACCGCGCGGCAATGATGTACTGGTGGGGGCGCTGTACTGCGAACCCGTCACGCCCGGGGCGACCTGCGGGGTAATCTTTTTCAACAACGCCGGTTACCTGGGCATGTGCGGCCACGGCACCCTTGGCCTGGTTGCCTCGTTGCACCACTTGGGGCGCATCACGCCGGGGGATCACACGATTGACACGCCAGTGGGCCCGGTGACTGCCACCCTGCACGCCGACGGCGCCGTGACCCTGCGCAACGTGCCAGCCTACCGCTTTCGCCAGCAGGTGGCGGTCCAGGTTCCGGGCTACGGCGAAGTACTCGGGGATATTGCCTGGGGCGGCAACTGGTTTTTCCTGGTGTCGGAGCACGGCCAGGATTTGGAAATGGGCAACGTCGATGTCCTCACCGACTACACCTGGGCGATGCTCAAGGCCCTGGAAGACCAGGGCATCCACGGGGCGGACGGCGCACTGATCGACCACATCGAACTGTTCGCCGACGACGCCCACGCCAACAGCCGCAACTTCGTGATGTGCCCCGGCAAAGCCTATGACCGCTCTCCCTGCGGCACCGGTACCAGCGCCAAACTCGCGTGCCTGGCCGCCGACGGAAAACTGCAGCAGGGTGAGGTGTGGGTACAAGCCAGCATCACCGGCAGCCAATTCGAAGGCCGTTATGAATGGGACGGCGAACACGTGCGCCCCTTCATCACCGGCCGCGCCTACATGACCGCCGACAGCACCCTGCTGATCGACGAGCAAGACCCTTTCGCCTGGGGCATCTGAGCCCCAGCCGTGTTTATCTGAACGTTGTAAGGAGCAAGAACAATGAGCGACAACATCTTCACCGGCTGCATCCCCGCGCTGATGACCCCGTGCACCGCCGACCGCCAGCCAGACTTCGACGCGTTGGTCGCCAAGGGCCGTGAACTGATCGACATCGGCATGAGCGCCGTGGTGTATTGCGGCTCCATGGGTGACTGGCCGCTGCTCACCGAAGCCCAGCGCCAGGAAGGCGTGGCGCGCCTGGTCGCGGCCGGCGTACCGACCATTGTCGGCACCGGTGCGGTCAACAGCCGTGAAGCGGTGGCCCACGCCGCCCATGCCGCCAAGGTCGGTGCCCACGGCTTGATGGTGATTCCTCGCGTGCTGTCCCGGGGTGCTTCGGCGACCGCGCAAAAAGCCCACTTTGCCGCGATCCTCAATGCGGCGCCAAACCTGCCGGCGGTGATCTACAACAGCCCGTACTACGGCTTCGCCACCCGCGCCGACCTGTTCTTCGAACTGCGCCGCGAACACCCCAACCTGATTGGCTTCAAGGAATTCGGCGGCGGTGCCGACCTGCGTTACGCCGCAGAGAACATCACCTCCCAGGACGATGACGTGACCCTGATGGTCGGTGTCGATACCCAAGTGGTCCACGGTTTCGTCAACTGCAACGCCACCGGTGCCATCACCGGCATCGGCAACGCCCTGCCACGGGAAGTGCTGCACCTGGTGGCGCTGAGCAAAAAAGCCGCCAAGGGCGACGCCAAGGCCCGTCGCCTGGCCCGTGAACTGGAAGCGGCGCTGGCGGTGCTGTCGTCGTTCGACGAAGGCTGCGACCTGGTGCTGTATTACAAGCACTTGATGGTGCTCAACGGCGACCAGGGCTACGCCCTGCATTTCAACGAGACCGACGTACTCAGCGATGCCCAGCGCCGCTATGCCGAGCAGCAATACGCGCTGTTCCGCCAGTGGTACGCCAACTGGTCGGCCGAACAGAACCTAGCCTGACCCTGCGCGCCGCTGTGGTTCTCACAGCGGCCCCCCCCTTTTTTTCAGGACGACCCCATGACTCTGACGGGCAAGATGCTGATCGGTCAGCACTCACTCTCTGGCCATCGCGAAGCGATCCGGGCCATCAACCCCGCCACCGACACACCGCTGGAACCGGCCTACGCCGGTGGCAACGGCGAGCATGTCGCTCAAGCCTGCGCCTTGGCCTGGGCCGCTTTTGACACTTACCGCGAAACCTCCCTGGCGGCACGCGCCACGTTTCTTGAAATCATCGCCGACCGCATCGAGGCCCTGGGCGACGAGTTGATCGAACGCGCCGTGGCCGAAACCGGCCTGCCGCGCCCGCGCCTCCTCGGTGAGCGCGGCCGTACCTGCGGGCAACTGCGCACCTTTGCCCGTACCGTGCGCGCCGGTGAATGGCTGGACGTGCGCGTCGACACCGCACAACCCGAGCGCCAGCCCCTGCCCCGTGCAGACCTGCGCCAACGCCATGTACCGCTGGGCCCGGTGGCGGTGTTTGGCGCCAGCAACTTCCCGCTGGCCTTTTCCGTGGCCGGCGGCGATACAGCGTCGGCACTCGCCGCGGGTTGCCCGGTGATCGTCAAGGCCCATGGTGCACACCCGGGTACCAGTGAACTGGTGGGGCGCGCGGTTGCCCAGGCGGTCAATCAGTGCGGGCTGCCAGAGGGTGTGTTTTCGCTGCTGTACGGCTCAGGCCGTGAGGTCGGGATAGCGCTGGTGACTGACCCGCGTATCAAGGCGGTCGGGTTTACCGGTTCGCGCAGCGGCGGCGTTGCCTTGACCCAGGCGGCGCAGGCACGGCCGGAGCCGATTCCGGTGTATGCCGAAATGAGTTCGATCAACCCGGTGTACCTGTTTGCTGCGGCACTTGAAGCGCGAGCTGAAAGTTTGGCCCAGGGGTTTGTCGCATCGTTGACCCAAGGCGCCGGGCAGTTTTGCACCAACCCCGGTCTGGTGATTGCCATCGCTGGAAGCGGACTGGATCGCTTCATCGGCGCGGCCGGCGAACAACTCGCACAGTGCACCGCCCAGACCATGCTCACGCCCGGTATCTTCAGCGCTTACCAAGCGGGCGTCGGCAGCTTGGCAACCCATGCCAACGTTGTCGCCAAGGGCCTTCAAGCCCAGGGGCCGAACCAGGGCCAGGCGCATTTGTTCGTGACCCAGGCCAAGGCGTTTTTGACCAACACACACCTGCAAGCTGAAGTATTCGGCGCGGCTTCGCTGGTGGTGATCTGTGCCGATGAACGTGAAGTGCGCGAGGTTTCCGAGCATTTAGAGGGGCAACTCACGGCCACCTTGCACCTGGATGAGGGTGACCTGCCTTACGCCAAGGCATTGCTCCCGGTGTTGGAACGCAAAGCCGGGCGCTTGCTGGTCAACGGTTGGCCGACGGGGGTGGAAGTGTGTGACGCCATGGTCCACGGCGGACCGTTCCCGGCCACCTCCGACTCGCGCAGTACCTCGGTCGGTACGGCGGCGATCCTGCGGTTCCTGCGCCCGGTGTGCTACCAGGACTTCCCCGACACCCTGCTGCCCGACGCCCTGCAACACGGCAACCCGTTGCTGTTGCGGCGGTTGCTCAACGGCCAGAGAGAGGCCTAGGCCATGCCCGATTCCAACCGCCCAGACATCGCCGTCGTCGGCGCCGGTATCATCGGCGTCGCCTCTGCCCTGCAATTGGCGCGTCAGGGCCTGCGGGTCGTGGTGATAGACCCGCAGGAACCGGGCATGGGCGCGTCCTACGGCAACGCCGGGCACCTGGCGACCGAGCAGGTGTTTCCCATCGCCGACGCGTCGATCCTCAAGCGCCTGCCCGCCATGCTGCTGGACCCCATGGGCCCACTGCGCCTGGACTGGAAGTACCTGCCCCGCGCCCTGCCCTGGTTTGTGCGCCTGCTGCTCAACCTGCGCCCGGCCAGCTACCGGCGTACCGTGGCGGGTATCCGCGCGCTGAACGAAGGCAGCCTGGGTGCCTGGCAACGTGTGCTGGGGTCTATCGGGCGCCCGCAGTTGTTGCGCGAAGACGGCTCGCTGCTGGTGTATGAACGCGCCGACTCCCGTGCCGCCCTTGATGCGGTGCAGGTGCGCATGCAGCAGCAAAACGTGCCGGTGGCCTACTGGTCTGGCGATGCTATCCGTGAAGCCGCGCCGCCATTGAGCGAGGGTATTCAAGGCGGGCTGTTCTTCCCCGCCACCGGGCATTTTCTCGACCCGTACCAGGTGGTGTGCGAGCTGGTCAGCGCTGCCAAGGCCGAGGGCGTGCAGTTTCTCAAGCAACGCGTGATGGATGGCCGAGTACACGCCGATGGCGTTTCGTTGGTCTGTGATCAAGGCTCCTTCGCGGCCCGCCAGGTGCTGATCGCCTGCGGAGCGCATTCGGCCAAGCTCACCGCGGCGCTGACGGGCAAGCACGTACCGCTGGACACCGAACGCGGTTACCACCTGATGCTGCCCCATGAGCATCAACGCCTGCCCTTCGCCGTTACGTCGCTTGAGCGCAAGTTCATCATGACGCCCATGGCCGGCGGCTTGCGCCTGGCTGGCACGGTGGAATTCGCCGGGCTGGAACGCCCGGCCAACCTGCAACGCGCCTGGCAACTGCACCGCTTGAGCCAGGGCTTGTTCCGCGACGACCTGAACACCCGCGACGCCACCCCCTGGATGGGCTTTCGGCCCTCCCTGCCGGACTCGCTGCCAATCATCGATCGGGTGTGCGACGGCAAGGTGCTGCTTGCGTTCGGTCATCAGCACCTGGGGTTGACCCAGGCGGCGGTAACGGCGGAAATGATTGGGCAACTCGCTTCAACGGCCCCGACATTCTCAGGCTTGCCTGCGCTTGCGCCCTATCAACTGGACAGGTTTTGAGAAGCCCTCAATAGCGCGTCGGCCATCTCCTGGATCTCATCGCGCATGTGCAAGGTATCCAGCCAATGCGTCGGGATACCGGCTACGCCGTAAAAAGCGCCAGCCAGTTGCCCCACAATGGCGGCCGTGGTGTCGGCATCGTTGCCCAGGTTGGCCGCCGCCAACACTGCGTCAGCAAAGCTGTGGGTGTAATGAAAACACCAGAACGCTGCTTCGAGTGCCGCCACCGAATACCCCGAGCCGATGATGTCCTCACGGGGTTTGTCGCGGTACTCACCGCGCGCGATGGCCTCGACTTTTGGCGCGCTCAGTAGGGTTTGAGAGAGGTTTAAAACCTGTTCCTTGGGTAGACCGTCCAAGGCATTTGATAGCGCCTCGGCCAGCAGCCAACAACATTCTATGGCCTCTTGGGCGGCGTGGGTCGTTCGAGAACTTTCCCCACTGTAGAAGCGCACCTTCTCTCGGTCCGGGAAATAGAGCAGCACCACCGGTGCCAAGCGCATCAGCGAACCGTTGCCCGCAGAAAACGGGTCGGTAGAGCCCGCAAACGGGTCACCGTCCTCCTGATATTTTGCCAACGCGGTACGCACCGTCAGGCCGATATCAAAACACTCGCCCGTCGCGCTCAAATAGCCCCATGTCCACCAGTTCAGGTAACGCCCCATCTGGTCCGCAGCATCGAAGCCGCCCTTGCGTATCAGGCTCTCGGCGAGGCACAGCGCCATCGACGTATCGTCGGTCCATTGGCCACACTTCAGGTTGAACGGGCCACCGCCCACCATATCCACCAGGGGTTCAAACGAGCCCCGAGGCATGAACTCAACGGTGGTGCCCACCGCATCACCGCACGCCAACCCCAGCAAACTCCCGCGATAGCGGTCTACACACGTAACAGACATCAGCATTCCTTGATAAAAAGCCCATCCCGACAAACAGGGGCTATGCTACTTGACCAACCGTTTCTCCTTGGAGGGGCGATATCCGAAATACGCGCTGTAACACTTGCTGAAATGACTCGGCGACACAAACCCGCACGCCACCAGCACGTCCACCTGTGACAGCTCGGTGTGCTGCAACAGCCGCCGCGCCTCGGTCACCCGCAATTCCATGTAATAGCGTTGCGGGGTGGTGCCCAGTTGCTCCTTGAACAGCCGCTCCAACTGACGGCGCGAGCGACCGGCGTAGACCGCCAACTGGTCCAGCTCCAACGGTTCTTCAAGGTTGGAATCCATCAGCTTGACCACTTCACGCAGGGGCGCGCTGACGCAGACGTTTTCGGTGGGTTTGATGCGCCGGTAGCGCGACTCTTCGAAGGACAGAATGTCTTCAATGCCTTCGACCAATGCCTTGCCGTGCAGGCTTTTGATCCAGTCGAGCGCCATATGGAAGGCACCCGAGGGGCTGGAGGCCGTGAGGCGGTCGCGGTCGATCACATAGGGTTCGCTGGTGACCTGGGCCGCCTTGGCTACTTCCGCCAAGGCCGGCCGGTGTTCGGGGTGGATGGCGCAGCGGTAGCCTTGCAGTAACCCGGCGCGGCCAAGGAACCACGAGCCATTCCACAACCCGGCGAGGTTCACGCCGTGTTCGGCGGCGCTGCCCAGCAACTGGTTGAACTCATCACTGGCCTTGAGCTCGGTGCGGAAACCGCCGCAGATCACCAGCAGGTCAAGGTCTTGCAGCACCGCCGGCACAAGGCGCGCATCCGGGCGGATCACCAGGCCCAGGTCGCTGATGACTTCGCCATCGTCCCAGCCGAAGGTGCGCGTGGCGAACAGTTGCGGGCGCAACAGGTTGGCGGTCACCAGGGTGTCGAGGGTCTGGGTGAAGGCCGGCAGGGAGAAATGTTCGAGCAACAAGAAGCCGACGCGGGTGGCCGGCGTCGGCTGTTGCGGGTTTTCGTTCAGGTAGCGCAGGTTCTTGCCTTTCATGCCACCGCTGAATTGGCGTCTTTCCATCGAGGGTTGGCCCACTCTTATTGTTGATGCAGTGGGCGCTATCTTAGAGGATTGGCGAGCCAAAGCGGCTAAATCGTGGCATCCAGTTATCGAGGATCTTCGCGGAGGCCAGGATATGGTGCGCATGCCCGATCAGCAGGCGGCGCGGCACAAAGCCGATGTAGCGTGAATCGGCGCTGTTGTCGCGATTGTCCCCGAGCATGAAGTAGCTGTCGGCCGGCACCACCACCGGGCCGAAGTCCCGTGCAGCACGCACCGCCGGCATGAACTGCACCGTACGCCGGCTACTGCTGGCCAGTTCAGTGAGCTTGATGCCCGGGATGGTTTGCCCCGGCCCCATGGGCTCGCTGATCGCCTGTTCATCCTGATAGGTGGCTGGCACACCGTTGACCCACAGCACCTCGTCCTTCATTTGCAGGGTGTCGCCGGGGATGCCGACGATGCGCTTGATCAGGCGCTCGCCGTCCTTGGGCGAGGAAAACGTCACCACATCGCCGCGTTGCGGGTTGCCCAACTCGGCCAGGGAGATATCCGTGAGTGGCAGCTTGAGGTCATAGGCCACGCGGTTAACCAACACCACATCGCCTTCCACCAGGGTCGGGCGCATGGAGCCGGAGGGGATCGGGTTCCAGTCGGCCAACGAGGTACGGAAGATGCCGAAGCACAGCCAAAAAATGATCGCGTAACGGTACTTGCTCAGCCAACGTCGCATACATCCTCGCTCTGCATCAATCGGCGTAGAGCAGTGTCTACGCCAGCCACGGTCACTTTTGGCAACAATCATTGCCCGACATGAAGATTACATTAAGGCACAAGGCTTGGCGTGCAATGCACGGTATAAACGGCTGATCTTCATAAAGCCGGTGCTCTGCAAAGCCCTGTGCTGAGCACTCACAGCCCCATCTGATACGGTTTTTTCTTTTGCATCTGCGTCTGTATCGAAATCTGCCCCGGGCGGACAATGGCGTCACTCCCGACACCCGTGTCGAGCGCGGCAGGAATCTCCCCGCCGTCCCCTTCCCTTCGGAGGCCTTATGACCAAGATGGCACTTTTCCTGTTCGGCTTTCTGGTGCTGACCATCGGCATCGGCCTGCTGGCGACCATCTCGCCGGTTTAAGCAGTACTCAGCGGAACGTCACCATTTCGAAATCCGCCGAGGTGCCCGCGGCCTGCGCCGCCAGGTCGCTGATCGCAATTGTGCGCACCTGCACGCCCTCATTCCACGGGTTGGTGTAACTGAGCTGGCCACTCGCCGGGTCGATATGGATGATCGCGAAGGCATGCCCGTCACCTTTGGACCAATCGCCATTCCGCGCCGGTTTGCCGCCGAACACGATAGCCGCCCGGCTGCCGACACCACTCGCATGGCTCAACAGAAACTGGGGGATGTCCTGGGGCGAACTGTGGGCGTCGGCCAGGCGCTGGTGATCACCGTACTGACCCGCCAGCAGCTCCATGACCTTGTTGGTCGGCAGCGAGCCCTTGGCCGGGTCGAGGTGGAAGTACTGGAACATCGCCCCTACCACCGCCGCCGCGGGCGCGTCGCCCTTGCCATATTGGTCGAGGTCGGCGGCTTGCAGGTGGAACACCGTTGAAGGCGCGCCCGGCAGGCTCACATTGAAGCTGCCGTCCGCATTGAGCGTGACACCGCGTTGCAGGATCTGCGCGCCCATCTGGGTGTTGGAGAACGCCTTGACCACCGAAATGCCCACACAGTCGCCTTCGCTGGTCTGGTTCAGGTGGGTGCCGATCGGCTGGGTGATGGGGTTGCCGGCCAGGGCGGGATTCCAGGGGCCGGCGTCGATCACGCTGCCCTTGGCGTCGCGCTGCAAGGCGCGAATGCTGCCGTCGGCGCTGTAGCTGCCGTCGCTCAGGGAGGCGACGATGTTTTTCACGTCGGTGTTGAGGTTGTCACGCGCTCCGCCATCACGCTGCATCGTCGCCTGGAACGCCTGGGCTGCTGTCGTGATGCGCTGGCGGGTGTCGGCATCAGGCCGGCCGCCGCGGCTGCGGTCAAGCTCGGTGATCAATTGGTGGTACGTGGTTTCAATGGCGCGGATGCCGACGAGGTTATCGGCATGGGCGGCGACGGACGCCGCCATGAGCACAGCAAGGACGAGGGGACGCTTCACGCTCGGGTTTCTCATAGAAGGATTCTGAAGCGATACTTCGAACCCGACGCCCGTTCAATCGCTTCGTGCCGCAACATCCCGTAGCAGGCCTGACATGCAGCGCCGAGCATGCAGTAGCCCGTCAAACCCCGTCAATGGCGGCACGCGGCTATATCAGCTGGCAACCAGCATCGGGTACAACGACACCACCAACAGCGCGGCCATCGACCAGTTGAACAGTCGCAGCCAGCGCGGTTCGCGCAACACGTTGCGCAGCCCGCTGCCACACACCACCCACACACAGACACTGGGCAAGTTGACCACGGCAAACACCAGGGCAATCACCAGCACATTGGTCACGTAGCCCTCAGCCGGCGTGTAGGTGGTGATCGCCCCCAGCGCCATGATCCAGGCCTTGGGGTTGACCCACTGAAAGGCTGCGGCGCCCAGGAACGTCATCGGCTTGCCCTGTGCATCACTGCCCTCGGACATGCCCCCGGCGTTGGCGATTTTCCACGCCAGGTACAGCAAGTAGGCGGCGCCGGCATAGCGCAATACGGTATAGGCCCACGGGAACACCTTGAACACCTCGCCCAGCCCCAGCCCGACCGAAATCACCAGCAGCATGAACCCCACGCTGATCCCCAGCGCATGGGGCATGGAACGGCGAAAACCGAAGTTCACCCCCGACGCCAGCAGCATGGTGTTGTTGGGCCCCGGCGTGATCGACGACACAAAGGCGAACAGCACAAAGGCCGACAACAGGCTGGTAGACATGAACATGGTGCGGCATCCAGGCGATGAGGTATGCCTGCGACAGTAGTGGTTTCTGGATCCAACCGCCCCGTACAGCTAGGGGCGGATCGAGGAATACACTTTGGCGCGCTCGAGAAACCGGCGACAGTGCGCTGCGGTTTGCTCGGTGCACTCGATCATCGGCAGGTGGCCGATGCCGTCGAGGATCTCCAGGTGCGCATGGGGAATGCCCGCCAGCCAGGTGTGCGCGCTGGCCACTGGCACCATGCGGTCTTCGCGGCCCCACAGGATCAGGCTGGGCACCCGCACCTGGGGCAGCCAGGGTTCCAGGCGCGGGCTGTCGGAGAAGTTGGCGAAGATCTCAGTCAAGGCCTCGCGCCGGCGGATGTAGGTGTGTGCTTCGGCGGCCAGCAGCACTTCAGGAATGTAGGGTGGCGCGGCCATGGTCATGGCGAAAAAGCGGTCGAACTGTGCCCGTGAATGAATCAGGAACGGGTTGTCGCCGCGGTTGACCAGTTCTTCCACTTCGTTCGGTTGCGGCAAGTGCACACCCGCCGCACCGATCAGTCCCAGGGAAATCACGCGCTGCGGGTAATGGGTCGCCAACCAGGTGGCCACATAGGCGCCCATGGAACTGCCGATCACATGCACCTTGTCGATGTGACACGCGTCCAGCATCGCCACCATGCGCCGCGCCTGAGCCGCGATGCTGTAGTCGCCGCCTGCCACAAAGGCATTTTTACCGTGGCCGGCAAGGTCCGGGATCAGCAGCCGATAGTCGTCGACAAAGTGCCGGGCAAACCCCAGCCACACGCCTTTGTCGGCACTGAACCCGTGCAGCAGCAACAGGGCTGGCGCGTGGCGCTCCCCACCCTGGTAAGTGGCCAGGGTCATGCCCTTGATCGGCACGGTGATCGCCTTGAGCCGCGAGCGCCGCGATTCGACACGGGCGATGACCTCGAACAGCACGTCCCCAACCCGTGGGTACGTCCACCACACGCACGCGGCAACGATGGCAAGCACAGCAACCACGACAAGCATCAAGGCATCTCCGACAGCGAGGTGAATAAACGGATGGCAGGCAATCGCGGGCGCACTGCAATTGGATTGCCTTCACTGATCGGTATACTTGCGCACTTCGCTTGAATCGGCGCTGAACACATCACGAAAGGAAGAAAGATGGGTAAACGGTTCCCGACCAACCTCCCGGGAACCGTTTATCAGGCCTGACAGCGCCCGTCACTCAGTTCTGCGGCCGTTGCTTGGTCGAATCCAGCTCGGCTTTCTTGGCGGTGCTGATTTCGGTGATCTGCGCCGACTTGGCGATCGCCAGGTCAAAGGTGTCCTGCATCTTGGCGATGGCATCGGTCGAGGTGCCGTTCAAGCCACCGTTGGCCGCCCAATCGAAGTTCCACACGCCGGACAGGTTATCGGCACCGGCCACGTCGTGGGTTTCGATGGCGGTGAATACGTCCGGATGACGCTCCATGTACTTGGCCGCGTCGGACACATTGGCGGGCACCTTGCCAGAAGCATTGTTAGCTAGCTGTGTCAGCTCTTGCTTGGTAATGGCCGACTTGCCGCTCTGGCGCATGTAGTCGGCGATCACCTTGCTGGACTTGGCGATGTTCAACTTGTCATCGAACGAGGACGGTGAAGACTTTGGCGTGCTCGGCCCGCCGGTCGCGGGCGTTACGGTAGTAGACATCGGCGCTGCTCCCTCAATGAAACGAATGAAATCGTCGTGCTGACGATACCCCGTCGCGGACGGTAGCATGGGCAATGGGCCATTAATCACCCGCTTCACAACAATTCACAAGAACCGGAATATTTCGCGGGCAGCGACCAACTGTTGGCCGCTGCCCTGCCCGCCTTTCTCAGGCAACCGCCGAGGTCGCCACAAAGTGACCGGGGCTGACTTCCCGATAACTCATGGCTTGCGCACGGTGATTCACATCGTAGATGCGGCTCGGCACCGCCTCCTCCATCAAGCTGAAGGGCGTCCTGGCCGCGTTGAGGTCTGCCGACGGCACGGCGCTCAGCAATTTTTGCGTGTAGGCGTGCTGCGGGTTTTCGAACACCGCACGGCGCGGGCCGATTTCGACAATGCGTCCGTGGTACATCACTCCCACCCGGTGGCTGACGCGCTCCACCACCGCCAGGTCGTGGGAGATAAACAGAAACGCAATACCCATGTCCCGTTGCAGGTCCTGCAGCAGGTTGATCACCTGGGCCTGGATCGACACGTCCAGCGCCGACACGGCCTCATCGGCGATGATCAGCTTGGGCGACAGGGTCAGCGCCCGCGCAATGCAAATCCGCTGGCGCTGCCCACCCGAGAACTCGTGGGGATAGCGCTGGGCATGCTCGGCCGACAGCCCGACCCGCTCCAGCAAATCGAGCACGATCTTGCGCGCCGCCTCGCCTTGGGCAATCCGGTGCACCTGCAGCGGTTCCAGCAGGCTGTCCTCGATGGTCAGGCGCGGGTTCAACGACGCATAGGGGTCCTGGAACACCATCTGGATATCCCGGCGCAGGCGTTGCATGCCGCCCTTGCTCAGGCTGGCGAGGTTCTGGCCGCCGAACCGGATGTCCCCGCCCTGGATCGGCATCAGCCCGGCCACCGCGCGGGCGCTGGTGGACTTGCCACACCCGGACTCACCCACCAGGGCCAGGGTTTCTCCCGGGTAGATATCGAAGTCGATCCCTTCGACCGCATGCACCCGGCGCTGGACCTTGCCCAGCAGCCCGCCCTTGAGGTCGTAGCGGATGGACAGCGCCTTCACGCTCAGGATCGGCGCACCGGCGTAGTCAGGCGCCAGCGGCGGCAATGCTTGGGTTGGCTCGGTGTTGTCCTCGATCAGTGCAAACTTGGCCGGCAGCGACGTGCCGCGCATCGAGCCGATCTTCGGCACCGCCGCCAGCAACGCCTGGGTATAACGCTGCGTGGGCGCCAGCAACACCTCGCGGGCCGCGCCGTGCTCGACGGTCTCGCCCTTCTTCATTACCATCACCTGGTCGGCCACTTCGGCCACCACGCCCATGTCATGGGTGATAAAGATCACGCCCATGGCCAGGTCCTCTTGCAGCTCCTTGATGATCCGCAGGATCTGCGCCTGCACCGTGACATCCAGCGCCGTGGTCGGTTCGTCGGCGATCAGCAGCGTCGGTTCACACACCAGCGACATGGCGATCATGATGCGCTGGCGCATGCCGCCCGACAGCTCGTGGGGATATCGGCCCATGACCTGCCGGGCATCGGGGATGCGCACCAGGTCGAGCATGCGCAAGGCCTGCGCCTCGGCTGCCGCGCGGTTGCAGCGTTTGTGCAGCACGATGGCCTCGGTGAGTTGGGCGCTGATCTTGAACACCGGGTTGAGCGAAGTCATCGGCTCCTGGAAGATCATCGACATGGCCGCCCCCCGCAGGCGGCGCAACACCGACTCGGGGGCGTTGACCAGGTCGATGGTCTCGTTGTTGCGGGTGTGCAACTCCATCGAGCCGGACAACACGCGGCCACCGGCGCGTTTGACCAGCCCCATCATGGCCATCGATGTGACGGACTTGCCCGAGCCGGACTCGCCGACAATGGCCAGGGTCTGGCCACGCATGACCTCGAAGGACACATCGCGCACCACGGCGGACTCACTGCCCCGCGGCCCGAACCCGACACTCAGGTTGCGCACACGGGCTACCAGATTCTGTTCCATGCCTGCTCCTTTAATCGACGATGCGCGATACGGCGGCATCCAGGTCGGCACGCGAACGGGCGACGTGTTGCCGGTGCTGGGCGACCCATTCACGGTCCTGCTGCAGCTCGCTGCTGGCGACTGCCAGCAGACGGCTGACCTCACCAGGGCCAACGCCACCGGTGGAGGTACGCGTTTCGACAAAGCGTCGAGGGTTCAGGGCATCACGGACCTGCTCGTCGGAATAACCCAGGGTGGAGCCGATGGTTTCCAGCGCCGCCTCATCCAGCGCCGCCCCCGTGACAGCGCCCGGCGCCACGCCTGCCATCAGGCAGTTGCGCACCAGCCGCGCCACCACGTGATGCACTTGGCGGAACGAGACGCCCCGCTCACGCACAATCACGTCGGCCAGGTTGCTGGCCGTGCACCAACTGCCGGACAACAGCTCGGCCATGCGGTCTTCATGCACCACCAGGGTTTCAATGATGCCGGTGAACAGGTCCAGCATGCCTTCGGTGGTGGCGAGGGCGTCGTGGATCAGCGGCAGGTCGCGCATGGCCTGGTCGCCGGTGCCTTCGGAGCGAAAGGTGGCCAGCGCGGTGCTGAGCCAGGTCACCGAACCGCCAGCGGCTTTTTTGATGGTCTCCAGGCCGCTGGGGTTTTTCTTCTGCGGGAAAATACTGCTGGTGCCGCAGTAACCGTCGTGGCTTTCCACCGTCGCAAACTCGACGCTGGACCAGATGTGCAGGTCGGTCGCCAGGTCATTCAGGTCGGCCATGACAAAGGACAGCGCGCCGATGGTTTCTGCCGCATACCAGGCTTCGCGGCCCAGCTTGGAGTTTTCCACCAGGCTGTCGAAACCCAGCAAGTGCGTGGTGCGCTCACGGTCCAGCGGCCAGGATGTGCCCGCCAGGCCTACCGCGCCCAACGGGTTGCGGTTGACTCGGGTATAAGCGTGCATCAACCGGCTGAAGCTGTCGTGCAGGCGCGAGGTAAAGCTCAGCAGATAGTGGCCGAACACCCAGGGCTGGGCGTGCTGCATGTGGGTGTAGCCGGGCATGATGGTGCCGGCGTGCTGCGCGGCTTTCTCGATCAAGGCCACCTGGAACTCATTGATACGCTCCAGCACTGCCAGGATGCGCGTGCGGTCATACAGCCGGCGCACCGTCGCGCCCTGGTCGATACGGCTGCGGCCGGTGTGCATCTGGCCGGCGGAGTCTTCGCCGATCCTGGCGAACAGGTAAGACTCGACTTGCAGCAGGAAGCTGCCTTTCTTCACATCGAAGGGGAAATCCGTCGGGGACATGCCCCGTATGCGCCGCAACTCGGCGAGGATGGCCTGCCCGACCGGCCGCGACAGGATCTTCTGTTCGACCAGCATCACCGTGTGGGCCAGGTCGACCTCGATGAACTCATGGAACTGGCGCTTCTCGGTCTCCAGCGCAGGGATGTCGTGGTACTTGACCATACGTTCGGCCGGGGGCGCGCTCAAACGGGCGTCGGTCAACAAGGTTTCGCTGGCATGTGCATTAGACATTTTCAATCACCGCTCACTGAATTCTACATTCTTGAAATCGAGGGTCCCTTCGTAATCCACGTCGAGACCGTTCAAACCTTTGCGCAAACCCATCACTTGTTCCTGATCGAACAGCGGCAGGTTGTCAGGGTCCTGCTCCCACAAGATCTGCTGGATCTGGCCGTAATAAGCCATGCGTTTCTGCTGATCCAGCTCGCGTGCGGCCAGCTGGAGCAGCGTGTCCACCTCGGGGTTGCTGTAGCCGGTGAGGTTTTGCGGGTCACCGCTGGACAGCTTGCGGCGCAGGCGGATATCGGCGTCCGACAGCCCGGTGCCGAGCAACCACATGTTTGCGTCGTTGGAGCCTTTGCCGGTGCCTTTGCCGGGCTCCGGGCGGTACAGGTTCTTCTGGTAGGTGGCCCACTCCCACACCTTGAACTCGGTTTTCAGCCCCACGGCATTCAGGTAGCCCTGCACCACCTCGGCGACCTGGCGATCCTTGGTGTAGCGTCCGGCCGGGGTCCACAGCACCACCGTGCCGGGGTAACCGCCCGGGTACACCTCATTGATGATCTGCCTGGCTTTCTGCGGGTCGTACTGCACCGGGGCAAACGCACGGCGCGCCTGGGTGCCTTCGGGAAAGGGCCCGGTGGGCACCTTGCCGTAGCCGAGCAGCACCTTGTTGACCAGGGCCTGGCGGTCAATGGCCAGGCTGACCGCACGGCGAATGCGCGGGTCGTCAAAGGGCGGCTTGGTCAGGTTCATTTCAAAGAACACCTGGAAGGTGCTGGGCACGCGCAGCAATGTGGACGTGTTCAGCGCCTTCAGTTCCATTGCGGCTTCAGGTGACAGGTTGGCGGCGATGTCGGCGTTTTGGGTGCGCAGTTCGATCACCCGCGAAGCGTCTTCCTTGACCGGGCGGAACACGATCCTCGACGGCTTGCCCGGCTCGCCGAAAAAGCCGTTGTTACGCTCGATCACCGCCTGGTCATTGGGAATCCAGCTGTCGAAGACGTAAGGCCCGGTGCCGACCGGGTGATGCCCGTAGGCCCTGCCGTATTTGGCCACCGCCGCCGGGCTGCTGATGGACGAAGATTGCTTGGCGAGCAACTCCAGCATGGTCGGTGACGGATGCTGCGTGGTGATCCGCAATTCGTAGGGCGCTACCGCGTCGACCGCCACGATGTCGGCATAGTAGGAACGGTGGGGCGAACCGAGCTTGGGGTCGCGAATCCGGTCGAGGTTGAACTTCACGGCCTGGGCGTTGAAGTCGGTGCCGTCATGAAACTTGACGCCCTGGCGCAGCACGAACGTCCATTGCTTGCCGTCGTCGGTCCTCGACCAGGACTGCGCCAGGTCAGGCATGAAACGTTCATGGTCGTGCCCTTCCCACGCGACCAGGCGGTTGAAGACATGATCGATCACGTTGTAGGACGGCACGCTGCGCGAGATGGCCGGGTCCAGGGTGTCGATGTCCGAGCCCTGCACGAAGGTGATCTGGCCTTGCTCTTTTGCCTGGGCAAAAGCGGCGTTGCCTGTCGACAGCGCCAGTACATTGAATGCAAGCAGGCTGCCGATCAGCGCTGCCAGGAGTTTTAAACGCCCCATCAGAGTTCTCGCTGAAAAATGGGTGAGTGTTCGGGTGCAAGCACCGCGCCGATCGCGGTCACGCATTGCGTGACTTGGGATCGATGTAATCGCGCAGTGCGTCGCCCACAATGTTGAAGCTCAAGATGGTCAGGACCAGGGCGCACCCCGGCGCCAACAGGATGTAGGGGTGGGTGGTCAGCAAGGGCCGCGACTCGGCAATCATCGAGCCCCACTCCGGTGTCGGTGGTGGTGGGCCCAGGCCGAGGAAGCTGAGCCCGGAGCCGATCAGGATGGCTTCGGCCAACGACACGGTGGCCTGGATGATCACCAGCGAGCCGATGTTGGGCAGGATGTGCACCCACAGCAGGCGCAGGTCGCTGACGCCAATCGACTTGGAGGCCAGCACGAACTCGCGGTTTCTCAAGGCTGCCACCGGCCCGGCAAAGAAGCGGACGTAGATGGGAATGCTGGAGATGGCAATGGCCAGCGTCAGGCTGAGGATGCTGTTGCCCGCCACTGTAATCACCAGAATGGCCACCAGCGTGCGGGGGAAGGCGATCATGGCGTCCATGACACGCATGACCAGGCTGGCCAGCGCACCGTTGTAGTAACCGCATGCCGCGCCCACCGCGACCCCAATCAACATGGCAATGGCCACGCTGGACAGCGCCACAGTCAAGGTAATGCGCGCGCCCCACAGCACACGGCCGAGCAAGTCACGGCCCATCTGGTCGGTGCCGAACAGGAAGTCGCTGCCGGGGCTGACCAGGGAGCGGGACAAATTGATCTTGGTCACCGCATCCCAATCAAAGAACAACGGTGCGCACACCGCAGCGGCGGCCATGATCACAATCACGACCAATGCACTGAAGGCGAACCAGCGCTGATGGGAGACAAGGAAACGAACAAACCCTGGCCGACGCTTTTTTGAAGTAAGCATGCTGGCCTCAGTTGTAGGTGATGCGAGGGTCGAGGATGCCATAGACCAAGTCCACCATTAAGTTGATGATGACGACCAAGGCGGCAAATACCAGTACCGTGCCTTGAACCACATAAATATCCCGCGCCATGATTGCATCAATTAAAAACCGCCCCATGCCCGGCCAGGCAAATACGGTTTCGACAATAACCGCCCCGCCCAACAGCCGACCAAAGTCCATGCCAAATACCGTTACCAACGGAATAGCCGCATTGGAAAGTGCATGTTTTATAACTACCTTATAACTGGGCACACCTTTGGCGTAGGCCGTGCGTATATAGTCTTCCTGCAATACATCCATCATCGTGGAGCGGGATAACCTGGAGAATGTCGCCACATACGGCAGGCCCAATGTCAGCGCGGGCAATATCAAGTGCTGCCATCCGCCGCGTCCCGTGGGCGGCAACCAGCCCAGGCTGGCGGAGAAGATCGACATCAGGATCAGCCCGAGGAAGAAACCGGGTACCGAAATGCCCAACACGGCGAAGGTGGTCAATGAGCTGTCCAGCAACCCTCGAGGCCTCAGCGCGGCAATGATGCCCAGGGGCACGCCGATGACCACGGCCAGCAACATGCCTGCTGCCGTCAGTTCAAGGGTGGCCGGGAGCGTTCTTGCAATGCCTTCCAGTACCGGAGTAAACGTCTGGAAAGATTCGCCGAAATCGCCACTGACGACATTCTTTATATAGATGAAGTATTGATTGACGAGTGGTTTATCCAACCCGTAGTTGATGCGTATCTGCGCTATATCCTCTTCCGTTGCATCCGGGCCTGCCGCTAGTTGTGCGGGATCGCCCGGAATGAAATGCATGACCAGGAATATCACAACGGACACACCTAATAGCATGGGGAAAAGGAGTAATAACCGACGCAAGGTGTAGTTCAGCACGTGGCATCCTCTTTTTTTATTTTACGATCACGTCGCCCACGATTTAAGCTGGGTTGCGATCGATTAAAACGACGCAACTAAATGATCGCCCCGTTACATCCCGATAGCAAACCGGCACGCTGTTGGACGCACATAACAAAATGTTATACGCTCGAAAAAGTGCCTCTTCCCTATTTAGCGCCGAGCCGAACAATGAAACTCAACCCCCGCCAACTGGAAGCCTTCAGGACGGTGATGCTGACCGGCAGCATGACCATCGCCGCAGAAGCCCTGCAAGTCAGCCAGCCCGCCGTCAGCCGGTTGATACGTGACCTCGAGACGGCGTTGTCGATCCGGCTGTTCCGACGTGAAGGCAACCGGCTGATCCCGGGGGCCGAAGCCCAGGTGCTGTATGCCGAGGTCGACAAGTTCTATCAGGGCATCGAGCGCATCGAGCGTGTAGCGCAAGACCTGGTCACGTTGCGTACGGGCACCTTGCGCATCGGCGCCATGAGCACATTGGGCTTGAGTGTGGTGGCCGAGGGCGTTTGCCGCTTCGCCCGCCGGCATCCGGAAGTCAGAACCTCGCTGGATGTACGCAACTCCCTGGGCATTCTGGAATTGACCTCGGCCAACCAGCTGGACATCGGTTTTGTGCAGATCCCCTCGGGCGAGTACCCCGGTATTTTTGCCATTCCCTTGCCGCCGATCAGTGCGGTGTGCGTGATGCCGAAAGAGGATGTGCTGGCCAGCAAAAGCGTGGTGACCCTGGACGACCTGCACGGGCGGCGGCTGGTGACGATGAACGCGAACAACCCGTTGCAGCGCCGCATCCGCTCCGCGATGGAGGCACGCGGTGTGGTTGGGCATTCGTCGGTGGAAACCACGGCGGCCCATTCGGCATGCGGGATGGTCGCGGGTGGGCTGGGCATTACGATCTGCGATCCCTTTACGGCGTCCTACACGAAATACCCTGGGATCACGTTCCGCAAACTCGACCAGGACATCCCGTTCGAAGTGTCCATCGTGTTTCCCGGCCACCAGCAGCGCTCACAGTTGGCGTCGGATTTCATGCGCGTGATGGAGACTATCTTCAAGTCGGAATTCGTTTCCTTGATTCCACGCGAAGCCTATTGACCCAATTCTTCTGGGAGCTGAACCATGTGGAATATTCGCTGCATCGCACTGATTGCTTTACTGGGCGTCCCGACCGTGTCCTTCGCCGCTCCCGACATCCAGGTCGGCTTTTCACCGGAGGGCACCGCCCGCCAATTGGTGCTCGACACCCTCGGCAGCGCCCAACACAGCATACAAATGCTCGCCTACTCCTTTCAGGCCACAGACATCGCCCAGGCACTGGTGGAGGCCAAACAGCGCGGCGTGAACGTGCGTGTGGTCATCGACAAAAAACGCAACCTGGGCAAGGCCAGCAAGAAAGCCATGGATTTTGTGAGCCGCAACGGCGTGGAACTGCGCACCAGCGATCATTTCCACCTGCAGCACGATAAAACCCTCATCGTCGACGGCACCACAGTGCAGACCGGCTCGTTCAACTACGCCGCCTCGGCCGAAACGCTGAACTCGGAGAACGTGGTGGTCATCCGTAATCAGCCGGAAGTGGCGCGCCAGTATGTGGAGCACTGGCAATCGCGGTGGGCGCTGGGTGTGCCGTATTCGGCGCGGTGATCGGCTGGCCCTCCAGACAAACAGGGTGTGCATCAAGCATCGTTGAGGCCTCGCTGCCTCACCAACCCTTCCAGCGTAAAGCGTGCCTGCATCAGCACCACGTCACGCACCTGCACCATTTCTGCCTGACTGATTTCGGTCCACTTCAGGGCCGCGAGCAACTTGGGCTTCTGCACTCGAAACGCCAGGCCCTGGGTAAACAGCGCCATGGAATGAATCACCGTACGATCGTCCTCGACCGCAAAACCGGCCAGGCGCGCGATAAGTTGGCGGATCACCCGGCCGATGCGCGCCTTGAAGCGTTCTTCAAACGCCATCGTTGCGCTTTCCGGGCACAGGCCGGCCTGGTGGCGATCAAGGAAAGCGCGCCATGCGCTGGTCTGGGGGCTGTCCTGGATCGTCGACACCACCGTGCCCAGGATGCCCAGTGACGCATCGATGAGGACCGCATCGTCGGTTCCGTCATCGGCCAACGCGTGCTCGGCAGCTTCCACGGAGGGCGCCATCTTGCGCCACAACAGCGCGATCAAGTGTTCGACACACTCCAGGTACACGCCTTCCTTGCCATCGAAGTAGTACTGGATCGCAGGCGCGTTGACCCCGGCCGCGCTGGCGATGTCGCGGGTGGACGCGCCTTCGTAGCCACGCTCGCCAAATACCGCGACCGCCGCCTCGACAATCCGCGCGCGGGTTTCTTCACCGCGCTGGTAACCACCTTCGGCGGCAGGTTTATGTCGTGCCATGTGCAGCTCCCTGTCAAGATCGGATCAAAATATACCAGTTGACAAAATTTCGCGAAAAAAGGAATTTATTCCACCTGTTATAAATTTGGAGCGACCTCGATGTCCGCTGCACCGCCCTCCCCTCAGGTCATTCCTGAAGACACCGTCAACGGCCAACGCGGCAAGGCCCGGCGCATCCTCCTGACACTGGCCACCGTGGCCCTGCTGATCGGCCTGGGTTGGGGCGCCTGGTGGTGGCTCACCGGCCGGTTTATCGAAACCACCGACGACGCCTACCTGCAGGCAGACAGCATCAGCATCGCGCCGAAGATCAATGGCTACGTCGCCGACGTGCTGGTGGCCGATAACCAGAACGTGAAGCGCGGCGACGTGCTGGTGCGCCTGGATGCACGCAAATACCAGGCAGTGAGCGACGAAGCCACGGCCACCATCGCCGCACGCAACGCCGACTACGCCAAGGCCCAGGCCGACCTGGTGCAGCAGGACTCGACCATCGCCGAAGCCCGCGCCCAGCTGCAAGGCGCCGAGGCCGATGCACGGCATGCCCAGACCGAAGTCGCCCGCTACGCCCCGCTTGCCCGCTCCGGCGCCGAACCGGAAGAGCGCTTGGCGCAGCTCAACAACCAATTGGCCCAGGCGCGCAGCACCGTCGCGGCCAAACAAGCGGCGTTGCGCTCCAGCCAAACCCGCTATGGCACGCTGGAGGCCCAACTCAAGCAGGCCCAGGCGCAACTTGGCGTGGCCAAGGCCAGCGAAGCCCAGAGCCAACTGGACGTGGATGACGCCGTCATTCGCAGCCCGCTGGACGGCCGCGTGGCTGATCGCGGCGTGCGTGTGGGCCAGTACGTGCAACCTGGTACTCGCTTGTTGACTGTGGTGCCGATCAGCGCGATCTACCTGACCGCCAACTACAAGGAAACCCAGATCGGCGACATGCGCCCCGGGCAAAGCGTCACCGTGCACGTGGATGCGCTGCCGGGCCGCGATTTGCAGGGCCACATCGACAGCCTTTCACCGGGCACCGGCGCGCAGTTCGCGTTGTTGCCACCGTCCAACGCCACCGGCAACTTCACCAAGATCGTCCAGCGCGTACCGGTGCGCATCGCCCTGGATGTACCGGATGACGTGCGCGTCGCCCTGATGCCGGGCTTGTCGGCCACGGTGGAAGTCGACACCCGCACCCAAGGCGCGGACACCCATCATGGCTGAAGCCGTGATGGCCACGGTGGCCGCCGAGAAACCGCGCAACGCCTCGCTGACCGACTGGATCGCCGTCGCCGCCGGCGCGCTCGGCGCGTTGCTGGCGACCCTGGACGTGTCGATCACCAACTCGGCACTGCCGCAGATCCAGGGGCAAATCGGCGCCACGGGCACCGAAGGCACCTGGATCGCCACCGGCTACCTGATGTCGGAAATCGTGATGATCCCCCTCGCCGCCTGGCTCACCCGCGTGTTCGGCCTGCGCCGCTTCTTGATCGGCACGGCGCTGATGTTCACCGCGTTCTCGATGTTCTGCGGCTTGTCTTCCAGCCTCGGCGCGATGATTGCCGGGCGGATCGGCCAGGGCTTTGCCGGGGGCGCGATGATCCCCACCGCACAAACCATCGTGCGCACGCGCCTGCCGCCGCACCAACTGGCGATTGGCACCACGATGTTCGGCATGACCGTCATCCTCGGCCCGTTGCTGGGCCCGGTGATCGGCGGCTGGCTGACGGAAAACATCAACTGGCGCTGGTGTTTCTTTCTCAACCTGCCCATCAGCATTGCCCTGATCACCCTGCTGATCACCGGCCTGCCGACCGAGCGCATGAACCTGCAACGCTTTATCAGCGCCGACTGGCTGGGCATTCTCGGCCTGGCCATGGGTTTGAGTTCGCTGACTGTGGTGCTGGAAGAAGGCCAGCGTGAACACTGGTTCGACTCAACACTGATCACCTGGCTGACCCTCACCACCGTCACCGGGCTGTTCCTGATCGCCGTTGGGCAATTCCGTTCGAGTACGCCGATCCTGCGCCTGCAACTGCTGCTCAACAGAAGCTTTGGCAGCGTGCTGCTGATCGGCACCACCGTCGGCGCCGGGCTGTATGGCACGGCCTATCTGGTGCCGCAGTTCCTCGGGATTCTGTCGGGCTACAACGCCCAGCAATCGGGTTCGATCATGTTGCTGTCGGGCATTCCGGCGTTCCTGCTGATGCCGATTTTGCCGCGAATGCTCGGCCGTTATGACCTGCGCTGGATGGTCGGCACTGGCCTGCTGTTGTACTGGGCCAGTTGCTTCGTCGACACCCAGCTCACTGGTGACAGCGTCGGCCATGATTTTGTCTGGTCGCAATTGTTGCGCGGCTTCGGGCAGATCCTGGTGATGATGCCCCTCAGCCAACTGTCGATGCGCTCGGTCGAGACCAAGGACGCCGGCGACGCGGCCGGGCTCTACAACATGTCACGCAACCTCGGCGGCACCATCGGCCTGGCGTTGCTCGGCGTGCTGATGGACCGTCGCAGCCACTTCCACGACGACCGCCTGCGCGAAGGCATCCTGGCCAACAGCCAACTGGCCCAGGACCACATGGCGAGCAACACCGCCAGCTACCTGGCCCAGAGTGGCGATGCCGCCGCCTCGCAGTTGCAGGCATTCGCCCAACTGGCCAATGACATTGCGCGACAGGCCTCGGTGATGGCCTACAACGACTCGTTCTACCTACTGGGACTCGCAATGCTGGCGTGCCTGCCCCTGATCTTCATTCTGAAAAAGCGCACGGTATAACCATGATTGCTCGTTCCTTTCCCCTGCTGCTGACCGTTGGTTTGTTGTCGGCCTGTACCGTAGGCCCGGATTACCAGGGCGCGCCTGCCGTCGCGCCAAAAACCCTGGCGGCCGGACGCTTGCCCCATGCCGATAACGCCGCGCCGAATGCGCCGGCAGTCGCCCAGTGGTGGCGAACCCTGGGTGATACGCAACTCGATGAGCTGGTGGAGCAGGCGTTGCATAACAGCCCTGACATCGCCACCGCGCAAGCACGTTTGCGCCAGTCCCGCGCGAGCCTCAGCGGCGCCCGCGCCAACGCGATGCCCAAGGTCACCGGCGACGCGGCGCTGCTCAAGCTGCGCTCCCCCGACACCTCCGCCCTGGGCGGCAACAGCGGTGGCGGACGCGGCCCGTTGAGCCTGTACCTCGCCGGTTTCGATGCCAGTTGGGAAGCGGACCTCTTCGGTGGTACCCGTCGCGCCGTCGAAGCCGCCGGTGCCGAAGCCGACGCCTCGCAGGCCCAACTCGCAGACGCCCAGGTGCAACTCGCCGCCGACGTCGTGCAGGCCTATACCGACCTGCGCGACCAGCAAGCGCGACTGGCCCTGGTGGACGCCAGCGTCGACATCGAAAACCAGGCCCTGGACCTCACCCAGCAACGGCGCGAGCGCGGTGTGGCCTCGCAACTGCAACTGGAACAAGTGCTCACCCAAGCCGAAAACACCCGGGCCCAGCGCCTACCCCTGCAAGCCTCCATCGTCGAATCCCTCGACCAGTTGGGCCTGCTCTGCGGCCTGGAACCCGGTGAACTGGACAGCCGCCTCGCCACCGCCCGCGCCCTGCCCGCCATCCCCAACCAAGTGCCCGTGGCCGACCCCGCCGCCCTCCTCAAAGCTCGCCCCGACATCCGCGTGGCCGAGCGCAAGCTGGCCTCCAGCAACGCACAGATCGGCGAAAAAACCGCCGACTGGTTTCCCAAGCTCAGCCTGATGGGCGACCTGTCCTTCTCCGCCGGCGACCCGGGCCACCTCGCCCGCAAAGACAACGGCACCTGGCTGATCCTGCCGCGCCTCACCTGGAACGCCCTCGACTTCGGCCGCGTCGCCGCCAGCGTCAAAGGCGCCGAAGCCGGGCGTGACGAGGCACTCGCGAACTATAAGAGCGTGGTGCTCGGTGCACTGCGCGATGCGGACGTGGCGTTGGCGCGGTACGGGAATCAGCGGCAGAACGTGGTGCTGTTGCGCAATGTGGAATCCTCAGCGGTACGTGCGGCGGACCTGACGCGGCAACGCTACCGCGCGGGCACGGCGAGCACGTTGGATTGGCTGGATGCGGAGCGCACGCGGTATCAGGCCCAGGAGAGCCGGATCTCAGGGGATGCGGAGTTGTTGAAGGATTTCGCGTCGCTGCATAAGGCGTTGGGGTTGGGGTGGGTGTTATGACTATCGGCGGCGGTGCGCAATTGAACTAACATGAGCCTTCACTCATGCAGCTCGCCGAGTTACCGCCAATGAGAGACCTACCCCCCACTGCCGCGTTGCGTGCTTTCGAAGTGGCCACACGGCATGCAACGTTTACGTCGGCCTCTGAAGAATTGCACGTCACCCAAAGCGCCGTCAGCCATCAGTTGAAGCACCTGGAATACATCTGGGGCCTGCAGCTGTTCCAGCGTGGAAAATCTTTGCGGCTGACGCCCGAAGGCGCTGCACTTGCGCCCATCGTGCGCGAGTTTTTCATGAAACTCGAGGCCACACTGTCGGACCTTCGGGAACAAAAAGGCAGGGTGCGCCTCAAGGTGAGTACCACCTACTCGTTCGCACTCAAGTGGCTGCTACCCCGATTGCCGAGCCTGTCGCAGCAGCATCCGGACATTCTGATCACGCTGGAAACCAGTGATAAAGCCATCCACTTTTCAAGCGACGAATCGGACGTCGCGATCCGCCTGGGCAACGGCAATTACCCTGGCTTGCATTCAGAGTTCCTGCTCAGGGAACAGATCTTCCCCGTGGCCAGCCCTGCGCTGCTCGACCGGTTTGGCACCCCGCACGACCCCGCCGAACTATTGCGCTACCCACTGCTGACGCGCGACGGCGCCGACCTTGTGCCGAAATGGGAAGCATGGTTTCAACACGTGGGCGTGGGTATTTCTGCACTCAATGAAAGCGTTCGGTTTGCAGACACCAATATGACGATCGAAGCGGCGCTGTTGGGCCAGGGTGTTGCACTGGCCCGCAGCGGCCACGTCGAAGCGCAGATCAGTGATGGCCGCCTGGTGCGGCTGTTCAACGAACCGTTTGCCTCCCCGGTCGCCTACTACTTTGTCTGCCCGAAAGGCATTGAAGCCCAACCCCACGTCGTCAGCTTTCGCGAATGGCTCCTGGCTGAGTCCAGCCAAGCTCAGCTGCGCTACCTGTAAAGCATGAGGATTTACTCATAGTGCAATGAAAGGACTTCGCTTTAGTCGTGTGCACCGGTTGCCTAGGATGGCGCATGCCTTATCACATCGTATTACTCATCCTCTTTGCCGCACTGCTGCACGCTAGCTGGAACGCGCTGTTGCGCGGCGGCGCCGACCGGCTGTGGTCGATGACCATCATGTGCGTGGCGGTTGCCATCGCCAGCGCTGTCATCGCAGTATTTTTGGCGGCACCCGCCCCGGCTAGTGGGTTCTACGCCGTGCTGTCCGCCGTCCTGCATGTTGGCTACAACCTGTTCCTGGTGCGCAGCTATAAAGTGGGTGATCTCGGGCAAACCTACCCGATCTCCCGTGGCTCCTCGCCCATCCTGATTACCCTCGCCGCGTCGGTGTTCGCCGGGGAGACCGTGACGGCGAGCGCGCTGCTGGGCATTGCGCTGGTGTCGGGCGGGATCATTTCCCTGGCGCTTCATAAGCGCCGCTTTGCGGCTCCCAGCCTGCCCTACGCGCTGGGGACCGGCGTTTTCATTGCAGCCTACAGCGTCACTGACGGCATCGGCGCGCGACTGTCCGGCGCCCCGCTGGCCTACACGGTCTGGATGTGCGCCCTGTGGGGCGTGCTGATGCCATTGGTTTATATAGGCCTGCGTGGCGCGCGGGACTTGTTCAGCCTGCGACCGGGTTTCTCGACAGCGTTCTTGGGCGGGCTGGTCTCGTTGCTGGCATACGCAATCATTATTTACGCCATGTCCTATGCGCCCATGGGCGCGGTGTCTGCGTTGCGCGAAACCAGCGTCTTGTTTGCAGCATTGATCGGCTATTTTTTTCTCGGCGAGGCCCTCACCCCGCGCAAGTTTCTAGCGTGTGCGGTGATTGCGACGGGCACCTTCCTGATCGGTTGAGGCCACCTGTTTCTGTCATACCTAGAGGTTCGCGTCATGAATACACTCACTCAACCCCCCATCATCCTGATCACCGGTGGCAGTCGCGGTGTAGGTGCGGCCACTGCACGACTTGCGGCCTCACGCGGATACGATGTGGCGATCAGTTACGTCCGCGACGAATCCGCCGCACGCTCGGTGGTCACTGATGTGCAAGCGCTCGGACGCCGAGCACTGGCGATACGCGCCGACAATGCAGACCCGCAACAGATTGCTGATTTATTCGCCGCCATCGACCGCGAATTCGGGCGCCTCGATGTACTGGTCAATAACGCTGCCATGCTGGCGCCGCAATCGCGCCTGGAAGACCTCGACTTCACGCGGATGCAGCGCCTGTTTACCGTCAACGCTATCGGGCCAATCCTGTGTGCGCAGCAGGCAATCAAGCGCATGGCCTATCGACACAACGGGCCTGGCGGCGTGGTGATCAACATCTCTTCGGCATCGGCCCGGCTGGGCAGCCCGAACGAATATGTGGACTACGCGGCGACTAAAGGCGCTATTGAAACCTTTACCATCGGCTTCGCCAAAGAGGTGGCGCGCGACGGTATCCGCGTCAACTGCATCCGCCCCGGCCACATCTACACCGACATGCACGCCAGCGGTGGCGAGCCTGGGCGTGTAGACCGGGTTAAAGACTCGATCCCCATGGGCCGCGGCGGCCAGCCTGAGGAAGTGGCGCGAGCTGTCTTGTGGCTGGCGAGTGCCGAGGCTTCATTTATTACTGGAACGTTTCTTGATGTGACTGGGGGGAAGTAGAAGGACGATTTAATCCGGGGCCTAGTAGGTGTGGAACATCTCCTGAATCTTCGCTGGATCGCTACTTACGGTCAGAGCGAGCATCAGAAGGATTCTGGCTTTTTGAGGATTCAAGCTATCACCGAGCAGGCCCGGATAGGCTTCATCTTCTGGAATGAAACCTGCGCCAGTGCGCGTGGAGCGAACAATCAGGACATTTTGTTCCATTGCCTTCTTGATAGCTGGCAAGATGAAGCGCGATTCGCTCCCGGCCCCTACGCCGGCAATGATAATACCCTTCGCGTGGTTCGCAACTGCAGCATCGAACATGTAGCCGTTATCGTTCTGGTAACCGTAAATAATGTCGACCTTCGGTAATGCGGTCAGCTTGGAGACATCGAATGGCGTCTCGACAGTATGCTTTTTGACTACGCGCGTTTCAAAAATAGGTTGCTGATTGACGAGGGTTCCGAGATAACCGCCACCCACGGGTTTGAATGTATCGACAGAGTTGGCATCCGTCTTGGTCGTATAACGTGCGGAGCCAATACGATCATTCATCACGATCATCACGCCTCGCCCGCGGGCCTCTGGTGCAGCTGCAACAGCCACCGCCTGAAGAATGTTGCTAGGGCCGTCGGCGCCAATTGCACTGGCCGGGCGCATCGAGCCGGTGACTACAACGGGCTTGTCGCTTTTGACGACCAAATTCAGGAAATAAGCGGTCTCTTCAAGCGTATCAGTGCCGTGCGTAACCACGACACCCGATACATCTGGGCTTTCGAGTACCTCGTTCACCCGCTTGGCGAGCTTCAGTAAGACTTCATTGTCGACATTGTCGCTACCTATGTTAACAATCTGCTCGCCGCTCACTTTGGCTATTTTGTCCAACGACGGGACAGATTTGAGCAGCGCCGCAGCAGTAAGCACACCAGGCTTGTAGCCCGTGGTCTGGGTCTCCTGATCCGCCGTGCCAGCAATGGTGCCGCCAGTCGCCAGCACGGCGACATGGGGAAGGTCTTTCGGTGGTTGGGGTTGAGCGTTGACAGTCGAAATCGACAACACCGTTAAGATGCCTGCGAACACGCTTCTTTTCAAAGCTTTCATTGTTTCACCCTCGAAAAATTAATGACACACTCGTTAATTAGAGTGCATTCGTTAACGTTCATATATTTTTCTTTAAACGGAGTCACAGCGTACCCGCGCCAATCACTAACAACTTGATGGCCTGCGTAATTATCAACAGCGATTTTTCAATAAACATTTAAAAAGGCGAAAACCCATGCTATTACCCACGGATGTACACCTCGTGCAAAAGTGTGTGACAGCCTCATCAACTTGAACACAACAAACAATTGCAGGTGAGTTCAAGCGGCCACTTTAATGCGGCCGATTGATTACTTGAGTCAGTTTGCAAAGACCGGATATGACGCCTTATCGATGGCCGCCATCGCCTCTGCCCGAGACAGGATCCCGGACTCTTCCAGAATCGTCAGCAGTGAACGGCCTTGCGCCACCGACTGACGGGCGAGCTTACTGACTTGCGCATAACCGAGCGTCGGCACCAAGGCTGTGGCAACTGCCATCGACTCAGTCAGGTGCTGCTCGTTGCGTGCTACGTCGGCGGTGATCCCTGCGACGCATTTCTCACGGAAGCGCTGGATGCCATTGGTCAGCAGCGTAATGCTGTCAAATACCCGGGAGGCAACCACTGGCTCGAAATGGTTGATTTCCAGTTCGCCGTATTGCACGGCCTGGGCTACGGCCACATCGTTGCCGATCACCGCAAAACTCAATTGGATCATCGACATTGGCAACACCGGGTTGACCTTACCCGGCATGATCGACGAGCCCGCCTGGGCTTCTGGCAGCGTCAACTCGCCAATGCCGCCCACTGGACCCGATGACAATACCGTCAGGTCGGAGGCGACTTTCGCCAACGAAGCCGAGCATGTGCGCAGTTCTGCGGAAACCCGAGAGAACACGTCCATATTCTGCATTGCATCGAAGGGGTTTGACGGAGCCTGATACTCGATGCCGGTAATAGCCTCCAAGTGTGCGAAAGCAAATGCTCTGTAGGCCGGCGGTGCACCAAATCCGGTGCCGATGGCCGTGCCACCGAGCGGGAGAGTACGTAGCTTATCGCGTACGTTGAGCAGCTCTGCAGCGAGGCGATGGGTGAGTGAAGCGTAACCGGAAAACAACTGCCCCAAGCGCATAGGTTGGGCGTCTTGCAGGCAGGTACGGCCCAGGTGCAGGACATCCGCAAACTGCTCAGCCTTCTGGTCGAACTGTTTGGCGAGCTTCATGACCTCGGTGATCAGAGGTCCGAACATTGCGTAGGTCGCAATCTTCATCGCTGCCGGATAAACATCGTTAGTCGACTGCGAGATATTGACGTGGTCGTTCGGGTGAATGATTTGGTAGGAGCCAGCCGGATGCCCCATGACCTGCTGGGCACGGTTGGCAATCACTTCATTGAAGTTCATGTTCGTGGAGGTACCACCTGAACCTTCCAACAGATCGACAATCAGGGAGTCATCGCATTGGCCATCAATCACATCCTTGCATGCCTGCACGATGGCACTGCATTGCTCACTCGCCAGTACGCCGCTATCCAGGTTCGCGAGCGCTGCCGCCCACTTACACTGGGCGAACGCATTACGAAACGCGGCATAGTGAGCGACAGTCAGCGAAGAAACGGTGAGGTTATCGAAGCCACGCACCGAGTTCACGCCATAGAGTTTGCCAGCAGCGATCTGGACTTCACCTACGTAGTCGCGCTCCAGTCGGTATTCTTTGGATTCAAAAGTATTCAAGAGTACTGCCCTCGTTAGAATTTATTAACGTCTCAACCCCGCAGCCCATGGACTGCAGCCGTGGCAAAAATGAGTTGAGAACTACCTCACGCGCTGTTTCGCAGGCATCTGCAAAAAAAGCGCTGTATTCATCTCTTCGTGCGACCAAATAGAGCGACCTTTCCAGCCCCAGCTCAGGGGTCAAGTGTACCGTCACCTTGTCAACCCAGGCCGATGCTTGGAGAAAGCACATCGGGCTCGTTACCGCCCAGCCGATACCTTCTGCAACCATTGAGGTCAGGGCGTCAGCGTTGTCCAGTTCCAGTCGATTAGGCACTCGGACATTCAAGCTGCGAAGATGGCGCTCGATCTGCAGCCCAACCTGGGAACCACGGTTGAAGCGGACCACGGGCATGACGTTGGCCATCACCCGGATGTCTTCAATGGTCGCGATGTTCTTGTTCAAATCCTTGGGGGTAATGACAAAGTATTTTTCCGAAAATAGTCGGTAGCGGATCAGGTCATTGGCATCCATGAGTGGATCGCTGGTGACGATCAAATCCAGGTCACGACGCAACAGTGCCTCCCCTTGCTGCGGACTCAAGCCGGTACGAATCGATAACTGTGCGACCTTCCCCAACAGTTTCTTGGTGAAAGCCGAGCCGCAGGTCGCGGCGAAGGAATCGACAAGACCGATTCGCAGGTCGGGCTTCACTCCGCGCCCGGCATCCAAAACTTGAGCCTTTAGATGGAAAAGTTCCTCACTCAACACTGAACCGCGATTGCGCAACGCTATCCCAAAAGTGGTCAAGACCAGAGGGCGAGAGGATCGATCCACCAGGATCACACCCAGCTCTTCCTCAAGCTGGCGGACCATCTGCGAAACACCCGACTGCGAAATCCCCATGCGTGCAGCTGCACCCGACATGCTGCCCTCCTCGGCCACTGCGATGAACACTTGAACCGCATACATGTCGATGAATTTGTTCGCTGCCATTAGGTCTGTTCTCGCTCTATCAGGTCGGGAAGACTTTAGTGCGACTATCGCTTACTCGCCCGTCACTTCCCTTCGGGGACTGTGGCCGGCGTGACGAAGGCTGTCGCTTGACCGCGTCCGTCAGGATTTACGCCAGAGAGTTCTTCCTTGCTGGTTTCCGGCGCAAACAGGTGGCAGAACACTCCACCGAATATCAACACGCCGACGCAAATGCCCAATGCCGTCTGAATGCCGAGGTTTTGCACGGCAATCGGTAGCAGGAACGTTGCAAACGCAGAGCCGAAACGGCTGGACGCAACCGCAAGGCCGATACCGGACGCACGCAGATGGGTCGGGAAAAGCTCGGGGGGATATACGAATTCAAGGTTTACCGCGGCAGTTAGAATGCAGGCAAAAAGGCCAAAGGCCAGAATCGTACCGAAGGCGCCGAAACCGGCATACGCGAGCACGGCAAGGCTCAACGCGCTCAGGTAGAAGGTGCCGACGAGAAATGCGCGACGCGAGATCCGGTCGATACACAACAAGCCAAGGATTGCCCCCAGCATCAGCAGCACGTTGTAAACCAGGCCACCGACAAATTTGTCTCCGACGTTCAGTGCTTCCAAGACTCTTGGAGAAAAGGTGCCCAGGGCGAAGAACGGAATAACCTGGCAGGTGTAGAAGACGCACCCGACCACGGTGTTCTTGCGCCAGCGTTTGCTGAACAACTCAGCCCAGTTGCCACCTTTCTTCTTCGGTGTACTTACAGGCTCCGGCAGGCTGACATTGGGCCCAAACTTACTGCGCACAATATCCATGGCTTCCTCGGTACGCCCACGAGCCATCAACCAGATCGGCGACTCAGGCACGCCCATGCGCAACGGCAGGATGAGCAGTGCGGGAACGCCGCTCAATGCCAGCATGATGCGCCAAGCATCGGGGCCAATATCGCGAACGGCGAAGCCCACCAGATAAGCAGCGACATAGCCGCCTGCCCACGCCACGGCGAGTATGCTGAGCAGCCGCCCTCGGTATCTGCGCGGGGCGAATTCCGTGACTAACGACTTGCTGACGACATAATCGAAGCCCAGCACAAGGCCCAGCAGTAGACGCAACACCAGTAGTTGTTCGGGTGAGGAGACGAAAAACTGGGAGGCGGAAATGGTGGCGAACAACAGCATGTCCCAGGCGAAAATAGTCCTACGCCCGTACTTGTCGGCAAGTGGGCCTGCGATCAGGCTGCCCAAGAAAAGGCCGGCGAGCGACGCAGCACCCAGCAGCCCCATCCACAACGCGGTGAGTTGCAGCGGACCCGCCGCCATGCTCACAGCGATGCCGATAATTCCCAGCACAAAGCCATCACTGAATTGACCACCGGTACCACTGAACACCGTCCTGATATGGAAGCGGGTCAGCGGCAGGTCTTCGAACGATACTTGCTTACTCATTCGTGTCTCCGCTTACTTTTTATAGTTGTTGGATCCGGCGCGAGGTCCGGGTACGAAATGAGTCTATGAGTTCATCATCAGGATTTCAGCATGTGCATTCTCGGTATCATAATAGCTAATACTAAGGTGCGCTTTTCCTTATTCTCTTACCTATTAACTTCGTCACAGTGTGCGAATCCGACGGCGGCTGAATAAAAACCTTAACTTCTCTGACTCCGAAGTCCGCAAGCGCCAACGCGGGTAAGTGCGCAGATGAGCTTGAACGTCCTCGCCTACAACGTTAAGCGAGTCATAAGAATTCTCTGTACCGGCGGTTTATTGAAGGTGCTGTCGGCCTGAAGAGGTCGGAGGATGACCGTAGGCGGCTATGGATCATTCAGCTTCTACAATCCGGGTCAGTCACGGCACTGACCAGAGGCGTCATGCGAAGGACGACGCTCACACAAACCGCAGTGAAACGCTGCTTCCTAACTACCAATTCTTTTTTTTGGGACACCACGCAAGCAGCTTTACGCCTGCGCAGCGATACTGGCTTTGCTTTTGAACATGGCGGTGTCGGCCTTGAAAATCAGATCGTCCAGACCTTCGCCATCTTCCGGATACCACGCCACCCCTAGGCTGGCGCTGACCTTGAGCTGGCTGTTTTTCCATGGGATGGGCAGGTTGATGGCATCGCAGATTTCATGGGTGGTGCGCTGGATATCGCCTCTGTGAAGCGCGCCGTCGAGCAGCACTACGAATTCGTCACCGCCCATGCGCGCGGCTATTTCGAACTCGCGAATATTGGATTTGATGGCCGTGGCTACATGGATCAGGATGGCATCGCCTGCCTGGTGGCCAAAACGATCATTGATCTGCTTGAAGTGATTTAAGTCGATATAGCACAGGGCCAGATGTTCTCCATGGCTCTTTGCAGCCAATAGCTTCTGACTAGCAGAGGGAATAAAACTATTGCGATTGGGTAAGCCAGTCAGGCTGTCATAGAAGGCCAGCTTGTGTACTTCCTCTTCGGCCAGTTTGCGCAACTTGATCTCGTTGCGCAGATGACGCTGGGCATTCAACAGAACCAGAGCGAACATCAGGACAAGCACACCGCCGATACTGATCAGCACAATGGTCTTGCGCAGCCGCTCGACGAGTTGTGGCGGGTTTGGATCGTAAATGAAGTTTTCCAGACCGGCGATATTGTCGACCATACCCAGTTCGAGGAAGGTTTCAGCCATTCGTTGCCAACGCCCTGGGTTCATATGACCGATCTCTATCAAGTCAGATACCACCAGCGGGCGCATGGCCTCAGCTTCGAATTGCAAGTGCGCGCGACTTTTCTTCACCGAATACTGATTGAGCAGCAGGTCTATGATTTGCTCGGGGTTATCCATCGCGTAACGCCAGCCGCGCAAGGTAGCGCGGCGGAAGGCCTCGACCCGCTGTGGATTTTCGTCAATCTCTGCCTGGCTGGTGAACAGGATGTCGCTGTAGAAGTCGATCCCATAGGTGACGGGCGAGATGATGTTGTAATCCACGCCCCGCTCTTGCAGGTAGAAGGGCTCGTTGGTCAGGTACGAGTTGAACGCCGCCACCTTACCGCTGGCTAGATCCCCAATTTGAAAGCTGCTGGGTAGAAGTTGCAGTTTTTCGAGGGGTATACCCTCGCTACGGAACATCGCCAGAAAATCAGCATCGGTCTGTGCATCCATCAACATCAACGGCTTGCTGATCAGGTCGTGCACAGTGCGAATACCTTGGTCTGTGCGAGCCACGAGCACGGAAGGCGAATGCTGAAAAATCACCGCCAGCGCGACCAAGGGCTTTCCATGCAGGCGTGCGTAGAGCAATTCACTATTGGCTTCGCCGTATTGGGCACGCCCAGAGAGCACTTCTTCTACTGGTGTGACATGGGGGCCACCCTCGTGCAAGCGCACGTCCAGTCCTTCTTCGCGGTAATAGCCCTTGGCGATTGCGGCATAATAGCCCGCGAACTGGAACTGATGTTTCCAACGCAGCTGTACATCTATCACCTGTTTGGCGCCATTCTGGCGAGGGCCAGGATCAGCCCACGCAGATTGATCCCAAAGCAGCACTAAACACAGCAGCCGGCGCAGCTGAACCAGGAGAAGTCTCTTCGGTGGGCCTAGCGTGTTAGAACAGCAACAGAGGCTGGGCATGATGATAGTCCGGGAATCGCGCTAATCGTTGAGTGTACAAGGCGTGGCGCATCATTCTGACATCAGTCATGCAGGGCAGCAATCGCGCGCCACCTTACCCAAAGCGGCCGTTATCAGCGCTAGAGGCGTGGTTGGTGTTTGCTTCAGAGGTCAGTGATTCACGTGGTGCCCATTTGCGTGAAACGGGGACAGATTCATTAACCCCGTTTGTAACGCCCGCTTCTCGCCGTTAATTGCAAAAGCGATGACAAAACCGCAGGCAATAAAAAACCCCGTAGACGTTAATCTACGGGGTTTCTAAGAGTGGAGGCCGAGGTCGGAATCGAACCGGCGTAGGCGGATTTGCAATCCGCTGCATAACCATTTTGCTACTCGGCCTCAAACGATCAATGCCCTGGTTGCTGGCACTCACCGCATAAAAACTTGAGTGGGCTTTAACAGCCTGCCTCTACTCTAACTCATTGAATACATTGAAGTTTTTAATGCTTCGTTGCGTTCGATGGGCGCCATTATGTACGTATTTGCCAATGCGTGCAACCCCTTGATTTCAAAAATATTTCGTAGGGACATCAAGGGGTTGCGCGGCCGCCCTACTCCTTGATGACCTGCTCCTGGTACTGCGGATCAGCCTTGATCTGGGCGTCGGTAAACGGCAGTGGGCGCAGCTTTTTCTCGGAAAAGGCCTGGGTTTGATCCTTCGCGTATTTCGATGCGGGATCGCTGGACAGTGAGAACGCCAGTACGCCGAGGGCGTTCGGGCCCTTGTCGTCGAAGGTGACGATTTGCAGGTAGCTGCTACCGCTCACGACTTCACGTTTGCCGTCGGCGCGGGGCACGCTTTGCATGGCGTTGTAGATGCCAAGCTCTTGCGGGCCGCCATGGATCGGCGTTTGGCCGCTGACCTGCACGTCGCCCCAACGGCTGTTGGCGGTCAGGCCGTTTTTGGCCACCTCGGCGGTCGAGGCCAGCATGGCTTCACGCAAGGCGTTGGCCACAACTGGGCGGTCGATGGCAAGACCGCGTGGCGTGGTCAGCGGTTGGGCCGGGTCGAAGGCTACGCGCCAGGCATCGGGGATTTGCTGCAGATGCTGCACCAGGTTGATGAAGTGCACCAGGCCCAGGCCGCTGTCGAGGTTGGCGCGCTGGTCCCAGTCCTTGAGGCTGGTGCACAGCGGTTGCAGGGCCACAGCGTCGCTGCCCAAGTGTTTGGCGCAGAACGCGAGCAGGTCAGGCATGACCTGGCTGGCGAGGTACACCTCGTTGTCCATCACCATGTGCTGCAGCGCGGCCACGGTAATGGGCTGCGATTCCAGGGATTGCAGGCGTTGCACAGCGAAGCGTGCACGCGGGCCGAGGCCGATGTGGTCCTGGCTGATCACCGGCGAGAACCCGGTGAGCGGTGCCTTGGGGTTGGCCAGCCATGCCGAGTCGTTGGAGTGCTGCACGTAGTCGGTGCGCTCCAGTTGCGGCAGTTGATCAGCCGGGAAGATACCGGGCTGGGCCGCACGTGGGTTCACGTCCCAAGCGCAGGCGCTGTGGGCGCCGTCGAGCAGGATCAACTGCAAGCCGGCACGCGGATCACTGCACTGCGCCAACTTGGCGGCGCTGACGTTGGGTACCACCGACAGGTTCATGTACAGGCTCTGGCCCTGATCATCCGCCGCCAGGGTGTTGACCCAAGGAATGCCTTGCAGGGTGTGCACCGAGGTTTGCAATTCCTTGAGGCTGGTAGCGCGGTTCATCGCGTACCACTGCTGCAGCACGCGATCATTGCCGAGGTTGGCATCGCGCAGGCTGAACGCGTAGTGGCTGTCCCAATCCAGCTTGCCCGGCCATTGCACCACCGGGCCGAACTGCGAACTGTAGACCGTATGGGCTTGCGCCTTGAGGCTGCCGTCGGGCTGTTTGACCTGCACAGTGACCGGGGTTTTATCCAGCGGGATGGATTTGCCATCCAGCATATAGCGGGTGGAATCCTTGGGATCGAGGGTCAAGCGGTACAGGGTGAAATGCTTGGAGGTGTCGACCGTGTGGGTCCATGCCACGTGCTGATTGAAGCCGATATTGATCACCGGCAAGCCTGGCAATGCAGCGCCCATCACATCCAGCTGGCCCGGGATGGTCAGGTGCATTTCATAAAAACGCATGCCGCCCACCCAAGGGAAATGCGGGTTGGCCAGCAGCATGCCCCGGCCATTGAAGGAACGGTCCCGGCCCACCGCCACTGCGTTGCTGCCACGGTCGAGGGTGAAACGCTGCTGGTTGGCAGCGGCCAGTGCAAAGGCTTTGCTGTCGACCGGCACGCCGGTAGTCGCCTGGGGTGGCGTCGCGCCTACCAGGGCCTCGGCGAATTGCCCGACACCGCCTTCCACCAGCAGCCGACGGGTCAGCTTCACCAAGTCTTCAACCGCCAGTGGCCGTACCCACGCCGCCTGGCACTGCACCGGCGCGCCCTGCTCTTTCAGGTACCGGTTGTAACCCGCGACGTAGCCTTGCATGCGCTGTTGCATCTGCGGGGTTTGCGCGTTCCAGAACGTGGCCACCGCCTGCGGGGTATTGAGCCAGGTGAAGAACACGTCGCTGGCGAGGTTGTTGCGCTCCTCCAGGGTTGCCTGATCGGGGCCGAAGTAACGGGCGCGCTCGCCGTTCACCGTGACCACTTCATTGGCCAGCAGGCACAGGTTGTCCTGGGCATACGCATAGCCGATGCCGTAGCCCAGGCCGCGCTCGTCATTGGCACGAATGTGCGGCACACCGAATGTGGTGCGACGGATATCCGCCGATGCCTGTGCCACCGGCTCAAGCGCCGATGCGGCGAAGCTCACCCCCAGCAACACCCCTGCCATGCACACCCTGGACAACCCATTGGAAATAATCACGCCGACTCCACCGTCAAATTGAACACCCTCACGAGGGGCAACTACCCCACCGTAAGGACGCAATGCACCGGGAATAATTTAGCGGACGGGCACGTTTATTCAGGGCAACCACAAAGTGACAAACCGGATACCGACAAAATTTCTACATCCGGGACTTCATGATTTCTGTCGCTCATACGTCTTACCTAATAAGAGCGCCATCATTTTCCTGATCAGGCTCTGATAAGGAGTTTTTTGCATGTACAACTCGCAACTGCCCACGGACGGACATTCACCGAGCGCCGACGCCAGTTTTGGCAACGGCACACACGCGTTCGGCAAAGCGCCCGAACAGCAAGGCAACCAGCGGATTCGCCATTTGCTCAAGTGTTTCGGTTTGCGCACCAGCCTGATTCGGCTGAAGGTCATCGACGCCCTGCTCACCGCTGCCGACAACCAGCGCACCCTGGGGGTGCGCGGCGTGCACAGCCATTTACTGGAGCTGGGCATTCCGCTGTCGTTTCTCAGCGTGCGTGAAGTGCTCAAGCGCCTGTGCAGCGAGGGCGTGATCACCCTCAATGCCGATAAGAGCTACAGCCTCCATGAAGAGGCTGCCAAAGTGCTCGAAGGTCGCGCCTGAATCAGAAGTGCGGCTTGACCTTGCGGCGCATGATGCCGTTGATCACCACCACGATCACCGCCACGGCAATGGCGATGTACTGGAAGGTTTTTTCGCTGATCACGCCAGTGTTCTGCAGATAGGACAGGCCAAACATGATCGCCAGTACCGACAGGGCGATCAGAATCGAATATTTCAAACGTTGCTTTTGAGTCATGACAGGGTCCTGAAGCTGAAGTATTGGGCCCTTGTGTATCGCCACACACGAAGCACAGAGGCCGGTGCTTAGGTTACATGTTACAGGGCAATGCCCCCTTTGGCTCGCCCCGATCAAAACACGCTTGCTTGTCCATCCTCCCAGTGCAGCAGACCCCGTCGAAATGTTTAGTGTTAAGTGTCTTACGGTATGCGGGAACGTTCTGCGCGTTACGCCCACAGAATTCGCGAGTCTGACGCGCAAAATTCGACAGCGCCGTCAGACCTTTTCCTAAGTTCGACAGAGAGGTTTAATGATGATACTCGCGGGCCCTGCATATTTGGCGGCATCACAACATCGACACACCTCGGGCCTTCCCCCGACATCACCTTACGACACGCCAAAAGACCTGGAGCCTGGCGTCGTGAATTATAAGAACCATGTGCTGCATACCAAAGGCGACGTCGAGATTAAACACGAAGTCGCCTGGGCTCCTGGCGATAAGCCGCAGATCTTGAACAACCGAATCATTGTAAAAACCGGTAATGACGATGACGTCATTCATGTCAGTAAAGGGCCTGGAAACCAGGTTCGGATCACCGTAAACGGCGATGTATTCAACGTTGATTTCGAGAAAAAAAAAGGCCCGCAACCGGGGCTGGCGATCGACTCCATGGGCGGCAACGACAAAATTACGATCGACCAGGATGTAATGCTTCGTGTCGATGTGTACGGGGATGACGGCGACGATGATATTCAAGCGGGAGGCGGAAGAACGCGACTGTACGGTCAAGCTGGCAACGATACGCTGCGCCTGGGCAGCGGCTTGGGCTATGCCGAAGGCAATGAAGGTGATGACACCCTCATCGGCGGCACCGGTAACAGCGTCATGTATGGCAACAATGGCAACGACCGTCTCTACGCGGGCGCGGGGGGAAAACAAAAGCAAAATTACCTGGACGGGGGCAACGGCAACGACCAACTCTTCGCAGGCAACGGGCATAGTGTCCTGCACGGTGGCAACGGTGATGATGAACTTGTCGGGCATGACAGCACGACGTTTTATACCGGTAAAGGCCGGGACAAGATACGAAACAACCACGCCCACGACCGCATTTACGCCAAGATCAACGATGAATTTGACCGCAACAGGGGTTCGTCCTTTACCCCCGTTGCAACCAGCAACGCGGGCGAGCGGGGTTTTACGGTAACCGGCGATGAAAACTTCAAGCAACGCGTGGCCGATGATCTGGAGTTCTTCCGTAGTTCGCCTAATGGTCAGAAGGTCCTCGCCGAGATGGATAAGCTCGCTGACACCAATGGCGCCAGTGTCAGCATCAATCCCATCGGGTTTGGCGCCTCCGGTTACGACTTTGGCAGTAAGGCCTTGGATGCTCTGAGAGCCGCGGGTAAAGGAAAGATTGATTTGTCGGCCGTTGGGCGAATCACCGATGGCGTAGCCGGTTCTCGCGCTGACCGCGGCGTCATTAACTTCGACGAGCCGTCGATCATCGAGGAACATAACGGAAATACGATTATTCCCGTGACAGTGCTCTACCATGAAATAGCCCACGCCTGGAATGGCGCAAAGGGCACCTTCCTGAGAGGGCGCAGCAAAGTCGACGATCCGTCCACCAAGGACGACTCAGACAGCAAAAACTTGACCAATAACTTAGAGTACCAGGCTATTGGTGTACCCAATAGCGCCACACCTTTTGATCTCGATGATGACCCCTCTACCCCGCCCACGACGGTCAACCCGAAGCACTTCACAGAAAACGCTCTGAATGAAGAAATGGGCAAGCCACTACGAAAATTCCACCAGCTTGTCCCTAGCCCGCAGGGTCGAGGCCTGTAACGCCAAAAGTCAGCGCTGCTGCCCTCAAAGAGCGACCCCCTCATCAGAATGAGGCGTCGGCAAACGGCGCCTCGACTTTCTTGTACGAACGTACCTAAAGCTCCTGACACCCAAGCCGATAGCCCTACGAAGCCCCAAGAAAGCCGCGTGAATAATAAACGCTTCGTAAGGACGATCCCATGCCCCCACTGCGCTCCATCCAAGCCCGCTATACCCTGTTTCTGGTGCTGTTCGTCCTGGTGTTATTCGTGTTGACCGTCGTGGGTATCGGCCAGTTGGTCGCGCCCACGCTGCGCCACACCGAAGAACAGGTGGTGCTCAACCGCATCGCCGAGGTGGCCGAACAGATCAAGGGCGAATTGAACAAGGTTCAAGCCCAGCAACGCAGCATCACCCAGACCATTCCCCTGCTCGACAGCGATGCCATCGACAAGGTCCTGCCGGGCCTGGTGGACCAGTATGGCGAGCTGAAAGTCTTCGGCGGCGGCATCTGGCCATTGCCGAACCAGCGCACCCCGGGGCGCAACAAGCACAGCACCTTCTGGCACCGCGATGCATCGGGCAAGCTGACAGTGAACACCTTCTGGAACAGCGACGCCGCGCCCAACTACTACGACCAGAGCTGGTACAAAGGCGGCCTCGCCTCGCCACGTGGCCAGTGTGCCTGGGCGGCGGCCTACAAGGATGACGCCAGCCAGGAGCCGCGCACCAACTGCGCCATGGCGATCCAGCGCGATGGCGCGGCCTACGGCGTTGCCACCATCGACGTGACCCTGGGCTTCTTCAACGAGCTGGTGGCCAGCAAGGAAAAAGACATCGGCGGCCAGATGCTCATCGTCGAGGGCGACGGCAAGATTATCAGCAATAGCTCGCGCATCAACGGCCCGGTGGTGTTGAAAAACATCAGCGAACTGGCCGGCAGTTCGGCGTTTGCCGCACAGGTCAGCGCAGCCCTGGCCCATCGCGACCAGGGCCTGCAACGCAGTGAGTTCGACAACGGCGGCGTGGCCAGCACCTTCTACCTGCGCCCGATCGAAGGCACGCCGTGGTTCCTCGCCACCGCCCTGCCCACCTCGTTGATCACCGCCCAGCGCGACGATGTACTCGGCACCCTGGCCCTGCTGCAAATCCCCATGGTGTTGCTGCTGGTACTGCTCGCGGCCTATGCCATCCGCCAGTTGGTGCAGCGCATGAAGTCGCTGAAGACCAACATCGACGCGCTGTCGGCGGGTGATGCGGACCTGACGCGGCGTATCACCATTCGCGCTGAAGACGAACTGGGCGCCATTGGCCATTCGGTCAACCGCTTTATTGTCTACCTGCAAAACATGATCGGCGAAGTGACCCAGGCCACGGGGGCCATGTCGTCGGGCCTGGAGCAGTTGCAACAGGCCTCGGCGCAGACCAACCGGATCCTGGTGCGCCACGCCTCGGAAACCGACCAGACCGTCACCGCCATCACCGAAATGAGTTCCACCGCCGAGACCGTGGCGCAAAATGCCGCAGAAACCGCGGCCTTCACCCAGCGCGCCAACGAGCACGCCGACCGTTCCCGCGTGGTAGTGGGTGAAGCCTCCACCAGCGTCAGCGCCTTGATCGGCGAAGTCTCCAGCGCCACCCACACCGTGGAAAACATGCGCCAGGACGCTGCGCGCATCACCGAAACCCTCGGCGTGATCGGCGCCATTGCCGGCCAGACCAACCTGTTGGCGCTCAACGCCGCCATCGAGGCGGCACGTGCCGGCGAGCAAGGCCGTGGGTTTGCGGTGGTGGCGGATGAAGTACGCGCCCTGGCGGCACGCACCCAGGCCAGCACGTCGCAGATCAACGAAATGCTGGCGCGCTTGACCACCGGCGTAAGTTCGTCGGTGGCCGCCATGGAAAACACCCAGGCCAGTTGCCAGTCGGCGGCGGATGCGACGGCGCGGGTGAACACCGGCCTGGATGAGATGGCCGGCTCGGTCAGCCACATCAACAACCTCAGCACCCAGATCGCCACGGCGGCCGAGCAGCAGAGCGCGGTAACCGAGGAGATCAACCGCAGCATGGTGCAGATCCGACAAATGGTCGAAGAGTTGGTGCACAGCGGCCATGCCACCGAAAGCAACACCCAGAGCCTGCTGGACGCCAATGGCCGGGTGATTGCATTGATGAGCCGCTTCAAAGTCCGTTGATCAATTGCCTGGAGGCTCCCGTGCAAAGCGCGGGAGTAGGACTATTCTGACATTTCCTAGTCGTCACACAGGAGGTGTGCCATGCGCGCTGCCGAGCAATCGGTCCGCTTGGAGCGGATCAGTCAGGAACGCTTTATCCAGGCCCCCATCGATGCCGTTTATGACTATGTGACCCAGCCTGATCGCTGGCACGAGTGGCACCCCACGTCCCTGAGTGCCGACACCGGCACCACCGGCTCGCTGCCTGCGGGCACGCGGTTTACCGAAATCATCGACCTGTTGGGCGTACGCGTCCCTATGAGCTACCGCGTGCAGATCGCCCGGCGCCCCGGCGAGTTCAAGACCGTGTTCACCTCCCTGGCCGTGGACGGTTCCATCCATTATTTCCTGCAGCCCCATCGCGGAGGCACCCTGTTCAAGCGTGTGTTGACCTACGAGACCGAGCTGCAACTGGCCACCCTGCATGAGCGCATGATCGAGCTGTCGGGCATTGCCCTCGACCAGCTCAAGCACCGCTTGGAAAACGGCCCCTCCGTATAATTTAGAAACATTACCGCCCCACGCGGCATCGTGTGGGAGCTGGCTTGCCTGCGATGACGTCGTCATGATCGCCTCCCTCATGACGACGTTTACCTGACCTACGAGCCCCACCATGAAAACCCCATTGCGCCTGGTCCTGCTTTCCTCCCTGCTGATCCCCTCCCTGGCCCAAGCAGCCGACCTCATTCCCATCGACGTCCACCGCGACGCCAACTGCGGCTGCTGCAAACAGTGGATCAGCCACCTGGAAAACAACGGCTTCAAGGTCAACGACCACGTCGAAGCCGACATGAGCGCCGTCAAGCAACGCCTGGGCGTGGCCCCGCGCCTGGGCTCGTGCCACACCGCCGTGATCGACGGCAAGTTCGTCGAAGGCCACGTGCCGGCCGAACAAGTGCTAGCCCTGCGCAAGCGCCATGATCTGCTGGGCATCGCCGCACCGGGCATGCCCATGGGCTCGCCGGGCATGGAAGTGGAAGGCCGTAGCGAGGCTTACCAGATCATCGGCCTGACCCGCGAGGGCAACGACATGGTGGTGGCTGACTACCCGGCGCAATGATCGCGGGTTACCTGGGGTTATTTTTCGCGGCGTTTGGCGCCGCGACATTATTGCCCCTGCAATCGGAAGCCGTGCTGGTGGGCCTGCTGCTCAGCGGGCATTACAGCCTGTGGCTGTTGCTGGGGGTTGCCACCCTGGGCAACGTGCTGGGGTCGCTGGTGAACTGGTGGCTCGGGCGCTGGGTGGAACACTTCAAGGGCCGACGCTGGTTTCCGGTGAGCGACAGGCAATTGAGCAAGGCGCGCCACCATTACGAGCGCTGGGGGCATTGGACGTTGCTGCTCAGTTGGGTGCCGATCATCGGGGACCCACTGACCCTGGTGGCCGGGGTGATGCGTGAGCCACTGTGGCGCTTCTTGCTGCTGGTTACCCTCGCCAAAGGCGTACGTTACGGCGTGCTCGCCGCCCTGACCCTGCAGTGGGCGTTAATCCCCACTTAATCCCCTCCCAACAGCATCCGAGCACCTTCTCTAGGAGCCCAGCCGATGCCTCTGATCCGTGCTTTCTGCATTGCCGGCCTGCTGACCGCCAGTGCCGCCCCCGCCTTCGCCGCCACCTACGGCCCCGAGCTGCAAGGCTTCCAATACCCGTATCCGGTTGAGCACTTCCAGTTCCAGTCACAGGGTAAAACCCTGCAAATGGGTTATATGGACGTCCCCGCCAAGGGCAAAGCCAATGGCCGCAGCGTGGTGCTGATGCATGGCAAGAACTTCTGCGGCGCCACCTGGCAAGACTCGATCAAAGCCTTGAGCGATGCCGGCTACCGCGTGATCGCGCCGGACCAGATCGGCTTCTGCACCTCCAGCAAGCCCGAGCACTATCAATACAGCTTCCAACAACTGGCCACCAACACCCACCAACTGCTGGAGAAACTCGGCATTCAGAAAGCCACCCTCGTCGGCCACTCCACCGGCGGCATGCTCGCCACCCGCTATGCCCTGCTCTACCCAGCCCAGACCGAACAACTGGCGTTGGTGAACCCCATCGGCCTGGAAGATTGGAAAGCCCTTGGCGTGCCTTACCGCAGCGTCGACCAGTGGTACGAGCGCGAGCTCAAGCTGAGCGCCGAGGGCATCCGCCAGTACGAACTCAACACCTACTACGTAGGCCGCTGGAAGCCCGAATATGACCGCTGGGTGGACATGCTCGCCGGCCTGAATAAAGGCCCGGGGCATACGCTGGTCGCATGGAACTCGGCCTTGATTTACGACATGATCTTCACCCAGCCGGTGTACTACGAGTTCAAGGACTTGCAGATGCCCACCCTGCTGCTGATCGGCACGTCCGACACCACCGCCATCGGCAGTGATATCGCGCCGCCAGCGGTCAAGGCCAGGCTCGGTCACTACGACGTGCTGGGCAAGCAAGCTGCACAGTTGATCCCCCATGCCACCCTGGTGGAGTTCCCAGGCCTGGGGCATGCGCCGCAGATGGAAGAACCGGCCCAGTTTCATAAAGCGCTGTTGCAGGGTTTGAACGCCCTTTAATTCAACCTTTTTCGAGGCACTCGTGAATGTCGGTACAGATCGCAGTCATTGATGATTGGCAGAATGTGGCCAGTGGCGTGGTGGATTGGTCGGTGCTTGATACCGTCGGCCAGGTGCATTTCCTGCACGACTACCCCGCCGATACCACCACGATGATCGACCGTTTGCAGGGGTTCGAGGTGATTTGCGTGATGCGCGAACGCTCCACCTTCGACAAGGCCCTGTTGCAGGGCCTGCCGAAGTTGAAGCTGCTGGTGACCGGTGGCATGCGCAACGCGGCCATCGACATCGCCGCCGCCAAGGCCCTGGGGATCCAGGTGTGTGGCACTGACAGCTATAAACAGGCCGCACCGGAATTGACCTGGGCGCTGATTATGGCCTCCACCCGCAACCTGCTGGCCGAAGCCAACTCCCTGCGTGCCGGCCAGTGGCAAGTTGGCCTGGGCGGCGACCTGTACGGCAAAACCCTGGGCATCCTGGGGTTGGGCAGCATCGGCCAGAAGGTCGCGCAGTTTGCCCAGATGTTCGGCATGCGTGTGATTGCCTGGAGCGAAAACCTCACGCCCGAGCGCGCCGCCGAATCGGGCGTGACCTGGATCAGCAAGAGAGAACTGTTCGAACAGGCCGACATTCTCACCGTGCACTTGGTGCTCAGCGACCGTAGCCGTGGGCTGGTGGATGCCCAGGCCTTGAGCTGGATGAAACCCACCGCCCGCCTGGTGAACACCGCCCGCGGGCCCATCGTGGATGAACAGGCGCTGGTGCAGGCACTGGAAAGTGGCGGGCTGGCTGGGGCTGCACTGGATGTGTACGCCGAGGAGCCACTGCCGGTGGATCACCCGTTCCGCCGCCTGCCCAATGTGCTGGCCACCCCCCACGTCGGCTACGTCAGCGAGCAAAACTACCGCCAGTTCTACCAACAGATGATCGAAGACATCCAGGCCTGGGCCAACGGCGCGCCCATTCGCATGCTCGGCTAGCGCACCATTGCGGGGCGCATGCTTCCTCGTGGCGAGGGAGCTTGCTCCCGTTGGGGCGCGAAGCGGCCCTTTCTTTATTTCAAATACGGGTCTGCTGCGCAGCCCAACGGGAGCATGCTCCCTCGCCACAAAACGCCGCCGTTCAAACCGTGTTTTCAAAGCTGCATATGGTTACAAGTTTTTTGTCCTACAAAATCTTCTCACAAACCCTACACGCTCTAGGATCTGTCCTAGACTGATGACCGATGGGTCCGTTCGAAAACAAAAACCCCGCAAAAAATCGAAACTTTCCAAACCTGCCGTAGGTCCAGTTTTAAGGTAAGGCGAGCACGCGCGTTTGATCGCAGATGCCCGTCCATCCAATCTTTTTCAGCTGAGTGTGCAACTGGCATACGCCTTGCCAGTTTGTACAGTGCTTGTGCGCCTGACCGCAGGATGCGGTCATCGGAGCTAATGGCAGCGGGCCATTAGCCGACAGACATGTGGGAGAGAACTATGATCAGTGCCGCTGTAGATATTCAGGGAGAGCGTGTCAGTCAGCCGGTAGGGGGACCTTCGCTGGTCGACCTGCCCACCACTGTGCGGCCGATCGTGAGTCAGAACCCTAATCGCAAGAAAGTCCTGTTTGTAACCTCCGAGTTTGCCGACCTGGTCAAGACCGGTGGCTTGGGCGACGTGTCCGCCGCCCTGCCCCGCGCCATGGCCCATCTGCACGATGTGCGAGTGCTGATCCCGGGTTACCCGCAGGTGATGGAAAGCGACAACCCGATCCACATTGTCGGCGAACTGGGCGGCCACGCAGCCCTGCCGCCCTGCAAGATCGGGCGCATGGACCTCAAGGACGGCCTGGTCATCTATGTGCTGATCTGCCCCGAACTCTATGAGCGCGAAGGCACCCCCTACGGCGCCAACAACGGCCGAGACTGGCCGGACAACCACATTCGCTTTGCCCGCCTGGGCCTGGCAGCCGCCGACATGGCCGCCAACCTGGCGCAGATTCACTGGTGCCCCGACCTGGTGCACGCCCACGACTGGCCAGCAGGCCTCGCCCCGGCGTATATGCACTGGCGTGGGTCACGCACCCCAACCCTGTTCACCATCCATAACCTGGCCTACCAGGGCGTGGTCAGCCTGGCCTCGACGCCGGAGCTGGGCATCCCGCCCCATGCCCTGCAACAAGAAGGCATGGAGTTCTACGGCAAGATGTCGTTCCTCAAGGCCGGCATGGCGTACTCCAGCCACATCACCACGGTGAGCGCCACCTACGCCCAGGAAATCACCACCCCTGAATTCGGTTGCGGCCTCGATGGTTTCCTCGCCAGCAAGACCCAACAAGGTTTGCTCAGTGGTATCCCCAACGGCATCGATGAAAGCTGGGAAACCTCCACCGACACGCACCTGACCCACAATTTCAATATTGGGGATTGGGAAGGCAAGGCCGTCAACGCCGCCCACGTGCGCGAACTGTTCGAACTGGATGACTCTACCGGCCCGCTGTTCGCCGTGGTCTCGCGCCTGGTGTACCAGAAAGGCCTGGACCTCACCGAAGCCGTTGCCAGCTTTATCGTCGAACAGGGCGGCCAGATCGCGATTATCGGCCGTGGCGAACCGGAAGAAGAACAAGCCATGCGTGAACTGGCCCTGCGCTTCCCGGGCCAGGTGGGCGTGCGCATCGGCTTCAACGAAACCGACGCCCGCCGCATGTTCGCCGGCAGCGACTTCCTGCTGATGCCTTCGCGCTACGAGCCCTGCGGCCTGAGCCAGATGTATGCCCAGCGCTTCGGCTCACTGCCGGTGGCCCGCAATACCGGCGGGCTGGCCGACACCATCGAGAACGGCGTCACCGGGTTCCTGTTCAATGAATCCACGGTAGAGAGCTACGAAGAAGCCCTGAGCCGAGCGTTCAAGGTGTTTGCCAATACCGGGCTGCTCAACGCAATGCGTTGCCGCGCCATGACCCAACCCTTCAACTGGTGCCAGGCGGTCGAACCCTACGCCGAACTGTACGAACAACTGGTGGCCAAGGCCTTGGGGAAATCCGCTAAATAATCAAGGGAGGGCTTCATAGATGCCGTCACGGACTCTGGAAACCTGGCCCCACGGCGCAATCATGCTGGACGCGCAACACACGCGTTTTGCCTTGTGGGCGCCAGACGCATTTTATGTCAGCGTTGAATTGGAAGACGGCAAGTCCATCGCCATGCTGCCCCAGGCAGAGGGCTGGTTCGAAACAGAAATACGCTGCGCGGCGGGCACGCGCTACCGCTACAACATCGACGGCGAAACCGATGTACCCGACCCGGCGTCCAGAGCCCAGGCCACGGACGTTCACGGGTGGAGCCAAGTCGTCGACCCGCTCGCCTATCCATGGCGGCACAGCCAATGGCAAGGCCGCCCGTGGCACGAGGCGGTGATTTACGAACTGCACGTTGGCGCGCTCGGCGGCTATGCCGGCGTGGAACAACACCTGCCACGCCTGGCCGAGTTGGGCGTCACCGCCATCGAGTTGATGCCGTTGGCGCAGTTCCCCGGCGAACGCAACTGGGGCTACGACGGGGTGCTGCCCTACGCACCCCACTCTGCCTACGGCACGCCCGAGCAACTCAAGCACCTGATCGACAGCGCCCACGAACACGGCCTGGCCGTGATCCTCGACGTGGTCTACAACCACTTCGGCCCGGACGGCAATTACCTCGGCCAATACGCCAAGGGCTTCTTTCAGGAAGACGTGCACACCCCCTGGGGCGCGGGCATTGATTTTGACCGCCGCGAAGTACGCGACTTCTTCCTCGACAACGCGCTGATGTGGTTGCTCGAATACCGCTTCGACGGCCTGCGCCTGGATGCAGTGCACGCCATCGACAACCCGGGGTTTCTCAAGGAGCTGGCGCAACGGGTGCGCCAACAAGCCGATATCGGCCGCCATGTGTGGCTGGTGCTGGAAAACGAATTCAATCAGGCGAGCCTGCTGGAGCATGAGTTCGATGCCCAGTGGAACGACGACGGCCACAACGCCCTGCACGTGTTGCTCACCGGCGAAACCGACGCCTATTACAGCGACTTCGCTTCGGACACCACCGCCAAGCTCGCGCGTTGCCTGGGCGAAGGCTTTATCTACCAGGGGCAAGCGACTCGCCACGGCCACCCACGCGGCGAACCCAGCGGGCACCTGCCGCCCAGCGCCTTCGTGCTGTTTCTGCAGAACCACGACCAGATCGGCAATCGCGCCCTCGGCGAACGGCTGCACCAACTCTGTTCGCCCGAGGCACTCAAAGCCGCCACTACGCTACTGCTGCTGTCGCCGATGATCCCGATGATGTTCATGGGCGATGAAACCAACGCCAGCGAGCCGTTCCTGTTTTTCACCGATCACCATGGCGAACTGGCCGAGGCCGTGCGCGAAGGCCGGCGTAATGAATTCGCCGACTTCGCCGCCTTCCACGACCCCGAACGGCGCAAACGCATTCCCGATCCCAACGCCGCGTCCACCTTTGAGCATTCCGCCCCCAGCTTCACCGACAACGACCACACCGCGCTCTATCGCCACCTGCTGCACCTGCGCCACCAGCACATCGTGCCGCATTTGCCCGGCAGCGTTGCATTGGGCGCACAGGTGCTGGCCGACGGCGCCGTCACTGCGCGCTGGCGCCTGGGCAACGGCAGCCTGTTGCAAATCGACCTCAATCTGAGCGAAGCGCCCGTGACTCACCCTGCGCCGTCCCACCTGCTATTCGAAACGCGCGCCCATGACCCGGCCCTGCTGGCGCCGTTCAGTGCGCGCGTAGCCCTTTTCCCTGTTGGAGAGCACCCTTGAGCGAAGCGAACCTGGAAATCCTCGCCAGCCGCGCGGGCCTGGCCGTCGATTGGATCGACGCAAACGGCCGCCCGCAGCACGTGAAGCCCGACGCCCTGCGTGCGGTCCTCAAAGGCCTGGGCCACCCAGCCGATACCGATGCCGAGATCGACGCCAGCCTGCTCGAACTGGAACAGGTGCAACAGAACAAACACCTGCCGCCTTTGATGACCATCGACAGCGGCGAAGGGCTGGACCTGGCGCGCTACTTCGAACCCGACACCCTGTGCCGGGTCAATCTCGAAGACGGCGAAACCCTAGAGCTGCGCCTGGACGGCAACGCCGTGTTGCCGGGCGTCATTGCTCTCGGGTACCACCAAGTACACATCAGCGACCAGGTCTTCACCTTGGCCGTGGCCCCCACCCATTGCTACAGCGTGGCTGAAGCGGTGGACAGCCGCCCCGCCCGGGCCTGGGGCCTGAGCGCCCAGTTGTATTCGTTGCGTCGCCTCGGCGATGGCGGCTTCGGCGACACCCTGGCCCTGGAGCACCTGGCGCGCTCGGCCGCCGAGCGCGGTGCCGATGCCCTGGCGATCAGCCCGATGCACGCGATGTTCAGTGCCGACCCGAACCGCTACAGCCCTTACTCACCGTCCAGCCGCCTGTTCCTCAACAGTCTTTACGCGTCACCGGGCTGCATCCTGGGCGAGCGCGAGGTGCGCAACGCCATCGATACCGCCGGTCTCGCCGATGAGCTGCACACCCTGGAACAGCACACCCTGATCGACTGGCCTGCCGCCGCGAAGGCCAAGCAACGCTTGCTGCGCACGCTGTATGAAGACTTCCGTCACGGCGAGCATCCGCAACATGCCGACTTCCTGAGCTTTCGCCAAGCCGGTGGCGAGGCCCTGGAAAATCACTGTCGCTTCGAGGCTGTGCAAGCTCAGCGTGCGGCCGCCGGTGAAGATCTGGACTGGCGCCACTGGCCAGACGCCTGGCGTAATCCGCAGAGCGCGGCACTGACTCAATTCGCCGAAGACAACCGCGATGAAATCGGCTATTTCGCCTTCAGCCAATGGCTGATCGCCCGTAGCCTGGAACGTGCGCAGCAAGCCGCCCGCGGCAGCGGCATGGGCGTGGGCCTGATCGCCGACCTGGCCGTGGGTGCCGACGGCGGTGGCAGCCAAGCCTGGAGCCGCCAGGATGAGCTGCTGGCCGACCTGACCGTGGGCGCGCCGCCGGACATTCTCAACCGATCGGGCCAAGGCTGGGGCATCTCCGCGTTTTCCCCGGAGGGCCTCAAACGCAACGGCTTCCGCGCCTTTATCGAAATGCTGCGGGCCAACTTCGCCCACGCGGGCGGCCTGCGCATCGACCATGTGATGGGCCTGCAACGCCTCTGGGTGATTCCCATGGGCGCATCGCCCCGGGAAGGCGCGTACCTGTATTACCCGGTGGATGACCTGCTGCGCCTACTGGCCCTGGAATCCCACCGTCACCAGGCCATCGTCCTTGGCGAAGACCTGGGCACCGTGCCCGATGGCCTGCGCGAAAAACTCAGCGGCCGCTCGATCCTCGGCATGCGCGTGCTGCTGTTCGAACAGAACCATGACGGCCAGTTCAAGCCGATCCTCGACTGGCCGGACAACGCCCTGGCCACCACCAGCACCCACGACTTGCCCACCCTCAACGGCTGGTGGCACAGCCGCGATATCGAGTGGAACATCCAGCTGGGTTTGATCGACGCGCCCACGGTGGAGCAATGGAGCGAACACCGCCTGCGCGAACGCCAGGCGCTGCGCCAGGCCTTGAGCCAGGACCCACAGAACTTCGTCGATGAGATCCGCAACGACACCGACCACATGATCGATGCCAGCGTGCGCTACCTGGGCCACACCCGTGCGCCGTTGGTATTGCTGCCACTGGAAGACGCGCTCGGCATCGAGGAACAGGCCAACCTGCCCGGCACCCTCGACACTCACCCCAACTGGCGCCGCCGCCTGCCGGGTGAAGCCGCCAGCCTGCTCGACAACGACAGCGCCGCGCGCCGCCTGGAACTGCTGGCGGTGGCGCGTAACCAGGCCCACGAGCGTGACCGATGAAGGCCCTGCCGCTGCGCGCCACCCAACGCTTGCAATTTCATAAAGGCTTTACTTTGGACGACGCGGTGCCGCTGGTGCCGTACTTTGCCAGACTCGGCATCAGCCACCTGTACGCCTCACCGTTGCTCAGTGCCCGTGCGGGCTCCATGCACGGCTACGACGTGGTCGACCCCACCACCGTCAACCCGGAGCTGGGCGGCGAACCGGCCTTGCGCCGCCTGGTCGCGGCGCTGCGTGAACACGAGATGGGGCTGATCCTCGACATCGTGTCCAACCACATGGCCGTGGGCGGCGCCGACAACCCATGGTGGCTGGACCTGCTGGAGTGGGGGCGCCTGAGCCCCTATTGCGAGTTCTTCGATATCCAGTGGCACTCGCCCGACCCACTGCTCAAAGGCCAGTTGCTGATGCCATTCCTCGGCAGCGACTACGGCGAAGCCCTGCAAACCGGCACCCTGGCCCTGGCCTTCGACGCCGCCCAGGGTAGTTTCTACGCGGCACACTACGAACACCGCTTCCCCATCTGCCCTCGGGACTACGCGATGATTCTGGGCAGCGACCCGTTGCTCAACCCCCTGGCCGAACGCTTCGCCGCCCTCGCCTACCAAGATGACGCTTACCACGAGGCGGCATGGCTCAAGCAAGCGCTGGCGGAGCGCGCCACCGAAAGCGACGTGCTGCGCGCCATCGAGCAGCAGCTGAGCACGTTCGACTTCGACCGCCTGCATGCATTGCTCGAACAACAGACCTATCGCCTCGCCAGCTGGCGCACGGCGGCGGACGACATCAACTGGCGGCGCTTCTTCGACGTCAACGAACTGGGCGGCCTGCGGGTCGAGCGCAGCGCGGTGTTCGAGGCCACCCACGGCAAGATCTTCGAACTGATCGGCGAAGGCCTGGTGGACGGCCTGCGCATCGACCATATCGACGGCCTCGCCGACCCTCGGGGTTACTGCCGCAAATTGCGTCGTCGTGTCGACACGCTTTCACCCGAACGGCACCTGCCGATCTTCGTGGAAAAAATTCTTGGCGAAGGCGAAACCCTGCGCACTGATTGGCAGGTGGACGGCACCACCGGCTACGAGTTCATGAACCAGCTGTCATTGCTGCAACATGACCCGCAAGGCTTTGAGCCGCTGGCCGAGTTATGGACACGCCACAGCGAACGCCCTTCGGCCTTTATCGAAGAAGCGCGGTTGGCCCGCCAGCAAATCCTCAACGGTTCCCTCGGCGGCGACTTTGAAAGCGTGGCCCAGGCCCTGCTGCAAGTGGCCCGTGACGATGTCATGACCCGCGACCTGACCCTGGGCGCGATCCGCCGTGCGTTGCAGGAACTGATCGTGCACTTCCCCGTTTACCGCACTTACATCAGTGCCCGGGGGCGCAGCGCCGATGACGACACGGTGTTCCAACAAGCCCTCGAAGGCGCACGCAGCACACTGAACGAAGGCGACTGGCCGGTGCTCGCCCACCTGGAGCAGTGGCTCGGCGGCCAGCCCTGGCGCAACCGGCCGGTGGGTCGCGAACGCAAGATCCTCAAGCATGCTTGCGTGCGCTTCCAGCAACTGACTTCACCCGCTGCGGCCAAGGCCGTGGAAGACACCGCGTTCTATCGCTCGGCGGTGCTGCTGTCGCGCAATGACGTGGGCTTCAGCACCGAGCAGTTCAGCGCGCCGCTGGATGACTTTCACGCTATCAACGCACAACGTCTGCAGACCTTCCCCGACAACCTGCTGGCCACTGCCACCCATGACCACAAACGGGGCGAAGACAGCCGCGCGCGCCTGGCCGTGATCAGCGAATGCGCGCCGTGGTACGTCGAGCAGGTGGAGCAGTGGCGCACCCTGGCAGCGCCGTTGCGCGAATCTGCCGACAGCCCTTCGGCGGGTGACGAGCTGATCCTCTATCAAGTGCTGCTGGGCAGTTGGCCTCTGGAATCAAGCCCGGACCTCAAGGCTTATCATCAGCGTCTGTGGCAATGGCAACAGAAAGCCCTGCGCGAAGCCAAGTTGCAGAGCAGTTGGAGCGCCCCCAACGAGGCCTACGAAAAAGGCGTCGAAACATTCCTCACGCGCCTGCTGCTGGGTGACGAAGGCCAGGCCCTGCGCGCCGCCATCGCCGCCGCTGCCCAAACCATCGCCCCGGCCGGCGCGCTCAACGGGCTGGCGCAAACCTTGCTTCGCCTCACGGTGCCAGGGGTGCCGGACCTGTACCAGGGCGCCGAGTTCTGGGACTTCAGCCTGGTCGACCCCGACAACCGTCGCCCAGTGGATTTCGACGCACGGCAACGTGCGCTCAACAGCCCACCGGACATCGGCGAACAGTTGTCGAACTGGCAGGACGGGCGTATCAAACAGGCGTTGATCGCCGGGGGATTGGCCGTGCGCAAGGCCCACCCTGAACTGTTTCGCAACGGGCGCTACCTGCCACTGGAGGTGGTGGGCAAACACGCCGATCACGTGGTCGCGTTTAGCCGTGAGCATCAAGGCAAACAGCTGCTGGTGGTGGTGCCGCGCTGGCCTCATCGCTTGCTTGAAAACGGTGTGCAGCCCCACATCCATGCGCAGGTTTGGGGCGATACACGGGTGAAATTACCGTTCGCCACCACAACCCAAAACTGGAAGGGACTTTTTCATACGGCCGCAGTCACACCAGACAAGGAGCTGCTGATCAGCACTGCCCTGGGGGATTTCCCGGTCAATGTCTTTATCAATCCTGATGATCAAGAAAGCTGAACATTTTCTGTGAGGAGCATTGTGATGAGTACTGAAGACAAACGCATACGCGAGTTGGCGCATCAGATCTGGGAATCGGAAGGCAAGCCCCACGGACAAGACACGCGCCACTGGGAGATGGCGCGCAAGCTGGCAGAAGCCGAAGCGCTGACGCCGAGCAAACCCAAACCTGCGGCTAAACCCAAGACTGCACCCAAGCCGCCGCCCAAAGCCAAGCCTGCGGCTGCCAAACCGGCCGCGCCGAAAAAGCCCAAGGCGCCGCCCAAGCCAGCTGGCTAAACACCTATCCCCTGTGGGAGCGGGCTTGCTCGCGAAAGCGTCGGCACACACAACCCTGTTGTCGCCTGACACACCGCATTCGCGAGCAAGCCCGCTCCCACAGGTGACCGCACTCTGACCTGAATAATTGTCTGGCGCACGGTCGTCACGGCGGCGTTCGGCCTGAAAAAACACACCTTGCAGGAGCAACTCAACCATGAGCAAACCCGATAACAGCCAACCGACGCCGGACCACGAGCCGTCGCGGATTCGTGAAGGTTTGCCCTTCCCCCTCGGCGCGACCTGGGATGGCCTGGGCGTCAACTTCGCCCTGTTCTCGGCCAACGCCACCAAGGTCGAGCTGTGCCTGTTCGACGATGCCGGCGAAGTGGAGCTGGAGCGCATCGAGCTGCCCGAATACACCGACGAAACCTTCCACGGCTACTTGCCCGACGCCCACCCCGGGCTGATTTACGGCTACCGCGTGTACGGTCCCTATGACCCGGCCAACGGTCATCGCTTCAACCACCACAAATTACTGATCGACCCCTATGCCAAACAACTGGTGGGGGCGCTCAAATGGTCCGAAGCCCTGTTCGGCTACACCATCGGCCACCCCGATGATGACCTGAGCTTCGATGAACGCGACAGCGCGCCGTTCGTGCCCAAGTGCAAGGTCATCGACCCGGCGCACACCTGGGGCAACGACCAGCCGGTGCGCGTGCCGTGGGACCGCACGATCATCTACGAAACCCACTTGCGCGGCATCAGCATGCGCCACCCTTCGGTGGGCGAATCGGTGCGCGGCACCTGCGCCGGCTTGATGGAAGACGACGTGCTCAAGCACATCCGCCAGTTGGGTGTGTCATCCGTTGAATTGCTGCCGGTGCATGCGTTCGTCAACGACCAGCACCTGCTGCAAAAAGGCATGACCAACTACTGGGGCTACAACAGCATCGCCTTCTTCGCCCCCGACCCGCGCTACCTGGCCAGCGGCAAGATCGCCGAGTTCAAGGAAATGGTCGCGCACCTGCACGAGCAGAAGCTGGAGGTGATTCTTGACGTGGTCTACAACCACACCGCCGAAGGCAACGAGCGCGGCCCTACGCTGTCCATGCGCGGCATCGACAACGCCTCCTACTACCGGCTGATGCCCGACGACAAGCGCTTCTACATCAACGATTCCGGCACCGGCAACACCCTGGACTTGAGCCACCCGTGCGTGCTGCAAATGGTCACCGACTCGCTGCGCTATTGGGCCAACGAGATGCACGTCGATGGCTTCCGCTTTGACCTGGCGACGATCCTGGGGCGCTACCGCGAGGGCTTCGACGAGCGCCACAGCTTCCTCGTGGCCTGCCGCCAGGACCCGGTGTTGCGTCAGCTCAAACTCATCGCCGAACCCTGGGACTGCGGCCCCGGCGGCTACCAGGTGGGCAACTTCCCACCGGGCTGGGTGGAATGGAACGACCGCTTCCGCGACACCGTGCGGGCCTTCTGGAAAGGCGACGACGGCCAACTGGCCGATTTTGCCGGGCGCATGACCGCCTCCGGCGAGATGTTCAACCACCGGGGGCGCAGGCCTTACAGCTCGGTGAATTTCATCACCGCCCACGACGGCTTCACCTTGCACGACCTGGTGTCGTACAACGACAAGCACAACGAAGCCAACGACGAGAACAACCAGGACGGCAGCAACAACAACCTGTCCTGGAACCACGGCGTCGAAGGCCCGACCGACGACCCCGAGATCAACGCCCTGCGCCTGCGCCAGATGCGCAACTTCTTCGCCACGCTGCTGCTGGCCCAGGGCACGCCGATGATCGTGGCCGGGGATGAGTTCGCGCGCACCCAGCACGGCAACAACAATGCCTATTGCCAGGACAGCGAGATCGGTTGGGTCAACTGGGACCTGGACAATGATGGCAAGGCCCTGCTCAAGTTCGTCAAGCGCCTGATCAAGTTACGCCTGGCCTACCCGATCCTGCGCCGTGGGCGCTTCCTGGTGGGCGACTACAACGAAGACATCGGGGTCAAGGACGTGACCTGGCTGGCGCCCAGTGGCGATGAAATGACCACTGAACAATGGCAGGACAGTCATGGCCGCTGCCTGGGCATGCTGATGGATGGCCGCGCCCAGGAAACCGGCATTCGTCGCCCGGGCGCCGACGCCACGCTGTTGCTGGTGGTGAACGCGCACCACGACATGGTCAATTTCCGCCTGCCACCGGTGCCCGAGGGCGGCTTCTGGACGTGCATGGTGGACACCAACCAGACCTCGGTGCGCGGCCAGGAACGCTTCGAGTTCGATCATGAGTACGCCGTCACCGGCCGCTCGCTGCTGCTGTTCGAACTGCAATATGAACAGGAGGATTGACATGGCGCTGCATGGATTCCTTCAGGGCTTTCGGGGCTATGCGGATACACACGCCCTGGGGAACGCGCTGAGGGCACTTCAGGAAGAAGGCCTGGATCGCCTGCCGTTGCCTGGCAGTGGCCAGACATTGGAGCGCTTCAGCCGCCTGGCCCAGGTGGCCGGGCACGACCTGCGCCTGTGCAAGTTGTTTGAAGGGCACACCGACGCCTTGGCGATCATTGCCGAACTACAGGGCTCGCTGCCCCCCGAAGGCAGCCTCTGGGGCATGTGGGCTGCCGAACCGCCGACGGCCAAGGTACGCGTGCGGCAGGACGGGCATCGTTTGATCGTCGACGGGCGCAAGGCCTGGTGTTCCGGCGCAGCGGTGGTCAGCCATGGGCTATTGACTGCCTGGGACGAAGAGGACCGCCAGCAGTTGGTCGCGGTGGAGATGGGCCAGCCCGGCATCACCGTCACCGACGAGGGCTGGGACGCCGTGGGCATGGCGGCCACCGGCAGTGTCGAAATCCTCTTTGCTGGCGCCCGAGGCATTGCCATCGGTGGCCCGGGTGATTACCTGGCACGCCCCGGGTTCTGGCAGGGTGGCATCGGTATCGCCGCGTGTTGGTACGGCGCGGCGCAACGCCTGGGCGAAGCCTTGCGCGCGCAGTGCAGCAAACGTCCCGAACCCCACGCCCTCGCTCACCTGGGCGCTGTCGACAGCGCGTTGAACAGCGCCGCCTGTGTGCTGCGCGCCAGTGCCGAGCAGGTCGACCGCGAGCCCAAGGCCGATGCCCGGCAACTGGCACAACAAACGCGCGCGTGCATCGAGGACACGGTGGAACAAGTGATACACCACGTCGGGCGCGCGTTGGGCGCCGGCCCCTACTGCAAAGACCCGCACTTCGCCCAGTTGATGGCGGACCTGCCGGTGTATGTGCGGCAAAGTCATGCCGAGCGCGATCTGGCCGCCCTTGGCGAACTGGTCGCTGGTGAACCCACAGGGAGGTGGCAACTGTGAAACCCAATCCGATCGTGGGGCAAGGCACGCCGTTGCATCACTGGCAGGCCTCGACCCAGTTGGCCGAACTTCCAGTGGTGAGCGTCGCGCAGTTGGTGCCCGAGGGCCGACGCGCGGTGATCATCGCCCCGCACCCGGACGATGAAGTGCTCGGCTGCGGCGGCCTGCTGCAAGGGTTGGCCGCATTGGGCCGGCCGATCCTGCTGATTTCCGTGACGGATGGCAGCGCCAGCCACCCCGGCTCCAGGCGCTGGCCGGTGGAACGCCTGAGCGTGGTGCGGCCGCAGGAGTCCGCCCAGGCTCTGCACCGGCTGGGCCTGCCGCTGCACAGCCTGAAATGGCTGCGTGCCGGCTTTACCGACAGCAAAGTGGCCGACCATGAAGACCGGCTTGTGGGGTTTATCCAGCGTTACCTCAAACCCGGCGATGTGGTGTTCAGTACCTGGCGCGAAGACGGTCACAGCGACCATGAAGCGGTCGGCCGGGCCAGCGCTAAAGCCTCGTCGGCGGTCGGTGCGACCTTGTATGAGTTGCCCGTCTGGACCTGGCATTGGGCAACTCCTGAAGACAGCCAAGTGCCCTGGCACCGTGCGCGCAAAATCCCGCTGACGTGCGAAGCCGTGGCGCGCAAGCGCCATGCGATTCACGCGTTTGCCAGCCAATTGGAGGGCGATCCACAGATCGGCCTGCCACCGGTGCTCGCCCCCTATGTGGTGGAACGCTTGCTGCAGCCTTTTGAAGTGGTGTTTGTATGAGTGAGGCAACACGGCATTTCGATCAACTGTTCGCGGGCAACAACGATCCCTGGGCGTATCGTCACAGCTGGTACGAGCGACGCAAGCGCGCAATGACCCTGGCAGTGTTGACGCGCCCGCGTTATGCATCGGTATTCGAACCCGGCTGCGCCAATGGCGAGTTGAGTGCCGATCTGGCCTCGCGCTGTGATCGACTGCTCTGCTGTGACGCGGCAGGCGCGGCCGTCAACCTGGCGAAAGCCCGCTTGCTGGGGTTTCCCCATGCGCGGGTCGAGCACAGCCGGCTGCCCGAACAATGGCCGGCCGGGCCCTTCGACCTGATTGTGCTGAGTGAGCTGTGCTACTACCTCAGTACTGATGACCTGCACCGCCTGGTTGACCGCGCCCTCGCCTCCTTGACCCCTGACGGTCAACTGCTCGCCTGCCACTGGCGCCCGCAGACTGACGATTGTCTGCAAACGGCGCAGCAGGTACATGACCTGCTCCAACAACGGCTGGGCATGCATCACGTCGTACAGCATCACGAAAGTGACTTCCTGCTTGACCTGTGGAGCCGTGACGGCACCTCGGTGGCGCGCCATGAGGGCCTGCGATGATCGGCATTCTGATTCCCGTGCATAACGAACAAACGTTGTTGGCCGAGTGCTTGAAGGCCGCGCTGACCGCCGCCAGCCATCCGGGATTATTGGATGAAGCCGTACAGGTTCTGGCGGTGCTCGACAGTTGCAGCGACGCCAGCGCGCTCATTGCAGCAGGTTTCCCGGTGCATTGCCTTGAAGTGCAGGCGCGCAACGTGGGCCACGCGCGCGGCGCCGGCGCGCGGCATTTGTTGAACCTGGGGGCACGGTGGATTGCCTGCACCGATGCCGACAGCCGTGTGGCCCCCGATTGGCTGGTGGCGCAATTGGCACTGGGTACCGATGCCGTGTGCGGCACAGTGACCGTGGATGCCTGGAGCGAAGGCTTCGACCCCGCCGCACAGATCCGTTATCACCAGGCGTATACCGCGCGCGACGGCCATCGCCACATCCACGGCGCCAACCTGGGGGTGAGTGCCGGGGCCTATGTGCAAGCCGGCGGGTTCGAACCGTTGGCCTGCCATGAAGATGTGCAACTGGTGCGCAACCTGGAACGCAGCGGCGCGTCGATCGCCTGGAGCCACACGCCCCAGGTGATCACCAGCGCCCGCCTGGACTGCCGCGCACAGGGTGGGTTCGGCGACTATTTGAAGAGCCTGATGCAGGCCACGTAAAAAATCGATATATCCAGATGTAAAAGCCGCCGATCCTTGTCTATGCTCAAAACGCCTTGCTGGCACTCCAGGGTTGGAATGCCGCGCGATCATTGCAGCGGAGTCTGCGGTGAATAAAGAGAGTCGTCCCATTGACAGGGCGCGGCCGAGCATCAATCGACAAGGATGTGACACCCATGAAGCCTGCCTCGTTAAGCGAGGGCCGTCGTGGTCCCGCTCAAATCTGGAACAGCGCGCCGCAGTTGGCGCAAATCCCCACGCTTTCCCCTGCTTCGCTGGTGCCACCGGGTGCACGGGTGGTGATCATCGCCCCCCATCCCGGTGATGAAGTACTGGCCTGTGGCGGGTTGCTGCAATTGCTCAGCACCCGCGACCACCCGCTGCAATTGATCTCCATCACCGATGGCAGCGCCAGCCACCCCGGCTCCCATGTGTGGCCAGCCAGCCGCCTGAGCGTGGTCAGGCCCCAGGAAAGTGCCGAGGCGTTGCGCCGCCTGGGCATGCCACTGCACAGCCTGAAATGGATACGTGGCGGTTTTTGCGACAACGCCCTGGCCGCTCGCGAGCAACCGCTGAGCCAATTCATTGCGCGCTACCTGCAGCCGGGTGACGTGGTGTTCAGCACCTGGCGCAACGATGGCAACGACGATCACGACGCCGTCGGCCGCGCGAGCGCCAAAGCCTGCAGCCTGATGGGCGCCCGCCTGTATGAACTGCCGATCTGGGCCTGGCACTGGCCGGCGCGCGAGGGCTCGGTGATTCCGTGGCAACGCGCGCGCAAGGTGCGCCTGGACACCTGGAGCGTTGCGCGCAAGCTGCATGCAGCCCATGCGTATGCCAGCCAGTTGGCAGGCGACCCGCAAATCGGCCTGCCGCCGATGCTGGCCCAGGTGTTGCTGGAGCGCATGCGCGAACCTTATGAGATCGTGTTCGGCTAGGCGCATGCTCGTCTATACCTGTTACTTTTCACAGTAGCGCCGCAAGCCTGGGCCACGATCAATGGCTCGGTGGGCAGGGGCGATAGTGTTCTAGGTTTGTATCGCAGTGTGTACAGAGGCCGCTGTGATACATCGCCTTTAAGTCAGCGGCTTTTCTGAAACAGGCCAGATACAGCGCAGCGTTCAACTGAGCACCAGGCACACATCAAGCCGCAGGAGGCTCGCCATGCACACTCAGTTGACCCCTCGCTCCAAACGCCCACTCTTTCTGGCCTTTGCGCTGTTGCAGTTCGGGGCCCTGGGCGTAGCCCGTGCCGAGATGCCCGAAATCAACATTCCGGCGCCCGTCAGCCAATCGGCCTTCAGCACGCTTAAACACGTCAAGGCCGGCCAGTTGGATGTGGCCTATGCCGAAATCGGCCCGGCCACAGGCCCGGTGGTCATCCTGTTGCACGGCTGGCCCTACGACATCGACAGCTACGCCAACGTGGCTCCACTGCTGGCCGCCAAGGGTTACCGCGTGCTGGTGCCCTATGCCCGGGGCTACGGCGACACGCGCTTCCTCTCGGATAAAACCCTGCGCAATGGCGAGCCCGCCGCACTGGCGCAGGACGTGATCGATTTCATGGATGCGTTGAAGATCAAGCAAGCCGTGCTGGGCGGGTATGACTGGGGTGCGCGCTCGGCGGATATCGTTTCGGCGCTGTGGCCGGAGCGGGTCAAGGCGCTGGTATCGGTCAGCGGCTACTTGATCGGCAACCAGGCTGCCGGCAAGAACCCATTGCCGCCAAAAGCCGAATTGCAATGGTGGTACCAGTTCTACTTCGCCACCGAGCGCGGCGCAGCGGGTTACCAGAAAAACACCCATGACTTTGCCAAGCTGATCTGGCAGACCGCCTCGCCCCAGTGGAAATTCGACGACGCCACCTTCGACCGCAGTGCCAAAGGCCTGCAAAATCCGGATCACGTGGCCATTACCGTCTTCAACTACCGCTGGCGCCTGGGCTTGGTCCAGGGCGAAAGCCAATACGAAGCGCTTGAGCAGAAACTGGCGCAGTCACCGTCCATTGGTGTGCCCACCATCACCCTGGAAGGCGATGCCAACGGCGCCCCTCACCCGGCACCGGAAGACTACGCCAAGCGCTTCACCGGCAAGTACCAGTTCCGCCTGATCAACGGCGGCATCGGCCACAACCTGCCTCAGGAAGCGCCCGAGGCGTTTGCCAAGGCGGTGATTGACGCGGATCACCTGTGATGAAGCGCCTCTGCCTAGCCTTCATCGCCCTGGCCGGCGCGACCAGCCCTTGGGTGTTCGCCGACGACAATGCCTCGCCGATCTACGGCGTGACCATTCCCGACGGCTACCGCCAATGGGAACTGGTGGCGCCCGCCCAGGAAGCCGACCCGTTGAACGAACTGCGCGTGGTATTGGGCAACAGCGCCGCACTCAAGGCCTACCGGGAAGGCAAACTGCCCTTCCCCGATGGCACGGTGTTGGCCAAGCTGGCGTGGAAACACGAACAGTCACCGGACTTCAAGACCGCGTCCATTCCCGGCGCGGCCACCACGGTACAGTTCATGGTCAAGGACTCGAAGAAGTACGCTGCCACCGGCGGCTGGGGTTTCGGGCGGTTCATCAATGGCAAGCCGGCGGACCAGGCCCAGCACGAGACGTGCTTTGCCTGCCACCAGGCATTGGTGAAAGACCGGGACTACGTGTTCACCAAACTGGCGCCCTGAGCGCGGAGGTCCGGGTGTCACCGGACCTCCACGTTTTTCATCAGGCCGGTACGCCCAGGATGATGTGCGACGCTTTGATCACGGCCGTTGCACTGACGCCCGGTGCCAGGCCGAGTTCGGCAACCGCATCACGGGTAACGATGGAGTACACCTTCGAACCACCGGCCAACTCAATCACCACTTCAGCGTTGACCGCACCATCGTTGACGCTCAGCACCTTGCCTTCCAGGCAGTTGCGCGCCGACAGGCGAATGTCGCTGGACTCGGTCATCAGCATCACCCACGGTGCCTTGATCAGCGCCACGGCTTCTTTACCGACGGCGATGCCCAGGTTGCGCACGCTTTCCATGGTCACGACGGCCACCAGTTGCTCACCACCGGGCAGGGTCAGGACAACTTCGGCGTTGACCGCACCATCCTGTACCTGGCTGACCTGGCCTTTGAATACATTGCGTGCACTGACTTTCATGGGGAGCGTCCTTTTCTTGACTTGTAGGTTAGGAATTGCCGCGCATGATTAAACGTAGCGTTGTGTAAAAACAACTATAGCGCCCTGCCCTCCGTTACCCGGGCGTTGAACCGATTGCGAACCTGCGACAGCTGGTAGGCAATCCCCAGCCAGATAAACCATGCGGGCATCACGCACAATGCCAGTCGCGTGTCCGGGCGCAAGGCCAGCAGGCACAGCACGAACGCCAGGAACCCCAGGGAGAACCAGGCCATTGGCACGCCACCGGGCATTTTGTAGAGGGATTTGGCGTGCAGATCCGGGCGTTTTTTACGGTAGGCAATGTAGGAGGCGAGAATAGTCGACCAGGTAAAAATCACCAAGATCGCCGAGACCGTCGACACGATCGTAAACGCGGTCATCACCTCCGGCACCACAAACAGCAACACCAGGCCCAACAGCATCAACAGCGTGGTAAACGCCAGGCTGATAAACGGCACGCTGCGGGTGGACAGCCGTCGGAAGATCCCCGGCGCATCCCCAAGGTCTGCCAGGCCGAACAGCATGCGGCTGGCGGAGAACACGCCACTGTTGGCCGACGACGCCGCCGAGGTCAGCACCACGAAGTTGACGATACCCGCCGCCGCCGGAAACCCCGCCACCAAGAACAACTCCACGAACGGGCTCTTACTGGGCGACACCTGCTGCCACGAGGTGACCGCAATGATGCACGCCAGGGCCAGCACATAGAACAGGATGATGCGCAGCGGGATCGAGTTGATCGCCTTGGGCAAGGTCTTCTCCGGGGCACGGGATTCGGCCGCTGCGGTGCCGATCAGCTCGGTGCCGGCGAAGGAAAAGATCGCCATCTGGAAGCCGGCAAAAAAGCCGAACAACCCATTGGGGAACGCCGCTTGCCGATCCAGCAAATGCCCCAGCGAGGCGGTGACGCCGGTGGGTGAGACAAAGGAGGAGGCAATCAGCACCGCACTCACGGCTATCAGCGTGACCACGGCGATGATCTTGATGATCGCGAACCAGAACTCGACCTCGCCAAACAGCTTGACCGTGAGCACGTTCAGCGCGAACAGCGTCAGCAGCATGCCCACGGCGGGCATCCACGCCGGCACGTGCGGGAACCAGTACTGGAAGAAGCCGCCGACCACCACCGCATCCCCCACCACCGCCACGCTCCAGCTCAACCAGTACGACCAGCCCAGGAAAAACGCCGCGCGCGGCCCCAGGTACGCACCGGCAAAGTCGGCAAAACTCTTGAAGTTGAGGTTGGAGAGCAGCAACTCGCCCATGGCGCGCATCACGAAATACACGAACAGCCCGATGATCATGTAGATCAGCAGGATCGAGGTGCCGGACAGCGCAATGATCTTGCCCGAGCCCATGAACAGGCCGGTGCCGATCGCACCGCCCATGGCCATCAGCTGGATGTGGCGGTTACTCAAAGTGCGTTGCAACGCAGGCTTTTCGGCAAGCCCGGGCGTGGTTGTTTTCATCACAAAACCTCTTGTTATGTTTTTGAGTTTTGGCAGAAAAAAGGATTGAACGGTGGCGCTCAGGCGCTCTTGTTTTCGAAGCCATGCAGCACATTGACGGCGTTGATGCCGATCTCATCGACCATGTAGCCGCCCTCCATCACGAACAGCGTCGGCACGCCGACCCCGGCGATGAGTTCGCCCATGCCAATGAAGTCCGGGCTATCGAGCAGGAAGTGGCTGATGGGGTCGTCCTTGAAGGTGTCGACGCCCAGGGAAATCACCAGCACCTCGGGGGCGAAGTTTTTCAATTGCCGACAGGCGTTGAGCAAGGCGATTTGGTAGCCGGCCCAGTCGGTGTTTTTCGGCAACGGGTAATTGAGGTTGAAGCCCTCTCCCGCCCCGGCACCGCGCTCGTGGGCATGCCCGGAAAAGTACGGATAGGACACGCTCGGCTCACCGTGCAGCGAGATGAACATCACATCGGGGCGGTCATAGAAAATGTTCTGCGTGCCGTTGCCATGGTGGAAGTCCACGTCCAGCACCGCCACGCGCCGGGCGCCCTGGGTGATGGCCTGTTGCGCGGCAATCGCAGCGTTGTTGAGGTAGCAATAACCGCCCATGTATTCGCGCGCCGCATGGTGCCCCGGTGGACGGCACAGGGCAAAGGCGCTGTGCTGGCCTTCATCGATCAGCGCCAGGCCGGTCAGTGCGATGTCTGCGCTGGTTTTCACCGCGTTCCAGGTGGTGCGGGTGATCGGCGAGCCAGCGTCCATGGCGAAAAAGCCCAGCTTGCCATCAATGAAGTCCGGCACTTGCTGGTTGGCCAGGTCACGCACCGGCCATACCAACGGCAGCGCGTCATGGCTGCGGCCAATGGCGGTCCATTCGGCCCAGGCGGTTTCGAGGAAGGTCACATAGCGCTCGCTGTGGGCATTGACATAGCAGGCACGGTCGAAGGTGCGCGGCACGATGATCTCGCCCAGCCCTACCCGTTGCACCCGGTCACGCACCGTGTCCGCACGGCTCGGTTGTTCGAACGAGGGTTTGAGCACGCCATCTTTCAATTCGGTGCCATGGTGCAAACGGTGGTCATCACTAAAAACAGTCAACATTGCTGAGGTTCCGCCAGTAAAAGACAGGGTCTATTTTGTTCTGGCGGGGCGGGGCTTTCTTTGCTTTTACTTCCCTCGCTGTTAGGTTATTCGGTGTTTTTTACCCTTAAGGCGTCGATATATGAAAAATAAAACCAGCCAGGTCGCTCTTGATGACACCGATCTCGCCATCCTCGCCCTGCTGCAGGAAGACGCCAGCATTTCCAATGCCCAGCTCAGCGAGCGCCTGTCACTGAGCCTCACGCCGTGCTGGCGTCGCCGCAAGCGCCTGGAAGAAGAAGGCGTGATCAAGGACTACCAGGCCAACCTCGATCGCAAGCTGCTCGGGCTGAACATCCTGGCCTTCGTACACGTGCGCTTCGCCATCCATGCCGACCAGGCGCCGGACGCGTTCGAGGCCGTGATGCGCGAGCTGCCCCAGGTGCTGGCGTGCCACAAGATCACCGGCGATGCGGATTACCTGCTGCAGGTGCTGGCCGAGGACCTGGACAGCTACAGCGAATTTGTCGAGAACGTGCTGCGCCGACAGCTGGGGATTGCGTCGATCCAGTCGAGCCTGGCGTTGAAGGAAGTGAAGGCGACGAGTCGGGTGGCGATTGCGGGGCGGTGAGGCTCAGAACGGCTCCAGGCCCGTTTAAAGTCCTGCCCGACCAGGCCGATAACTGACTGGCAGTATTGAATCCGAACACTCGCTCCGCGCACGCCAGATCCTCTTACGATTACATGGAGTAAGCCTGAATGCCTGTCCGTACGCGTTTTCTCGAGCATTACCGCAAGGCCGACCGCATCATGCTGGCGTTGATCTGGCTGATGTTTGTGTTCTCCGTGGGCCTGGCGTTCTGGCACGACACCTTGCTGCAAGCGGTGGTCATCGGCGGCGGCACCGCTGTCGTGCTGACCGCGCTTTACCGTGCCCTTTCAGGCACCCGCGTGATGCGCTGCGCACTCGGCGCAGGCCTGATGGTCATGGCCGCCCTGCACATCAACCAGGCCCAGGGCGTGATCGAATCCCACTTCGGCATCTTCGCCTTGCTCGCCGTGCTCACGTTTTACCGCGACTGGCTGCCGATCCTGGTGGCCGCCCTCACCATCGCCGTGCACCACGTGGTGTTCCATGCCTTGCAGCATCAGGGTTTTCCGGTGTTTGTGATGGATCATCACGGCGGCTGGGGCATGGTATTCGTGCATGCGTTCTACGTGGTGATGGAAACCGTCGCCCTGCTCTACCTCGCCGTGCATAGCCAGGCCGAAGCGGTCGAGAGCCAGGAAATGCTCGAAAAAATGCTGGCCGTCACCTCTCAATTCACCTCGCAGGCCAGCCAGGGCGAAGGCAAGGTGCATGTGTCTTTGGCCAAGCGCTTTGATCACTTCCTGCAGCAGATCACCCACCTGATCGATGGCGTCACCCGCGACTCCCACGGCCTCGGCCAACTGGGCCAGGAACTCGCCAGCGCCAGCGGCACCCTGGAAAAAGGTGCGCGGCACCAACTGGCGGAAATCACCCAGATGACCGGCTCGATGCAGCGCATGGAAGACGCCATGGGCCACATCGCCGTGCACGTCGAACAAGCCGTCGAACACGCGGGCAAGGCCAGCCAGCAAATCGTGCGCGGCCAGCAAAGTGTCGGCCGCGCGCAGCACGAAATCACCCAATTGGCCTCCCGCCTCAACGGCACCCACCAAACCGTGCAAGGCCTGGCGGTGCAAGCCGAACAGATCGGCACCGTGCTCGAAGTGATCAGCAGCATCGCCAACCAGACCAACCTCCTCGCCCTCAACGCCGCCATCGAAGCTGCCCGCGCTGGCGAACAAGGCCGCGGCTTTGCCGTGGTCGCCGACGAAGTGCGCAGCCTGGCGCAACGCACCGCCGTCTCCACCCAGGAAATCAAGACCATCATCGAAGGCTTGCAACACGGCAGCCGCCAAGCCGTGGAAGCCATGCACGACAGCCGCCAAGGGGTGGAACGGTGCGTGGAAGACAGCCAGGTCGCGGTGGATATGCTGCAAGCCGTGGGCAATGACATCGCGCATATCGATCAGTTGAACGGGCGGATTGTGAGTACGACGCGGGAGCAGACGTCAGCCAACCTGGAAATTGTTGGGCGGTTGCAGGCGGTACAAGGCATTGCCCAGAACACGGCGGACGACGTGGAAATGTTGGCGAGGAGCAGTGAGCAGTTGCCGGTGATTGCGGTGCGGCTGGATGCGTTGGGGCGGAGGTTTCATCAGTGAACAGTTCCGAAGCATTTTCTTCAATACTGATCTCATTTCCATAAGCATTGCTCCCTAGCGGGTAGCAGGCCCCCACCACAGCCAAATCTGCAGGTATGGCGAGGATGCAACAAGCACTAAATGAAAACCTACGGCAAACAACTATGAGGCACCGCCTAAGTGGGCGGTGCCTCATAGGTGCAAGCCACGAAAGCTAGAACATATTTAGTTGCTGTTTCGTAGTCGCATAGACATCCAGGTCGGAAGCTTCCGCGATCAGCTTGTTCTGCCGATACACTACGCCCCGATCAATACTATTAAACTGAAAAACACTGTCAGTATTGTCCGACTTAAAAAGGCGCAGATTCACTTTTGGCGCAAGGGGCATAACCGCCTTAAAGGAGCTTACATCTTCTTTTTCTTCTCGATCCTCCACATTCCCCCACACCGGATTGCTGCTGGTCACAAGATCCAGATCACTTGCATTGTGATCCAGCGAAAGCGTAAAACCAGTTCTAATTAAATTATTTGCGAGCCTAATCGACTCAACAAAAAGAATAACCTTGGTCACAGTTTCTACCTGAACAGGCGTGAGCTTTTCCGTCCCATTCACGCTTTCCAGATACATATCTTTCGTTAGATCTATAACTGCCTTTCGGGCGCGTCGCGTACGAAAATATTGACTCGCTATCAACTTTAACAAGTTGTCGTGATGTCTTTCAGCATCTTCTTCAACTGCGACATTCATATTTTCAGGCCTAGCACTCATTGCAGCAACGGTATATGCAAACTCACTTTCCAATGCGGAATACATATCCTCGAGAAAGTTTGTTTCCAGAGGTGCCAACTTCTCGTGCCTTTCAAGCCCGGAAACTCTATAAGCATTCACCAAACGCAACTGGTTTATTTTGTGTAACATCTCAGCCACAAACGGCTCACCTTGCAAAGGAGCGAAGTAGTAACTCAACATCCCCCATACAACCTCATCAATCTCAACCCGATAAAACCTATTCTGCTGGGCAACCTTCTTTAAGTTAGCTGTTTTATAAGTGTTTTTATCTTTTTTGTTGTGGACCCAGATCCATGAATCACCATTCGAATCTTGGGTAGCCCAGCTATCGAGATAAAATCTGCTGACATAGTGTTGACGAATTTTTTCTTCCATGAGTACTAACGTATCCTAGGCCAAGTAATGGCCTAATGATGTCACGGCTACTGGAGAAACACCATTAACGTGCCACAGAGCACTCAGGCCGGGCATACCCGATAAGCACACCGCCTCGCCCCCAGTTGAATGTGTTCCACCCGCTCCACTTTGGCTTGCAACACCTGCTCGAACACCTGCAACTCCGCCCGGCAAAAGCCCTGGCATGCCGTGGCCGCTGCACAGATCGGGCAGTGGTTTTCCACCAGGATCAAGGCGCCATCGGGTTGTTCGCTCCATTCGGCCATGTAGCCTTCACGGGTTCGCAGCGTGGCCAGCCGTTCGACCCGTGCCTTCAGGTCCGTCAACCCTTCCATCTCTTGCTCGTACAGGGCCTGGGTCTGACGCTCGCGCACGTCGATCAGGCGATCGATGGCAGCCTCGCCAAAGGTTTCTCGCACGGTCTGCAGCAGTTGCAGGGTCAGGTCCGAATGGGTGTCCGGAAAGCGTGCATGCCCCTGGGCCGTGAGTTGCCACACTTGGGTCGGGCGTCCCACCCCTCGCACTTCGGAGGTGGCTTGCACCAGGCCGCTGGCCGCCAGTTTCACCAGTTGCTGGCGCGCAGCCTCCCCGCTGGTGCCTAGAAATACGCCCGCATCGGCGGCCAGCTGCGGGCCACGGGTCTTGAGCAGGTGCAATACACGGTCTGCCGCAGACGCCGATGAATTTTCCAAGTCATTTCTTGACAAAATATTTAGCCCCGCCGCAATATTCAAAGCAATTGCTTGGCAAATTAACCCAAGCCTGTCGCTCATGCAAACCATTGGGCTTTTCAGCGCCCGTATGACAAGGAATTGTGGATGGACACCCAAAACAGCAGTTGGGGCGAATTGCTCCTCGGCAGAAACGCGGCCCGTTCCCTCGCCCTCTCCGGCGGCATTGCCCTCTACGCCACCAATACCTATATCGCCACCACCATTTTGCCCTCGGTGGTGGCCGAAATCGGCGGGCTGGAGCTGTATGCCTGGAGCACCACGCTGTATGTGGTGGCCTCGATCCTGGGCTCGGCCCTCACCTCCAAGCTGCTGCTACGCACCGGGCCACGCCTGGCCTATGCGGTGGCGACCCTGGTGTTCATGGCGGGCGTGATGATCTGCGCCCTGGCACCGAGCATGCCGGTGATGCTGGTCGGGCGGTCGATCCAGGGCCTAGGCGGCGGGGTCTTGCTCGCCTTGTGCTACTCGATGATTCAACTGGTGTTCGAAGAACGCTTGTGGCCTCGGGCAATGGCATTGGTATCCGGCATGTGGGGCGTGGCGACATTGGTGGGCCCGGCCGTGGGCGGCGTGTTTGCCGAACTGGACGCCTGGCGTTACGCATTTGGCGCGATGGTGCCGGTAAGCCTGGCCTACATCTTGCTCACCAGCCGGGCGCTGCCACCCCGGGACCCAACCGCGACCACCGCCGCACGCCTGCCGGTGCCGCAGTTGATACTGCTGGCCGCGGCCGTGCTGGCGGTGTGTGCGGGTAGCGTTTCGCCGCTGCCGAGCTGGAACCTGCTGGGCATCGCAACTTGCGCGGTGCTGGTGCTGTTGTTGATTCGCCAGGAGTCCCGCGCCGCTGTGCGACTGCTGCCCAGGGATGCGCTGAAGTTCAGCACCCCGCTCTGCGCGCTCTACGCCACCACCTGCCTGCTGGTGATCGGCATGAGCAGCGAGATTTTCATGCCGTATTTCCTGCAGCACCTGCACGGCCAATCACCGCTGGTGGCCGGCTACATGGCGGCGTTGATGGCGGCAGGCTGGACGGTGTCGGAGATCCTCAGCTCCGGCTGGACCGGGCGCGGCGCCCATCGCGCCATCCTTGCAGGGCCGCTGCTGATCGTGGCCGGGTTGGTGATACTGGCCATCACCACGCCGGTGACCAGTGCAGGTGAGTGGACGCTGCTGGCGCCCATTTGCATTGGGCTGTTCCTGGTGGGGTTCGGTATCGGCCTGGGCTGGCCGCACTTGCTGACACGCATCCTGCAAGTCGCGTCGGCCCAGGACCAGGACCAGGACACCGCCGCGTCGTCGATCACCACGCTGCAACTGTTCGCCATGGCGCTGGGCGCGGCATTGGCGGGTGTGATATCCAATATGGCGGGCATCAACGACGCAGCCGGCGATGCGGGTGTCGCCAATGCGGCGCGCTGGTTGTTCGCGGTGTTTACCCTGGCGCCGATGCTGGCGCTGGTGATGGCGGTGCGGGCGACGCGGGCCAAGGAAGATAGCGCTGAGTTGGCGGTTTCTCAGCACTGACCCGTGGGTTTCCAGCAGAATGCCGTCAAACGAAAGAGACCTGCCGATGAACATTCAAGCCCTGGAAGAAAGCAACATCCTGTCGATCTCTATTGACCAAGCCCATCGTTTCTTTGAAATGACCGTCCGCTTGCAAGACGGTGCTTGTTGCAAGTTGAGGGCCTGGAACGACGATGGACTTAAGCTGGCTATCCGGCTTGGCGCATTGAACTTGCACGCCCGCGCTGACCTTGGAGAGTTGGAGGGCATCAGCCTTGCAGACAATGTACTGATCCTGGAAGGTGATTTCGGCGATATCGAAATTGAAACCACGAACGTGGTGGTGGAAAAATTGAAGTAAGTTTTCCGTGACCTTAACCTTCAAAATGATCACCTGAGTATCCAGATGCTATCCGCACAACAAGCCAGCGCTATCGTCCTTGACCTTCATGAAGGCTCCTTCAGAGAGGGTCGCCCGGAGCGATTTGCCATTGCGTTCTGCGAACTCTCTGCCGACCGCGACTACTGGGTGGTGCGCTGCAATACCGAAGAATGCGTGCTGCACGGCAAAACCGAGTACTGCTACGTCGGCGTCAACGCGCACCTAGTGGACGTACACACCGGGGCGCTGGAGACGGTAGCCAGTTGCTTTACGGTGGACCAATACCTGTATGACAAGAGGCATCTGCAGGCTGCCGCCGGCAATAGCTATGTGCTGTGCCCGACGTTCTCTCGTGTGGACAAAGCTTTGGTGATCAAGTTGCGGCAAACGCTGTCGTGCTCTTACACCGAGAGCTTCGCTCTCCTTTCGGTTACGGGTCGCCAGTGGTTGACGGGCATACACCGACACCTGGAAGAGGCCAAGTGCTTGCTGGCTGAGGAAGGGATAGCAACGGACATTGAATTGGTTTCAGAACCGAAAGGCGCCACGGCCATCGGACCTGAAACCTGGCACATCGCTGCGGTACTGAAGGCCATTCAAAAGACGCTTCAACGTGGGTGATTCATTCGGTTAATCACTCGCCCCTGGGTAACCCCCTGCATCAACGAACAGCGTGCGAAGCTTCTTTTGCGCCGCCGCTGAAAGACGCGGTGAGTAGCGCTGAAACTCTTGTTCAGCAGCATCGGGCTTGCCGTTCCTGGCCAGCACAAAAGCGTAGGCAAGCGGGTGTTGCGTGTAGTTGTAAAAGCCCAAGCCGCCTGTCGACAGATGCTGCCTGACCCGCTCAAAAGCACTGGGCAGGTCAGCTATCGAACGCGCCGAGTTCCAGAAGGATTCTGCGGTTGGAATAACTGCCCTGAGGATATCGGGTGCGCACTTGGCGATGGTTTCGGGCCCGTAGCTATAGGAAATATCAAGCGCCCGATCACGCACATCAAACGTCAGGTCAGGTCGCGCCGACTTCACAGTCCTGTGCCACTTGAAGTCATTGCCGGACAGGTGCGGGACAAAATCCAGGGACAACCCCCATGAAGGCGCGAGCGCACCGCCCTTCCACTGCGCCAGGCGAAAGATCTGCCGGATGGGGGCGTCAGCACTGCGCACCCAGGACAATGGGCCTTGAACTTCGAAACCCGATGGCAGCAGAAGTGCGTCCACGGTAGGCGAAACTATTTCGTGGATCTGGTCGATTCGCACGATTTGAAACGCTGTTCCTTGCATTGTCGCCTCCTCAAATTGTGCGGTGGAGTTTTCTCGATTGACACATGGGATTCAAGGCCCTGAGTTTTTTTGCTCCCCCCCTCACCGATCAAAGGCAGGCTCTCAGCGAATTTCGTACTTGATCTTAATATATGGATATCCGTATATTCGTTTATCCACATGTTACGAGTACGCCATGATCACCCCTCCCGAAGTCTTTAAGTGCCTGTCCGACGAGACCCGCGTGCGGGCCACCCTGCTGATTGCCGATCAAGGTGAGCTGTGCGTCTGCGAGTTGATGTGTGCGCTCGACGACAGCCAGCCGAAAATCAGCCGCCACCTCGCCCAACTGCGCAGCAGCGGGTTATTGCTGGATCGCCGCCAGGGCCAGTGGGTCTATTACCGCCTCAATCCAGACCTGCCCGAGTGGGTTCACGAGGTTCTGCAGGTGACGTCCAAGGCCAACGCTGGCTGGCTCAAGGGCAACGCTTCACGCCTGCAAAACATGAATGGGCGCCCCGTGCGCGAAGCGGCCTGCTGCTGACCCCTGATCGAGTGAGTATTCAATGTTTGTCGCCGTGGCTGTTTTTGTCTTCACCCTCGTACTCGTCATCTGGCAACCCAAGGGCCTCGGCGTTGGCTGGAGCGCCTCGGTCGGTGCGCTGATCGCGCTGGCAGTGGGCGCGGTGTCGCTGCAGGATATCCCGACGGTATGGGCCATCGTCTGGAATGCGACTGCCACTTTTATCGCGGTGATCATCATCAGCCTGTTGCTGGATGAGGCCGGTTTCTTCGAATGGGCCGCGCTGCATGTGGCGCGCTGGGCGAAAGGCAGCGGCTATCGGTTGTTCGCCTTCTGCGTCCTGTTGGGCGCTGCCGTGTCCGCCGTGTTTGCCAATGATGGCGCGGCGCTGATCCTCACGCCCATCGTGATGTCGATGCTGCTGGCGTTGCGCTTTTCCCCCGCCGCGACCTTGGCGTTCGTCATGGCAGCCGGGTTCATCGCCGACACCGCCAGCCTTTCGCTGGTGGTGTCCAACCTGGTGAACATCGTCTCCGCCGACTACTTCGAGCTGGGTTTCAACGAGTACGCCTCGGTGATGGTGCCGGTAAGCCTGGTCAGCGTCGCCGCGACCTTGCTGGTGCTGCTGGTGTATTTCCGTCGCGACATTCCGCAGTGCTATGCGCTGGAGGCGTTGCAAGAACCAAAAGCCGCCATTCGTGACCGCGCAACCTTCATCGTCGGTGGCTGGACGTTGTTGATGCTGCTGGTCGGCCTGTTCGCACTCGAACCGCTGGGCATTCCCGTCAGCGCCGTCGCGGCAGCTTGCGCGGCCTTGCTGTTCGCGGTCGCCGCCAAGGGCCACAGGATCTCGACGCGGCGGGTGTTGCGCGAAGCCCCGTGGCAGATCGTGGTGTTCTCGCTGGGCATGTACCTGGTGGTGTACGGCCTGAAGAACGCCGGCCTGACCGATTGGCTCGCCCGGCTGCTGGATCACCTGGCCGGGCAAGGCCTGTGGGCCGCCACCCTTGGCACCGGCCTGCTGTCGGCGTTGCTGTCGTCGGTGATGAACAACATGCCAAGCGTGTTGATCGGCGCGCTGTCGATTGAGGCCAGCGGAGCGGAGGGCATTGTTCGCGAGGCCATGATCTACGCCAACATCATCGGCTGCGACCTTGGCCCGAAAATCACCCCCATCGGCAGCCTGGCCACACTGCTTTGGCTGCACGTGCTGGCGCGCAAAGGCATGCGCATCACCTGGGGTTATTACTTCAAGGTCGGCGCCCTGCTGACCCTTCCGGTTCTGTTGATCACCCTCTCGGCCCTGGCCCTGCGCCTGAGCCTTTGATAGCCGCCCCAAGCGAAAGGAGCACCCTATGCGAGTCCTGTTCATGTGCACGGCCAACAGCTGCCGCAGCATCCTGTCCGAAGCCGTGTTCAACCACCTGGCCCCCGCTGGCTTTGAAGCGGTGAGCGCCGGCAGTTTCCCCAAGGGCCAGGTGTTGCCCCGCAGCCTGACGACCTTGCAGCAGGCCGGCATCTCGATCGACGGCTTGCACAGCAAAGGCAACGACGCCTTTGAGGACAACCCGCCAGACATCGTCGTCACCGTTTGCGACAAGGCGGCCGGCGAAGCTTGCCCGGTGTATTTCGGCCCGGCGTTGAAATCCCATTGGGGGCTGGAAGACCCGTCCGACGTGCACGGCGATGACGCGCAAATCGAGGCCGCGTTCCGCTCGACACTGGCGACCATCGAACAACGCTGCAAAGCCTTCCTCGAACTGCCCTTTGCCCAGCTCAACCGCGACCAGCTCAAGTCTGAGCTCGATCGAATCGGCACACTCTGAAGGAGGCCTCATGTCAGAACACCTGCCCAACCTCGACCCTGGCCTGTTCCCAGACCTGCCAGCATCAGGCCACAAACCACGCATCCTGTTGTTGTACGGATCGACCCGCGAGCGCTCCTTCAGCCGCCTTCTGGTTGAAGAAGCCGCGCGCCTGCTGGAGCACTTTGGCGCCGAGGTGCGTATTTTCAACCCCAGCGGTTTGCCCCTGCCAGACGATGCCCCGGTGGAACATCCCAGGGTGCAAGCGTTGCGCGAACTGGTGCTGTGGTCTGAAGGTCAGGTGTGGTGCTCGCCCGAACGTCATGGCGCAATGTCGGCCGTGTTCAAGGCGCAAATCGACTGGATTCCCCTGGAGCTGGGCGCCGTTCGCCCAACCCAAGGCAAGACCCTGGCGGTGATGCAAGTGTGTGGCGGCTCCCAGTCCTTCAACGTGGTCAATCAACTGCGCGTGCTGGGGCGCTGGATGCGCATGTTCACCATCCCCAACCAATCCTCGGTGCCCAAGGCCTACATGGAGTTCGATGAGGCCGGACGGATGAAACCGTCACCGTTCTACGACCGCGTCGTTGACGTGATGGAGGAACTGGTGAAATTCACTCTACTGTTGCGTGGTCAACAGGCGTTTCTGGTGGACCGTTATTCGGAGCGCAAGGAAACGGCGGAGCAACTGATGGCACGGGTCAATCAGCGTTCGATTTGAGGTTGCCCCTACTGATAGGTATTTTTCGGTTGCGCGCAGGCATTAGACGCAGTAATGGCCTATAGATATTATCGCCAAGGCTACCAGGCCATCTGGTAAGCCCATCTTAGTCAGGGAGTGATTAAATGCGTGTAACGCTCGCCGCCATCGTTTTTGCCTTCATATTGTCCGGCTGCCAAACCTCAGCGCAGTTGGAGCCGGCCTCAGCCATCAAGCCAAACGTTGCCAGTGAGGGCACACTGGCGAATGAAAAACTGGTCTCTGATGCAACAGCTGGCCTGCAAAACATACTGGGTAAAGCTGCGTTTACCTCGGAAACAAAAATAGTGAAATCCGTCGTTCGGCAGCCTGAGGGCACCCCCGGTGCTCAAGCATGGCAAGAAATGTGGATTGTTGACTCCAAGGGCACTCGCACACCGTTTTTGATGACGTTCAGCGAAACCGGCTTGGGTAGCGCGAACTTTATGATTGAAAAGATGCGACAACCCAGTGCTGCCGCCTCTGCAAACTGCCCTAAAAAGATTGGCGACTATAAGGCAGGCGAGGCAACGTCTGAGCAAATTAAAGGCTGCCTGGGAGCACCCGTTGATGAAAACCACAACCCGGACGGTCGATACGTTTACCTTTACGAAGTTGAAAACAATATCACCGTCGGTTTTTTGTTTGACTCATCAGGGAAGTTGATGCGCACCAGTGGTTACAAGCGAAATTGATCATCAAATAATAGGGGAGCGGTTTAGGCCGCTCTTTTGCTGACTGCAGCCCTGGAGACAATAATGGCTTTGCGCCACACCTTTTCCTTCACGAGAACCGCGCAGGACCTGCACAACGCACGTTTGCTGAAAGGTAAGCGACTCAGTGGGCTTGTGTATGACCAGTATTATTTTGCCGATGAAAAAACCTTAGGAGATATTGACCCTATTGAGTGGCGTTTCGGCGAACAAGAAATACTATCCATGTACCTCTTGAGTGACGGTGAAAGTGTAGGCGCTGACTTATATCCCACCGACACACCCGCTGCTTTTGAGATAGAGCCTGATGTGACCTGTGCCTGGAAAAGAGAAGACCTCCTGGCAACGCTATCGATACCTTGCCTCGAAGGCGAGATGATCAGTGAGGTAGAGGGAATACTCGACTCATTTTGCGGGAAGGCACCCAGGCTAGTCGGATTTAAAGTCCAGTTTGAATCCGGGGACTTCCTGGTTTTTCTCAACTGTGGTGACAACGCCGTCATGCTGGTCAATGCTCTCCCGCCCACCCCTGTCGGCGTTGATTCCTGCTTCGTGACCTCTATTCAATGAAACATTGTGACGGTTTGATATTGGGCACCCTCAGTGACACAGGAGGCGCCCAATGCAACATCTAATCCTGTATTTCACCCATACCATCAGGGACATCAGCCCTTGGTGCACATTTATCGAGAACCTGCAGCCCCAACTCGCCAGCAGTGGCGTCGGCCGATTTGATAGCGACGACATGGCAATCGATGGCGGCGACTGCGAGGCAGTCTTTCAAGGTCCCGATGCCAAGGCGCTATTCGCCTTTATCCTTGCGCATATTCAAGGGTTGGCTTTTCTACAAAAGCCAACGACCAGGGTGGAACTCGTCTTCGGGGCACTTGATGGTACTGCGAAGCAGCACACGTTCAACTTGTGGGATGAGCTACCTGCAAGTTGAACTCAGCGCACTTCAAGCACGTTAGGCCCCTCGATATTGATACCCTCAACCGTTCTAGCGGACTGGCTCTGGATAGAAGTTTATGTTAACTGGCTTGAATCATCTTACGTTGGCGGTGGTGAACCTCCCTCGCAGTATCGAGTTTTATGTGGCTTTACCCGGTTTCAGGCTGGCTGCGCGCTGGGACACGGGGGCTTATCTGTCCCTTGGTGATCTATGGCTTTGCCTATCGTTAGACGAGCGCCGTGCGGCGCAAAAGCCACCTGATTACACCCACTATGCGTTTTCAGTGGGGCAAGATGATTTTGAAGCAGTCACCGCTGACTTGCGGCTTCGTAACGTGATTGAGTGGAAATCCAATTCGAGCGAGGGCAACTCGTTCTATTTTTTGGACCCCGATGGGCATCGCCTGGAACTGCACGTAGGCAGCTTGGCTTCAAGGCTTGAGCAATGCCGACGCCAGCCGTATGCAGGTATGGAATTTTTTGACTGACTGTATCGATTTTGATGCGTCGACTAAGGGAAAAGGAATGGACCTGTCCAAACTCGACAATGCAACGCTAATTGAAAAAATTGGCTACATCTATGAGAACGATCACCCGCTATGGACGCCATTGTGCGTCATTCTGAATTCAAGCGGTCTTGGGTTTGTTGACCGCTACCTGTCTAAAAAGGCATTGGACTTTGAGCTGCGACAACTCCGCCAGCTCATTGCCGAGCTTGAAAAACGCGTGCCACTTTCCACACCTTCGGATTCGCCAGACCTCATCCCTGCACTGCGCATCTCTCTCAACGCTATCAATGAATCACTGAGTGAAGAGAAAATCCGAGTTTTTGCATCCATCCTGGGCAATCTCTGGAACCAGAAAACAAGTCACTGGGATGCGACCTCTCAAACCCTTCGCCTCGTACGTGATCTGGAAGATATTCATTTCCTGGTGCTTTCAGAAGCACAAAAACTTCACGACACAGGAACTGGCAACGGTATGTTTTCTGTGGGCAGGAAGCTCTCACTCGCCACGCGTGCAATTGAAGACCTGCTGCCCAGCGATCTGGACCCTATGTTGATTAAGTCTTGCGTATCAGATCTTATTGCCAAAGGGCTTCTGAACGACTCGTTCATCAGCAACAACTCACCAGAAATAGATATTCAATTCTCCCCCACGAAAGCGCCTGTGACGTACTCCATATCTGACCTTGGCCTTTGGCTGGTCAAACAGATAACCCCGGCAACTAAAGATGAGGCATCCCCAAACTGAATCTCCACGGCTGAGCGCGTTGGTGTTCCAACGCGCATTGTCCATCCGCCCCACTCCCCTTATCCTGTCCCTTTTACACCTCT